>CAVYXB010000016.1:0-25866 GCA_963772345.1 uncultured bacterium | reverse complement strand
CGTGCGGTCCCGCGCTCGCCGGCCATCGCCCACTGCGCCATCGGCTGACGGTGACCTCGAGCCACATGGTGATGACCGAGCCGGTGCCGGACGTCCTCGATGAGCTCGGCTGGAGGGGCGGCGAGTGCATCACGGACTCCCGGACGCTGGTGCATTACTTCAGGACCACTCGGGACGACCGGATCGCGTTCGGCTGGGGTGGGGGCCGGGTCGTGCGCGCCGACCGGCTGGACGGTCGAGCCGAGGTCGACCCGATGGTCGTCGCCGAGGTGGAGCGGAGTCTTGTCCGCTTCTTCCCCGCGCTCGCCGGCCGGCGAGTCGAGCACGCCTGGGGTGGCCCCATCGACGTATCGCCCAGCCACCTGCCGATGATCGGCAGCCTGGATGGTGGCCGCTTGCACTACGCCTGCGGCTATACCGGAAATGGGGTCGGCCCCTCGCATTTGGTGGGGCGGACGCTGGCGTCGCTTGCGCTCGGGCGGCGGGACGAGCCGTCGCGCCTGCCGCTCATCGACGCGCCCGGTGGCCGCGTCCCCCCCGAGCCGCTGCGGTATCTCGGTGGGACGGTCGTCCGCAGGGCGCTCGTGCGGCGCGAGCACCTCGAGGAGCGGGGGCAGCGCCCCGGCCCTCTCACCCGTTTCGTGGCCGGGCTGCCGGAGCGAATGGGCATCCACGTCGGCCGCTAGGAGGCGAGCCGCACGTCTCCGCGCCGCGAATCACGGCTGCGTGGCGGGGATACGGCTTGCCTCTAGCCCGAGCCCTGGATCGAGCTCGGCACTTGCGTTACCTTGGTAGCGCCTCCGGCGACACTCGACGCGCAGGGCGCCTGCTTACGCGGCGGCAGGCCCTACTCAGCTCGGCTCTGCGGACGTGACCACTAGTGACCAGCGCGACGTGACGACCTTCGTGCGGGTGTAGAACTCGACGGCGTCCCGGCCGTTGGCATGGAGGTCGCCATCGAGGGAGTCCTTCCAGCCGGAGAACGGAAACCACGCCACCGGGGCGGCGACGCCGATGTTCACTCCGAGCATCCCCGCCTCCATGCCGTAGCGGTAGCGGCGGGCGGCGTCGCCGGAAGACGTGAAGATCGAGCCGGCGTTGCCGTATCGCGACCCATTGGCGAACTCCAGGGCCCCGTCGAGGTCGTCCGCGCGCACCAGGGTCAGGAGCGGTCCGAAGAGCTCCTCCCGGGCCACCTCGGACTCGGGGTCGGAGGTCTCGACGATCGTCGGGCCGAGCATGGTGCCGGCCGGCCCCGGATCCTCGTCGCGGCCGTCGAGCACGATCTCGACGGCCGCGGCCCCGGCGCGATCGAGCGCGCCGGCGATCCGCTCCCGCGCGTCCGCGCCGACGAGCGGACACACGTCGGTGTCGGCGTCCCCGCCCGGACCGACCCGCAGGCTCGAGGCGGCGGTCACAAGGGCCTCGCGGACCTCGTCCTGGCGGGCGCGATCGCCGACCAGCACCGCGACCGAGCCCGCGAGGCATCGCTGGCCGGCGGCTCCGAACGCGGATCCCATGATCGCGGGGACGGTCTGTCTCGAGGTCGGCGTCGGGCATCACCACCAGGGAGTTCTTGGCGCCGCCGAGCGCCTGGCACCGCTTGCCGGTGGCCGCCGAGCGCTCGGCGACGTAACGGGCGGTCGTCGCCTGCCCGACGAACGAGATCGCGTCCACCTCCGGGTGGTCCAGCAGTCCGTTGACCGCATCGTGCGCGCCGTGCACCAGGTTGCAGACGCCCGCAGGGATCTCGTCGATTCCGTCGATGAGCTCGAAGATCCGCTCCGAGGGCCGAGGGTCGCGCTCCGACGGCTTGAGGACGAAGGTGTTGCCGCACGCGATCGCGAAGGGGAGGAACCAGAGGGGGATCATGGCCGGGAAGTTGAACGGCGTGATCGCGCCGACGACCCCCACCGGCTGGCGGACGAGGTCCACGTCGACGCCGCTCGCGACCCCCTCGAGCCCCTCGCCCTTGAGCAGGTGGGGGATGCCGCAGGCTGCCTCGGTCGACTCGATTCCCCTCAACACCTCGCCGCCCGCGTCGTCGAGGGTCTTTCCCATGTCCTCGGTGACGAGGCGCGGCGATCTCGTCACGGTTGGCCCAGAGCGCCTCGCGAAGCGCCATCACCGCCCGCGCCCGACGCTGCGGGGCGACCGCGCGCCATTCGGGCTGAGCGGCGCGCGCCGCAGCGACGGCGAGGTCCACATCCCCGGATCCCGACAGCGGAACCAGCCCGACGAGCTCCCCGGTCGCCGGATTGGTGTCGTCGAGCCACTCGCCCGACGGCTCCACCCACTCGCCGCCGACGTAGTTCCGCAGCCTTCGCGCCTCGCCTTGGAGAGGCGAGCTGGTTGTGGCGAGTGGCGATTCCCTGGCGCTCATTCGGAACCTCCGGTCCCTCCATATGGATACCACCACTCCTTCGGAGCGATCTCGGTCTCGATGTGCACGTGCTTCGTCTCCTGGAAGGCCTCCAGGCCCTCGCGGCCGAGCTCGCGACCCAGGCCGGACTGCTTGAAGCCTCCGAACGGTCCGGCGTCGTTGTCGGTCAGGGGGTCGTTGAACCACACGGTTCCGGCCTTGATCTCCCTCATGCACCTGACCACGTTCCCCAAGTCTCGCGTGTAGACGTTGGCGCCGAGGCCGAAGCGAGTCGAGTTCGCCAGCTCGATCGCCTCCTCCAGCGACTTCACCGGGACGATCGGCGCCACGGGCCCGAAGGTCTCCTCGCGGAGCAGATCGGTCTCGGCGGGCGCGCCGGTGACGACCGCGGGTGAGAGGTAGTGGCCCCGCTCCCGGCCTGCCCCGTCGCCGCCGATCACGATCTCGGCGCCGGCGGCCACCGCGGCCTCGAGCTGGTCGCGGACCTTCTGCCGCTGAGCGTCGGAGACCATGGGCCCGATGTCCGTGTTCGGCTCGAGCGGGTCGCCCATGCGAAGGCCCCCGGTGTATTCGACGAACGCCTGCAGGTAGTCGTCGTAGACGTCGGACATCACGTAGAAGCGCTCGGCGGAGGTGCAGACCTGGCCGGCGTTGAGGAACGCGGCCCATGCCCCTCCCTTGGCGGCGACGTCGATCCGCTCGGCGACGTCCGAGCACACGATGAAGGGATCCTTGCCGCCCATCTCCAGGTTGATCCGCGCGACCCGCTCGGCGCAGGCGGCGGCGATCCGCTTCCCGGTGGGCACCGACCCCGTGAAGGCGACGCAGTCCACGCCCTGATCCCGGACGATTCGCTCCCCGACGTCCCCCGCGCCGGCGAGCAGGTTGACCACGCCGGCCGGGAGGTGCTCGAGGCACGGCGCCAGCGCCAGGGTGGACAGCGGTGTCAACTCCGACGGCTTGCACACCGTCGTATTGCCGCCGGCCAGCGCCGGCGCGAGCTTCCACGCCAGGAGCAGGAGCGGATAGTTCCAGGGGACGATGCAGGCGACCACGCCGACGGGCTCCTTCACCACCAGGGACACCTGAGTCGACTCGATCGAGGGGATGACTCGCCCCGCCGAGTCGCGGCCGATCTCGGCGTAGTAATCGAACGCAGCAGCGGTCCAACCGATCTCGTCGGAGTTCTCGACCAGCGGCTTGCCGCCCTCGGCCGTCATCAGCTTGGCGAGATCTTCGGCGTGGGCTCGAAGGCGCGCCGCGACCTCGTGAAGGGCGTCGGCTCGCTCGACGGCCGGCGTCCGCTCCCAGGCCCGCTGGGCCTCCCGCGCCGTGGCGATCGCGGCGCCGACCTGGTCCTCGGAGGGCGTTCCCACGCCGGCGATCTCCTCCTCGGTTGCGGGGTTCTCGACCCCGAGCGTCGCGCCCTCTCCCTCGACCCGCTCGCCCCCGATCAGCAGGCGGGTATCCGGCGCGGCGATCGTCGTGTCGGTACCCATCATCGAACTGATGCTAGAAACTTGTGGTCATGAGCGACGAGTGGAGGGTCGAGGTCGACCTCGACGACGAGCAGCACGGGCTCAAGCTGGGCGAGCGCCTGCGGAGCCTCGACCTGGACGACGAGGCGCGAAAGCGGCTGGGCGACCGGGTCATCGTCACCCGGGACGGCTCGAGGATGTTCATGTACGCGCAGACCGAGGAGCAGGCCCGCGAGGCCGAGCGGGTCGCCCGGGAGCTGGTCGACGCCGAGGGCCTGTCCGCCGACATCTCCGCTGACCCGCTGGCATCCCGGACGAGGACGCGTGGAAGGACGCCTCCGATCCCGATGCCCGAGACCGAGGACGCAGCGCGCGCTGGAGCACGAGCGCCACGAGACGCGACGCCGAGGCTGAGCCGCGGCCGCCGCTGGGCATACCAGTGGGAGGTGCGCGTCGACCTGCCGAGCCGCGACGACACCGCGCGAGCTCGCCTCTCGGCTCTCCGGCGAGGGCATCGAGGTGCGGCGACACTGGAAGTACCTCCTGGTCGGCGCCGCCAGCGAGGAGCGGGCGAACGAGCTGGCGGAGCGAATCAAGGCCGAGGCGCCCGAGGGGTCGTCGGTGCAGGTCGTCACCGCGGGTGCGCCGCACCCGGTGTTCGTCTTCCTCGGCGCCCACACGCCGGGTATCGCGCGCGACCTCGGCGCTGTAGGCGGACCGCCGGGCTAGGCCCGCACCACCAGCACCGGGCGCTCGGCGACGTGCACGAGCTTGTAGGCGGTTCGACCCAGCACCGCCCCCGCAATCGGGGACTCGCCGTAGCTGCCGACGACGATCATGCGCGCGTCGCGCTTGTTGGCCACGTCGCTCAGGGCCTCGGCGCCACGCTCGTTGATCATCTCGATCTCGTGATCCACGCCGGCCGCGGAGACGACCTCGTTGGCTTCCTTGGTCAGCTTCTCGCCCGAGCTCCTTGACCGCCTCGCGTTGGGTCGCACCTCGCCGCCTCCGTATCCGCCTGGGGCGTAGCCGAACACGATCACGACCTTGTCCCCGAGCTCCTTGGCGAACTCGACCGCCTTCTCGAGCGCCGGCCTTGGCGCCCTTCGGTGCCGTCGTAGCCGACGACGATCTCGCTCATCTCGTCCTCCTCTGATCTGATGCGCCTCGGGGAGGCCGTCACTCGGGTGTCACCGTGTCCACGGCGGGCCCGCTGGCGAGACCCTCCAGGAAGCCCTCGGGCGCGGTCTCGCGCTTGCGCCTGAAGAACTGCGGATAGACGAAGTTCGCGACCACCATCACCACCACGCCAAAGACCAGCAGGCCGACGCCGATCACGACCGGCGCCCCGATCCCGAGCGATACCGCCGGTGTAGTTGACGACCGTGCTCGTGGTCTTGTAGTCGATGAACGCCTTCACGAAGATCCCCGTAGATGAGGATGCTCCGCCGAGGAACGGGACCACTCCGACCATGAAGAAGTTGCGGAAGCTCTTGAACAGCTCCTTGCGGTAGAAGATCGTGCAGGCGAACCCGGTCAGGCCGTAGTAGAAGGCGATCTGGAAGCCGAGCCCGGTGATCGAGTCGTCGAGGACGTTCTGGCTGACGTTGATGATGAACAGCGTCCAGATCAGCGACACCACGCCCATCGTGATCGTCGAGACGTCGGGGGTCAGGAACCGCGGATGAATGCGCCCGAACGCCTTGGGGATCGCCCCGAACCTGGCCATCGACAGCGTCGTTCTGGCCGTGGGCAGGATGGTCGTCTGGGTCGACGCCGACGCCGAGGTCAGCACCGCGATGATCAGGAGCTTGTCGAGTGGGGAGCCGAAGACGCTTGCCGCCGAGGGCGCTCAGCACGTCGTCCTGAGTTGTGGCTCAAGAACGTTCGGTCCGTCCATGCCTGCGCTGCGACGGCGACCACGACGTAGATCAGCACGAGCAGGATGGTGCTCATCACCGCGGCCCTGCCGGGGCCGTTGCTGCTGTTCTCGGATTCCTCGTTGACGCAGACGCCGCTGTCCCAGCCCCAGTAGATGAACACGCCGAGCAGAACGCCGTCGATCAGGGCTGTGCTGCCACCCGGGATCCCGAACGGCGAGAACCACGTCGAGCGCAGGATGCACGGCATGGAGTCCGCGGGGCGCTCCCGGAGTAGACCTTGACCAGCGCCACGACGGCGAACAGCGCCAGCGCGAAGATCTCCATCGCCGAGCAGGAAGAACTGGTGCGTGCGGAGAGCTCGATCCCGACGTCAGCAGATCCAGGTCATCACGGCGATCCAGATCGCGGCCGACGATGCTGACGTCGAGCAGGTTGGCGGCGGCGGCGTCGAGGCCGAAGAGCAGGAAGGTGTAGACGCCCGCGATGTAGGCGAGGGTCGCCATCACGATCACGTCGGCGGCGACGATCGCCCAGCCGGTCAGCCATCCGAGACGCGGCCCCATCGCCCGGGTCACCCAGGTGAAGCTCGTGCCGCAGTCGGGGTCCGCCTTGTTCATGTAGTTGTAGGCAGCGGCGATCAGCAGCATCGGGATGAACGAAACGATCATGATCGCCGGTGCGTGGAAGCCCATCCCGGCGACGGCGATCACGAACCCGAGCGTGGCCGCGAGGCTGTACCCGGGGCCGTCGAGGCGACGCCGATGACCAGGTTCGACAGGTAGCCGAGCGCGCCTGACTTCAGGCCCTTCTCGCCAGGGGCGACGCCGCCGCGCCTCGACCGGTACGGCTGCGCTTTCCATGCTGTCCTTACTCCCCTTCCTGTTGTGGTCTGACCGCGGCGAGCCGATCGGCCCGCCGCTGCTGGAGAACCGTGAAGCCCATCGCCACCAGCGTGACGCGCGAACAGCATCGTCGCGATCACGTTCACCTCGACCGGAATGCCGCGTTGCGCGGCGCCGAAGATGTAGAGGGGGAAGGTCACCGTGGTGCCCGAGTTGAAGTTCGAGACGACGAAGTCGTCGATCGACAGCGCGAAGGCGAGCAGCGCGGCGCCGATGACCCCGGGCATGATCAGCGGCAGGGTGATGAGCCTGAACGTCTGGAACGCGTTCGCGCCCAGGTCGCGGGCGGCTTCCTCCAGACTGCGGTCGAAGCCGATCAGTCGCGAGCGCACCACGACGACGACGAAGCTGATGCAGAACATGACGTGCGCGATCAGCAGCGTCGAGAACCCGAGCGACGGCGTGTTCAGGATCAGGAAGAAGGACAGGAGCGAGGCGCCCATCACGACCTCCGGCGTCGCCATCGGGACGACGATCAGGAAGTTGGCCGAGCGGCGGCCGAAGAACTTGTAGCGCACGAGCGCGAGCGCCATCAACGTTCCGATGCGCGGTCGAGATCAGGGTCGCGAACAGCGCCAGTCGCAGGCTCGTGAACAGCGCGTCGTTGAGGTCGGGGAGCCCGAAGGCGTTCCCCCAGTGGCTGAGGGTGAAGCCGACCCAGGTGAAGTTGTACTTGCCGGCCGGGTTGTTGAACGAGAACAGGATGATGATCGCGACCGGCAACAGCAGGTAGGCGATCGCGAATCCCGCGTAGATGTTGATCGCGTGCTCGCGCAGCCACCTCCAGGCTCGAGATGCCGCCGACTCGCGGTGGACGTAGGACGGGGCGGCCGCGGTGCCGGCCTCCATCAGCCCCCCACCGCCTCCTCGCCCATCAGCGCCTCGGAGCCCGCGAAGCGGATGTAGACGAACACGGCCACCATGATCACCGCCATGAGCACGAACGACAGGGCGGCCGCGGCCTGGGATAGTCACGCTGGGTCAGGTAGAGGCCCTGGATGACGTTTCCGATCATGTGATTGCTCGTGCTTCCCAGGAAGAACGCGTTCACGTAGTCGCCGACCGCCGGAATGAAGGTGAGCAGCGTCCCCGCGATCACCCCGGGCGCCGAGAGGGGCAGGGTGACCTTCAGGAACGCCGAGCGCGAGGATGCATAGAGGTCCTTCGCCGCCTCGATCAGGCCCTCGTCCACGCGGTCCAGGCTGGCGTAGATCGGGAGCACCATGAACGGCAGGAAGTTGTAGGTGATGCCCGCGATCACCGCGGTCGCCGGTCTGCAGGAGCCGGCCGTCGCGGGCCCAGGATCCCCACCGCCTGCAGAGAGTTCACCACGACGCCGTTGTCGGACAGGATCGTCTCCCAGGCGATCGTGCGGATCAGGTAGGTGGTGAAGAACGGCGCCACCACGGCGACGAGCATCGCGTTCTTCCACCTGCCCGGATTTGAACGCGATCGCGTAGGCGAGCGGGTAGCCGATCGCAAGCGCGATCAGCGTTGCGGCGCCCGCGTAATAGAAGGAGCGCAGGAACGGCGTGTCGTACAGCGAGAACGCGTCCTTGTAGTTGCGACCACTGCCAGCTGAACGTGAAGCCCGTCTCGAGCGTGCCGGAGTCGAGCGAGAGCCGCGCCATGTAGTACATGGGCACGACGAAGAACACGATCAGCCAGAAGGTCCCCGGGAAGAGGAGGAAGTAGGGGACGAGGCGCCGCCGCGCGGCCGTCATCGCTTCACGGTCACGCGCCGCCGCAACCGCCGCTACCCGTTGATCACCGCGTCGAACGCCTGGGTGACCTGCTGCTGCTCTTCGCTCGTTGAGTGAGGGCGCCACGTCGCACTTCTTCGTGAACTGCTTGGTCGGGAAGATCAGCGGGCTCTTCGCGGCCGCGGGGTCCGTCTTCTGGAGGATCGGCTTCACGCCGTTGACCGGCGTGAAGTAGCTGTTGTAGGCGGTGATCGGGGCCTGGTTCTTGGGGTCGTAGACGTAGTTCATCCACGCCTCGGCGGCGGTCGGGTTGGGCGCCCCGACCGGGATCACCATGTTGTCCGAGAAGATCATGCAGCCCTCCTTCGGCATCACGAACTGGATGTTCGGGTTGTCCGCCTGGAGCTGCACGGCGTCCCCGGACCATCCGATCACGGCGTCCACGTCGCCGCTCGTCAGGTCGCGCGCGTAGTCGTTGCCGGTGAAGCGCCGGATCTGTCCGGAGTCAGCCGCCGCCTTGATCTTGTCGATTGCGGCCAGCCAGTCGCTCTCCGTCGCGTGGCTGAGGTCCACCCCCTTGCACTTCATCACCAGCGGGACCGTGTCGCGCAGCTCGGTGAGCATGTCGACCTTGCCCTTGTACTTGGGGTCGAACAGGTCGCAGATCGACTTGCACGTCGGGCGCCAGGTCCTTGCGGACGATGAGGCCCGTCATCCCCGACTGCCACGGCACCGAGAAGTCGCGGTTCGGGTCGAAGGTCGGGTGCTTCAGCGACGGGATCAGGTTCTTCTTGACGTTCGGGATCGCCGGACTTGTCGAGGTTCTGGAGGTAGCCGAGCTCGTGCATCTTGTTCGCCATCCAATCGGTGACGACGAAGATCGACCGTGCCCCCCGATTGACCCTTGGCCAGGAGCGGCTGCATCTTGCCGAAGAACTCGGCGTTGTCGTTCACGTCCTCGATGTACTTGACCGAGACGCCGGTCGCCTTCTCGAAGTTCGGAACGGTGTTCTTGTCGATGTAGAGGGGCCAGTTCGAGATCGTCAGGTTGCCGCTGGGCTTGCCCGTCAACTTGACCGTCTGCACGCTCCCGCTGCTGCCACCGCTCTCGATCCCTCCGCCGCCGCCGCCGCATGCCGCGACGCCGAGGCTGGCCCCGAGGGCCAGCGCCGCGATCGCGAACCGCCTGAGATGAACGCTTCCCGATCCCCGCTTGGTCCGATGGTCCCTGTGCCGCTTGGTGAGCATCGCCTGCACTGCCTCCTCACACCGTCGTTTCTTCGGGCAACTGGTCCTCTCTGTCGGCCGGCTCGGCCTCCGCGTCCGCGTCGGGACGCGCCGTGGACTCGCGCACCACGTGCATGTGCTCGGGCGCCCAGCTGAGCCGAACCGCAGCGCCTCCGCCGGGCAGCCGCGCCCGCTCCGCCTCCGATGCATTCGGCACGAGCACGGTCATCGAGACTTCACCCGGGATCCGCACGACGATTTGGGTGGAGGTGCCGAGATACACCGAGCTCTCGACCACCCCCTCGACGCTCGGCAGGCCGTCGCTCGCCGGCTCGCTCGCATGTCCGATCTCGAGCTTCTCGGGGCGGACCACGGCGTGGCAGCGCTCGCCGGGCGTGATCCCGTCGATCGCGACTTCCACCTCCAGGCCGGTGTCGAGGCGGATGGTGCCGCGGCCGGCGTTCGCCTGCGTGACCTGACCGGGCATCAGGTTGGAGACCCCGATGAAGCCGGCGACGAACGTGGTGCTGGGGCGCTCGTAGACGGTCTCCGGCGTGTCGACCTGCTCGATCACCCCGTTCGACATGACCGCGATGCGGTCGGACATCGTCAGGGCCTCCTCCTGATCGTGCGTGACGTAGACGAAGGTGATCCCGACATCGCGCTGGATCCGCTTCAGCTCCACCTGGAGTCCCTTGCGAAGCTTCAGGTCCAGGGCACCGAGCGGCTCGTCGAGCAGCAGGACCTTGGGGAGGTTGACCAGCGCGCGAGCCAGGGCGACGCGCTGCTGCTGTCCACCGGAGAGCTGATTGGGCTTGCGGTTGATCTCCGCGGCGAGGCCCACCCGTTCGAGCTCGGCCTCGACCCGATCTGCGATCTCGGCCTTCGGGACCTTCTTGCGGCGCAGCCCGAAGGCGACGTTCTCGCGCACGCTCAGGTGCGGGAACAGGGCGTAGCTCTGGAAGACCGTGTTGGTGGGGCGGCGGTACGAGGGGAGGCCGGCGACGTCCTGGCCGTCGATGAGCACCCGGCCCGCGGTGGGCTGCTCGAAGCCGGCGACCATGCGCAGCGTCGTGGTCTTGCCGCAGCCGCTCGGGCCGAGCATGGTGAAGAACTCGCCCGGGCGCGATGTCGAGCTCCATCTCCCGAACGGCGACGAGGTCGCCGAAGTGCTTGCTGACCCGGTCCAGCCGGACGCTGGGCTCACCAGAATCGGCAGACGCATCCACTCCCTCTGGAGCGCCGTTGCCGCTGCCCCGGTCCAAAGTCAGCTCCTCCTCCTCGTCTCCTCGAGCGTCTCGTCTGCCGTCTTGGCGATCTACCGACCGGAAAACTAACCGCTCAGGCCAACCAGCGTATGCCTCGGGCTGAGCACGCGCAAGGTGCAGAATCCCCAAAACCGGAAAAGTGCGTTGTGCGATTTGTATAAGAACCGGGTAGCATCTTTGAACCTAATCTCGGTTGTGCTTTCTGAGCCTCGACGGCTACCGTTGTACGGAACGTCGATATAGCTTGGACACGCAGTCGCAGGACGGGAGGAGAGACCCAGATGGCAACTACCAGCGCAACCGTGACGACCGCCGCCACGGATCTCCAGGAGCTCGCCAAGCGACACCTCTGGATGCACTTCACGCGGCACGGCGCGTATGACGAACGCCGACGTCCCGATCATCGTCCGCGGCGAGGGGCCCTACGTCTGGGACGAGAAGGGCAACCGCTATCTGGACGGCCTCTCGGCCCTCTTCTGCGTCAACGCCGGCCATGGCAGGACGGAGCTCGGCGATGCCGCGGCGCGCCAGGTCGCGGAGCTCGACTTCTTCACCATTTGGAGCTACGCGCACCCGCGAGCGATCGAGCTCTCCGCTCGGATCGCGTCCCTCGCGCCGGGCGACCTGAATCGCGTCTTCTTCACCTCGGGGGGCTCGGAGGCCGTGGAGTCGGCGATCAAGCTGGCCCGCGCCTACCACCAGCGCACCGGCAACCCCCGCAAGACCAAGTTCATCAGCCGTGAGATCGCCTACCACGGCACCACGCTCGGCGCCTTGGCGGCCACCGGCATCTCCGACCTCCGCCAGGAGTTCGAGCCCCTGGTACCCGGCGGATCCCAGGTGCCCAACACGGACAGCTATCGGTGGCCCGCCGATCGGGATCCCCTCTGGGCGGCCGACCAGATCGAGGAGAGGATCCTCTACGAGCACCCCGACACGGTCGCCGCGGTCATCCTCGAGCCGCTCCAGAACGCCGGCGGCTGCATCCCGCCGCAGGACGGCTACTTCCAGCGCGTACGGGAGATCTGCGACCGCTATGACGTGCTGCTGATCTCCGACGAGGTGATCTGCGCCTGGGGCCGGCTCGGCTACTGGTTCGGGTGCGAGCGGTACGGCTACCAGCCCGACATCATGACCGTCGCCAAGGCGCTCACGTCCGCCTATGTGCCGATGGGCGGGCTGATCGCGTCCGACCGGGTCGCGGCGCCGTTCATGGAGGGGAACGAGTCCTTCGCCCACGGGCTCACCTTCGCCGGCCACCCCGTGGCGGCCGCCGTCGCGATGGCCAACCTGGACGTCTTCGAGCGCGAGGACATCTGCGGCCACGTCCGCGCCAAGGAGGACGAGTTCCGCGCGATGCTCGACTCGCTGCGCGACATCCCGATCGTGGGGGACGTCCGCGGCGCTGGGTTCTTCCACGCGATCGAGCTGGTCAAGGACCAGGGGACGAAGGACGGGTTCACCGACGAGGAGTCGGAGTGGCTCCTGCGCGGCTTCCTGTCGGGCGAGCTGTTCCGGCGCGGCCTGATCTGCCGGGCCGACGACCGGGGCGACCCCGTGGTCCAGCTGGCGCCCACGCTGGTGTGCGACACCGAGCAGTTCGAGGAGATCGAAAGCGTCCTGCGCCCGGTCCTCACCGAGGCCGCGAAACAGGTCAGGCAGGGGAGCAACTCCACCGGGACGCAGCGCCGATCGACGCGCTGGCACTGACGCGATGCTGACGGTCGGCAACCTCGTCGCCGACTGCGGCCTCGAGCTGGTCGCCGGGGCCGAGGGCGCCGAGCGCCCGATCCGCTGGGTGCACATCTCGGAGCTCGAGGACCCGACTCAATGGCTCTCCGGCGGCGAGCTGCTGCTCACGACCGGGATCCAGCTGAGCGGCGCCGCCCGCCAGCGCCGCTTCGTCGACCTGCTCGCCGACCACGAGGTGGCCGGGCTCGGCCTTGGAACGGGGTTCGAGCACAAGCGGATGCCGAAGGCCCTCCGCGACGAGGCGGAGAAGCTGGGCATGCCGCTGTTCGAGGTTCCCTACGAGATGCCGTTCATCGCGATCACCGAGCGGGCCTTCGCGCTGCTCGTGAACGAGCAGTACGCCGTGCTCGAGCGCGGCACTCAGGTGCACGAGCGTCTGGAACGGCTGGTGATCGAGGGTCGCGGGCTCGAGGCCGTGCTCGGCTCCGTCGCGGGCGCGATCGGCGGGTCCGCGATCGTGCAGGACGCGACCGGGCGAGAGCTGGCCCGCCATCCGAGCAAGGGCGGTCCCAGCGCGGCGGCGCTCAAGGCGCTGGCGGGGGAGCTGGCGAGCCGTGCATCGACCGGGACGGTGACCGCGTTCGCGCCACAGCACCCGTCGCTTACGGACCGCGCGCTGGCCGTTCCGGTCCCCGGACGGCGCGGCGGCGCCCCCGTCGCGTGGCTCATCGTCGTCAGCCAGCGTGGCCCGCTCGGCGAGTTCGAGCGGCTGACCGCCAGACAGGGCGCGATGGTGGTCGGCCTCGAGCTGATGCGAGAGCGCGTCGTTCGGGAGACCGAGCGCCGCCTCGCCGGCGATCTGCTGGCGGAGGCCCTCGGGCGGCCGCCTCGACCCCGACGAGCTCCGTGGTCGCCTGCGGCCGTTCGGAATCGGCGCCGAGGCTGCGGTGCTGGTATTCGACCTGGAGGACGCGCACGCGGGCGAGCGCGGCCTGGAGCTCGAGCTGGCCGACGCGGGCGTCGGCGCGCTGGTGGCGACCAGCGCCACGGCGGGCCGGCCGCTGCTCTGCGCGGTGATCGACGCCCGCGCCGGAGACCCGGTGGGGATCGCGGCCACGCTGCGGTCGGCGCTCGCGAAGACTCACGGGCGGGTCCGGGCCGCCGCCAGCCGCCCGATGAACGTGGCGTCGATGCGGCGCGCCTTCCACGAGGCGCGGTGCGCGCTCGAGGCGACCTCGCTCGCCGACGGCGACGCGCCGGAGGTGGCGAGCCATCAGGACCTCGGCGCCTTCACGCTCCTACTCTCGCTCCAGGACGAGGACGCCCTGCGCCTCTACAGCGAGGGCCTGCTGGAGCCGATCGAGCGCACGGAGGGCGAATACGGTGGCGAGCTCCTCCGTTCGCTCGAGGCCTACATCGAGCACAACGGCAACTGGGAGCGGGCGGCCCGCCAGCTCTACTGCCATCGACACACGCTCCGCTACCGGATCCGCAAGATCGAGGAGCTGACCGGCCGGGACCTCTCGCGTGCCACCGACCGGATCGAGCTCTGGCTGGCCCTTCGGGCCAGGGAGTTGGTGACATGAAGGTCGCTGTTCTTGGTGCGGGGGGACGATTGCGCCCGCGATCGTCCGCGACCTCGCCGTCTCGGACGAGGTCGACGAGCTGCTGCTGCTCGATCTGGATGAGGCCCGGGCACAGGGCGTCGCCACCCTTCACGGGGGCGGGAAGGCGAGCGCGGCCCGCACCGACGCGCGAGCGGCCGCGAGCGATCCCGGCTCGCTCGCGCGAGCCCTCGACGACTCGGACGTCCTCGTCAACTCGGCGAGCTACCGGGTCAACCTGGATGCCATGGCCGCGTGTCTGAACGCGGGATGCCACTACCTCGACCTCGGCGGCCTCTACTGGATGACGAGCCTGCAGCTCGACCTCGACCTTCAGTTCCGCCGGCAGGGCCTGGTGGCCCTGCTCGGGGTCGGGTCCGCGCCCGGGAAGACCAACTTGATGGCGAAGGTGGCGGTGGACTCCCTTCAATCGGGCGAGGCGTCAGGCGACGGCGCCGCTGCGCCGATCGACTCAGTGCACGTGTTCGCGGCCGGGCGGGACCTCGATCCGCCGCCGGGGTTCAGCGTTCCCTATGCGCTTCAGACGCTGCTCGACGAGCTGACGATGAAGCCGATCGTGCTCCGCGACGGACGCCCCGAGGAGATCGAGCCGCTCAGCGATGGCGGGGAGGTGGACTTCGGCGAGCCGATTGGGAGCGGACGGACGATCCATACGATCCACTCCGAGCTGCGGACGTTCGGCGACAGCTTCGGCTGTCGAGAGGCGAGCTTCAAGCTCTGCCTGTCGCCCGAGCTCGAGGCCGAGCTCAGGGCCCTGACCAGCGCGTCCGACGAAGAGGTCCGACGCCGCGCGGCCGCGGCCGAGCCGCCCTCCGGGCAGACCGTCTCCGTCCACATGGCGGAGGCCTCGACCGGCGACCGCCAGGCCAGGGTTCGCGCGGTCACTGAGCCGATGGAGGAGTGGGGGCTGGGAGGCGGCATCGTCTCGACGGCCGCACCCGCGGCCGCCGCGATCCGCTTGCTTGCACGCGGGGAGGTCGACGCCCGCGGCGCCCTCCCGCCCGAGCGCAGCATCGAGCCCGACGCGATGTTCGCCGAGCTCGAGCGACGCGGCTGTCGGTTCGAGGTCACGGCTCCACAGGAGGTGAGGACGTGAAAGTTGGCGTTGCCAGCGAGGTCAAGTCAGACGAGTACCGGGTCGCCCTGACTCCGGTCGGGGCGAGGGAGCTCGCCGAGCGCGGACACGAGGTCCTGATTCAGCGGGGGGCCGGGGAGGGCAGCGCGATCGCCGACTCCGCCTTCGAGGCCCAGGGTGCCCGCATCGTGCCCGGTGCCGAGGACGTCTGGAACGAGGCCGATCTGGTGCTGAAGGTCAAGGAGCCGCAGGAGGAGGAGGTCCCTCTGATCCGGCCCGAAGTGACGCTGTTCACCTACCTCCATCTGGCTCCGGCTCCCGAATTGACGCGCGGGCTGCGCGACTCGGGAGCGACCTGCGTGGCCTACGAGACGGTGGAGGACCAGGCGGGCCGCCTTCCGCTGCTGGCGCCGATGTCGGAGATCGCCGGGAAGATCGCGACCCAGGCCGGCGCGTTCATGCTCGAGAAGCCGCTCGGCGGCCGCGGCATCCTGCTCGGGGGCGTCCCGGGGGTCGCGCCGGCGAACGTGCTGGTCATCGGCGGGGGGGCCGTGGGGATGAACGCCGCCTTCATCGCGATCGGGATGGAGGCGGACGTGTTCGTCTACGACACGTCGATCGATCGACTACGCGAGCTGGACATCGCGTTCGGGGGGCGCGCCTCGACTGTCTTCTCCTCCACGCTGGCGATCGAGGAGCGCCTCCCCACAGCGGACCTCGTGATCGGCGCCGTCCTCCTGCACGGCGCGCGGGCGCCGCACGTGATCAAGCGTTCGCAGCTGAAGCTGATGCAGCGGCATGCGGTGCTGGTCGATGTCGCGATCGACCAGGGCGGCTGCTTCGAGACGTCCAAGCCGACCACCCATCGCGATCCCACGTTCGAGGTCGACGGGGTGATCCACTACTGCGTGACCAACATGCCGGGCGCCGTACCGATCTCGTCCACGTACGCGCTCACCAACGCAACCCTGCCGTACGTGCTCGCGCTCGCCGATCACGGGGTCGCTGAAGCCGCACGGCGCGATCCGGGGCTCAAGCTCGGGATCAACGTCGCGCACGGCAAGGTCACCCATGCGGCCGTGGCCGAGGGCGTCGGCATGGACTACGTCGGCCCCGGAGGAGGTCCTCGGAATCGGATCGGCCCAGGGCAACGGAGGCCCGGTGCCGACGGTGCCGGCGCCGCCGGGGGCCGCGCAGCCGCAGCGCGCGCTGACGCAGGCGTCGACGACTAGCAGGACAAGACTGGACCTCGGGCGCAGGGAGGCGCCCACGAGAGCGCCGCGCTCATCGAGGCGCGGCGCTTCTTTTATGCCCTGGCGCGCCGGCGAAGCCGGCCGAAGCGGCGATCGCGCAGGATCCGCTTGGCCGCGTTGTGCCCGGCGGCGGCCATCACGCCGCCCCCGGGATGGGTGCCGGCTCCGCAGAGGTAGAGCCCGCCGACCGGGGTCGAGTACTGGGAGAGGAGTGGCGATGGGCGCATGAACGCCATCTGATCCAGCCCCTGCTCGCCCTGGAAGATCGAGCCGCCGACGAGGCCGAAGATTCGCTCCAGGTCCGGCGGAGCGAGCACCTCCCGCTCCAGGATCGCGCCGGGTACGTTGGGCGCGAATCGCGCGAGGTGCTCGACACAGGCGTCGCCGTAGCGCTCGCGGTCACCCTCGGCCCACGACTCCTCGTCGGGCGGGCCGTACTGCGTGAACATCGTCATCACCCACCGCCCGTCGTCGGTCAGGCTCGAGTCGACCGCCGAGGGAAGCTCGGCCTCCACGTAGGGCTCGGCTGCGGGCCGCCCCGCGAGCGCGTCCTGCCAGGCCCGCTCGAGGTAGTCGATCGACGGGCAGAGGTTCACCCCGGTGCGCTCGAGCATGTGCTGCTCCTCCGGGCTGACGCCCTCGTAACGAGGCGCCTCGGAGAGGACGAGGTTGATCTTCACCGAGCCGCCTCGGGTTCGGTAGCGGCGCATGTCCTCAGCGACCTCGTCCGGGAAGTTCTCGGCTCCGGCGAGGTCGAGGACCGTCGTCTTCGGGTGGGCCCCGGAGGCGACGATCGGCGCCCGGATCTCCTCGCCATCGGCGAGCGTGACCCCGACCGCCCGGCCGTTGCGAACGTCGATCGAGGCGACCGGGGCGCCGGTGCGGATCTCCGCTCCCGCCGCCTCGGCGGACCGTGCCAGAGCCTGGCTGATCGCGCCCATCCCGCCGATCACCTGCCCCCATCCGCCCGAGATTCCGTCGATCTCGCCGAGCGCGTGGTGAAGCAGGTTGTAGGCGGTGCCGGGCGTGCGCGGCCCAGCCCAGACCCCCACCACGCCGGTCGAGGCGATCGAGCCCTTGAGCCCATCGTGGTCGAACCAGTCGTCGAGGAGGTCGGCGACCGACATCGTGAAGATGCGGACCAGGTCGTGCACGTCTCGGCGGCTGAGGCCGGCGGCCCTCGCGCCCTCGCGAAGCAGGGAGAGCAGGTCGGCGGGGTGGCGGGAGCCGAGTGTCGGAGGCTCGCGAAGCATCATCGGCCGCAGGAAGGAGGCGGCACGGTCGAGCAGGTCCTCGAAGCCCTCGTACGCGTCACCGTCCCGCTTGGAGAACTTCGCGATCGAGGCGGCGGTCCGGGCCGGCTCGTTGAAGAAGAAGATCGGGCCGCCCGTCGTCAGCGCGGCGTAGGCGGGATCGAGCGGCACGGCGCGGTAGCCGTAGTCGCGCAGCTTCAGGTCGGCCACAACCTGCGGCTGGAGCATCGAGACGACGTAGCTGGCGCGCGAGACGCGGGCGCCCGGCCACACCTCCTCGGTCACGCAGGCGCCGCCGAGGATCGGCCGCCGCTCCAGCACCGCCACCCGCAGGCCGGCTCGCGCTAGGTAGGCCGCGGTGGTCAGCCCGTTGTGCCCGCCGCCGACGATGATCGCGTCGTAGGAGCGCGGGGCGCCGACCTTGGCGATCGGCGGGGAGGGGGGAGTGTGCGTGGCGGCCTCGATCGCGCGGCAGTCTAACACACGATCGTACGATTGACTACAAGATCAACGGGCCTCGAGTTGAGTCCGCATGCGTCCGGAGGGCGGACGCGTCGGTACACCGTTGGCGGCAGCCCTGCGGGCGATCGCGTCCAGCACCACGCAGCCGTCGGGGCGGACGACGACCGGGTTCAGCTCCAACAGATCCAGCCGCGCGTCGAGCGCCACCCGTCCC
Source organism: uncultured bacterium (assembly GCA_963772345.1). GTDB lineage: Bacteria > Actinomycetota > Thermoleophilia > Solirubrobacterales > 70-9 > AC-56. The sequence goes on along the minus strand of CAVYXB010000016.1, from coordinate 7,448 downwards.
GCGTCCGCGGCGAGCGCCGCGGCGCTCCGGAGGTCGACCGGCGCCTGGCCGCGGCCGCCGCCGAGTGCCGGGGCTCCGCGAAGGGAGCGAATCGCCGCCTCGACGCGGTCGGCGTCGGCGGGCAAGGGGACGATCGCGACGTCGTCCAGCGCCTCGGCCCAGATCCCCCCGAGGCCGACGATCAGGGCGGGAATCGACGGCATCCGTGCGGGCGGCGACCACGAGCTCGGCACCCGGCGGCTCCATCCGCTCGACGAGGACGCGCGCCCCGTCGGCGGCGGGCGAGGCCGAGAGCTCGCGGTAGGCGGCCCTCGCCTGGTCGGCGCCATCGAGATCCAGGCGCAGCGCGTCGGCGTCGCTCTTGTGAAGCAGCCCGGGACTGGCGAGCTTCAGGGCCACGCGCCCCCCCAGGTCCTCCGCCGCTGCGGCGCACTCCTCCTCGCCGGCGACGACCCTGCCCTCGGGGACCGCCAGCCCAGCCGCCCGAAGGATGTCCTTCGCGTCGACCTCGTCGATCCAGCCGTCGTGGGGATCGCCGCTGGGGTCGTCGACGCCTTCAGCAGCCGTCGCGGCGATGGCGATCTCGCGTAGGCGCTCCGGGCTCCCCGGCTGGGCGCGCAGGGCCTGGGCGCAGGCCAGCGCGGTCCGAAGTCCCGCGATCGCCGGCACGCCGTGTTCGGCGAGCTCGCCGCTGGCTTGGTCGTCGATCAGGTCGGGGAGGGTGGAGGCGACCAGGGTGGCGGCCTTCGTCTCGGCGGCGCCCGCCACGATCCCGGCGCGGACCGCGGCCCAGGTGGCGGCCGCCTCCGGGGCCAGGCCCTGCGGGTGGTCGTAGAGCACGAGGAGCTGGTCGATCGCGGGGTCGTCGCCGACGGTGACCGTGATCCGCCGCAGAAGGTCGGTGTCGCCCCAGATCATCGCGGTGTAGTCGAGCGGATTGCCGATCGTGGCCGCGTCGGGCAGCAGCTCCGTCAGTCGCTCGCGGGTCCCGACCGAAAGCGCGGGCAGCTCGGCGCCGACCAGCTCCGCCTCGTCGGCGGCGATGCCCGAGTCCCCCGGAGCACGTGAGGACCGCGAGCCCGCCGCCGCCGCGCGGTCGCGCGCGTGGCTCCGCGAGGACGCGGGCGAGCTCCAGCAGCTCGTGCGGGTCACGCGCCCACGCGCCCCCGGCCTCCTCGACCAGGGCGCGGAAGACCCGCTGGTCGCCCGCGAGCGCGCCGGTGTGGGCCGAGGCGGCCCGCGCCCCGGCCTCGGAGGCGCCGACCTTCAGCACCGCCACCCGAACTTCCCGCTCGGCGCACTCCGCGAGGGAGCGGGCGAGGCGCTCGCCGTCGCCATCCTCCTCCAGGAACATGGCGATCGCTCGCACGCCCTCCCGCCTGCAGACCGCGGCGAGCCAGTCGCTCGCGTCGAGGACGGCCTGGTTGCCGGTCGAGAGCACGGTGTGGTAGCGGATGCCGCGACGAGAGCCGAGCGCGTTGACCGCGACGTTCCCGCTCTGGGAGATCATCGCGACGCCGCCGGGTTCCAGCGGCGGGACCGAATCCCCCCACATCGGGGCGCGGGAGCCGACCGCGAAGATCCCGTTCCCGTTCGGGCCGCAGAGCGGGAGGCCGCCGCTCATCGCAGCGTCGGCGAGCTCCCGCTCCAGCTCGCGCCCCTGGGGGACCTCTCCGAAGCCGGCCGAGATCACGATCGCGCCGCCGCAGTCTCGCGCGGCGGCATCGCGGATCACGGCGGGCACCCCGGCCGCCGGGATCGCGACCACGACGGCGTCCACCGGCTGCGGGAGGTCGGCGACCGACTGGACGCATTCTCGGCCGTGCACCTCGACCCGACGCGGGTTCACCCCCCAGACGGAACCTTCGAAGCCCGCGCGGTCGAGGTTGCGCAGCACGATGTCCCCGTAGGAGCCGGGGCGGTCGTTGGCGCCGACCACGGCGATCGACCGTGGGTCGAGCAGAGGGGTGGGGTCGAGCTCGCCGGCTGCTGCCGCCGCCACGTTCCCTACCCAGCCCGGTTCGACCACGAGGGCATGCAGCAACGCCTAGTGGAGGATGCGCTCCACGCCCCGGCGCTCGAGACCACGGGCGACGATCAGCCGCTGGATCTCGCTGGTCCCCTCCCAGATCCGATCGACGCGCAGCTCGCGCAGCAGCCGCTCCGCCACGTTCGACCGCAGGTACCCGCGCCCGCCGAAGGCCTGGACGCAACGGTCCGCGCAGCGCCAGGCGGCCTCGCTGGTGAAGAGCTTTGCCATCGACGCCTTGTGGTGGACGACCTTCGGGTCGGCCCCGGAGTCGGCGAGCGAGGCGACGGTCAGCGTCAGCAGGCGGCCGGCGGCGGCGTCGGCAGCCGAGTCCGCGAGCGGAAAAGAGACCCCTTGATGGTCGTAGATGCGCGAGCCACCCTGCTCGCGAGCCCCGGCCCAGGCGACGGTCTCGTCCAGGAGCCGCCACATCGCGCCCCCGCAGCGGGCCGCGATGCCAAGCCGCTCCTCCATGAACCAGGACCGCTGCAGGTCGTCCCCGCCTCCGACACCGCCGATTACGTCGTCGGCCGAGACCTCGACGTCGCGGAATCGAATCGTCGGGTGACCCTCCGGGTAGTTGTGGGTGTACGCGGGGTCGTCCACGATCTCGACCCCGTCCCGGCCCCGGTCGACGACGAACAGCGTCGGCAGCCGCTCGCCCCCGTCGATCACGTTCGCCATCACGACGTAGACGGACGCGACGTCGCCCGCGGTCACGAACCACTTCTCGGCGTTGAGCCGGAAGCCCGACTCGGTCCGCTCCGCGGTGGCCTTGATCGCTGAGGGGTCGGAGCCGGCCTCGCGCTCGGTGACCGCATAGGCGTCCTTGAGCTCACCCCGGAGCGCCGGCCGCAGATAGCGATCGACCTGTTCCGGGCTGGCGTGGACCCAGACGTTGTACGCGTTCGGAACGTGCCAGTGGATCGCGTTCGTCGTCCGGCCGTACTGCTCCTCGACCAGCGCCCACTCGAGCCGGGTCCATCCCTGCCCGCCATGCTCCGTGGCGTGGAGGCCCCCGTTCAGTCCCGCCGCAATGGCCTCGCGCTTCACGTCCGAGACGACCTCGTCGGGCAGGCGACCACCGCGCCGCTCGGCTTCCTCCTCCAGCGGCATCAGCACACCCTCCGCGAATCGCCGGGCCCGCTCCTGGAGCGCCACGGCCCGCTCGTCGAGCTCGAGCGGCGATTCCCCTGGGCCCGCCGGGGCCCCGTCGAGGGACTTGACCTCCATCGCCTCGGCAGACTAACATGCGATTGACTACAAGGTCAACAGGCGTCGCAGGCGCGAACAGGCGTCGCGGGAGCGCGATCAGGAGGAGGAGCTTGAGCCCGGACCACGAGACCACGCTGAATCTGGATCCCCACGAGATCGAGGCCGACGCTCGAGCCGCTCGAGCGCGCGACGATGTTGCCGCCGCGAGCCTTCGTCGACCCCGAGGTCCTCGACTGGGAGCTCGGGACGATCTTCCGCGGCTGGATCTGCGTGGGCCACGCGTCGCGCGTGGCGGAGCCGGGCAGCTACATGATGCGCGAGATCGGCCCGGACAGCGTGGTCGTGATCGGCGGCGAGGAGGGACGAACGCACGCATTCCTCAACGTCTGCCGGCATCGCGGGGCGAGGCTGCTCGAGAGCGCGGAGGGAAGCGTCCGCAGGCGGGTCCAGTGCCCGTATCACGCCTGGTCGTACGGCCTCGACGGGGAGCTCAAGGCGACTCCTCACATGGACGAGGTGGAGGGCTTCGACACGTCTTGCTGGGGGTTGATGCCGGTTCGGGTCGCCACGGTCGGCGGGCTCGTGCTCGTGGACCTCAGCGGTGACGCGCCCGCGGTCGAGCCGCACGTGGGTGAGCTCGCGGGTCACATGGAGCGCTACCGAGTGGGCTCGCTCGAGCGGGGAGGGAAGATCGAGTATCGCGTCGAGGCGAACTGGAAGGCGATCGCAGAGAACTACAGCGAGTGCCTTCACTGCCCCGGCGTCCACCCTGAGCTCAACGCCCTCAGCAACTACATGAGCGGAGAGGTGATGGAGGGCGTGGGCGCCTGGTGTGGCGGGTCGATGACCCTGACCGACGGCGCCTCAACGATGGGGCGCGAGGGAGGCCACGCGCATCCGAGGCCGCCGATCGAGGGCCTCGAGGGCGAGGACCTGTCGACGGTGCTCTATTTCGTGCTCTTCCCGAACGCCCTCGTCTCGCTCCACCCCGACTACGCGATGCTCCACACGCTGTGGCCGCGCGCCGTCGATCGCACCGACGTCGTCTGCGAGTGGTTCTTCGAGCCGGCGACGATCGCCGCCGATGACTTCGACCCCTCGGACGCGATCGAGTTCTGGGACCAGGTCAACCGCGAGGACTGGCACGTCTGCGAGCTCACCAACAAGGGGGTTCGCACCCGCGGCTACGTGGCCGGCCGCTACTCGGGCGAGGAGGTGGACGTTCACGCCTTCGACGTGATGGTTGCCGAGCGGTACATGGAGGCGCTGCGCGAGCGCGACGAGGTCCCGGCGTGACGCGCGGCCCAGGGCGAGGGGGCCGAGGGGGTCGCGGCCGGTGAACGAGGTCGCCGCCAAGCTGGGAGAGGTCGGCCTGCCCGAGCCGGTCGCCGACCTGGCCGGGCGAGAGTGGGACGCCGTCGTTGTCGGCGGCGGCCACAACGGGCTCACGGCCGCCGCCTACCTGGCCCGCGCAGGGCGCTCGGTGCTGGTGCTCGAGCGCCGGGAGCGCTTGGGTGGCGCCTGCACACTGGAGCGCCCGTTCGCCGACGATCGCTTCGTCGTCAGCCCGTGCGCGTACGTGGTGGGGCTCTTGGACGAGCTGGTGATCAGTGAGCTCGAGCTGGAGCGGCGGGGCCTGCGCTATTGGATGGCCGACCCCAACCTCTGGGTGCCGTTCGACGACGGCACGGCGTTCGGGCAGTGGCTGGACGATTCGCGCACGCAGGCCAACCTGGAGGAGCTGGGAGTGTCCGCGCGCGACATCGAGGGCTATTGGGCTTACGAGGAGCTCTTCGACGAGACAAGGCGCAGGCTTCGCAAGGGCGAGCGCGACACCTGGGTCGGCGACGCGCCCACGCGGCCCGAGATCGAGGAGCTGCTCGATCAAGACCAGACGATGATCGACCTGGTCTTCGAGGCTTCGATCGCCGAGGTGCTCGACGACCACATCGAGGACGAGCGCCTGAAGACGGCCCTGTTCGGGCAGGGCATCATCGGCACCTGGGGCAGGCCCGCGGGAACCCGGGACCGCCTCGATCAAGCTGATGCACTTCCAGGGCGACATGGACGGCCGCGGCCCGCTCTGGGGCTACGTCGAGGGCGGGATGGGGATGGTGAGCTTCGCGATCGCCGATGCGGCCCGGGAGGCCGGGGCCAAGCTGGCCTGCGGTGTGCCCGTGTCCGAGATCGTTCCCGGGGAGGGCGTCACGCTCGAGGACGGCACCCGTATCCGGGCCACGACCGTGATCTCGAACGCCGACCCCAAGCGAACGCTGGGCATGCTGGACGGCCACGAGGTGGACGCCGCGTATCGCGAGCGGCTCGAGCGCTGGAAGGTCCGCAGCCCGGTGGTCAAGTTCAACGCCGCGCTCGACCGGCTGCCGACATGGACCGCCGCCCCCGGCGAGGATTGGCCGGCGCGCGCCACGATCGACCTGACGGGCACCATGGACGACGCCCAGCGGGCCTTCGAGGACGCCGAGCGCGGGGAGCCGGCGGTGGGCTTCGGCGAGATCTACATCCAGACCGGCTACGACCCCTCGCCCGCGCCCGAGGGAAAGCACCTGTTGAGCGTCTTCGGCCAGTACGGGCCGTACGAGCTCGCGGAGGGGACCTGGGACTCCCGCCGCGACGAGGTGGCCAGGCAGTTCATCGACCTGATCGACCGCTTCGCCCCCGGCTTCGAGAGCTCCCTCGTCGAGTACGAGGTCCTCGGGCCCCCCGACATCGAGGCGCGGATCGGGCTCACCGGCGGGAACATCTTCCAGGGGGAGGTGACCCCGGATCAGATGTGGGAGGGCCGCCTTCCGGCCCGCACCCCGGTGGACGGCCTCTATCTGTGTGGGGCCGCCACGCATCCGGCCGGCAGCGTGATCGCGCTCAACGGACGCAACGCCGCGGCGGCCGTGTTGGCCGACGCCGGTGTCACGCTGGCTGCCGCCTAGCCGGCAGCCGATCATGGAAGCCACGTCCACAGCCGAGAGCACCCGCGAGCGCATCCTCGAGGCGGCGTGCGATCTGATCGCCGCCGACGGCATCGACGAGGTGAGGATCGCCCGGGTCGCGACGCGGGCCGGAGCATCCACGGCGCTCGTTCATCACTACTTCTCGACCCGCGAGGAGCTGCTGGAGCAGGCGCTCATCCACTCGTTCGAGCGCGCCGGCGAGGATCGCTTCGGCGACCCCCCGGAGCCCACCGACAGCGCCACCGACGGGCTCGCTCGGGCCATCGCCGATTGCCTGCCTCTGCCCGGCCCCCAGGAGCGGGAGTGGGTGCTGTGGGTCGAGCTCTGGCTGCGCGCCGTGCGTGACCCGGACCTTCGCCCTGTCGCCGCGCGGCTCTACATGCGGTACAGGAAGTGGATCGCGGAGCTGATCCGATCCGGCGTCGCGAGTGGCGAGTTTCGCTCGGACGCGGACCCCGAGGCCGTCGCCGACGTGGCGATGGCGCTCCTCGACGGCGCCGGGATCCGCGCGATGCTCGACGACCCGGCGATGGACGTCGAGGCCGCCCGGGCGCTGGTCGCCGAGCGGCTCGCCGCCGAGCTGGGGATCGACGCGGGCGCGCTCGGCTAGTTAGCTCAGGCGCCTCGACCTCCGTCGCATCGGGGCCGCCCCTACGTCGATGGTGTCCTCCGAACCTCGCTTCGTTGGACATCGCGGCACTTGTTTCGCGCAGCGGATCGGTGTAAGTTGAATCGCTGTTCAGCTTTAGCCGCATGAGGAGGAGAGGCGGCGCTTGAGCCCGCGCCCGCAGATCGATCACATCCGCAAGCCGCAGATCCTCGAGGCTGCGGCAAGGGTGATCGCCGAGCGCGGCATCGCCTCCACGCGGATCGCCGACGTCGCTGAGCGGGCCGGGACGAGCCCGCCGGCGGTGCTGTACTGGTTCGGCTCCAAGGACGAGTTGCTCACCGACGCGCTGACCGTCGACGAGGACCGCTTCTACGGCGCCATGACCGAGCGCCTCGCCGCCCTCGACCATCCACGCGACCGGTTGCGCCTGCTGATCGACGCCTGCGTGGCCGAGTACGACTGGACGCTGTGGATGGAGCTGTGGGGCGGGCGCTTCGCGACCGGGGCGCGGCCATCGCGAGGCAGCGCCTCGACGATCGTTGGCGCGACCAGATCGCCGAGGTGATCCGGGACGGGCAGGCGCTCGGCGAGTTCGCCGAGACGTCGACGCCGACGACGCGGCGACGAT
>CAVYXB010000015.1:2500-251177 GCA_963772345.1 uncultured bacterium | reverse complement strand
AGTACACGAGCGCGGGCACGTCGCGGACCGAGTCGCGCCGCTTCTGGATCTCGGACCAGAGGTCGGTGAGATAGTCGATGTCGGCCTTGATGTCCGCTTCCGACACGCCGTGTGACACCGTGCGCACGATGAAGCCGAGCTTGCGCGGCCGGAGCTTCTCCACGATCGCGCGCAGCCGCCGGCGCTCGCGATCGCTCTCGATCCGGCGCGACACGCCGACCCGACTCACCCAGGGCATGAGCACCAGGTGTCTGCCCGGCAGCGAGATGCGCGAGGTGATGCGCGCGCCCTTGGTGCCCAGCGGCTCCTTCGAGACCTGCACGACGACCTCGCGGCCCTCCTGCAGCACGTCCTCGATCTGCGGCGGCGAGCCCTTGCCGCGCCGGCCGCCGCGCCCGCCGTTGCCGTCGTCGTCCAGCTCGGCCTCGTCGAGCTCGGAGCGGTAGTCGCCACGTACAGGAAGCCGGCCCGCTCCAGGCCGATGTCGACGAACGCGGCCTGCATACCGGGCAGGACGCGGGTGACTCTACCCTTGTAGATGCCCCCGACGATGTCGCGCTCGTTCGCCCGCTCGATGTGGAGCTCTACGATCTTGTCGGACTCGCGCACGGCGACCCGCGTCTCGCGCGGGCCGACGTTCACGAAGATCTCGTTTCGCATGCAAAATCCTTCTGGCTGCGCGCGCGAGCTCCGCTCGTGCGGCCCGGAGGGGCAGCGGCGGAAGCGCGGCGCACCGCGAAAAGCGGTGGTCGGATGGTCGGTTCCGGGCAGGGACGCTGCCGACGCTCGACTCAGCGTGCTCGGCCAACGCGTCCTCCTGGAACCTTGAACCCCCGAGGCGGGAACCTCGAAGCCAAATCGGATTCCTCGGATGTCGGAGGTCTACCGGACCGTAAAGCAAGCCGGCCCGAGCGGTCAATGCACACGCCCGACATTCGCCCGCCACGACACGGTCGACAGGCAAATCGCCGGCCGTAGCCCGCGCGTTGAGACAATCCCGCGATCTGGCTAAGGTACTCGTCCATGCTGGACGCAGCCGTCCTCGTGCTGAATCGGTCCTTCCTGCCGATTCACGTCACGTCGGTGCGGCGCGCCTTCATTCTGCTCTATCAGGGCCTCGCGAAGGCCGTGGACGAGCGGTACGACACGTTCGAGTTCGACGCATGGCGCCGCGCAGGCGGTGCGCAGCGACGACACACTCGATCGGCACCGTCGCCGGTCGCATCCGCGTGCCGCGAGTCATTCAGCTCGCGCTCTTCGACCGCGTTCCGCGCCGGCACGTTCGCTTCTCGCGCATGAACTCTACGCGCGCGATCGCAATACATGTCAGTATTGCGGCCGGCGGAAGACACGCGCGGAGCTGAATCTCGACCACGTGATCCCGCGCTCGCAGGGGGGGCGGACGACTTGGGAGAACGTGGTCTGCAGCTGCGTGGAGTGCAACCGGCGCAAAGGAGGTCGCACGCCGCGTCAGGCGCGCATGCGACTGTTCCGCGCGCCGCAGCGTCCGCGCTGGACTCCGATCGTCGGCATGGTCCCCCCAGGACAAACACACCCCGAATGGGGTCCATTTTTATCGATCCTGGATGCGCCGGACCGGAACGCCGAGCTGGCTGAGCATTAGACGGGGAGAGCCCGGGCTCCCCGGACGCGACGACGACTCGCCGCGGCCCGCCAAGTGTCGCCGAATCTGGGCCGTGGGCGGCGGCAAGGGCGGCATCGGCAAGAGCTTCCTCGTCGCGAACCTCGCGACGGTCGCCGCGCGCTCGGCAAGCGCGTGATCCTGATCGACGCCGACCTCGGCGGTGCGAACCTGCACACGTGCCTCGGCGTGCGCGCGGGGGAGCGCGTCTCGCTCTCGGACTATTTCGAGGAGCGCGTGCTCGACCTCGACAAGGTCGCGATCGAGACGCCGATCCCCGGCCTGCGACTGATCCTCGGCGCGCTCGGTCACACGGGCAAGGCCGAGACGACCCAGGAGCAGCGCAGGCGCTCGTGCGCGCGGTGCGCCGCCTGCCCGCCGACCTCGTGATCTTCGATCTCGCCGCGGCACCGATCGCTCGACGATCGACTTCTTCCTCGAGGCCGACGACGGCTTCGTGGTCACGACGCCCGAGCCCACCGCGATCGAGAACGCCTACGCGTTCCTGCGCGCCGCGTTCTACCGGCGCCTGGCGACGGCGCTCTCCGATTCGAACGTGCGCGAGCTGATCCGCGTGGCGATGGACCAGCGCAACGAGCGCGGCATCCGCACGCCCGGCGACCTGCTCGGTGCGATCGAGCAGTCGATCGCGCCGAGGCCGAGCGCTTCGCCGCGTGCTCGACAGCTTCGCCCGCACCTCGTGGTGAACCAGGTGCGCGACACCGAGGAAGTGAAGATGGGCTTCTCGATCACCAGCGTGTGCAAGAAGTACTTCGGGATCGACATCGACTACGCGGGCTACATCTGCTTCGACGACAACGTGTGGCGCTCGGTCAAGGACCGCCGGCCGCTGGTGCTCGCGTATCCGCACTCCGACGGCGCGCTCTACGTGCGCCGGATCGTGAAGAAGCTCCTGGGCGGCGTGATGGTTCGACCTCTCGCCGAGCAGACTACTACGAGTTGCTCGAGGCGCCGCCGAAGGAACGCCGCAGCAGATCGAGCGCGCCTACCGCATCGCGCGCGCGACCTACTCGCCGTCGTCGACGGCGACCTACTCCGGTGTTCTCGGCCGACGAGTGCGCCGCGATCCTGCGCCGCATCGAGGATGCGTACGCGGTGCTCTCGGACGCGCGCCTGCGGCGGGAGTACGACGCCGCCTGCGCCACGCCGACCCGCGCGCGACCGTGCCGACGCGTCCCGCGGCGCCGCCCGTCCCCGTGCCGCTGCGGCGCGAGCGCGACCTTGCGCAGCGCCGCCCGCGCCGCCGACGCGCGAGCTCCTGCGCGAGGCGGAGCCGGACCTCGACGGCGCGCTCGGCCCGAGAACGGCATCTTCGACGGCGACGTGCTGCGGCGCATCCGCGTGTCGCTCGGGATCGAGCTCCAGGAGATCGCGGCCACGACCAAGATCAACGACACCACCTGCGCGCGATCGAGGGGAACGTCTACGATCAGCCCCGCCCCCCGGCTATCTGCGGGTTCCCGAAGCAGATCGCGAAGTGTCTGTCGCTGGACCCGGACACGTCGCGGACAGCTACACTGGCCGCATGCGGGAGATCTTCGCCAAGCGAGACTGATGGAGCCCGACGTCACCCCCGACCGCGCACGCCGCCTGGCGGCGCGCGCTGATCTCCGACCTCGCGCGTATGCGGGCGACCAGGCCCGGATCGGACTCGAGAAGGACGAACTGTTCGAGCGCCTTGCGCCCGACATCACGCGCGCGCGCATCTTCTACCTCCACCACGTCGACGCGTGCGTGGCCGAGCGCGGCGGCTGTTCGACTTCGCGCTCGTCGACGACCTGGTCTACGGCCACCGGCGCGGTGCAGACGCACATCTGGCCAGCTTCGAGCACCGCGTGTCGCCGGAGCTCGCGGGCCAGCGACTCGACGCGGCACTCGCCAAGCTTGAGCCACACCCTGCCGCGCGCGCAGCTGCGCGCTGATCGAGCAAGGCGCAGTCACGTCTCCGGCCAGCCCGCGAAGCCCGCGCACCGCCTGCGCGCGTCAAGGACGCGAACGCGATCCCGGTGTTCGACCTGAACATGGTCACCTCGGACCTCCCCGATCAGCTTGCGATGCTGAGCGCCGCCGAGCAGCTCGGGATGCCCATCCGCCGGATCGAGCTCGGCAACGAGCTCTACTACCGGGCCCCGCTGGTGGCTCGGGCGTTTCCGACGGCGGCGGCCTACGGCCGCGAGGCAAGCCGCTGGATCGCTGCCATCAAGTCGCGCTATCCCAAGGCCCAGATCGCCGCAGTGGGCCTGGGCTACCCGCCGGCCGCAGGGGACGAGCGCCAGGCGAGCTGGGATCGCGCCGTTCGCCGGACGCTTCACGGCGAGGATGCGCTCACGTTCCACGCGTATTGGCCGGCGTCGCGCAAGCGGAGCCTTTCTGGCACGGCGCTGGTGCAGGAGCTGGCGGCTCCCCTTCGTCTGCTTCGCGCCCTGCGCTCCGATGGCCTCAGCGAGCTGCCAAAGGGCGTTGAAGCCTGGGTGACCGAGTGGAACCTCTGGCACGGAGCCGGGTACCGCGGCACGTGGGCGAACGGCCTTGTGGATGCCACCTACCTGCTGGGGCTCCTCGGCGAGCCCAGCGTGAGCCAGGAGGATCTCCACCCCCTCGTCCACAGCCAACCCCAGGCGGCCCTGTTCGGCAACCCGTCGGGGTTCCACGCCGGGGGACCGCCGACGATCCGCTTCGGGCGGACCGCGGTGGGCGAGGCGATCGGCGAGCTTTACCCGGCCCTGTGGGGGGGCGCGAGCAGTGCGCCGGCTGGCTGTGCCCGCAGGCCCCTAAGCTGAGGGGCACCGGCATCGCCGCGGTGCGGGGGGTCGCGGTCGAGGATCGGGGCGCCCTGCTGGTGAACCTAAGCGGGCGGCGCCAGCGGCTCCAGCTGAACGCCGGGCTGTCGTGCGACGGGACGCTGGACTCAGCGTGGGCGCGGCCATCCGCGCGGATCACCGGCCGGCCCCGCAGCGTCCACCACTCGACGAGCGCGACAGACGGGCCACTGGCCTTGCCCGCGCGCTCGGTCAACCGCCTGTCCTGCTGAGCCACGGCGGCCGCTGAAGCGTCCGCCGGGTCGGTGCCGAGCGCGGCCTTGGCGGCCAGACCGCTAAAGCATGCGTGCCCGCGCTCCGATCAAGGGTCCGATGAGCCTCGATTTCGCCGCCGTACTCACCAAGATGGTCGAGTCCCGGTCCTCCGACGTCCACCTGACGGCGGGCTTCCCCCCGGCTGTGCGGGTGCGGGGGCGCATCGTCCCCATGGACGACTACCCGCCGCTCAACCCGCAGGACACAAGGGACATCGTCTACTCGATCCTCAACGACTCGCAGCGCAAGCGGTTCGAGAACCAGCAGCAGATCGACCTCGCATACGCGATCCCCGGGCGTAGCCCGCTTCCGTGTCAACTGCTTCTTCCAGCGCGGCTCGATCTCAGCGGCATTTCGCCACATTCCGACCGAGATCCAGACCCTGGAGTCGCTTGGACTGCCCCCGGTGCTTCACGAGTTCACCAAGAAGCCCCGGGGCTTCGTCCTGGTCACCGGCCCCACCGGCTCCGGGAAGTCCACGTCGCTGGCCTCGATGATCGACGGCATCAACTCCGAGCGCGAGGAGCACATCCTGACGATCGAGGACCCGATCGAGTTCCTCCATCGGGCACAAGAAGTGCATCGTCAACCAGCGCGAGATCGGGGCAGACGCAGTCGACTTCGCGATTGCCCTGAAGGGTGCCCTGCGCGAGGACCCGGACGTGATCCTGGTCGGGGAGATGCGAGACCTGGAGACGATCTCGACAGCCCTGACGGCGGCCGAGACGGGGCACCTTGTGTTCGCGACCCTCCACACCCAGTCCACGGCTCAGACCGTGGACCGGATCATCGACGTGTTCCCTCCGCACCAGCAGCAGCAGGTGCGCATGCAGCTCTCCATCGCGCTTCAGGGAATCGTCACCCAGCAGCTTCTGCCCACCGCCGATGGCTCAGGCCGGGTCGTCGCCTGCGAGGTGCTCGTTCCCGACGCCGGCGATCCGCAACCTGATCCGCGAGGGCAAGACGCACCAGATCTACTCGGCGCTTCAGACCTCAGGCGCGTGGGGATGCAGACGATGGACGCGCACTTGGCACAGCTCGTGCGAAAGGGAAAGGTCACGCGGACCCTGGCCGAGCAGCGGTCCTCGGTGCCCGAGGAGCTGAAGCGGCTGCTCAGCGGCAGCACCGGGCTGAACGCGGCGCAGGCGGTCGCTTGAACGATGGAAAGGCCGGCGGGGTGAGCACGTACGCGTTCCGCGCCGTTGACCTGGCCGGCGTGCCGGCCCGTGGCGAGATGGAGGCCTCGTCGAAGAACGTGGTCTCCGAGCAGCTCCGTCAGCGAGGGCTGATCGTCCTCGACATCTCGGAGAAGCACGAGGCGCTGAAGCTCGAGAGCATCTTCCAGCGGTTCAAGAGCGTCAACCTACGCGCCCTTGCCGTCTTTTCTCGCCAGTTCGCGACTCTGATCGCGTCCGGGATGCCGATGTTGCGCTCGCTCTACACGCTCGAGGCGCAGACCGAGGACGAGATGCTCGAGAAGGCGATCGTCTCGGTGCGCGAGGACGTCGAAGCGGGGAGCTCAGTGGCTCAGGCCATGGAGTCCGAGCCGGGTGTCTTCGATCCCCTCTACCGCTCGGTCGTTCGTGCCGGAGAGGGCTCGGGTCGCCTCGAGGAGGCGCTCGACCGGATCGCGCTACCAACTCGAGCGCCTTGACGCCCTGCGTCGCCAGGTGCGCTCGGCGATGACGTATCCGGCGGTGGTCTTCGGGCTGGCGCTGGTCGTGATGATCCTCGTCGTCGCGATCATCGTCCCGGTGTTCGTGAACATCTTCAACGAGATCAAGGCGGACAGCCCGAACACGGACACGAGCCTGCCGGTCATGACTCAGATCACGGTGGGGATCTCCCACTTCGTCACTCACTACTGGTACGTCCTCATAGCCGGCACCGCTGGCGCTGCTACGCCTTCCTGCGATGGAAGAAGACCGATCGCGGGCGCCATCAGTGGGACAGGCTCAAGCTGCGGATCCCGCGGATCGGCGACGTCGTCCAGAAGGTCGCGCTGGCGCGTTGGTCGCGCACCTTCTCGGGAATGGTCGTCCTCGGGTGTTCCGATCCTGCAGGCGATCGAGATCGCCGGGGAGACCTCCGGAAACGCGGTGATCACCGAGCCATGGACGACGTCTATGCCTCCGTGAAGCGCGGCGGCACGATCGCACAGCCGATCGGCGAACACGAGATCTTTCCGCCCGATGGTCGAGCACATGGTCTCGGTTGGGGAGGAGTCGGGACAGCTCGAGACGATGCTGACCAAGATCGCTGAGTTCTACGAGGCCGAGGTGGACGCCAAGATCAAGTCGCTGACCGCGCTGATCGAGCCGTTGATGATCATCTTCGTTGGCGGGATAGTGGGCTTCATCGTGATCTCGATGTATCTCCCGATCTTCAGCCTCTACGACAAGATTCGATAACGGGCTGCGCAAACCGGCGCCTGGCGCCGGCCGGTTGCTAGTTTGGATTCGTGGCCCGCCTGCGACTGATCCAGGGTGCCGCGGATGGCGTCCCGTCCGCGAGGCGGCCCGATGCCCTCCCCGATGCCGAGGCGCTCGACGCCTACTCGCGCACGGTGACCGCCGTCGCCGATCGGCTGCGGCCGTCGGTGGCCAACCTCCGAGTGGAGCGGCGGACTCGCCGCGGGCGGGCCGAAGGAGGCGGGAGCGCGGTCACGATCACCCCCGACGGGTTACCTGCTGAGCTCCGCACACGTGGTCGAGAGCACCGACGGCCGCGGTCGCGCCTCGTTTCCGGACGGCCGCTCGTTCGGGGTTCGAGGTCGCCGGCACCGACCCACTCTCCGACCTGGCGGTCCTTCGGGCGGATGCGGGCGATCTGATGGCCGCCGAGCTCGGCGACGCCGACGGACTGCAGGTGGGCCAGCTGGTGGTCGCGATCGGCAGCCCGCTCGGCTTCCATGGCTCGGTGACCGCCGGAGTGGTGTCGGCGCTCGGCCGAGCTCTGCCCACGCGATCTCGATCCGCCGGCAGGCTGGTCGAGAACGTGATCCAGACCGACGCCGCCCTCAACCCGGGCAACTCCGGCGGGGCCCTTGCCGACGGGCTGGGACGCGTCGTCGGCGTCAACACGGCCGTTGCAGGCGTCGGCCTCGGGCTCGCGGTCCCGATCAACGATGCGACGAGGCGGATCATTGCCTCCCTGATGAGCGAGGGTCGCGTACGGCGCGCGTACCTCGGGATCGCCGGCGGCGCGCGGCCGCTCCCGCCGCGCTTCGTGACCCCGGACCAGGGGAGGCGATCGAGGTAGTCGAGGTCGTCGAGGGGAGCCCGGCAGACCGTGCAGGTCTGCGCCCGAGGACCTGATCGTCCGGGTGGACGGCACGCCGGATGACCGACGTCGGGCGACCTTCAGCGGCTGATGGTGGCCGATCGGATTGGACGGCCGTTGGAGGTCGCGCTGATCCGGAACGGGCGCGAGCTCAGCCTCGAGCTCGTGCCCGAAGAGCTCGACTCCTAGCCACGCTACGCACCGAAACAGGCTGGTCCTTGCCGCGTGGAGCTAGGGTGCCACCACCCATCCGCGGACGGATGTACCCCCTAGCCCTCAAGGGGCTGTGGTGACCAACCGATGAGGGGTTCCGTAAGCGAACCCAGTGCCCACCGGACTGGCTACAGGTCTCGGGCCTGGCGGAAAAACAAGGAAGGGTTCCAAGGAGGAACTGAATGATCCTCAAGATCCGACAGAGGATGGCCCGGGACGAGTCCGGCTTCACGCTGGTCGAGCTTCTGGTCGTCATGCTCATCCTCGGTCTCCTGGCCGCGATCGCGATCCCGGCGTTCTTCAACCAGAGGAACAAGGCCAAGGACGCGAGCGCCAAGGAGGCCGCACGTACCGCGGAGACGGCGGTCGAGACGTTCGCCACCGACAATGGCGGCTCGTACGCGAACGCCACCCCCGCGGCTCTGCAGAACATCGAGTCGACGCTGAACGGCGCCAACCTCACGGTGCCGACCCATACGGCGACCACGTACAAGGTCACTGTGACGTCGACCACCGGGAACACGTTCAGCATCGCCCGGGCTGCGAATGGCACGACCATTCTGTCGTGTACCCCCGCGAACACGGACGGCTGCCCGGCATCAACTGCCACGACCGCGCCAGACGGCGACTGGGGCAACGGTTGATAGTCATCTGAGCGCTAGCTCGGATCATTCGATGAAGCGGGGGCGGGCCTTCGGGTCCGCCCTCTGCTTTTCCGCTCGCTGGAACTCGGCGGGCGCCCCGGCAAACGCACGTCCGATTCGCAGTCAGGCGCTCAGGCGTTGCGCGAAAAGGCCGATATGTGAGGGGTACGCATGCAGGAGTCGGGTCCGGACAGCACTCACACACCCGCACCGCCTCGCTCGTGAGGAGGGTGGTTTTGCCGTGCCCACGGTCATGTTCATGCTCCTCGCCGTGTTCGCGGTGGTGAGCATCGGGGTGGTCGCCTCCATCCAAGCGCAGAGCGGGTCCGTCAGGGACCAGCAGACCAAGTCGGCACTCGCCTCCGCGGAGGCCGGGGTGAGCCAGGCGCTGCTGCACTACAACGGAGACTTCACGCCCCCTGCATCGCAGCCCTGCCTCCTTCCCAGCGGCAGCTTCGTCGGCGCCGCCAGCGTCCAGAGCGGGGGCTGGTGTGCAGCCGTGGCCGGATCCGACGGCGCAGGGACGTTCACCTACCAGGTCAAGCCCACCGCTGGAACGATCGAGGTGGTATCCAGTGGCAACTTCAACGGGATCACGAGACGGATCGACGTGACCGCGAAGTCGGCGAGCGGCCAGCAGATCTTCTTCGACGCCGGCGTCAAGACCCAGAACGGGATCAACCTCGACGCCAACTCAGAGATCCACTCCGGCGCCGCGACGGGAGGGGACATCACGCTGGCCAGCAACTCGAAGCAGTGCGGAGTGGCGAGCGTGGGCAACGGGCACCATCTGACGACTGCTGGGAATGCCGCCTACTACCAGCAAACGGGGTGCACCACCCAGCTGAACCCGTCGTCGGTGGTCCAGCAGGACATCACCCTGCCTCCTGTCAACCAGGGCGACGCGGCGACCCACAACGACAACGTTCGAATTACCAATGCGGTGGCCAGCAATGGTCCGACCCCGAAGGATCTGATCAGCGGCAAGTCGAGCGACGTCAGCTGGAATTCCACGACGCGGCAGCTCGCGATCGACCACAACAGCTCCCTGACGCTGACCGGACAGACCTACAGCTTCTGCGAGCTGACCCTGAGCTCGAACTCCGCCCTCTACATCGCGGCAGGTCAGACCGTGAACATCTACTTCGATTCGCCCGAGCACTGCGACGTGCCGCCGGGCACTCTCCCCGTGGACGACTCGAGGCACCCCGAGTACGGCACGACCCAGATGAGCCTCTCGAGCAACACCCGGATCACGTCGGCTACGGGGACCCCCGCGAAGGTCGCGATCTACTTCGTCGGCTCACAGTCGCGCCTCACGAACCTGCTGATGAGCAGTAACACCCAGATCGCCGGCTCGTGCGTCCAGAACTTCATCATCTACGCGCCCCTCACCCACGTCGAGCTCAACAGCAACTCGCAGTACTGCGGAGCGCTCGCCGGCCAGTCGCTGCACATGGACTCGAACGCTCAGCTGTTCACCGACGCCGATTCGCAGGCGTTCATCCTCCCCGGCACGGCTCCGCACTACGCCGTGAGTCAGTTCGTCGAGTGCACGGCCGCGAGCTCTTCGCCCCCGAACAACGGCTGCTGACCCGAGGTGTCGTGATGCGGGGACGGGCACGCACGATCACCGCGGAGGAGCGAGGCTTCACGCTGCCCGAGCTGCTCTTGGCGACGGTTCTGGGTCTGCTGGTGATCGGGGCGGCGGTGACCGCCTTCACCAGTGCGATCCAGAGCCAACCCCGGATCAACTCTCAGGCTGCGGCAATCCAGCAGGCTCGCACGATGATGGAGCGGATTACGCGCGAGCTTCGCCAGGGCTCGAGCGTTCCCAGCGCTTCGGCCTCCCAGCTCTCGATCGTCACCTACGTGCACAGCGCGACCTGCGGGGGCGCCGCATCCAACAGCTCGATCAGCTGCCGGGTCACCTATTCCTGCTCCGCCGGGGCCTGCAGCCGCACCGAGGCGAGCTCGGACGGAACGTCACCAGGGCCCGCGGTCCAAGTCGTGAGCGGCCTGTCGAGCACTAACGTCTTCAGCTACACGCCCCCAACCTCTACCGCGCCGGCTTACGTGGGCGTGACCCTGGCATTCCCCGCCAAGGGTGGAAGCGACGCGATCAACCTCACCGACGGAGCGGCGCTTCGAAACCCTGGCTCCGGCTCGTGATGCCTGAGGCCGGGGACTCCGTTGGCCCGAGGCCCGCAGCCGACGGCGGATTCACGGTCGTCGAGGTCCTGATCGCGGCCGTGCTGTTGGCGATCACGGCGATCGCGGTGTTCGGCCTGGTCGACGCGGCGAGCCGCAACAACTACCGATCCCAACAGAGCCAGGTCGAGAACGACCGTCTCCAGCAGGAGATGGAGAAGCTGAAACAGGTTCCGTACGACCAGCTCGCGCTCACCTCGGTGCCGGCGCACTCCAGCGCCTCGAACGATCCGAACTCCCGGGTCTCGGGGACGACGTTCAACGTCAGCCAAAGCGGGAGCAATTACGAGGGACTCGTCTACAACGGCGGCAACTCGCAGGAGTCCGGCGGCACGGTGAGCGGCGGGGCGGTCGACCCCGGACCAACGTCGTTCCAGGACGGCGATGTCAAGGGCAGCATCTACCGATACGTGACCTGGGAGCACGACGATGCCTGCGGCAACTGCGGCCAGGACTGGTACAAGCACGTGGTGGTCGCCGTGGCGCTCGACCCGACCGCGAGCGGCAGCACCCGGGCCTACCAGGAGCTTCAGGGAAACATCTCGAATCCCAACGCCGGGCTCAGCAAGTGCCCCGCTGGGTCGAGCGGCTGCACCAACCCGGGAGGGCCGGACCCGACCCCGTGGACGTTCTGGCTCACCGACACTCCGTGCAACTTCAACGGCCGCCAGCCGATCACCGGCGACCACCAAAGTCACGACACCTTGGGCCAGTGCTCGGCTGGGCTCAAGACCGGGCCGCCTGGGCTTCTGGGCACCAACGCCGGCGCCCCCGACCTGATGTTCACCCAGGCGGCTGCCTGCACGAACAGCGGCTGCACACCCCAGGACCCGCTCTACGACTACGCCACGGACGTCGAGCCGCAGCAGGGTGCCAGCCTCGATCGTGGCCTGCAGATGGCGACGCCCACCGTCAACGGCTGCCTCCTCAGCACCGGAGCGCTGCCAAGTCCCCTGAACAATCTCCTGGAGCTGCCCGTCACCGAGACGAACCCCCAGCTCGAGGCCCACAAGTGGCTCTCGCCTGCGATCCCGACTGGGTTCAACGACGTCCTCCTCGACGGAACCGGGGAGCTGGATCTCTGGACGCAGACGATCAACGGGGGTGTCTACGGGGGCAAGATCTGCGCCTGGCTCTACGTCCGCACTGCTGCTGGGATCGACGTGCCGGCGGCCAACCTGGACGTGACCGGGAACCCCACGTACTTCACGTACTCGAAGTCGACGTGGCCGAACAACGGCTGGAGCGAGATCCAGCTGCCCCTGCACTTCGCCCAAGTCACCTTGCCGCCTTCGAGTCGCCTGGGGCTTGCGATTGCGGTCGAGAAGCAAGGCACTCCGTCGAGCTCCGGGCTTCAGTTCATGTACGACCACCCGAGCTTCGACAGTCGCCTCGAGGTCGACACGCACTCCCTCGTGCCGGTCTTCTGAGGGACGCAGGTGGCGCTCAAAGCCAAAGCACAACGCGTGCCCGCAGCCGACGGCGGATTCACGGTCGTCGAGGTCCTGATCGCGGCCGTGCTGTTGGCGATCACGGCGATCGCGGTGTTCGGCCTGGTCGACGCGGCGAGCCGCAACAACTACCGATCCCAACAGAGCCAGGTCGAGAACGACCGTCTCCAGCAGGAGATGGAGAAGCTGAAACAGGTTCCGTACGACCAGCTCGCGCTCACCTCGGTGCCGGCGCACTCCAGCGCCTCGAACGATCCGAACTCCCGGGTCTCGGGGACGACGTTCAACGTCAGCCAAAGCGGGAGCAATTACGAGGGACTCGTCTACAACGGCGGCAACTCGCAGGAGTCCGGCGGCACGGTGAGCGGCGGGGCGGTCGACCCCGGACCAACGTCGTTCCAGGACGGCGATGTCAAGGGCAGCATCTACCGATACGTGACCTGGGAGCACGACGATGCCTGCGGCAACTGCGGCCAGGACTGGTACAAGCACGTGGTGGTCGCCGTGGCGCTCGACCCGACCGCGAGCGGCAGCACCCGGGCCTACCAGGAGCTTCAGGGAAACATCTCGAATCCCAACGCTGGGCTCAGCAAGTGCCCCGCTGGGTCGAGCGGCTGCACCAACCCGGGAGGGCCGGACCCGACCCCGTGGACGTTCTGGCTCACCGACACTCCGTGTAACTTCAACGGCCGCCAGCCGATCACCGGCGACCATCTCAGCCATGACACCTTGGGCCAGTGCTCGGCCGGGCTGAAGACGGGCCCGCCCGGCTCCGGAGGAGCGAACGCCGGCGCCCCCGACCTGATGTTCACCCAGGCGGCTGCCTGCACGAACAGCGGCTGCACACCCCAGGACCCGCTCTACGACTACGCCACGGACGTCGAGCCGCAGCAGGGTGCCGGCGCTGACAGCGGCCTCCAGCTGCTGGTGCCGAATGCCAACGGATGTCTCCTGAGCACAGGAAATCAACCGTCGCCGCTCAACAACCTCCTCGAGCTGCCCTCGAGTCAGGCAAACCCGCAGCTCGAGGCCCACAAGTGGCTCTCACCTGCGATCCCAGTCGGGTTCAGCGATGTGGTGCTCGATGGCGAGGGCGAGCTGGATCTCTGGACGCAGACGATCAACGGGGGTGTCTACGGGGGCAAGATCTGCGCCTGGCTCTACGTGCACACGGCGAGCGGGGACGACGTACCAGCTTCGAATCTCGATGTCAGTGGCAACCCCGCCTACTTCACGTACTCGAGGTCGACGTGGCCGAACAACGGCTGGAGCGAGATCCAGCTGCCCCTGCACTTCCCGCAGGTCACGCTCGCAGCCGGTAGCCGGCTCGGGCTAGCGCTCACTCTGGAGAAGCAGGGCACTCCGTCGAGCTCCGGGCTTCAGTTCATGTACGACCACCCGAGCTTCGACAGTCGCCTCGAGGTCGACACGCACTCCCTCGTGCCGGTCTTCTGAGGCGCCCCGGCGAGGCTCAACTCGTATGGAGCCCCCGCCGATGAAGTGCTCAGGACCGAATTCGAATCGGGCTCGAAAGAGAATTCAGTGCCAGCCATCCTCGCCATCCCAGCCGGAATGATCGTCGGCAGCTTCGCCACCGTGGTGGCGTATCGGGTGCCCCGGCGCCGGTCGTTCGTCGGAGGTCGGTCTGCCTGCCCCGAATGCGGGACGACGATCGCCGCATACGACAACGTCCCGGTCCTTTCCTGGCTCATGCTGCGAGGCCGCTGTCGGAACTGCGGCACCCACATCTCGGCACGCTATCCGCTCACCGAGCTCGGGATGGCCGTCCTCTTCGCCATCTCGGTGCTGGTCCTGGGTACCGACGATCTGGGCGAGCTGGCCTTGGGCCTCGTTCTGTGCGCCCTGCTCGTCACGGTCACGCTCACAGACCTCGAGCGGCGCGTGATCCCAAATGGTGTGCTTCTCGCTGGCGCAGCGATCGCTGTGGCAATCGTCGCCATCAGCGACCCGGGCAGCCTTGTGGAGCGCGGGATCGCCGGGCTCGCTGCGGGAGGCGCCCTCTTCCTGATCGCCCTCGCCTACCCACGTGGAATGGGAATGGGCGATGTGAAGTTGGTCGCCGTCATGGGGTTGTATCTCGGTAGCGCCATTGCTCCGGCCATGCTGATCGGCTTTGCCACCGGTGCGACCGTTGGGATCGGTCTCATGGCTCGCCACGGTTCCGTCGCGCGCAAGCAGGCCCTTCCGTTTGGCCCGTTCCTGGCCCTTGGGGGGGTCGTCGGGCTCTGGTACGGCGACGCGATGGTCGGCTGGTACGTGAGCACCTTCTTCCATGGCTGATCAGGCGTGTCCAAGCGTTGCTCGACCCTTCAAGGGATTGCCATTCGTGGCCGATTCAGTCCCTAGCAGGAACGCGCCCTAGGCCTTATGAAGATTTCGACGAAGAAGAGCAAGGCTTTGGTCGGCCTCGACATCGAGGCCGGTAGCGTCGCGGCGGCTGAGGTCGGCGTAAACGGCCACACTGCGGTGGGCAAATTCGGAATCGTCCCGTTGGGACCAGGTGTCTTTCGGGAGGGAGAGGTTGCCGACCCGGAGGCCCTCGCCCACGCGCTCAAGCAACTCTTCGCGAAGGACAAGCTCGCGAAGACGGTACGTGTGGGGCTCGCGAGTCAACGAGTGGCGGTGAGAACCCTGCGCCTGCCCCAGATCAATGACCACAGTGAGCTGGAGACGGCGGTCCGCTTCCAGGCGCAGGACCACATCCCGATGCCCCTCGAGAACGCCGTCTTGGACTGGCAGGTGGTGGGCCATTCAACCGGCGAGAACGGTGAGCGGCAGATCGACGTGGTCGTGGTGGCTGCGCGACGAGAGCTGCTCGGGGGATTGATGGACGCGGTGAACCGAGCGGGCCTGCGCCCGGTCGGGATCGACCTCTCTGCTTTTGCGATTGTCCGTGCGCTCGCGCGCGAGTCGTACGAGCCGGTCGAGCCGGGCGGCTATGTCGACGCCCCGGACCCCGGCGATGACGCGGGCGGGCCGGATATGGCCGGCCAGGCCGGCAGCGACGCTGTTCCCCACGAGACTGGCCCGGCTGACACCGGGCCGGCTCGCCTGTACTGCAACCTCGGCGACGTCACCAACCTCGCGGTGGCTCGCGCCGATACCTGCCTCTTCACGCGCATCTCGCCATTTGGCGTGGAGGGGATCGCGCAGAAGCTCGCCGAGCGGCAGGAGCTGACCTTGGAGCACGCGCGCCAGTGGCTCGTCCACGTGGGGCTCGACACGCCTCTCGGAGAGGTCGACGGTGACCCGGAAACGATCGCAGCCGCGCGCGACTCGCTCGGCGAGGGTGCCGCCCGCCTGGTCGACGAGCTTCGCCTCTCCCTCGAGTATTACGCGGCTCAGGAGGGTGCGGTTCCGGTCGAGAGTGTCGTGGCGTGCGGGCCTGGGACCACGATTCCGGGACTCGTCCAACGCCTGCAGCGCGATCTCGGACAGCGGTTCGGCGTCGGGCGGCCTCAGGCCCTCGCCCATCTCGACGGCCCGACCGCCGCCCGACTGACGACGTCGTTCGGCCTGGCCTTGGAGGAGTAGCGGTGCGCCCGGTCAACCTGATCCCCCCGGAGGAGCGCCGTGGCGAGCGGGCACCAATGCGGACCGGGCCCCTGGCCTATGTGGTCGTTGCCGTACTGGCGATTGGCCTCGTCGCAGTGACCTTGACCGTGGTGGCCAGCAACCAGGTCTCGGATCGCAAGGCGGAGAAGGCGAGCCTTGAATCTCAGGTGGCCCAGGCCCAGGCGGAAGCACAGCAGGTGCAGTCATTCGCTGACTTCGCCTCGGTGCAGCAGACGAGGGAGACGACGGTCTCCACTCTTGCGCAGAGTCGCTTCGACTGGGAGCGGGTTCTGCGAGAGCTGGCGATTGTCATCCCAGACGACGTCTGGATCACGAACCTGAACGCCACCGTGTCCGCGGACGCGGCCGCCGCGCAGGGGTCCGGTAGCGGGGCCAGCACCAGCTCGAGCGCGTCTGCCGTTTCCGACACCATCAGCGGACCTTCGCTTGAGATCCAGGGGTGCGCCGGCGGGCACGAGGCGGTGGCCAGGTTCCTCGCCGTCGTCCACGACATCGATGGTGTGACCCGAGCGACCGTGATGAGCTCCGAGCGGCCGGATCAGACGAGCGCCGGCGCGGCGGCGACCTCGGGTTCCGCCTCGAGCGGTGACAGCCAGGAGTGCTCCAGTCGCAAGTTCGTCTCTCGGTTCGATATGGCCGTGGCCTTCGACGCGGTTCAGCTCGGCGCTACCTCGGACTCGTCGGCGGCCCCGCCCGCGGAGTCGACGACGCCGACCGGCACCTCGACCACGCCCACGGATACCTCCGGCTCGGATCAGGGCCAGGTGGCGAACGCGAACCAGCAGCTTCAGCAACAGAAGGACTCGGCGGCGCAGAAAACGCAGAAGGGCCGCGACGCTGTGAATACCTTCATACCCGGCGCGGGGTCGGCACAGTGAGACGCAACGAGCTGACGATCGGGCTCTCGCTGGCCGCTCTCGGGGCAATCGTGGCCTTCTGGATGCTGGTTCTGGCGCCGAAGCGTCAGGAGGCGACTGCACTCAAGGCGGACGTCGACCAGCTCCATTCCCAGCTCGCGGAAGCCCAGCAGTCGGTCGCCGCGGGGCAGCAGGCCCAAAGGTCGTTCCCGGGCGACTATCGGAGGCTCGTGGTGCTCGGAAAGGCCGTTCCGGCGGATGGGGATCAGGCCAGCCTCTTGGTCCAGCTCCAGCATCTCGCGGACGAGTCCGGTGTCAGCTTCCAGTCGATCGACCTCTCAGACGTCACGACCTCCGCCACCCCGAGCTCGACGACGCCGCCGCCGACCTCGTCCGGGTCGGATGGATCGTCTACTCCAGCGTCCTCAACTACCACCTCTTCCTCGTCCTCGACGTCGGACAGCTCGGCAAGCACGACGAGCTCGACGACCCCGACCACGGAGGCCGCGCCCGTGGCGACCGAGGCGTCGGCGGCGGCGCTGCCGATAGGCGCATCGATCGGCCCTGCCGGCCTGCCGCTGATGCCATACGACTTGACCTTTACAGGGAACTACTTCCAGATCGCGGATTTCATGAAGAAGCTCAACGGGCTGGTCCATCTGAAGAACGGTGGCGCCATCGACGTGACCGGTCGCCTCGTGACCGTTGACGCATTCACGCTCGCTCCCGTCCAGAGCGAGGGTCAGGGGCTTACCCCGGTCCCGACGTTGACCGCAGACCTGTCCGTCACCACCTATCTGGCGCCGGCCGATCTGGGACTCACCGGAGGCGCCACTCCGACCGGTCCGGCGCCGGTCACCGCGACTCCGGCGAGCACCACCGGCACCGCTTCGGGCGAAACCACCGCCAGCCCGCCCCCAACGTCCACACCAACCTCAACCGCCGCGCCCACGACCTCGCCATGAAGAAAATCCAGACACCCCGCCTGCTGAGCAACCTCTACCGTGACATGCGCGACCGGCGAATGCTCATTCCAGCGATCGCCTTGGTGGTGGCCCTGATCGCCGTGCCGTTCGTTCTCGGCAAATCGTCGTCCAGCCCACCGCCGTTGGCCCCAGCCGCGGCCACCGGCGGCAACGGTGAGAGCGCTCTTGAGCCGGCCGTGCTGACCAAGCAGGTCGGGGTGACCGACTATCGCAAGCGCCTCGACCAGCTCAACAGCAAGGACCCCTTCCGCAGGCACTTCATGGCGCTGCCCAAGAGCGCCAAGCTGACCACGACATCGTCGTCGAGCGTCACGTCGTCGACCGCCACAGGGGGAACCAGCTCGAGCGGCCTGTCCTCGCCTTCCGGCGGTTCCGTATCCGGCAGCTCCACGGTATCCGCGACGACCACCACCACTCCTTCCACCGGGTCCGGATCGGGCAACTCGAACAGCTCGACTGCCGGGAAACCGGCTTCGCCCACCTTGTACTCGTTCCGGGTCTCCGTGGCGGTGGGTCCGGCCGGCGACCTCACCGACCGAGAAAACGTCAAGCGCACGGCATACCTCCCGGGCAAGAACCGGCCGTTGGTTTCCTTCACCGGCGTCTCGGAGGACGCGAAGCACGCGATCTTCGCCGTATCCAAGGACGTGAGCGCCGTGCGCGGCGACGGTCAGTGCTTCCCTGCGCGAGGCAACTGCAACTTCCTCCAGCTCAAGCCCGGCCACAAGGCCAGCCTTGATTATGCGCCCGAGGGCGATCGCACGTACAACCTGAAGCTGCGGCAGATCAAGCTCGTGCCGATCTCGAAGTCTCAAGGCGGCGGCTCGCACAAGATCGGCCCGGGGCCGCTGCTGGGCCCGGACGGCTGAGCCGACCCCCAGGGCCCCCCGCCTGCAAGAGCCCCGGAGCACGTCGCTAGGGTTGGCGGTCTGGTGGCAACGCTTCGCTTCACCACCGCCGGCGAGTCGCACGGCCCAGGGCTGGTCGCGATCGTCGAGGGCCTGCCCGCGGGCCTCGAGCTTGACCGCGACCGGCTCGACCGCGACATGGCCCGCCGCCAGCTCGGCCACGGTCGGGGCGGCCGGATGAAGATCGAGAGCGACTCCGTCGAGATCCGATCGGGCGTGCGGCACGGGCGAACGCTCGGAAGCCCGGTGGCGATCCTGGTCGCCAACCGCGACTACGCGAACTGGGAGGAGAGGATGGGCCCGTGGCCGGTGGACGCGGATGTAGACGAGGTCCACACGCCTCGCCCCGGGCACGCCGACCTTGCGGGGCTGCTCAAGTACGGCCACTCGGACGCTCGCAACGTCCTGGAGCGTGCGAGCGCGCGGGAGACCGCCGCCCGGGTGGCGGCCGGGGGCGTCGCGAAGGAGCTCCTTCGCGCCTTCGGGGTCAGCGTGCACAGCCACGTGCTCCAGATCGGCTCGGTGAGCGCTTCCGAGCGTCCGGACGCGGGCCCGGACGACTTCGCCGATGTCGACGAATCCCCGGTTCGGTGCCTGGATCCCGGAGGCGGGCAATGCGATGGTGGCCGAGATCGATCGCCTGAGGAAGGCAAACGAGAGCCTCGGGGGCATCTTCGAGGTGCGGGCCTTCGGGCTTGGTGCCGGGCCTCGGCTCCCACGTGAGCTGGGACGAGCGCCTGGACTCACGGCTCGCGCAGGCCCTGGTTTCGATCCAGGCCGTCAAGGGGGTCTCGGTCGGCGAGGCGTGGGAGGTGGCGGGGCGCCCGGGGTCGGAGTCCCACGACGAGATCTTCTGGTCTGAGGACCGGGGTTGGCACCGCGAGACGAACCGCGCCGGTGGGGTGGAGGGCGGGATGTCCAACGGCGAGCCGCTCACCGTGCGGGCCGCGCTGAAGCCGATCTCCACCCTCACCAAGCCCCTTCGCAGCGTGGACACAGAGACCAAGGAGCCTGCCGAGGCCCTGCGAGAGCGCACCGATTCCACCGTCGTGCCGGCGGCGGGCGTCGTCGGCGAGGCCATGGCCGCGCTCGTTCTCGGGCGGTGCTACCGGGAGAAATTCGGCGGCGATCACATCGACGACGCGCTCGCCGCCCTGGCCGCTTACCGGGAGCGCATCGGGTGGCGGCGGTAGAGGGAAAACCCGCCGGAGCGGCCCCGCGGAACGCTCGCCGGCCCGCGATCGTGTTCATGGGCTTCATGGGGGCCGGAAAGACCGCGGCCGCGAACGCGGCGCGGGCCGCCGGCCTTGACGCGATGGAGGCCGATGAGCTGCTCGAGGGCGAGCTCGGAATGCCGATCGCGCGCTTCTTCGGAAAGCGCGGGGAGGAGGAGTTCCGAAGTCTGGAGGACGCGGAGGTTGGCCGGCTTCTCGAGGACGCTGACGGTGGCGTGATCGCGCTCGGCGGCGGGGCCGTGTGCTCCGAGCGGGTTCGGCGCGCGCTCGGTCGCCACGTCGTCGTCTGGCTCGAGGTCTCGGCCTGAGGAGGCATGGCGGCGGGTCAGCGGGAGCGATCGGCCGCTGGCTCGGGACCGGGATCGGTTCGAGGCACTGCATGCAGAGCGCCAGCCGATCTATGAGCAGCTCGCGGACGCCATCCTGCCGCCGGGCGACGAGGGTCTGGTGGCGCGGGCGCTCCCCGCGCTGCAGGGTTTGCGGGAGATGCCGCGCGAGACCCAGATGGCCTGGGCGGTCAGCGCCTCCGGCGAGTATCCGGCCTTCGTGGGCGACGGCGTCCTCGAGGCCGGCTGGTGGCCCCTGGAGGGCCGGCGCTACTGCGTCACCGACACCACGGTGGGGCGGCTGTACGGCGAAGCAGTCGGGCCGCTCGCCGGCCGCGTCGAGGTGCAGCCCGGGGAGCAGGCCAAGACGCTCGCCGAGGCCGAGCGGGTGCTCCGCGAGCTCGCGGGACTCGGCATGTCGAGGGCGGACCACCTGGTGGCTCTGGGCGGTGGCGTGGTCGGCGACCTCGGGGGGTTTTGCGCCGCCACCTACCAGCGGGGCGTGGACGTGGTGCAGGTCCCGACCACCCTGGTCGCCCAGGTGGATTCCGCCTATGGGGGCAAGACCGGGGTCGACCTGCCCGAGGCCAAGAACTACGTGGGCGCCTACCACCAGCCGAGCGCGGTCCTGGCCGATCCCACCACGCTGGCGAGTCTGCCGGCCGAAGAGATGGCGGCCGGGTTCGTCGAGGTCTTGAAGACAGGCATGCTCGCGGGCGGGGAGCTGTGGGAGCGCGTACGGGCGCTGGGCGATCTCGAACCGAGCGGTCTCGGCGACGTGATCTTCGCCTGCGCGCGGACCAAGCTCGAGGTCGTCGCGGCGGACGAACGCGACAGCGGTCATCGCGAGGTCCTGAACCTGGGGCATACCGTGGGCCACGGGATCGAGGCCGCGACGGGATACCGGCGGTATCGCCACGGCGAGGCGATCGGCCTTGGGCTCCTGGCGGCGCTTCGACTCTCGGGGGCGGGTGAGCTCCGCGAAGAGGTCCACGGGATCCTCGCCTCGCACGCGCTCCCGACCACTCTCGCCCCAGAGGTCGACGTCGCGGCGGTCCTGGAGGCGCTCGAACGCGACAAGAAGCGAACGGCGGAAGGCGTCGGCTTCGTGCTCCTTGAGCGGCCCGGCGAGCCGCGGGTCGGCCAGCATGTGGACGACGACGAGGTGCGGGCGGCGGTCGAGGAGCTGCGATGAGGAACCGGATCGAGGTCCTCCACGGCGTGAACCTCGACACCCTCGGCCGGCGCGACCCGGAGCACTACGGCACGATCACACTGCCCGAGCTCGAACTGAGGATCAAGCGGTTCGCCGCCGAGTTCGAGCTGGAGGTCCGGTTCTTCCAGTCAAACCACGAGGGTGAGTTCGTTGATTACCTTCACCGCCTCCCAGACCTCGCCGACGCCGCGGTGCTGAACGCCGGCGCGTGGACCCACTACAGCTACGCGATCCGCGACGCACTGGAGATCGCGCAGGTCCCCGTCGTCGAGGTGCACCTGTCGGACGTCCAGGCGCGGGAGGAATGGCGGCGGAAGTCGGTGTTCGAAGGACTCGTGCTCGGCGTCGTGTCGGGCGAGGGCCCCGACGGCTATCGCAGGGCCCTCGGCATGCTGAAGGCGGAGCTCGACGGTGAGTGAGACGCGCGCCGACCGGCTCTCGGCGCTCGTCGCCGACGAAGGGCTCGACATGCTGCTCGTGGGCGACTTGGTGCGGCCGGGCGACTCCGGGGCTGACGCGATCTCCAACCTCCGCTGGCTGACGGGGTTCAGCGGCACGAGCGGGCTCGCCGTCGTTGGGCCGGACCAGCGCACGTTCTTGACCGACTTTCGCTACACGGAGCGCGCCGCCCGAGAGGCCTTTGACGACTTCGAGCGGAAGATCGCGGAACGGGAGCTCCTGCCCGCGGCGGTCGAGTTCCTGCGGGGGCGGGTCGGCTACGACGACGCTCATACGAGCGTCAGGAGCCTTCGCCAGCTCGAGGAGCTGGTCGGCGAGGGCGTCGAGCTCGCGCCCGCGGGCGGCCTCGTGGAGCGCCTTCGGCGCCACAAGGACGAGGGCGAGCTCGACTCGATCGGTGCCGCCGCACGGGTCACCGACCAGGTCTACGAATGGGTCTTCGAGCGAGGCGTCGTGGGACGGACGGAACGCGAGATCATGCTCGCCGCCCATCAACGGATGCGGGAGCTGGGGGCTCAGGACCCGTCCTTCCCGGCGATCGTGGGCGCCGCCGAGAACAGCGCGCTGCCGCATCATGATTCGTCCGAGCGGGAGGTGCGGACGAACGAGCTGCTGTTGATCGACATGGGCGCGATCGTCAATGGCTACTGCTCCGACTGCACTCGCACCGTCGCCACGGGCGACCTCGACGACGACGCGCGGGAGGTCTACGAGCTGGTGCGCTCGGCCCAGGAGACGGCGTTGGGGGCGATCGGGCCGGGCGTCGCCGCGCGCGACGCGGACTCGGCGGCTCGGGAGCTGATCGCGGCGGCCGGGCACGGCGAGCGCTTCGGCCACGGCCTGGGACACGGGGTGGGCCTCGAGGTGCACGAGGCGCCGCGTGTCTCGCGGAAGTCGGAACAGACCCTCGAGGTCGGCGACGTGCTGACGGTCGAGCCGGGCGTGTACCTGCCGGGGCGCTTCGGGGTTCGCATCGAGGACCTGGTGACCGTGACGGACGAGGGCTCCCGCAACATGAGCGGCTTCACCAAGGAGCTCCTCGTCGTCGACTGACGCCGGCGCCTGGCCCGCTAGCGGGTGAGGTCGAGCTCCGGCCCGAGCGAGAGCGCGAAGCCGGCCACCAGCTCGACCGCGGCGTCGACGTCGGCGAGGTCGACCAGCTCGACCGGCGAGTGCATGTAGCGCAGGGGAATCGACACCAGCCCGGCTGGGATTCCGGCGCGGGCGATCTGGATCACGTCGGCGTCGGTCGCGGTCCGCGAGCCGGACGCCTCGACCGTGTAGGGCACCTCCAGCCGCTCGGCCGTTTCGGCGAGGAGCTCGGAGATCCGCGGCGACAGCGTGGCGCCGCGTGCGATCACCGCTCCCGAGCCGAGGGGATGGTGACCGAGCTCCTTCTCCTCGACCCCCGGGGCATCGGTCGCATGGGTGACGTCGATGGCGATCGCCAGGTCGGGCTCCAGCGAGTAGGCCGTGGTTCGAGCCCCGTGCGAGCCGATCTCTTCCTGGACCGCGGCGACCGCGGCCATCTGCCCTTTCAGACCCCCTCGCTCGTGGACGCGGCGAAGCGCCTCGAGCGCGACGTATGCGCCGATCCGATCGTCGAGCGACCGGGAGACCAGGCGGCCCGTATCGAGCTCCACGGGGTCCGCGGCGATCACGACCGGGTCACCGACCCGAATCCGCTCCAGGGCCTCCTTCTCGCCGGTGGCGCCGATGTCTATGTGCATGTCTCGGAGCTCGACGACGCTCTTCTGCTGGTCGTCCTTCAGCAGGTGGATCGGCTTGCGGCCGACGACGCCGGTGACGGGGCCGCCCTTCCCCTGCACCTCGACTCGCTGGCCGACCAGGATCTGCGGGTCCCAGCCTCCGATCGGGGCGAAGTAGAGGAAGCCGTTCGAGTCGACGTGCGTGATCACGAGCCCGATCTCGTCGATGTGCCCGACGGCCGCGACCAGCGGCCTCGCATCTGCCGCGCCGATCCGGGCGACCGAGGACCCGAGGGCGTCGCTGCTCAGCTCCGCGAACGACGCCGCGTTTCGCCACACCTCGCTCGCGGGCCCCTCGTAGCCGGAGGGGCCCGGAGCGCCGAGAAGGTCACTGAGCAGCTTGGGCGCTTCGCTCACCGGCGGCAGTATGCCTACCGACCGGCTTCGGCGTTCGCCCGTTCACCGACGGTCCGCCGTCAACGGTTTCGGAAGCCACGCCCTCAGGGCTCGTCGCGAAGCCGATAGCCGATGCCGGGCTCCGTGATCAGGTGTCGTGGGCGAGACGGCTCGCGCTCGATCTTCGAGCGGATGTGGGCGACGTGGACGCGAAGGTAGTGGGTCTCGTCCTCGTAGCCGGGCCCCCAGACCTCCCGCAGGAGCTGCCGATGGGTGACGAGCTTGCCCCGATGGAGCGCGAGGACGCGAAGCAGGCCGAACTCGATGGGAGTCAGGTGGACCTCCTCGCCGTCCGCTGGCCACCGTCCGCGCTGCCAGGTCGATCACCAGCCCACCGAGGTCGATCGTCGGCTCGCCGCCGTCCTCGCTCACCCGTCGCAACGCGGCCCGGAGGCGCGCGAGCAGCTCGTCCGTTCCGAAGGGCTTGGTGATGTAGTCGTCGGCCCCGGCGTCGAGCGCCCTGACCTTCTCGCGCTCGTCGCCAACCGCGGAGAGGACGATGATCGGCAGGCTGGTCCAGCTCCGGACCTCGCTGCAGACCTCGACGCCGCTCCCGTCGGGCAGGACGAGGTCGAGGACCATCGCGTCCGGCGGGTGGACCGATACCGCGTTCAGCGCCTCCTCCTTGGATTCGGCCTGGTCGGTCGAGTAGCCGGCGCCGCGCAGAATGACCTTCAGGGCGCGGACGATCTGTGGCTCATCGTCGACGACGAGGATTCGCCGTCCCTCGTCCTCGTTGCTCACCGCGTCTCCGCGGGCTGGCGGATGAGGGGAAACGAGACGGCGAAGGTCGTCTCATTCCCGGTCGTGCTCTCCAGCCGGATCTCGCCGCCGTTTGCCTCCACCAGGCCGCGGCAGATGGCGAGCCCGAGGCCCGACCCCTGGCCGTCGTCGTGGCCGCGGACGAATGGCTCGAAGATCTCCGCTCGCTTGGCGCGGGGAATCCCGCGCCCTCGGTCCGTGACACGGATCGTGACCCTGCCGGCTCCCGGCCCCCCGCTGATCCGCACCGCGGCGCCGTCCGGCGAGAACTCGATCGCGTTTTGGAGGAGGTTCGAGAACACGCGCTCGAGCTGGGCCGCGTCCGCCCGCACCAGGGGGAGCTCCGCCGGCAGGTCGAGCTCCACCTGATGCTCGCGGCGCGCCTCCGCCTGCGCCGTGGCCCGCGCGAGGACGTCGCCGAGGTCGCACCAGTCGGTTCGCGGGTTGACCGCATGAGCCTCGATTCGCGACAAGTCGAGCAAATCGTCCACCAGGCCCGCGAGCCGGGCGGACTCCGATTCGATCGCGTCGATCAAGGCGCGGCGATCCTCGCGCGTGGCCGAGGTGGACCTGAGCGCGCTGGCCGCCGTGGTGATCGCGGTCAGCGGCGAACGGAGGTCGTGCGAGATGGCGTGTAGGAGCGCTGTCTTGGCGACGTCGGCGCGACGGGTGGCCTCGGTCTCGGCTGACCGCGATGCCAGCCGTTGGCGCTCGCGCTCCACGTCGATCAGCCCCGCGAGCCCCTCCGCCAGACGCTCGAGGCTCGAGCGGTCCCAGCCCGCGTCGGGTCGACCGTAGAGCCATCCCGGACGACTCGCCGGTAGGGGCACCGCAAGCTCGCCCTCGCGTTGCTCGGGGGCCGACGTCAGTCCGACCCTCGCCGAGCCGTCATTCGCGGGATCGCCGCCGCCCGGGTTTGCGAGCTCGGCCTCGAGGTCGCGGCCGGCGAGGAGGGAGGATGCGGCGTCGGCGAGAATCGTGGACTCGCGCTCGCGCGCCATCGCGAGCGTCGCCCGGCGCTCGGCCTCCGTCGCCTGACGGCGGGCGGCGGCCGCGAGCCGGCCGACAACGAGCGCGGCGATCAGGAAGACACCGAGGGCGACGACGTTGTGCGAGTCCGCGATCGTCAGCCGATAGCGCGGCTCGATGAAGAAGAAGTTGAGCACGGCGACGCTGAGCAGCGCCGTGATCAGCGCGGCGATCTGGCCGCGACGCACCGCGACGAACATGACCGCCAGCACGTACAGGACGCCGAGGCCCGTGACCGGAGCCACCTCGTCGAGCAGGGCGACCACCCCGGTGGCGGCGCCGACGGCGCCGACCACCTCGAGCGCGGCGATCCCGATCTGGCGGGCGCCGGTCGGATATGGGTCCTGACGAGCCATCGCCCCCGGCCCAGTCTAGGAGCCCGGCTGAACGCCCCCGCCCGGACGCGGGCGGTTCGAAGGGCCGAATGGTCAGGCGCTGACGGGCTCCGCGGTCGTCGCGAGGCGCTCGATCAGGTCCGCGGCCCGCTCGTTGCCGGGGTTTTGGCGAAGCCGCGCCGACATCCCCTCCAGCCGTCCGGCCGAGCTCGGCGTCGCCCAGCAGCCGGTCGATCGTCTCGGCCAGGTCCCGGTCGTCGAACGTGTAGGTGGGCAGCCGAGCACCGAACCCGGTCTCGTCGACGCGTTGAGCGTTGTCGTGCTGGTCCCAGAACAGGGGCAGGACGACCATCGGCTTTCCGTAGTGCAGGGACTCGGTGACGGTGTTGTTGCCGCCATGGGTGATCACCAGGTCGACCTCCGGGAGTAGAGCCGCCTGCGGGAGGAACT
Organism: uncultured bacterium; assembly: GCA_963772345.1. Lineage (GTDB taxonomy): Bacteria > Actinomycetota > Thermoleophilia > Solirubrobacterales > 70-9 > AC-56. Next base: position 224,314 of record CAVYXB010000015.1, on the reverse strand, counting down.
CCTCACCCGCCATGTTGTCCGCGAGCTCGTAGCTTTCGTGCTGGGGTCCCTTGGAGACGATGTAGCGGTGTGGCGTTTGCGCGAGCGTCTCCACGAGCCGTTGCATCAACGGCACGTCTCCGGAGCCGAGGGAGCCGAGGCTGACGTAGATGAGCGCCCCTTCGCCCCCGGCGAGCGGGGACGGGACGGACCAGGCGGGGTCGGTCGTGCGGACGCTCGACTCGAGGTTGTGCCAGGTCGAGGCGAGCGGTCGCGAGCGCGGGTAGTCCAACTCACGCGGATAGAGGTAGAGGTTCAGCCAGGGTGATTCGTGGACGAGCTCGCCATCGGGCAATGACGGGGCACCGCGGCTCTCGCAGAACTCGCTGAACTCCGACTGGACGTCGGCGATCGCCCGCCTGTACTCGGCCGTGAAGTCCGCCCACGCCGAGCCGTCGTCGAGCGGCAGTCCGGAGAACGTCGGCGGGAGGTGAGGGTCCTTCAGCTCCAGCGGGTTGCACGAGACGATTCGGACCCACGGCCGACCGCCGGCCGGGATGGCGGGGAAGGAGCAGACGTTGTCCTCGACGATCGCGTCGGGCTCGAGCTCGTCGAAGATCTCGACGAGGCGGTCGTCGACGTATCGCGCCCCGTCGACGAGCGCCTGCCAGGTGGGCGCGATGAACTCGGAGAGCTGGTCGAAGGTCGACTTTCGGAATACCGGCGCCGTCTCGCGGATGAAGTCCTTCCAGAACTGGCCGGGCTCCTCCTCCGCTTCGGGTGCCGGGGCCAGACGCATCAGCCGCTCTTCGAACCCCTTCTCCTCGAGCGTCCCGGCGAAGGACTCCTCGATCACGAACACCACCCGGTGCCCTCGGTCTCGCAGGACGGCGCCGATGCCGACGCAGTTGTTGGTCGGGCCGAAGGCGCCCTCAGGAAAGAAGACGATCGTCTTGGCGCTCACCCCGGTTACCCTAAGCCACACGAGTTGGAGCCCGATCGAGAGGGGAGGCGCTCGTCACCACGAGGAAGCTCATCGGCACGGCGGCGGTGGCCATGTGCGTCGGCCTGGTGTCGCCCGGTGCCGCCGCTGGCTCGGGGTCTTCGGCTCAGCTCGACACCGCGACGGCGAGCGGGGGCAACGTGGTCACCGACGACTTCAGCGCCACCGACATAGTCGTCGACGCTCACAGCGGCCCCTCCGGGGAGAACCCGGGCGGGCAGGTGTCGTTCAACGCGGGGGGCATGCTTCCGATCTCGGGCCCGGTGACCTGCCTTGACGTGGACGGGAACACCGCGGTCATGACCGTCGATGGCCCGTTTCCTTCGCGTCCCGGCTTTAGCGCCTTCACGGTCAAGGTCGTGGACAACGGCGGTTCCGGCGTGGACCGCTTCGAGTACTTCCCCGTACTTCCGGATCTGCCAATGGACTGTCGGACCGGCTCGCCGACCTACTTCGGCGGCGCGCTTGTCGGTCGCGCGGTCGTCACCGACGTGCGCCCGGCTACGGCGATAACCGCCGGTCCAGACGGCCCCACGAACGACCAAACTCCGACCTTCGCCTTCTCGTCTTTGACCCCGAGCTCCAGTTTCCAGTGCAAGGTTGATACGGGCCCCTTCGCGGCCTGTACCTCGCCGCACACCGTTTCGCGCCTCGCAGATGGACCGCACACGTTCTACGTGCGGGCGGTCGATTCGCACGGGAACCCGGATCCGGCGCCCGCCGTGCGCGCCTTCACGGTGCGGACGGCGTCCGTGCGCGAGATCGGCTCAGTGCTGGCTGTCGATGCCGCTCCGGGGGCGATGGACAACGTGGTCATCACGCATCCCCTTTCGGGCACCCTTCGGGTCACGGACCTCGCCGGCGGGGGGTTCACCGGTTCCGGGGTTCACCCCGGCGCGGGCTGCGTTGCCATCGGGGAGTCAGCGGTCAAGTGCGCCGCGGCGACCATCGGCCGGATCAGGGTCGCGGTCGCGGATCGGGCCGATCGCGTCCTCAACTCGACAGGCGTCAGGAGCTCGGTGTTCGGTGGCAGCGGGAGCGACACGGAGATCGGCGGGTGGAGCGCGGACACCCTGTCAGGAGGATCGGGTGCCGACACGCTGAGGGGAATGAACGGGAACGACTTGTTGAACGCTCGGGACCAGGAGGCCGATGCCGTCCTCAATTGCGACGGCGGGAGCAACCCGGGCGCTGCCGACGGCGCGGAGCTCGACCCGCTGCCGCTGGATCCCAACTCCGCGATCAGCGGCTGCGAGGTCAAGGCTCGCCGGTGACGGGCTGAGCGGCGGCCCCGTCTACGCCGACGGCCGTTCCGGGACGAAGTCCTCGTGGCGGACGCGTTCGCGCCCCTCGCCGTAGCTGACCGTCTCGTAGGTGATCATCGCGCTCAACAGTGCGGCGACGATCGCAAGCGAGGCGAGCGCGGGCAGCGCGACGGCCGCCGGCAGCAGCGCAAAGAGGATCAAGGCGACCAGCAGGCGCTGCCGGTTGATCGAGTGAATGTGGCGGAAGCGAAACGCCACCAGGCCCAGCAGATAGAAGGCGACGCCGCCCAGGAGCGCGAAGGCGAGCTCGACGTCCAGGGGGTCGCTCACCGCTCCGAGGGTCTTCTTCATGCCGAGTGCGGCCAGCACGATTCCCGCGACCATCGGGAAGTGGAGGTAGGAGTAGGAGTCGCGGGCGAGCTCGTTTCGCTCCCGGCCCTCTGGAGCGCGGGCCAGCCGACGCGCCGAGACCAGGGCTACGACGTCGAAATAGGTCCACCACAGCGCCGCGGCCACGGTGACGCCCAGCACTGCCGCCGCCGCGATCCCCGCGGTGAGGCTGCGCTTCGGCTCCGGCGCCGATCGCGACGATGGACTCGCCCAAGGCGATGATGATGATCAGCCCGTGCCGCTCCGCGAAGTGCCCGGGGACGAGCTTCCAGCCCTCGGAGCCGAAGAAGAACGGCTCGGCCATGTCCAGGAGCAGTGCGAGCGACCAAATGGCCGCCTGCGCCAGCCCGTCGAAGAGCGACGCTGCGAGCAGCAGGCCCACCCCGACCGCGGTGCCGCCAGCCAGGCCGACGGTCGAGCGGCGAAGGGCGGGATCGTCCCCCGAGGCGAGGATGAACAACGCGATGTGGGCGGCACGCACCGCGCCGTAGGCAAGGGCGAACTCGAGCGCGAGGCTGTTGAACGCCTCGGGAACGCAGATCCCGACGAGAAGCAGGGACGCCATGGCGGCGAACATGACGATGCGAACCGCCCCCTCCTCGGGGTCGACGACGCTGGTCAGCCACGCGTAGCCCGTCCAGGACCACCAAAGGACACCGAGGACGAGCATGCCCTGCGCGAGGCCCTCCCAGGTCGGGTGGTGGTACATCAGCGTGGTGCACTGCGTGAGCGCGAGAACGAAGACGAGGTCGAAGAACAGCTCGAGCGGCGTGACCCGCTCGCCCTCGCGGAGGACAGTGCTGATCCTGGGTCTGGGCCACTCTCGTCGTCTCGGGCCACGTGGCCGCTAATGCTTGCAGCGCGCGCGACTGTAGGCTGAGGGCCGATGGCGATTTCGACCAACCAGTTCAAGAACGGCACCCACATCGAGGTGGACGGGACGATCTACCGGATCCTCGAGTTTCAGCACGTGAAGCCCGGCAAGGGCGGGGCGTTCGTGCGGACCAAGCTCCGCAAGCTCGACGACGGCAGCGTTCAGGACCGGACTTTCCGCGCCGGCGAGAAGTTCCGGCCGGTCCGCACGGAGACTCGCCGCATGCAGTACCTGTACGACTCGGGCGAAGCCGCGGTGTTCATGGACAACTCGAGCTACGAGCAGCTCGAGCTCTCCCGTGACGTGGCAGGCGACACGATGCGGTGGGTGCTCCCCAACTCCGAGGTCGAGGTGCTGTTCGTGGACGAGCGGCCCGTCGGCGTTCAGGTGCCGAGCGCGGTCGAGATGGCCGTCGCGGAGACCCAGCCGGGGGTGAAGGGCGACACCGCCTCCGGCGGCGGCACGAAGCCCGCGACGCTCGAGTCCGGGGTCCGGGTCGAGGTGCCGCTGTTCGTGAACGAAGGTGACCGGGTTCGAGTTGACACGCGGATCCGGCGAGTACGTCTCTCGCGCCTGAGCCCATCAGCCGTGCGGTTAGCTCATGCGTCGGTCTGATCAGCGCCGGGCGGCCGTCTTCGCCCTGTACGCGCGGGAGGTCAGGGGGCCCGAGGAAGAAGGGTCGCCGGACGACGCGAAACCGTTCACTCGCGAGTTGGTCGAGGGCGTCGAGGAGCACGAGGCCGAGCTCGACGAGGAGATCGCGCGGCTGGCGCGCGGCTGGGAGCTGGACCGGATCGCGGCGCTCGAGAAGAGCATCATGCGGGTCGGGCTCTACGAGCTCCACCACCGCGACGACGTCCCCACCGAGGTCGCGATCGACGAGGCGGTGGGGCTGGCAAAGCGCTACTGCGGCGCCGAGGCGCCGGCTTTCGTGAACGGCATCCTGGGCGCGGCCGCCAAAGCCGAGAAGGCCTGAGCCACGTTGGGCGGCGAGCGGCCAATCGACGCGGCCCGGCCGATGTACCGTTTGGCGCCATGGCCACCACCGACGACCTGATCCAACGCCTGCGCGAGATCGCGGCTCGGCTTCGCGAGCCGGACCTCGGCGCCGAGGAGGCCGAGGCGCTCGCGCGGGAGGCCGCCGACCTGGTCGCAAAGGGGAGCTCGGAGATCGACGCGGCGCTTCGCGAGGCGAGGGCCGGCGAAGCGACGTGAACGGGGTCCCGGCGGGCAGTCGGTCAGCTGCCACCGCGACATACCCGGACGACCTCCGCGAGCTGGTCGAGGGGTACCTGGGGAAGCTTCGCTTCGCAGCGATCCCGGAGATCGAGGGGCTCGACGAAGCGATGCGCTACTCGCTTCTGGCCGGCGGAAAGCGGATCAGGCCGGTGTTGGCGCTCGCGACGGCGCGGTCGCTGGGAGCAGAGCCCGAGTCGGTCCTCCCGGCGGCGGCTGCAATCGAGCTGATCCACACCTATTCCCTGATCCACGACGACCTCCCCGCGATGGACGACGACGAGCTTCGGCGCGGGCGTCCCACCTCGCACGTGATGTTCGGGGAGAACGTGGCGATCCTCGCCGGGGATGGCCTGTTCGCCGAAGCGCTCCATCTGTTCGTCGGGCGCCAGCGCGGGGAGCCCGGGGCCGTTCTCGCTGCGCTCGGGGAGCTGCTGGCGGCGGTGGGCGTCGACGGGATGGTCGGCGGCCAGTACATGGACGTCAGCGGGGGCGATCTCGACGCCGAGCAACTGCGGCGACTCCACGCGCTCAAGACCGGCCGGTTGATCGCAGCGAGCGTCGGGGTTGTGCTGGCCCTGGAGCAGGTGCCGGAACCTGAGACAATTCCGTATCGCCGGTTCGCCGAGGAATTGGGCGTCCTGTTCCAGATCGTGGACGACATCCTCGACGTGACGGGCAGCGATGAGGAGCTCGGAAAGCCGCACGGTAGCGACGAGCGTCATGGCAAGGTCACATACGTCAGCCTGTTCGGACTGGAGCGAGCGCGGGAGCTGGCGGCGGAGTCCTATCGCAAGGCGCAGGAGGCGCTTTCGACGGTGAGCGGCGACCCGCGTGACCTGAGCCAGATCACGGACTTCATCCATACGCGCCACGCATGAGCGACAGCGGAAAACGAGAACCCCGCGGCGAGCCGCTGCTCGATCGGGTCCACGGCCCAGAGGACCTGGCCGGGCTCAGCGACGATCAGCTCCAGGCGCTCGCCCAGGAGGTGCGCGAGCTGATCATCGACGTGATCGGCGAGATCGGCGGCCACTTCGGCGCAAACCTCGGGACCTGTGAGCTCGCCGTCGCGCTCCACAGCCTGCTCGACTCACCGCGAGACAAGATCCTCTGGGACGTCGGCCATCAGGCCTACCCCCACAAGGTGCTGACCGGGCGGCGGGATCGCCTGCAGACGATCCGGCAATACGAGGGGCTGGCGCCGTTTTGCTCGGTGTTCGAGTCCGAGCACGACATCATGGGGGCTGGCCACGCCTCGACCTCGATCGGGTACGCCGTCGGCCTCAAGGAGGCGATGCGCAAGGGGATCGGGCCCGACGGGAAGGTGATCGCCGTGATCGGCGACGGGGCTTTGACCGGCGGCGTGGCCTACGAGGCCCTCCAGAACGCCGGTGGGCTCGAGACGCCGATCGTGATCGTCCTCAACGACAACGGGATGTCGATCTCTCCGAACGTCGGCGCGCTGGCCAGCTACTTTCAGCGCTTCCGCCTCAACCCGCGCCTCTATCACGCGCGCGAGGGGATGGAGGAGCGGCTCACGCGGCTGCCGCTCGGGGTCGGATCGACGATCGAGCGCCTCGGCCCCGAGCTCAAGTCCGCGATCAAGTCGTATGCGGCGCCGGGGCTTTTGTTCGAGGAGCTCGACCTGGCCTACGTCGGGGTGATCGACGGGCACGACGTCGGTGCCCTGCGCCGGGCGATCGGGGATGCGCTGGGCGCCCAGCGGCCGGTCGTGGTCCACATCCACACGGTCAAGGGCAAGGGCTTCACGCCCGCCGAGGAGGGCGGGCTGGAGGGGATGGAGAAGTGGCACGCGGCGAAGCCCAAGTCGATCGTGAACCGGATGCCGGCCGAGTCGAAGCCTGTCCCGGTCCGGGAGTCGGACTCGCCGGAGGGAATCGAGAAGCTGGAGCCGCCGCCGCCTCCGTCGCCTCCGCAGTACACGGCGGTGTTCGCGGATGCGCTGGTGGCGGAGGCGAAGCGGGACCGACGGGTGATCGGGATCACCGCGGCCATGGCGGGGGGGACGGGCCTCAACAAGCTGGGCAAGGAGCTGCCGGACCAGTACTACGACGTGGGGATCGCGGAGCAGGACGCGGTGCTGTTCGCCGCGGGGCTTTCGCTGCAGGGCGCGAAGCCGGTGTGCGCGATCTATTCCACGTTCCTACAGCGGGGCTTCGACCAGATCGTTCACGACGTCTGTCTGCAGAAGCTCAACGTGGTGTTCGCGATGGACCGAGCGGGCTTGGTGGGCGACGACGGCCCGACCCACCACGGCGCCTTCGACATCTCCTACCTCCGCCCGCTCCCGAACATCGTCCTGATGGCGCCGCGGGACGAGGCGATGCTCGTCCACATGCTGCGCACCGCGCTCGCCCACGACGAGGGGCCGATCGCGCTGCGGTATCCGCGCGGCGCAGCCGAGGGTGTGCCCATTCCGGAGTGGGGGAGGGAGATCCCGATCGGCACGGGCGAGCTGCTCGCCGAGGGTGAACGGGTTGCGCTGCTCGGTTACGGCTATGGCGTTCAGGTGGCCCTGCGGGCGGCCGGCATCCTCGGTCAGCACGACCTGAACGTCACGGTGGCCGACGGCCGCTTCGCGAAGCCACTCGACGCCGAGCTGGCGCAGCGACTCGCCCGCGAGCACGAGCTCGTCGTCACGATCGAGGAGAACGTGCTTCCCGGCGGATTCGGCGCTGCTGTGCTCGAGCACCTCGAGGACTCCTTCGCAGCGCCTCAGTCCCGGGCCCGCGTGATCCGCGTCGGGCTACCCGATCGCTACGTCACCCACGGCAAGCCGGCTCTTTTGCGCGAGGAGGTCGGCTTCACCGGTGAGGCGGTGGCCGAGCGGGTCTTGGAAGCGCTGCGCGCCCATGCGCCGATGCGCGATTAACTGAGCCGCTCCGCCAGCCACATCGCGTTGCGCGGGGCGAAGGCCTCCCAGTCGTTGTTGAAGTAGGCGAAGACCTCGACGTCGGCGCGCCATGCCGCGATGCGGCGCTTCCAATCCTCGAGCTCCCGCTCGGAGTAGTTGCCCCGGCGCCCGCGATTTCCACGGTGGAAGCGGACGTAGGTCCAATCGGCGGTGATTTCGTGGCTCTGGAAGGGGCGTTCCGGGTCGTCGCCGATCACGAGCGCGGCTCGGTGGCGCCGCAGGAGCTCGTATACCTCCGGGACGAACCAGCTGGGGTGGCGGAACTCGAAGCAGTGGCGCCCCTTCGGAAGCTCGTTCGAGAGCTTCGCCGAGGCGCTCGTCGTCGCGCTTGAAGTTCGCCGGCAGCTGCCAGAGCACAGGGCCCAGCTTCGGCGAGTCCGCGAGCGGCTTGATCGCCTCGAAGTACCTGGCCGCCCCGCGCTTCATCTCGCGCAGCCGCTTGACGTGAGTCAGGTAACGGCTCGCCTTCACGGCGATTACGAACCCGGGCGGGGTCTGTTCCACCCAGCCCTCGACCGCCGACTGCGACGGCAGCCGGTAGAACGTGTTGTTCACCTCGACCGTGTCGAAGAGCTCGGCGTAGCGCTCGAGCCAGCGCCGCGCTGGAAGCCCTTCGGGATAGATCGCTCCACGCCAATCGCGGTAGTTCCACCCCGAGCAGCCGATGTGAACCGGCTTGGCCATCCACGGTCAAGGTACCCGTCGTACGCCAGGGTGTCGGTTGCGGTGCCGTTCCGGAGCGCGGGATCGGCGTTACGCCGGTACTCGCACCGGCGGAACCCTCCGACGAGCCGCTCCATGGCGCTCTTCCCGTCGGCTTGACGCTCGGGCCCTCGGTGAGCGGCCGACTGCAGAGCAGCTGATAAACGGCGTTGTTGGCGACCTCGAAGCTGTTTCGCGCCGCGCGGAGGTACAGCCGCCAGACGCGGGTGCGCTCGGGCCCCGCCAGCCGCTCGGCCTCCTCGAGGTGGTCCTCGAAGCGCGTCGTCCAGTGCCGGAGCGTCTCCGCGTAGTCGGTGTGGAGGTCTTCGACGTTGAGCGCCTCGAACCCGGCGCGCTCGAACGCCTGAAGCATGCGCGAGAGGTTGAGGAGCTCGCCGTCGGGGAACACGTAGCGGTCGGAGAAGGCGCCCCCGATGTGAGCGCCGCTCTTCGACGAAGGAACGTAGGTGATGCCGTGGTTCAGCACCCGCCCTCCCGGCCCGAGTACCCGGGCGATCTGGGCGGCGTACTCGTCGATCTGTCCCTCGCCGACGTGCTCGACCATGCCGATGCTGGCCACCGCATCGAAGCTCGCCTCGGGAAGGTCGCGGTAGTCCATCACCTCGACCTCGACTCGGTCGCCGACCCCCGCCGCCTCAGCCCGCTCGCGGGCGAGCTCGGCTTGCGGCGGCGACAGGGTGATGCCGAGAGCGCTCACCCCGTGCTCGCGAGCGGCGTGGATGGCCAGGCTCCCCCAGCCGCAGCCGATGTCGAGCATTCGCATCCCCGGCTTGAGCTGGAGCTTTCCGCAGATCAGCTCGAGCTTTGCGCGCTGGGCGTCCTCCAGCGTCTCGACTCCCTCTTCGAACAGCGCGCAGCTGTAGGTCATCGTCTCGTCCAGAAAGAGAGCGAAGAACTCGTTGGAGACGTCGTAGTGGTGTCGGACGGCCTCGGCGTCACGGCTCTTCGTGTGCTTGCGACGGCCCGGCTGGAGCTCAGCCGCCGGTGGGGACGGGAGGCGCGAGAGGCCGAATGCCCGCAGCGCCGCCGCGCCGAAGCGAAGCCGGTCGGCAGTCCCCATCGGCGGGGGGTTCCAGCGCCCGAGCAGCGAGATGATCGCCGTCGAGGTCGTCGACGTCGATGTCGCCGCACACGTAGGCGCGCCCCAGGCCGAGCTCTCCGGGCGCGCGAAGGACGTGTCCGATCGCCCGCGGCGACTTGATCGTAAGCGTCGGGCCCTCGCGGGTCGCCGGGACCTCCGATCCGTCCCAGAGCTCGATGCTGAACGGACGGTCCGGCAATGCCCGTTCGATCTCTCGCCGCAGAGCAGCCGTGTTCGAGACCACCGCTCAGCCCACCCTTTGCCCGGCCATCGAAAGTCGCGGGCGATGGCGGGTCACGCCTCCACCCACCGGCCGGGTAGATGCGGCGAACGAGCTGAACGTTCTCCTCGGACATCGCGCCCGGCAGTATGCCGCGAACGCGGGAGAAGGCGACCCGCGCCAGCGACCCGCCGCAGGGCGGCTTCCGCGTCGTGGCACGGAAGCTGACCCCTTCCCTGGGGACGCTCCCGCCCGCCCTGTCTCGCACAGAGGAGGCACGCGCCCGAGCGGGAAGCCGTGCTCGAGCGCAAGGTGCCAGTGCTGGACAGTTGGCCCGACCCTAACCGCGGCCCGAGCGGCCGCGCAACCGGGGTACCGATCGTCATTACCTGTTTGGGAGTCGCGCGACGCGCGACTCGATTGGCGCCCGGCTCCAGCCCCGCTACTCCCGCAGCCCGCGCCTAGCTCTTGCATGGCTCTCCTGTTCGCGGCGAAGATAGCCCCTGACCCGCGACCGAAAGGAGCCTCATGTATGCGCGCGTAGTCCGGTTCACTGATGTCGATGCTGATCACATGAACGAGCGAGTGGCCGAGGCCGAGGCCCGCGAGGGCCCGCCCGTGGATATCCCCGCGAAGCAGGTTCAGATTCTCCATGACCCCGACCAGGGCACTGCGGTCGTGATCCAGGTATTTGAGACGGCAGACGACATGGCCGCAGCGGAGGCCGCGCTCGAGGCCATGGACCCGTCAGACACCCCGGGTACGCGGCCTCAATCGACCGCTGCGAGGTCAAGGCTGAGCTGGGCTGAGGCACCAAGAGGAGGGCTGCCCCCTTCGGCACCGCCAAGCTGCCCACCGCCCGCACTCGCGCGTCTCAGGCTCCGGAGTAGTACCAGCGCAACAGGTGGACGCAGGGAGCCGCCCGCTCCGGGTAGGCTCGACAAGTGCACGGACAACGACCAGGGGAGAATCTCATGAAGCGAATCATCGGCGGGGTGTGCGCCTGCGTTTGCGCAGGTGCGCTGATCCTTCCGGCCATCGCGCCGGCGAAGGCGACGCACCATCCGGCGCAGCTGGTCTTCATCGACAGCGACACGATCGGCAACACGATCTGGGTGCTAGCTGCCCCTGGACACGTCCCCCAAGTGCACGGCCAACCGGACGGTCAAGTTCAGCTATGACTACGGCAACGGCTTCGTGCCTGTCGACGTCGCGAAGACGAGTAAGAGCGGCTTCGTCGGAGGCGCGGGCCCGGCTCAGCAGAACGGCACCGGCGCCGACGCGGCCAAGCTCGTGCTGAAGGAGAAGACGTACACAAAGGGAGGCCGCAAGCACGTCTGCGACGGCGACAAGACCCTGGTCACCTAAGCGGCGGGCCTACAGTCGGACGCGCGCTCGGTAGACGCCGCGCGTCGCGGCCGCAAAACCGCCTGCTCAAGCCCAAAACGAAACGCCCCGCACTTTGCGGGGCGTCTCGGGGGTACAGGGAGGAGAGATATATGTATGTGTCTATGGGAGGGAGGCCGACACCTCAGGCGCCTAGGGGGGCGCTGAACCGCGTTGCCGTGGTCAACGCCACCTGGGCGGCGCCTACGCCGACCAGAAAGCTTGTTGCGCCCCACTCGCCCGTGGCGATGCCGACGGCCAGACCGCCGAGCGCCGCGACTCCCGCCAGCGTGTAGTCGAAGCCGGCGTGCGCCGCGAGGGGGATGGTGCGTGACGGACCCGCCGCCTGGATGGCGAGACCGAGGAGCACTGCCCCGACGGCGAACGCGACGATCGAGGCGGCCTGCCCGAAGTCGAACACGAACGGAGCCGCCATGATCGCGGGCGCCGCGACCGTTTCGATCACTGCGTGAGCCGAGACTGGGATCGCATTTGAGTTACCCATGACGCCATTCAAGATACGAACGTATGTGCGATTCGTGTGTGACTGCGATCACACTTGGTCAATCTCTGTAGAAGCGGATTTCGGGCAGGTTGATCGTTTCCAGCGGTAATGGGACTGGGTATCGGTAGTTGCAAACTGGCTGAGCGCGGCTAGGGTCTTCGCGTCTGCTCAGGCGGCTGGGAGGAGAGGCACGCGCACCCCTCTCATGAGCCAGGCAGACGAGAGAGAGGACGTCCAGGGAGGGGCGTCCTTTCTCGTTCGATGTGGGCTCGCCTCGTGACGCTTGGCGCGAAGCTCTGGCTCGGCGCCGAGCCTCCGGCTCGTCGGCCGCGGTTCCGCCGACAATCGAAATCCCGCGAGCGGAAGTCCCTGCAGGTACCGTTGACCCCATGGAGCGCCGTCGAATCGACGCGTTGCTCGCGGACCGCGGGCTGGCCGGCTCGAGGACGAGCGCAGCGGCCTCGGTGCGCGCGGGCCGGGTGCGAATCGGGCGCGACGGACGCCGGGCGTCCAAGCCCAGCGAGCTCGTTCCGCACGATGCCGAGCTGCTCCTCGACGAGGAGCCGCGATACGTCTCGCGTGGAGGCCTGAAGCTCGAGCGGGGGCTCGACGCCCTGGGCCTGGAGGTGGGGGGACGCGCCTGTCTGGACGTGGGCGCTTCCACCGGCGGGTTCACGGACTGCCTGCTACGACGGGGCGCGGCGCGAGTGATCGCGCTCGACGTCGGTTATGGCCAGCTCGACTGGCGCCTTCGTGGCGACCCGCGCGTCGAGGCACTCGAGCGAGTGAACGCGCGGGAGCTCCGTGCTCACGACCTCCCGTATGCCCCAGAGCTCGTCACGGTGGACGTCTCCTTCATCTCGCTCGCCAAGGTGCTCCCCGCCCTCGCTGGATGCCTCGCGTCGCGCGGCGAGATCGTCGCCCTGGTCAAGCCCCAGTTCGAGCTCGGCAAGGGCCGGGTCCGCGGCGGCGTCGTCCGCTCTGCGTCCGAGCGCCGAGAGGCCCTTCGGGGCGTGGTCGACGCGGCGCGAAGCATCCGGCTCAGGGTGAAGGGGTTCGCCTCGTCAGGCCTTCCCGGGCCGAAGGGCAACCTGGAGACGTTCATGTGGTGCGGCGCCGAAGGAGCGGAGCTCGACGACGTCGAGGCCGCGATCGCAAAGGCGGAGCCGTGAGCACCGAGGTCGTGGCGCCCGCCACGGTGCGGACGGCGGTCGTCTTCACGCACACCCAGCCGGACCAGACCGCAGAGGCGCTCCGCGCGGCGGCCGAGGCGGCGAGCCGCACGTCATGCACCCTCTACGCCGACTCCGAGGAGCTGCGAAAGCACGGCACGGGCGCGACGGGCCTCCAGCCATGCGACGAGCCTCCGAAGGAGGTGGACCTCTGCCTGGTGCTGGGCGGGGACGGCTCGATCCTCCAGGCGCTCCGCACATACGCGGACACGGATATCCCGATCTTCGGCATCAACTTCGGCACGGTCGGTTTCCTGGCCGCGGCCGAGCGCGATGAGCTCGAGAGCGCCCTCGCGCGCGCCTTCAGGGGGACTTCGAGGTGATGGCGCTTCCCGGGCTCGCGCCCGAGATCGAGACGGCGATGCCGATTGCGCTCAACGACGTCTCCTTCATCCGCAAGCCGCACGGCAGGGTGGCGGAGCTCTCGTACCGCCTTGGCGGACGGGAGGTGGGGCATGTCCGCTGCGACGGGCTCGTGGCCGCGACCCCGGCGGGATCCACCGGATACAACCTCGCGAACCAGGGGCCCATCCTGGCCTGGGGCGTAAAGGGCTACGTGGTGAGTTTCATCGCGCCACACACGCTTACGGCGCGAGCGCTCGTCGTCGCGCCGGACGATGTCCTTCACGTCGCCAACGCGACCGGCAGGGACCCCGTGGACGTCGTCCTGGACGGCGAGCCGGTGGGCGAGCTGGGTAGCGGGGAGGAGCTGGCCGTCCGCTTCCGCGAGAACGTCGGCCGTCTGGCGCAGCTGCCCGGCTCGAACTTCTACCGGCGGATCCGGGAGAAGTTCGGCCACCTCGCACACTGAGTCGCGTGTGCGGTCAAGCATCCGCGGATCCGTCCCTGCTCGCTGCTAAGTAACCAGTCCGTGCTGCACGAGCTCCGAATCGAGAACCTGCTGCTGATCGAGCGCGCCGAGCTTCGCCTCGCGCCTGGCCTGAACGCGATCACCGGGGAGACCGGGGCGGGCAAGACGATCCTCGCGCATTCGCTCGACCTCCTGATGGGCGGCAAGGCGAGGCCGCAGATCGTGCGCCCGGGCGCGGACGAGGCATACGTCGAGGGCGTCTTCGCCTTGCCGGACGGCCTGTTGGACGACCCGGAGCTGGCGGAGCTCAAGGAGCGCCTTCCCGACGGGGCCGCCGAGATCGCCCTTGGGCGGCGCATCGGCTCCGGCGGTCGCACCAGCGCCTTCGTGCAAGGGCGAAGCGCGTCGTCGAGCGACCTGCGGGCGCTTGGATCTCGGCTGCTCGCCTTCTACGGCCAGCACGAGCATCGCAAGCTGGTGCTCGCCTCCGCGCAACTCGAGATCCTCGACGGCTTCGCCGGTCCTTTGCACCTGGAGCGCCGGGCGCGGTACCGGGCGGCGCACGACGAGGTGGGGGCGCTGGAGCGAGAGCTCGACGAGCTCCGGTCCCGCGAGGGTGCGAGGGAGAGGGATCTGGACCTGTTTCGCTACGAGCTCGCCGAGATCGAGGCGGCTGCGCCCGATGCCGACGAGGAGCGCGAGCTCGAGGCATCGCGCGAGCGCCTTCGCCACCTCGAGGGGCTCCGAGCCGCTGCGTCCACGGCGCTGGCGCGGATCGCCGCGCCCGACGACGGCGCCGCCGCCGCCCGTGCCCTGCTGGGCGAGGGGGAGGCGGAGCTGGCGGGCGTGCAGGGCCTCGATGCCTCGCTTGACGAACTGGCGCAGCGAATCGGCGCGGCCGCCCTGGAGCTCGACGACGTCGCGAGCGGGCTGCGCTCCTACCTCGACGGGATCGACACCGAGCCGGGCGGCATCGAGCAGGTGGAGGAGCGACTGCACGAGCTGGACCGTCTGAAGCGAAAGCACGGCGGTTCGCTCGAGGCTGTCCTCGAGCACGCCCAGCGGTGCAGGCGGGAGATCGAGCGCTTGGAGCACGCCGATGAGCGAGCCGACGAGATCGAGAGCCGGCTCGCGAAGGCGACCCGCCTGCGGGCGAAGCTCGCCGCTGAGCTGAGCGATGCCAGGGCGAAGGCCGCCGGCAAGCTCAGCAGGCGGGTGCGCTCCGAGCTGGCCGCCCTCGCGATGGAGGGAGCGGCGCTCGAGGTCGCGCTGGACCCGCATGCCGACGGGTTCGGGCCCAGCGGGGCCGAGACCGTGGAGCTCCGGATCGCGACCAATCCCGGGATCCCCCCGTCCCCCCTGCGCGATGCCGCATCGGGCGGCGAGCTCTCCAGGATCATGCTGGCGCTCACCGGACTCGGGCCGGGGCTCGGGCAGCGTACGATCGCCTTCGACGAGATCGATGCCGGGATCGGCGGCAACACCGCCCGGGCGGTGGGAGAGCGGCTCCGCCGCCTGGGAGACGAGCGCCAGGTGATCTGCATCACCCACCTGCCGCAGGTCGCGTCGCTCGCGCAAGCCCACTTCCGGATCGCCAAGCACTCCCGGCGCGGCCAGGCGCGGGCCACGGTCGAGCGGGTGGACGGCGACGAGCTGGTCGCCGAGATCGTCCGCATGCTTGGAGCCGCGCGAGGCGACGAGACCGCGTCGAAGCACGCCCGGGAGCTCCTCGAGGCCGCGTAGGGCGGCCGGGGTGGGACGCAGCAATCTTCCGGGACGCTTTCGCGGATAATCCACCACGTCTCGATGGCGCTCCATCTCCGAATCGGCCGCGGGCCTGCGCAGGGCAACGGTCGCGCTACCGCGCGGCCCGAGACCGCCGTCCACGGCAACGCCCGGTTGGGCCGACGCACGAAGGAGCTGATCAAGCGCCTTGATGCTTCGGACATCGCGATCATCGACCACGCCGACCTCGACAGGGTCGCAGCGGAGGACCTCGTCGCCAGCGGCGTCCGCGCGGTGGTCAACGTCTCGCCGTCGGTCACCGGCCGGTATCCGAACGCCGGCCCGCTGCTCTTGGCGGTGGCCGGCGTCCAGCTCATAGACGCGCCGGCGGCCCCGCTATTCGAGGAGCTGCGGGACGGCGACCCGGTGACGATCGTCGGCGGCGAGATTCGGCACAACGGGGCGGTGCTGGCGGTCGGGCAGCTTCGGAGCGCCGACGAGCTCTCGGAGCAGCTATCCGACCAGCGGGAGCGGGTCGACGACGCGCTGGCCGCGTTCGCCGAGAACACCATGGCGCGCCTCCGCGAGGAGGGCGAGCTGCTCGCCGGGCGAATCGAGCTTCCGCCGGTCAGAACGCGGTTTCGCGATCGCCATGCGCTGATCGTCGTCCGGGGCACGACGTACCGAAAGGACCTGCGGGCGCTCCGCGCCTACATCCGCGACGTCCGGCCCGTACTGGTCGGCGTGGACGGCGGGGCGGATGCGATCCTCGAGGCGGGGCTCAAGCCGGACCTCGTCCTCGGCGACATGGACTCGGCAAGCGACGATGCGCTTCGATCTGGCGCCGAGCGGGTGGTCCACGCCTATCCGGACGGTCGGGCACCCGGGTGCGCGAGGCTGGACCGACTCGGGCTGGACCATCAAGTGCTCCGTGTGGTGGGTACGAGCCAGGACGCGGCGATGCTGCTCGCCCACGAGAAGGGTGCGGGCCTGATCGTGAGCGTTGGAGCCCACTTCAACCTGGTGGACTTCCTGGAGCGGAGCCGCAACGGGATGTCCTCGACGTTCCTCACCCGCCTGAGAGTGGGCGAGCTCCTCGTCGACGCCAAGGGCGTGAGCAGGCTCTACAACCCAGGGGTCACTTCCCGCCAGCTCGGGCTCTTCCTGGTGGCCGCGCTGGTCCTGTTGACGATCGTCGTGCTCACAACGCCCGCGCTCAACGACCTGATGGACCTGATCTGGCTGAAGCTCAAGATCATCCTGGGCATTCAGTGATCGCGGCGGGCTAGCTCCTATCCTCGCGCCTAGCTGATGGGGTACTCGGGCCGCTACCACGCCGCCTCGCTCGCCGCGGTCTTCCTGGCGCTTGCGATCGGGATCCTCATCGGCGTGGGCCTTGGGCACAACGTCCTCTCCGGCGCGCAGAGGGACCTCGAGAAGAGCCTGAAGAGCGATCTCGCGAACACGCAGGACAGAAATCAGGCGCTCCAGGGCGAGCTCAACCAGGAGCGCGAGTTCGGACAGCAGATCTACCCGGGCCTGGTGGGGAACCTTTTGAACGGCAAGCGGATCGCGGTCGTCGCGCTCGGTGGGCTGCCGGACGACATCAAGGGGGATATCGAGGCCGTCGTGGGTGGCGACAGCCCGACAGCGGCGCGGCTCGCGGAGGTGGCCGTCGTGCGAGAGCCTCCGGACATGCACGGGCTCGCGGCCGATGCGAAGGGGACGCCATGGGCCCAGGTGGCCCACGACCCGAACGACCTGACCGCTCTCGCGCGGCGCTTCGGTGAGTCGCTCGTGGCCGGCGGGCCAACCTTCGCGCGATATCGCGATCCGCTGCTGAGCGGAATCAGCGGGCGCCCAGGGGGGATCTCGGGCGTCATCCTCGTGCGTGACCGGCCGACTGACCTGGGCTCGCGCCAGTCGCAGGCGACCGACGGGCTCGAGCAGGGCATCCTGACCGGTCTTCAGCGCTCCGCCTCCGTCCCGGTCGTCGGCGTCGAGCGCTCCGACACGGATCCCTCCTCGATCGGGTTCTACGGCTCCGCGGGCCTTCGGGCCACCGTGGACAGCATCGACCTCGTCTCGGGCCGCGTGGCCCTGGCCTACGCGCTCGACGGCGCCGAGGGGAACTACGGGGTCAAGCCCACAGCCGACCGGCTGCTGCCGACCCTCGGGCCACCGGGCTCGCGGTGAGGCTCGCCGGCCTGGCGCTGTCGCTGGCCCTCGCGGCGGCGTTCGTCGGTCCCTGGCTGCGCGACATGGAGCGCAGCGGACTCACGCGCCCCAACTATCGGGGGCGGCCCGTCGCCTTTCCCGCCGGCGCCGTGCTGGTCGCATGCTCGCTGGTGGCGCTCGTTCCCCTGGCGGTGCTCGACGATCGCGCGGACCTCGACCTCCTGGATCCGGATCTTCGCCGCTGGGCGGTCTACGTCCTTGGCGTCGCGCTGCTCGGCCTCATGGACGACGCGCTGGGAGGCGGGCCGGACTCCGCGGCTCCGCGGGGCTGGCGGGCGCACGCACGAGCCGTGGCGGCCGGGCGCTTCTCCACCGGCGCGATCAAGGCGGTGGGCGCGCTGGGGCTGGCTGCATATGCGACCTCCGGCCTCGGCCGCCACGACCTCGGCTACGTCGTGGACCTCGTGCTACTGCTCGGAACCACGAACCTCTTCAACCTCCTCGACCTGCGGCCGGGCAGGGTCGAGAAGGTCCTCACCGCCCTGCTCGCAGGGCTCTGCATCGGCGCGTGGACGGTTGCACCGCTCGACCTGCTGGGGATCTTCGTCGGGCCGGTGTTGGTGGGGGCGGCGTTCACGCTCCGCGAGCGCGCGATGCTCGGCGACACGGGCTCCAACCTGGCGGGGGCGCTGGCCGGGATCTCGCTGCTGATCACGCTCGGCGACACCGGACGGGTGGTGGCCCTCGTGCTCGTGGCGGCGCTCAACCTGTACGGGGAGTTCCGCTCGATCTCGCGAACGATCGAGGGCATTCCGCTGCTTCGCTCTCTAGACTCGTGGGGCAGGTTGAACGAGGGCCAAGAGGCAGACCCCGGAAGATGAAGCCAGGCGAGACCAGGTTCATCTTCGTCACCGGCGGCGTCGTCTCGTCCCTCGGCAAGGGCATCGCCGCGGCGTCCATCGGCCGCCTGCTGGTCAGCCGGGGATTTCGCGTCCAGCTCCAGAAGTTCGACCCCTACATCAACGTCGACCCCGGGACGATGAGCCCGTTCCAGCACGGCGAGGTGTTCGTCACCGAGGATGGGGCGGAGACGGACCTGGACCTCGGCCACTACGAGCGGTTCACCGACGAGAACACGTCACGTGCCTCGAACGTCACCGCCGGCGCCGTCTACAACTCGGTCATTCGGCGCGAGCGCCGTGGCGACTACCTCGGCGCCACGGTTCAGGTGATCCCTCACGTCACCGACGAGATCAAGCAGCGCATCCTGATCCTGGCCGAGTCGCAGGCGGTCGACTTCGTGATCTCGGAGATCGGCGGCACCGTGGGGGACATCGAGTCCCTGCCGTTCCTGGAGGCGATTCGCCAGCTCTACACGGACCTCGGCCCCCGGCGCTGCATGTTCGTGCACCTAACCCTGGTTCCCTACGTCGGGCACGCCGGCGAGCTGAAGACCAAGCCCACGCAGCACTCGGTCAACGAGCTCCGGCGGATCGGGGTCCAGCCCCATGCGATCGTCTGTCGCTCCGAGCGGGGCTTGGAGCGGGACATCCGCCGCAAGATCGCGCTCTTCGGGAGCGTCCCGGAGGAGGCAGTGATCTCGGCGCGCGACGTGGACAACATCTACAAGGTGCCGCTCGTCCTGCGCGCCGAGGGCATGGACGACCTCGTCCTCGACCACTTCGGGCTCGAGGCGCCCGCGCCGGACCTTTCCGAGTGGGAGGAGCTCGTCCGCCGCGCCGACGCCTGCGAGCGCTCAGTGCGAATCGCCCTGGTGGGCAAGTACGTCCAGCTCGAAGACGCCTACAAGTCGCCGATCGAGGCGCTGACGCACGG
The DNA here is from genome assembly GCA_963772345.1 of uncultured bacterium. GTDB lineage: Bacteria > Actinomycetota > Thermoleophilia > Solirubrobacterales > 70-9 > AC-56. Next base: position 204,932 of record CAVYXB010000015.1, on the reverse strand, counting down.
CGGGTATCACTACGGGACCAAGGTCGAGGTGGAGCTCGTCAACTCCGAGGACCTCGACCTCGACGCGCTGGCCGCCGCCGACGGGATCTTTGTCCCAGGCGGCTTCGGCGACCGCGGGATCGAGGGGAAGATCGAGGCGGCGCGCATCGCGCGAGAGAACGACATCCCGTATCTCGGCGTCTGCCTCGGGATGCAGACGGCCGTGATCGAGTTCGCCCGCCATGTGGCGGGGATGGACGGTGCGAACTCTTCCGAGTTCGATCCGGAGACCCCCTTCCCGGTGATCGACCTGCTGCCCGAGCAGAAGGAAGTCACGGACATGGGGGGGACGATGCGGCTGGGTGCGGACCCGGTGAAGATCCACGACGGCACGAGCGCGCGGGAGATCTTCGGCGAGGCCGTGATCTACAAGCGACACCGCCATCGTTACGAGGTCAACAACCTGCTTCGACGCAGGCTGGAGGACGTGGGGCTCGTGGCCGGCGGGACGTCGCCGGACGAGAGGCTGGTCGAGATCATCGAGCTCCCGGACCACCCCTTCTTCGTCGCCTCCCAGTTCCACCCGGAGTTCAACTCCCGGCCCACGCGCCCCGAGCCGCTGTTTCGCGAGTTCGTGGGCGCGGCGACGAAGCGATCCGCGGAGCGAGCGCGTGAGGGTGGGGCGCGACCCGAGGTCGAGGACCCCGAGGTGACCGTGCGCCGCGAGGCCAGCACGGGCTAGGCCGTCCCCGGCTCTACTGCCCCTTCATCGAGCCGTCGTTCATCGAGCCCGAGCCGCCCTGCTGGCTTCCCGATCTGCCCGCCCTGCATCGAGCCGTCTAGTTCATCGACGCCGCGATCCCTGCTTCATCGAGCCGTCCCCCATCGACCCGCCGTCCATTCCCATGGCCTTCATAGCGCTCTGAGCCTCGGGTGAGTCGGGCAGGATCAACCCGGGGACGCTCGACGGGGCAAAGGCCACGCCCAGCCCAAGGGCCACCAACAGCACGGCAATCCCGCGGTTGGCGAGGGCCGGCCAGGGGAGGAGCTTCTCGATCGCGATCAGAGCGGCGACGAACGCCATCCAGCCGATGCTCATCACGCCGAGCGCGAACAGCGCCGCCATCAGGCCCCAGCAGCAGCCCACGCACCAGCCGCCGTGGACCAGTCCCATCCTCAGCGCGCCCAGACGGCCCGGGCGCCAGTGGGTCATCAGGAACATGAAGGGACTCCGGCAGTGGCGCAGGCACACGTCCTTGAGCGGAGTCAGCTGGTAGAGCGCCGCCGCGAGGATGATTCCGCCGGCCAGATAGGGGCCGGCGTTGTCCCAGGCGAAGACGTCGCCCGTCAGCGCCTTTCCGATCTCGAAGAGGGCGTACCCGATCAGCCCGGCCGCCGCCCACGTGATCAGGTAGCCGGCGACGAACAGCGCGGTCGTCCCGACGGCCGCACTCTGGCCGCGCTCGCGCCGACCTTCCTGAAGGCGGACCTCCATCACCACCATCGGTGCGATGGAGGGAAACATCATTGCGGCCATCATCACCACCCAGACGCCGAGGAAGAACCCGAGCGTCCCCGGGTCTGTGCCGGGGCCGGCGTCCATGCCGCTCATCTGCTCGTTCGTCACCGCCCACGCGATCGCCGCGAGGACGAGCAGCAGCCCGATCAGCCCGAGCTGGATCAGACCGGGCAGCGGCGGAGCTCGCCTGAGGGTTGCCGACTCCATCGCAGCTTCGGTTCTAACACCGGCCGGACACACCGTCAAGCCCGGACGCTCAGAACCGCGGATAGCCTTCGGCGGGTGACCCGGTCGCTGGCGGAGAACGTGGAGCTGCTCGAGGGGGCGTTCGAGCGATGGAACGCCGGCGAGCGTGAGGTGGATTGGGACACCATCGACCCGGAGATCACGCTCCACACCCCACTGGCCTCGACCCGCGGGGGCCCCATACCGGGGACACGAGGGCTTTCGGCAATGGCTGGCCGACATCGACGATCAATTCGAGTCGTGGGAGCTTCACGTCGAGGAGTGGCGGGAGTTGGAGGACGACCGCGTCCTCGGCCTCGGTGAGATTCACGCTCGCGGGCGGGCCAGCGGCGTGGAGCTGGTCCAGCCGATCGCCTGGCTGTTCTCATTTCGAGAGGGCAAGCTGTTTCGGTACGAGGTGTTCTACGAACGGGACGAAGCGCTGCGGATGCTGGACTTGTCCGGGTCTCAACCTTCGAGCGCCAACGTGAGCGACGACCAGCGGATGCTCGACCGGTTCGCGAGGCTCTGCGAGATCGCGAGCCCTACAGGCCAGGAGCGGGCGGTGGCGGACGCGGTCCTGGCCGAGCTTCGCGGACTGGGCCTCCAGGTCCAGGAGGACCGCGCGGCCGAGCCGGCGCGAGCCGGCGCCGGGAACCTGATCGTGCGCGTGCCGGGTAAGCGGGACGACTGGGTGATGTTCGCCTCCCATCTGGACACCGTCCCGCACGACGGCTCGATCGAGGTGGTCCTGGACCAGGGCGTCTTTCGCAGTCGCGGCGAGACGATCCTCGGGGCCGACAACAAGGCGGCCGTGACCGTGCTGTTGGAGCTCGCCGCGCGCCACGCGGAACGCCCGGCGGCGCTGGGCCTGGAGCTCGTCTTCACGGTCGCCGAGGAAGACGGCCTCCGGGGGGCGAAGGAGCTCGACCTCGAATCGCTGCGGTCGCCCTTCGGGTTCGTGCTGGACCACGCGAGCCCGGTCGGCGAGATCGTCACCGCCGCCCCCACCTACAAGCGGATGGCCGCGGACTTCGAGGGCATCGAGGCCCACTCGGGGATCCGTCCCGAGGATGGCCGCAGCGCAATCCAGGCCGCCGCGGCAGCGATCTCAGCGATGAAGCTCGGCCGTCTCGACGACGAGACGACGGCGAACGTCGGCGTGATCGCCGGCGGGACCGCCTCCAACGTCGTGCCCGGCCGCTGCCGCGTCGACGGCGAGGCGCGGAGCCTCGACGACGCGCGAGCCAGCGACACCGTCGGCGCCATGGTGGACGCCTGCACCTGGGCGGCCAGCGAGCACGACTGCGACGTCGACGTCCAGGTGACCGAGATGTTCCGCGGTTACCGGCTGGCCTCCGGCGCGCGGGCGGTCATCGTGGCGCGGGCCGCGCTCGAGCGCTGTGGCGTCGAGCCCCACGAGGTCGCGACGGGCGGTGGCAGCGACGCGAACGCGTTCTCTGCGGCGGGGTTCGAATGCGTGCTGCTCGCCAATGGGACGGAGGCGAACCACACGCCTGACGAGAGCGTCGCTGCGGATCGGATCGTCCAGATGCTCGCGGTCTGCGAGGCGGCGATCGACGAGGCGGCCGCCCGTTGCTGACCCTCCGCCGCGGCCTGGTGGTGGAGATCGACCCGCTGACGGTCCGGGTGGACGACGAGGCACGCCCGGCGTGGGCCGACACCTCGCTCGTCGGGGCCGTTGCGGTCGGCGACGAGGTGATCGTCAACACCGAGGCGCTCGACCTCGGCCTCGGGTCGGGCGGCTTCGACATCGTCCACGTGAACCTGACGCGGGGGCTCGAGGGCGGCAACGATGCGCCGGGACGAGCACGTGATGAAGCTGAACTACACGTCCCTTCAGCACGCGGTGGAGCCGGTGGAGACGCCGATCGCCGAGGAGGCTGGCACTGCGGCGACGGCCCTCTCGGCTCCGGTGCTGGTGCTGCCGCTCCACGGACACCTGGCGCCGGCCGCGTGGGCCGCCGCGTCCGCCCGCCCGGGACTCCGGGTCGGCTACGTGCAGACGGCCGGCGGAGCCCTCCCCGGCTCCCTGTCCCGGGACGTGGCGGGGCTCAGGGAGCGCGGGCTGCTCGCCGGCCACGTCGCCGCGGGCCCGGCATACGGCGGCGAGCACGATGCGATCAGCACCATCGGGGCGATCGAGGCGGCGGCCGGGCGCCTGGGGTGGGACGCCGTCCTCTGCGGGCCCGGCCCGGGCATTCTCGGGTCGGGGAGCGAGTACGGCCACGGGGGCATCGCGGCGCTCGAGAGCGCGCACGCCGCGCTCGCGCTCGGGCTGGCCACGCTGTTGTCGCCGCGCATGTCGAGCTCGGACCCTCGACCGCGACACCGAGGGCTGAGCCATCACACGGCGACCGTCCTCGACCTGCTCCTGGGCTCCGTGCGCGTCCCGGTGCCGGAGATCGATCTCGCCGGTTGGCCCACCGGCGACGCGCGAACCGGCCCGGTCGATCTGCCGAGCGTGCTCGACGCTCTGCACGATGTCTGCGACGATCGCCACGACGTGATCGTCGAGCCGGTCGACCTGGAGGGCTACGCGCGCAGCGGTCTCCCTGCGCAAACGATGGGACGGACGATGGAGGAGGACCCGCTCTTCTTCGCCGCCGCGCTCGCCGCCGGAGCCGCGCTCGCCGGGACCGCGGGAGCTGGGGGCTGAGCCATGGAGAGGATCGGCTCGAAGACCGTCTACGAGGGCCATATCGCCACGGTGCGCGTCGAGGAGTTCCGCCATCCGGACGGCTCGACCTCTGTTCGGGAGGTCGTCGGTCATCCCGGGGCGGTTGCGATGGTCGCCCACGACGACCGGTTCGTCTACCTGGTCCGTCAGCCTCGGGAGGCCACGGGGGAGGACGCCCTGCTCGAGGTCCCGGCCGGAAAGCTCGACGTTCCGGACGAGGATCCGCTCGACTGCGCGCGCCGCGAGCTGGCGGAGGAGATCGGAAAGTCCGCGTCACGCTGGCAGGAGCTGAAGCGCTTCTACACGAGCCCCGGATTCGCGCAGGAGGAAGTCATCGTCTATCTCGCGACCGACCTCGAGGACGCGAGCGCCGAGGCGGACGAAGAGGAGCGGATCGAGATCGTGCCGTGGAGACTGGAGGACCTCGACGGAGCGATCGAGGAGTGCCGGGACGCGAAGTCGCTGATCGGCCTGATGATCTTCCGCGACCTGAGGTCCAGCGGGGACGCATAGCCGGTTGCACCGGAAGGTGAGACGCGGCGGCAGGGCGAAGGACTGCTCATGGCCGTCGCGGTAGAGAAATCCGGATTGCGTGCGAACGACGTCGACGCGCGCTTCGAGGCGCTTTTGCTCGACTTCCTGGCGCACCTGGAGTTCGAGCGTGGGCTCGCCCGCAACACGCTTGATGCCTATCGCACGGACCTTCTCCAGTACGGCGCGTTTCTGAACGCACGCGGTCGAAGTGCCACGGGTGCGGAGCACGCCGACATCGCGGACTTCCTCGCCGACCTGGCGACGGGCCATGGCCAGCCGGCGTGCTCGCCGGCGACCATCAACCGCAAGACGGCCTGCCTGCGCTCCTTCTACCGGCACCTCCGCAGGGAGGAGCTGATCGACGCCGACCCGACGGCGGCCCTCACCCCTCCGACAAAGAGCCGAAAGCTGCCGCGCGTGCTCACCTACGCCGAGGTGAAGCGGCTGCTCGAGAGCGTGAGCGAGGGCGATCCGATCGCGCTTCGCGACCGGGCGCTGTTGGAGGTGATGTACGGCTGCGGGCTGCGCGCGTCCGAGGCGGTCGGGCTCGACGTCAACGAGGTCGATCTGCGACGCGGGTTCGTCCGTCCCCACGGCAAGGGGAACAAGGAACGAATCGTTCCGCTGGGCCGCGAGGCGGCGGTGGCGGTCGACGCGCTACCTGCGGTCCGGCCGGCCGGAGCTGATCGGCTCGCGGCAGCAGTCCAGGCTGTTCGTGAACTTCCGGGGCGGGCCGCTCACCCGCCAGGGTCTCTACAAGATCATCCAGGCGGCACGCTAAGGAAGTGGGCCTCGAGGGGAGGATGAGCCCCCATACGCTGCGTCACTCCTTCGCGACCCACCTACTTTCAGGCGGCTGCGACCTGCGCTCGGTGCAGGAGATGCTCGGGCACGCCGACGTCGCGACCACACAGCTCTACACGCACCTATCCGGTGAGCGGATCAAGGAGGTTTACTTCAAGAGCCATCCGCGCGCTGTGGTGAGATAACGAGGAGGCATCGATGCAAGCTCCACTTTCCGCGATCGAGCTCTCCCCGGCCGATTGGAGTGCCGAGGAGGAGCACCCGGTTCCCCGGCTGCTCCAAGCGGTCGACGGCGGCCCAGGACGGGCCAACGAAGGCGGCTTTCGCTTTTGGGCCTGTGCAGACGGGCCGGGGAACCGCCCCCAGACCACGGCGGTGTGGGGGTTGTGGCTGGACGAGGTGGTCGTCTTCGCCGCCGATACCGAGAGCGTCGCCGAGGGCGATCCCCGGGTGTTCCAGGCCTCCGTCCTCCAACTGGATGACCACGGCGCGACGCGGGTGGTTGACGGCCAGGCCGCGCGGGTCGAGGATCCGGCGCTCCTGGCGCGCTTTGCCTCCCAATGCGAGGCCAAGTACGGCTTCGAGCCCGACCCGGGCGATCCGGACACGCCGGTGTACGCCGTGACGCCGCAGGCGCTGGAGCCGGAGTAGCCCGCTCGTACCTAGTACAACCCGGGCATGCCTGAGCTGCCCGAGGTCGAGACGATCCGCCGTCAGCTCGAGCCGGCGATCACCGGCCGGACGATCGAGTCAGTCCGGGTCCTCGATGAGCGCTGGACGCGGCCCATCGCGCCTCGCGAGGTCGAACGCGCGCTGGCTGGCCACAGGATCGAAGCGGTCGAGCGGCGCGGTAAGTACCTGTTGCTGCGCCTCGACGGGAATCGGACGCTTGCGATGCACCTGCGCATGACCGGGAACCTGCTGCTTCAGGAGCCAGGCTCGGAGCTGGTGGCCGACCTCGAGCAGGCGCGTGCCACGGGGGTGCCGCGTCTGTATGAGGCCGAGCCGGCCCGCCGCCACCTCCGCGCGTCTTTCGAGCTCGACGATGGGACGCGACTGCTGTTCACCGACCCGAGGCGGTTCGGCCAGGCGGTGGTCCTGGACGGGGACGGGGTGGACGAGTACTTCGCCGCGCGACTGGGAGTGGAGCCGCTGTCTGCGGCCCTGACTGGCGCGGAGCTCTGCAGGCTGGCCTCGGGGCGGCGGGCGCCCCTGAAGTCGTTCCTGCTGAACCAGAGCGGCGTCGCCGGGATCGGGAACATCTACGCGGACGAGGCGCTCCATCGGGCGGCGCTCCACCCGCTGTCGCCGGCCGGGTCTATGAAACCCGAGGACTGCGAGCGGCTGCGCGACGGGATCGTCGCCACCCTCGAGGCCGGGCTCCGGACCGGCGGCGCTTCGATGGACGACTATCGCGACGCGCGCGGGGAACGCGGAGCGATGCAGGACGAGTTCCTCGTCCACACACGCGAGGGCGAGCCGTGCCCGCGGTGCGGCGCGGAGATCCGGAGGATCGTGGTCGCCGGCCGCTCCACTTACTTCTGTCCCTCCTGCCAGCGCCGCCTGCGCCGCCGGCCCAGGAGGCGTGCGCGGAAGCGCTCGGCGGCGTGACCGAGCTGCTTCCCCCGCCGGACGGGTTCCTCGTCGGTCAGTGGACCGACCCCGAGGGAGCCACGGGGTGCAGCGTCATCGTCGCGCCGCCGGGGTGCAGCGGCGGGGTGGATGTCCGAGGCGGCGGGCCCGGTACGCGGGAGACGGACATCATCAGTCCGCTCGCCGGTGCCAGCGAAGTGACCGGCGTGATGCTCGCCGGTGGCAGCGCCTACGGGCTCGGGGCGGCCGATGGGGCGATGCGCTGGCTGGAGGAGCGCGGTCGCGGCTACGCGACCCCGGGCGGCGTCGTGCCGATCGTTCCGGCCGCCGTCATCTACGACCTCGTCGAGGGTGATCCGGGCGTGCGCCCGGGGCCGGACGCCGGATATGCCGCGTGTGAGTCGGCTGCGCGGGCTGTCCCGGAGCGCGGGCGAGTGGGCGCCGGAACCGGCGCGGCGGTGGGAAAGATCCTCGGGCGCGAGCACTCGGTGCCGGCGGGCGTCGGCTACGCCGCCGCGCGGAACGGGCTGGGCCTGACGGTCGCCGCGCTCGCCGTGGTGAACGCGTTCGGCGACGTGATCGGGGAGGACGGCCAGGTGCTTGCGGGCCCAAGGGGGAAGGACGGCGCCATGGGCTCGACGGCGGCGATGATCGCCGGGATGGAGGCGCCACCGGACTGGACCCGGGTGGAGGAGCGCAATACGACCCTCGCCTGCGTGATGACCGACGCCTCGCTCGGCAAGGCAGCCTGCGCACGCGTCGCCCGGATGGCGAGTGGGGGCGTGGCGCGCGCGATCGATCCCGCCTTCTCGGACGTCGACGGGGACGTCGCCTTCTGCCTGGGGGCGGGCCGGGGGGAACTGACCGCTTCACGGCCATCGCCATCGGGACGATGGCCGCGACGGTGACCGCGGCGGCCGTCCGCGATGCGGTGAGGCAGTGAGTCCGCGAAGCGCGCGTCGGCCGCATTTGTCCGGTCCGCCGGTCATCTTTCCGTGCCCATGCCAGGCAGCTACAAGACCGAGGCGGTGGTCCTGCGGAGCATCCGCTACGGAGAGGCGGACCGCGTGCTTCACCTCTACAGCGCGACGCGGGGGCGGATCGGCGCGATCGCCAAGGGGTCGCGGCGGCCGCGATCGCGATTCGGCGGCCGGCTGGAGCCTTTCTTCCGGCTGGATCTCGTCCTCCACGAGGGCCGGGGGGAGCTGGCGACGGTCACCTCCGCACATACCGTGGCGGCGCACTCGCACCTTCGCTCGAGTGGGCCTGCCCTGATGGCGGCGGCTCGCGGGTGCGACGCCGTGCTTCGGCTGTTGGACTCCGCCGAAGCCAACCCCCCCGCCTACAACCTGCTCTGTCGTTACCTGGCGCTGCTCGACGGCGAGGAGTCTGTCGGCGGTGACGGCGCTGGGGATGGGGCGGCGGGCCCAGCGATGGCGCTCGCGTTCCGTCTCAAGCTGGCTCTCGCGGCCGGGTTCGCTCCCGAGCTCGCCTCTTGCGCGCGCTGCCGCGACGCGGAGGGTTTGGTCGCCTTCTCGGGAGCAGCGGGAGGCGTCGTCTGCTCGGCGTGTGAGCGCGGGGGGTTCGAGTTCTCGCCCGAGGCGCACGAGTTCATGGTCGAAGCGCTCGGGCGGCCCGTTGGCGGGCACGCCGATGGCTTCGCCACGCGCCCTGCGCCAAGCCGAGCGGGCGGTCTCCGAGACGCTCGAGCATCACGCCCATGTTCGCCTTCGCGCCGCGGCGTAGCTGCGCCCGTGGCCGAATAGCGTTGGCCGATTCGACGTTATTCGGCCATCGCATGGCTCGCGCTCGCTCAGCGCGGGCGGTAGAGGCGCTCGGCGACGCGGAGCTGGACCGCGCGCGGCGAGGGCCGCGTGGCGCGGATGAACCAGCGAATGGTGCGACCGGGGATCACCGAGCGGCGGCCGCGGTCGTAAGCGGCGAGGGCCTCGGAGACGACCTGCTCGGCGGGGATCTGACCCGGAACGACGGCCACCCGCTCACGGGGGTATCCGGCGACCTCCTGCCACTCGGTGGGAACAGGCCCGGGGTTGACGGCGAGGACGCGGACACCCGAGCCTCGCAGCTCCGTGTGGAGCGCGTCGGTGAAGCTGATCGCGAAGGCTTTGGTGGCGGCATACACCGATTCGTAGGGGAGCGGCTGCATCCCCGCTGTGGAGGCGACGTTGATGATGCCGCCGCGGCCGCGCTCCACCATCGGGGGAAGGAAGCGCGTGGGCGAGGGTCACGATCGCCTCGCAGTTGAGCCGGACCTGCTCCGCGTCGCGCGCCGGATCGTGGTCGAGGAAGGGGCCGGAGGTGCCGAAGCCGGCGTTGTTGACCAGCAGGCCGACGTCGACGCCGAGCTCCGCGACCTTTTCCCGCAGGGAGGCGGCCTCGGTCGCCAGGTCGCAGGGGATCGCCTGGGCGGTGGTGGGCAGGTCCTCGGCGAGAGCCTCCAGCCGGTCCGCGCGCCGGGCGACCAGGACCAGCTCCCAGCCGCGGGCTGCGAGCTGGCGGGCAAATTGTTCCCCGATTCCCGATGAAGCTCCGGTGACTAGCGCGGTTTCGGGCACCGCCTGACCCTATTCTCTTTTTCGAGTTGTCCACCGTCTCGAGTCAGTCGCCCGACCGTCCCCTCCCGCTCCTTCGAGGATCGGGTGCGCTCCTGGGAGGGCGAGTACCTGTGGGAGAAGGGGATGCCGTCGTACCCGGCGATCCGTCGCGAGCCCGAGCCGGACAGCCCGATCCGAACGCCGTTCCAGCGCGATCGCGACCGGATCGTGCACTCGAAGGCGTTCCGGCGGCTCAAGCACAAGACCCAGGTGTTCATTGCGCCGGAGGGCGACCACTACCGGACCAGGCTCACGCACACGATCGAGACCTGCGGGATCGCGCGGACGGTGGCGCGGGCGCTGGGGCTGAACGAGGACCTCGCCGAGGCGATCGGGCTTGGCCACGACCTGGGCCATCCGCCGTTCGGGCACATCGGCGAGGAGACGCTGGACGCAGCGCTTCGCGAGCGCGGCGGCCGCAGCTTCAGGCACAACCGCCAGTCGCTCCGGGTGGTGGACGTGCTGGAGCGCGACGGCCGCGGGCTCAACCTGACGGAGGCGGTGCGGGACGGCATCCTGAACCACACGGGCCGCGAGCAGCCGCTGACGCTCGAGGGCAGGGTGGTGAGGCTCGTCGATCGGGTCGCCTACATCAACCACGATCTGGACGACGCCCTGCGGGCGGGGATCATCCGCCCGGAGGACCTGCCGGCGGCGGAGATCGAGCTGCTCGGGTCGACGGGCGCGAAGCGGATCGACACGCTGGCGCTGGACATCGTGGAGCAGTCGCGCAAGGCGGGAGACATCGTCCAGAGCGACGAGATCGGGGAGGCGATGCTGCTGCTCCGGAAGTTCATGTTCGAGCGCGTGTATCTGGGGGCCGAGGCGCGGAGCGAGCACGAGCGGGTGCAGCGGACGCTGCGGGGGCTGTTCGAGCACTACACCGAGCACCCGGAGGAGGTCCCCGAGGGGACGGTCGGGGCGGACGAGCTCCAGCGGATCACCGATTACATCGCCGGGATGACCGATCGGTTCTGCATCGCGACCTTCAAGCGTCTGGCGCTGCCAGAGGAGAGCCGGCTTTGAGCGCCAGGTTCACGCCGGAGACGGTGGAGCGGGTCAAGGAGGCCGCGGACATCGTCGAGATCGTCTCGGGCTACACGGACCTTCGGCGCGGGGGTGAGCGCCACATGGGCCTGTGCCCGTTCCACGAGGAGCGCACGCCGTCGTTCTCGGTCGACCCGCGGGAGAAGCTCTATCACTGCTTCGGGTGCGGCGTGGGGGGCGACGTGATCAAGTTCGTGGAGGAAAAGGAGGGGCTGGGGTTCCCGGAGGCCGTGGAGGCGCTCGCCGACCGCTATGGGGTGGAGCTGGAGCGGGAGAGCGAGGATCCCCGCGCGGAGGACGCGCGAAAGCGGCGAGCGCGGCTGGGGGAACTGCTCGAGCGGACGGCCCAGTTCTACGCGGCGTACCTGTGGGAATCCACGGAGGCGGCGAAGGCGCGCGAGTACCTGGAGTCACGGGGCCTCGGCGACGAGGTGCTGCGGGAGTTCGGAGTGGGATACGCGCCGAGCGCGTGGGACCAGGTGCTGACGCGCGGTCAGCGGGCCGGGTTCGAGATCCCCGAGCTGGCGGCGGTGGGCCTGGAGCAGAAGGGAAGAAAGGGGGGGCACTACGACCGGTTTCGCGCCCGGATCATGTTCCCGGTGCGCGATCCGCGAGGGCGCGTGCAGGGCTTCGGAGCGAGGGCGCTTCGGCCGGACACGAAGCCGAAGTACCTGAACTCGCCGGAGGGTGAGCTGTATCGGAAGAGCCGCACGCTCTACGGGATCGATCGGGCGCGGGGGCCGATTGCGAAGGCTGGCCGGGCGGTGGTGGTGGAGGGGTATACCGACGTGCTGGCGGCGCATCAGGCGGGGATCGACCAGGCGGTGGGGGTGATGGGGACGGCGATCACGCCGGAGCAGTTGCAGCAGCTCGCCCGGTACACGGAGGGGGTGGCGCTGGCGCTCGACGCGGACCGCTCGGGGCGGGAGGCCATGCTGAGGGCGCAGCGGGTTGCCGGCAGCCGCAAGCTCGACCTCCGGGTGGCCGCGATGCCCGCCGGGGAGGATCCGGCGGAGATGATCGCGGCCGGCGAAGCGGACAAGCTCAGGGAGCTGATCGCGGATGCGATGCCCTTGCCGGAATTCCAGGTGCGCTGGGTCCTCGACGAGGCGGACCTGAGCTCGCCGGCGGGGCGCGACCGGGCGCTCGACGAGGTGGTGCCGGTGCTCGGAGCGATGGGGGAGTCGATCAGTCGCGACGAGCTGGCACGGCTGGTCGCCGACCGCCTGGATGCGAATCCCGGGCTCGTGATGAGGCGCGTCGCCGAAGGACCGGCGGAGGCGGGCGGGCGCGAGGGCGAGCCCGTTGGCGCGAGGCCGGGGGGGCCCTCCGGAAGTCGGCGCGGGGACGCCGCCCGTGAGGGTGACGAGGGCGTTGAGCGTGCGCGAGCGGCGCGAGCGGGCGCTGCTCTCGATGTGCATCGCATCGCCGGCTGAGGGGCGGGAGTTCCTGGGGCGGCTCACGCCGGAGCACCTTTCGTCCCCGGTGGTGGGGCGGGCCAGGGAGTGGCTCCTGAGCCACCTGGAGGATCCGCTGACGGGTCTTCCGAGGGAGGACGACGAGCTGGTCTCGCTGGTGACGAACCTGAAGATGCAGTCAGAGCGTGAGCCGGTCGCGCGGGATGCGATGGAGCTCAACTTCCTTCAGCTGGAGCAGGTCGGCTGGAGGGGCGGATCGACGCCGCGCAGCAGGAGGGGGGAGACCCCCCGGTGGAGCTCCATCGCCGCCGCGCAGAGCTCCTGGAGCGCATCGCGCACTGGGAGACCGCGAGCGCCGGCTGACTGAGGCTCCGGTGGCGCTTTGCGGGCTGTGGGGCGCTAGGCGCCGGGGCTGGGGCAACGGCTGCGTCGATACAGTTCGACGGCCGGCAGCCCGAAGCCCGTGTGGCCCAACGTCGCAACACAATCCGGGGTAGCTCAACTGGCAGAGCATTCGGCTGTTAACCGAAGGGTTGCGGGTTCGAATCCCGCCCCCGGAGCTTGAGGCCGGCCGCTGAGCCGGCCTCGTCTCTTTCTAGGCGGCCAGCTGCTCCACGAGCTCAGCGCCGCGCCCGGCGCCGTCGTGCTGCCGCGACCAGGCTGCGATCTCGCCGGCACGCTCCGTGAAGCGCCGATCGCCCAGGATCCGCCGCGCCGCCGCCCGCAGCGAGCGTCGACCGCCCAGCCGCCAGGGCACCATCAATCCCGCTCCCGCCCAGGCCACGCGTGCCCCGTTCTCCGCCATGTCGCCCACGTGCGGGCAGCACAGCACCGGCACCCCAGCGCTGAGCGCACGCGCCACCGTCCCGTGCCCCCCGTGGCAGATCACCAGCGCCGCCAACGGCATCACCTGCGAGTAGGAGAGCCAGTCGACCACGACCGCGTTCGCGGGCGCCGCGAGCCGCGGCGCCGGCCCCCGGCCGATTGGTCGTCGCGACGACCCGTACCGGCTCTTCGGCCAGCGCCTCGAGCGACGCCCGCACCAGCCGCATCTCCGGATCCTGGGCGGTGCTCGGCGCGACGAGGACCAACGGCCCCTGGCCTGCCGGCAGCTCGATGTCGCGCATACGGCAGCTCGAACTCCATCGGTCCGGTGACGTGCGCGTGCGCGGGCCACTGGCGCGGATACTCGAGCTGCGGAAACGTCGCCACCAACACCGAGCTCTCGACTGATCCCCCCATGGAACTCCTCCACGGGCGGCAGCCCCACGACCTCCCGCATCTCGTTGAGCTCGCTGCGTCCCCGCTCCAGCCCTCTCCGAAGGACCGGCATCCCGGCCCGCCACGCCGCCCGCCCGATCGCCGTCCGCGGCGGCTGCGCCCCGATGGCGAAGAAGGGCATCCCCGGCTCCTGCACGGGATACACGTGGGGGACCAGCGTCGCCGTCCGCAACCCGGCCTTCTCCGCGGCGAGGGCGGGCGCGATCGTGAGGATGTCGCTCACCACCACGTCCGGCCGAAACTCCTCCATCAGCGGCACGAGGGCCAGCGCCGCGTCGGCAGCCGACGTCTGCTCCTCGGAGCCGGGGGCGGGGGGCGGAAAGGTCTTGTACTCCTCGGCCGCCGTGAACCCCAGGCCCTCGCCCTCGACCGCCTCTCGCCAGCGCTCCCAGGTCTCCACCAGCGCCTCGTGCCCGCGACGCCGAAGCGCCCGAGCGAGGGCGATGGCCGGAAAGGCGTGGCCCGCGTCCCCGAAGGCGGCCACGAGAAACCGCCGCGAGCTCACGGAAACACCGGCGCCGAGAGGAGGGCGGGAAGCAGGCCGCTCGCGCTAGACCCCGAGCTGCTCGCCCGGGCGCATGAAGACGATCTCCGGCACCAGGCACGCGGGCGAGGTGCGCAGCAGGAACCGCACCGACTCGGCGATGTCCTCAGGCCGGATCATGTCCTCGGCTTTCACCTCGCCCTTCGCGAACTCGGTCATCGGCGTGTCGACGAACGCCGGGCACAGCGCGGTCACCTGAATCCCGTCTTCGGATACCTCCTTCTGCGTCGCCTGGCTGAACCCGACCACGCCCGCCTTGGTCGCCGAGTAGACCGAGAGCCACGGCTGGCCCGACTTCCCCGAGATCGACGCCGTGTTCACGATCAGCGCCTTGCCGTGCTCCGCGCCGGCCTCCCTCAACATCGGGAGGGCCTCGCGCGTGGAGATGATCAGGCTGCGGAGGTTGACCCCGATCTGCATGTCCAAATGCTTGGTCACGATCTCGGCCATCGGCTGGCCGACCCCGACGCCGGCGTTGTTGACCAGCACGTCGAGCCGGCCGAACTTGTCGCGGTGCGACTCGAGAACGTTCACGACGGCATCCTCTTCCGTCATGTTCGCGGGCACCGAGTTGACCTCGAGGCCAGCCTCGCGCAGCTCCTCGGCTGCCGCCTCGAGCTTCTCCGGGCGCCGGGCCGACACAGTGAGGCGCGTAGCCGTCCTCGCCTAGAGCACGAGCGATCGCCAGCCCGATGCCGCTCGATCCACCCGTAATCAGCGCCGCTCGCTCAGCCACCACGAATCTCCTCTCGTCTCGCTCTGCGGCTGGACCCTATCGGCCGCCCGTCGCCGCCGATCGAAGCGCATCGACCCCCATTCGAGTGCTGAGCCTGACCTCCTATGCGGCACGGGCACTGCAGTGAGGACCCGGGGGCCCTGATCGGGCAGCTTGGGCAGCGACCCAGCCTGTGAGATGAGGCAGCGCCGAGGGAATGGATACTGGACACCGAACCCGCATAGCGAAGCCATAATCAGATACCCGGGCCGGTAGCTCAGCTGGTTAGAGCAGCGGACTCATAATCCGTCGGTCGGTGGTTCGAGTCCACCCCGGCCCACTAGAAACGCCCCGCTAATCGCTGCCTTCCGCTTGTGCGGGTCTGGAACTTGGTCCCAAACCTGGTCCCACGAAAGGCCAGGTAACGTCTCGAAACGGCGCGGTCCTTGCGGGTTGCCTTGCAACTTCCCCTGGGGCCGCGAGCCTGCTCCGCGAGCCGCCCTCCCGCGAGCAGATCGCCACCGTGGAGGAGGTCCTCGCCCTCTTGAGCGAGCAGGGCCGCGCAGGCAAGGTTTCGGCCCTGGTCGCGCTCCTTCGGGCATTGCCACACATCGACGATCCGTACACCTTTGAGGACGACCTGGCCGAGCTGCTTTCCGACGACTAGTGCTCAGCGGGCCTACTACTCCCGCAGCCCGGCGGCTTCGGGGGCTTCGGTTCCTCCCTACCCCGTGGTGGCGGTGCCCCAGAGGTGGCAAGCACCGCCGGTACCGCCGTTCGTGTCCATCACGGCACTGAAGAGAACCTGGACGATCGTCCCCGTATTGGACCTGAGCACGAACGTTCCGCCGGCACGGCCGAAGCCTGAGTCGATGCCCAAGTTCAGGACTTTCGTGTCCACGTTGGCCGAGGGCACCGAGCTCTGGGAGTGGTCACCAGCGTCGTTCGTGTCGTTGTTCACCCGGTTGAACTCGGTTTCCGCAAAGCCTGCGGGGCCGTTTGCATAGACGTTGAAGATGATGCCGCCCGCGACGCTGACGCACTCGCCACTGAGCTTGTAGGGGCCGACGGTCGCGATCGGCGTTCGGGGAGCACCCGGGCCACTCGCACCCAGGTTGAAGTCCAGCATCCGCCCACGCACAAGACCGTTGAGGGTGGACTCCTTGACGTCGTCCCCGGTGACGCTGTTGTCGACGACGTTCGCCCCGTTGACCGCGTTGTTTGCCACGTCGGCTGTCTTGACCTGCGCGCCCGGCCCGAGGTCGTCGGACTAAACCGTGTTGTGGCCGTGCAGGGCGGCAGCGGTTCCTCCGCCGAGGACGAGGAAGACGGCGAGGGTCGCCATCACGTTGGCGTAGGTCAGGTGCTGCCGGATGTGACGCACGATTCCTCCCTGCGAGTTGGACGAGACGCGGAAAGCCTATATCTGGCCCGGACGCCGTGTCTGGATAGGCGTAGTCCGGAGCGTTCAGCGCCGCTCCTGCGACATTGCGCGCGCAGTATCTCGTTTGCTAGAGCACGCCGTTTTTGGCGGGCGCACTGGCACAGTGAGCCGGCGGCCATCTCCAAAAAACGGAGTGGCGGACGAATCCTGCGGACGGAACGGGCACATAACGTGCCTACGAGAAGTGGCGCTGTAGGGTGCGTCCGAGAGAGGGCGTGACGGAAGCGGCACTCCAGTGCCGTGACTGCGGTGAGAGGGGATCCCCACATGAGCGCATCGTCCACCGGCCTGCTCGCCGCGGCGGGCCCCGGCTCCGTTTCGCAGGCTCCGAACCTGGCGGATGGGTTCACGGACACGTTCACCAGCCGGTACGTCGACGCCGGGGCACTGCGCCTGCACGCGGTCATCGGAGGCGACGGGCCCCCGCTGCTGCTGGTACACGGCTGGCCCCAGACCTGGTACGCATGGCGGCTGATGATGCCGGCGCTGGCCGAGAACTTCGAGGTGATCGCGGTCGATCAGCGTGGTATGGGGCTGTCCGACAAGCCCTGGGACGGCTACGACACCGCAACCGTCGCAAACGACCTTGTGGCGTTGATGGACGCGCTTGGCCACCAGCGGTTCGCCATGGTCGGCTGCGACACGGGACTGCTCATCGGCTACGCCCTGGCCGCTGATCACCCCGACCGGGTCGACCGCCTGGCCCTCGGGGAAGCCCCGCTTCCGGGCGTGTCTCCCACGCCGCCACTGTTCCTCCCCGCGCCGCTCAACGAACGCCTGTGGCACATCCCGTTCAACGCACTTCCAGAGGTCAACGAGAAGCTCGTCAGCGGGCGGGAGGACATCTTCTTCGGCGAGAAGTTTTCGAACGCGGCCGGAAAGAAGAAGCTGTCTACCGACTCCGTCAAGTACTACGTCGACCTCCTCGCGGCCGGCCCGGAGGCGCTGCGCGGCAGCTTCGAGCTCTACCGCGCTTTCCCGGTGAGCCAGGCGCAGAACGAGCAGCGCAAGACCCGGCGGCTGACGATGCCCGTCCTGGCGATCGGCGGGGCGGAAAGCTTCGGCGAACAGGTCGGCAAGACGATCGAACTCGTCGCGGACGACGTGCACACCGTAGTCCTGCCCGACTGCGCACACTGGCTCGCCGAGCAGGCTCCGGACGCGATGCTCGCCGCCCTGATCGGGTTCCTGGCCCCGTACCGGGACGGGTGGCTCGCGGCCCGCAATCCGCGCTGAGCCTGTCGGGTGCGGTCCGGGAAGCGCGTGGCTTGCTCAGGCCGATGTGATCAGGGACGATCGGGTCAAGTGAGCCGACTGCGTGAAGGTCGTAGCCGGCGCATGCGAAGTAGGCACCGGCTGCCGCCATCGATCCCGCCACCAGCGACGAGCAACGCCTGGTGGCCGGCATCGAGCTGCTCGATCCACTCTCGCGCCCCCGCCCGCCTGCGGTAGACGTCTCTGAACCCAGGGAGGGGGCAGGGATTCCCCTACGACCTCTGGGCTGAGGAACCCATCCAGGCATCTAAGTCGCCCCGATTGAAGGCATCAATGACTTTCCGAACGACCTCCACGTTCTCCTGCGACATCGCCTACTCCCGCAGCCCAGCGGCTGCGAGGGCCGCGGCGCGGCTCGGGTACTCCTTCACCCGCCGAATCCTTCCGTCATCGAAGCTGATGACGCGGAAAAGCCTGTCGTGAACCCAGGTTCCGGCATCGCTCCCCTTGAGACCTCTGCCCGAAAGTCGCTCCACGGTGACCACTTGGTCGCCGGTGTCGATGATTTCCTCAGCTTGCACCCGATAGTCGGAAAACAGATCGGAAAACGAGTCGAAGAACCGCGTAATCCGATCAATTCCCTGGTAGGTGCCTCCCCCGGCCGTAACCTCGAGTTCGATCTCCGGATGCCAGATCTCGGCGAGGCCCGACCACTCCCTCGCGTCGCGGGCGGCGAGGTCACGCCGCACGATCTCCACGTTCTCCTGCGACATCGCCTACTCCGAAAGTCCGAGGTCGGCGAGCGCCCGCTCCCTGTGGAAGTAGCCGACGAGCCGCGTTACCTTCCCGCCGCTGACAGTCAGCACGACCGCTCCCGGCAGATCCTGCATCCCGATCTGCCCAATTTCCAGTCCGCTTGCCTTGCCGCGCCCGCGCAGGTGCTGGAGCACGAGCACCCGCCCGTCATTGAGGTCGACGTATTCATCTACCTCGTGATGGAGGTCCTCCCAGGCGCTTATCAGTCCGACCCAATTCTCTGCCATGCCGTCGATCCCTATGCCCCCAGTGGGCGATGGCCCGTCAGCGCCGAAGTTCCACTCGATCTGGGGGTGGGCCCAATCGCTAGAGCTGTAGTCGCCGCGCTCCCAGCCCGCATAGATCGAGCGCACAAAGTCCACATCCTCCTGCGACATCGCCCGCGCAGTATCTCGCCTCGGAGGATCAGGTCGCGACGACTGGCGAGGTCAGCCGCCCGCGAACCTGGAGACCTCGTAGACCAGGACCGAGAGCACCGAGAGGAGCATCAGCAAATAGCACAGGTAGACCATTGCCTGGAGGAGGGGCTCGAACGGCTCGTCTTCGTCCCGCGCTTCCGGCGTCTCCCTCTCCAAATTGACTCGGCCCAGATCATCCATCGCATATGCACGGTACGGCAAAGACGTGGTGACGGTGGCAATTAGGCGTTCACTGCCCCAAGGGCGAGGGTCGGGCACGGAAATGCAGCGAGCGAGATACCGCCGGGAAGCAAGCTGCGAAGAAAACTGGGGGAATCACCCGAAATGGACGACAAGCCTGAAATCCTGACCCGCGAGGAAGTTCTCGGGCTCCTGAGCCAAAAGGCCCGCGAGGGTACGACGAGCGCGATGATCGCCTTGGAGCGGGCGCTGCGACTTGACGCCGACCCCAGCATCGACGATGACGAGTTCGAACGACTGCTGCGCGAGGACTAGCCGGGAATCGGCCTACTCCCGCAGCCCGGCGGCTTCCAGGGCTTTGCCCGGCTTGGGGAACGTCTCCATGGAAACGATGATCCCGTCGCGAACCGTCCACAGGTGCCCGTTGTGGGTAACGAGTCGACGCTGCCGCCCGGTGGCTGCGCGCGGCTGGTCACCAGGGCGACCACCTGGTCGCCCTTCTCGAAGGCCTCCTCGAGCTCGACCTTCATCCCGAGCACCTCGATCTGATCCTGCAAGAAACGCAGAACCTCCTCTCGTCCGCGTACAGCGGGGGCGGGATCGCGTTTGTCGGGAATCCACTCGAAGTCACGATCGATGAGTTCAAGCCCGGTTGCCAATTCGCGTGCGTTGAGAGCCTCATAGATGCGCCGCACGACCTCCACGTTCTCCTGCGACATCGCCTACTCCGACAGCCCGGCGGCTTCGAGGGCTTTACGGCGGTCGGTGTAGTTGAGTTCCACCCGAACGATCCGACCGTCGCGGACGGTCCAGACACCTGCGATGGGCTGCTCGACCTCGACTCCACTCGCCCTCCCTTTCCCTATCAGCCGCCCGATGACGACGACGCGATCATCGGCGTCAAGGAGTTCATCCAGTTCCGTGTGGAACTGCTCCCAGACCTCGTCCATGTCGGCGAACAACCGCCGAGCGCCTTCCTTCCCCACATAGGTCGTGGGATTGAAAGCGCGTCGACTTGCGTCGATGACGATCTCGGGATGCGCGAAGCCAAGCGCCGTCTCTCGATCACCACGGTTCCACGCTGTGTAGACGCTCCGCACGATCTCCACGTTCTCCTGCGACATCGCCCGCGCAGTATCTCGCCGTGTGCCGATTAGGGAAGGGGGAGCGGCCCGCCGCCGGGCCTAGCCAGTCGCTGAAGGCGACGGAGAGCACGCTCGACCGCGCTCGGCGCCTGGCTGACCGTCATGGTCGCGGTGACGGTGGTCGTGGTGGGAACTGTGCTGGTGACCGTCTCCTTCTGTGGACCCGAGGCTATGAGCACGGCCACGACGACGCCCAACCCCAGCGCCAGCCCGGACGCGATGATCAGGGCAATCCTCGTGGCGCGGCCAGGAGAGGAACTGGCCGGTTCTTCCACCCACGTGAGGGGGTCAAGCGACATCGCCCGCGCAGTATCTCGCGAGGACGGGAGGTCTGCCCAGCGCAGACGCTCCATACCGCGAGATGGCAGGCCACGCACTGGGACCTACCCACGGCGGAACGTGATCTAGTCAGTCGTGGAGCGAAGGCGCGAACGAGATCCCGATGATCGTGCCTTCTTCCAATTGAAGGCGAGCCACGGTTTGGCCCCACGGCTCCTCGCGCCGGGCGTGCAGCAGGGTAAATCCTCGCTGGCGCAGTTCCTCGGCGGCTGACTGAACAGCGTCCGCGTCGCGCACCTCGAACTCCACGCTCATCTGCGGAACGGTGCGATCCGCCGGCCAGTCCGACGTTCCGAAGCACGCCTGAGCGGCCTCCGACAGCGGCCACACCCCAAAGTGCTTGCTGCCCTCGACCCGCTCGCTGTGGAAGTAGTCGCTGCCGGGACCCGCCTCGAGCGGGAGGCCCAGCGCATCGATGAACAGCTCGCGGCTCTTCTGCGGATCCGGCGTGATCACCGCGATGCTGGCAATGAATTGAATATCCATGCCCGTAGCGTATGACGCACGAAACGCTCGCCACGTTCGACGGCCGACGGTTGCCCGTGCGCGCTCGAGCGCCCTACTCCCGCAGCCCGGCGGCTTGGAGGGCCTTCTCCGGCTCCCGATACGACTGGAAGTGAATGATCTTTCCGCCTCGGAAAGCCCAGACATACGCCAGGGGTGCATCGAACTCGATACCGCTCTGCCGAGCTTTCGACCGCGCTCGGTGGATCGATACCAGGCAATCGTCCGCGTCCACGATTCGCTCCAACTCGACCAGCAGCCACTCGAAGGGTTCGATCCAGCGTCGTGCCGCCCGGATGATCCCCTCATGACCGGTATATGCCTCGCCGATGTGGTCGGGCAGGTTTTCGTCCTCATAGACGACATGCGCGTCGAGCAGGGACATGTCGAAGACCGCCCCTCGCTCCCACGCCTCCGGGGTCCATGGCTCCCGGCCCCAGGTCTCCAAGAATGCGCGGAGGCTCTCCACGTTCTCCTGCGACATCGCCTACTCCGAGAGTCCAGCCGCTTTGAGGGCTTTCGCCCGATCGGCTTCCCAGAGGACTCGCACAACGAGGCCATCGCGGAAGATCCAGACTGCGTAGAAGGTCATATCGGTCTCGATGCCGCTGCTCTTCCCTCTGCCGTACTGCCGCTCGACGACGAGGACGGCGTCACCGAGCTCGGCGAACTCCTGCGCCTCCACCCGGAACGCGCTCCATTGGGCGAGAAACTCGCGCATCTGCTCCTCGACGGCGTCCCGGCCCTGAACTGCGCTCCGCCCGTCGGCCATGGGCTCGAAGATGACGTCGCGGGCGAAGAGCTCCCCACCTGATCGGAGGTTGCCCTGCGCCCACTCCGAGTACACGCCTCGCAAACGCTCGATGTTCTCCTGCGACATCGCCCGCGCAGTATCTCGCGGAGAGGGAGGCTGGGTCCCGGACGCGCGATCCGGAAGCATTCGTCCTCGAAGCCCTTTCACGCGACCTAAGGAGGAAGCATGTCTACTGACTCAGAGTCCCCTCCGTAGCGGTCATCACCGGAGCGTCCTCGGGCATCGGGGAGGCGACCGCTCGGGCGCTCGCCGCCGACGGTCATAGGGTGGCGCTGCTGGCGCGGCGAACCGATCGAATCCAGACGCTGGCTGCGAAGATTGGCGACGCCGGACTTGCTATCGAGGCGGATGTCACCGACCGTGAGTCGGTAGCCGCAGCCGCCGAACAGGTCGAGCACAATCTCGGCGGGGCCGATGTTCTCGTCAACAACGCCGGCTTAATGCTGCTCGGCCCGTTCTCAGCAGGGCAGCGGGCTGACTACCGGCGAATGATCTAGACAAACCTCCTGGGCGCGATAACGGCGACGGAGGTCTTTTTGGACCAACTCTGCGACGGCGGGGGCGACCTCGTAAACATCTCGTCCGTAGCCGGACGCACAGCCCGCCCCGGCAACGCGGTCTACGCCGCGACCAAATGGGGCATCAACGGTTGGTCGGAGGCTCTGCGCCAGGAGCTTCAGCCGGAAGTTCGCGTCACGGTCATAGAGCCTGGTGCGGTGGCGACCGAGCTGACCGACCACATCACGCATGCCGACACCAAGCGGGCGACCGATGAGTTCGTAAGGGACCTTGCGATTCGTCCCGAGGACGTAGCCGAGGTGATCGCATTCGCCGTCGCGCGGCCTCGGCGCATGACGCTGAACGAGGTCCTACTCAGGCCCACGGCGCAACAGGGCTGATGCTCGAAGCTTGCGCTGCGACTCGCCCTGCGACATCGCCTACTCCCGCAGCCCGGCGGCTTCGAGGGCCTCATCCCGCTCCTGGTAGAGCGTCACCCGCGCAACCGCGCCGTGACGAATGCTCCACAGGTAGGTGAATCGGGCGGTCACTTCGATCCGATCGCGTCCCCGAAAGTGGCCGACCAGAGGCGTGACCACGTGATCCCCGGCCTCGATGAAGTCCTCTGGTTCGGTGCGGGCCGTTTCGAATTGCTCGGCGAGATTGAACTTGGACAGTTCGTCGATTCCGTAGACGCCTCGTTGTGGGCCAATCGACCGCGACCAGTCGAAGGTGAAGTCGGGGGCGGCGAAGCGCGAAAGGCGCTCGAAGTCGGCCCGGTTGTAGGCGTCTAGAGCGGCGCGTACAAGTTCGACGTTCTCCTGCGACATCGCCTACTCCGAAAGCCCGGCAGCCCGGGCCGTGCTACCCCGCAAAACGAACCCGCAGAAGGAGCACCTGTAAGCGCCGAGGGGAACCCGCCGCCCGCATTGAGGGCATGGCCGCGAGTCCAGGCGGCTGGCCCATTCGTTTCCTCCCCAGGCCACAGCGAACCCGACGATCACGGGCACCACGCCCCGTACGACGAGCGTGGACGTAGCCACCGAGTCGTTGTCGCGGGAGGCGTGCACGAGAGCAAACCCGAGCGCGATCATCAGCACGTAGAAGATCCAGGTAGCAATCCGGATGAAGTTGGCCACGCGCGGCTAGCCTACCCCGGCGCCCAGCGCCCCAGGGGGCGAACCCCACGACCAGGACGACGCGCCGGAGGGGTCTGCCGATTTTCCTGGCGGCAATGCCCTGCGGCTGGCTTGCCACCCCGGAGGTGGACACGATGAATCCGCCGAACGGGCTACAGGCGCCCGGACGTGGGCTGTCGCAGCAGGCCCTACTCCCGCCGCATCCAGTCGTCGGTGTCGCTGCCATGCAAACCGCGTGCAGCGATCCGCTCCACCACGACTACCGCGTCTCCCGCATCGAGTATTTCGTCCGCTCTTACCAGGTACTCCGAGTACGGCTCGGACCAGGTGTCGAAGCACCGCGTGATCTCGTCGAGGCCTCGGTACGTACCGAATTCCGGCTCCGTTTCGAGCGACTCCAATTCGATCTCCGGATGCCATGCCTCGGCGATGGCCTTCCAGTCTCTCGCGGCGAGAGCTACGTATTCCTGCGCACGACCTCCACGTTCTCCTGCGACATCGCCTACTCCGAGACTCCGGCGGCTTTAAGGGCTTCGGCCATCGTCTGGAAGACCGTATGGCGAACAACCTTCCCCTCGCGGAAGGTCCAAACGTGAGCAGCGTGGCCCGTCGTCTCGGCCCCGCTCTGCTTCCCGATGCCGACAAGACGGACCGAGACGACCACGTCATCCCCAGCATCGATGAACTCTTCAGGCTCGACTCGCACCGTTGCCCACTGTTGCCGGAGGACGGCCATCCCCTCTCGCACCCCAGCGTGGCCGTGGTAGACGGCGGGATCGAACGTTCGGCGGGACCAGTCGTAGACGATCTCCGAGTCAAAGGCGCTGTAATCAGGCTCGCCAGTTCGGGCGTAGTGCTCATATCCTCGACGCACCGCCTCCACGTTCTCCTGCGACATCGCCCGCGCAGTATCTCGCGTCGTGTCAGGCGGCTATTCCGTCACGTATTCCCGCCAGGCCGGCCAAACACGGTCAAGTGCCTCGGCGACCACCGCGTCCGGGTCCTCACGCGCCTCGAGCCTGAGGTCGAATACCGAGGCATGGTGGGTGGTCGGCCGGACACCCGCATCGCAACTGCGCCACCGCCTCCTTCCCCGGTATCGCTTAGTGGGTGGGAGGGCAAGATGCCCAGAGCGTAGAACGGCGTAGAGAGGCTCAGAAAGTCTCGGGCGTTCGACTCACGTGCTCGCGCCAGTTCTCATCGATGACGCTGAGCACCTGATCGAATGCATCGGGGCCGGAGGTGTCCGCTTCGAGGATGTATACGTGGGTGCCGTCGGGAGGATGGAGCTCAGTCGGCCGGTGCCCAGTCCTCTTCTCGACTTGGTCGATGATCCCCTTACCGCGATCATCCAGGGGATGTAGCTCGATCACGGCTCCCATCTAGGTCGATGCTACTCCGACGATGATGCGAGCAATGACTGCTCCCGCAGCCCGCCTGTTCGAGGGTTTCGACGCCCCGCCAGCGGCCTTGAGCGGCAGCCGATTGGTCTTCATGTGGGACCTACCAGGCCCCACTAACCGAAACCTGCCGTGGCATTGAACCTCCGGTCAAGAAGTGCGGTAGTACGCGACTGAGAGCACCTCCGCCTGGGGAGGGGAGGCATGTGCTCCGTTGTTCCATAGCCGAGCTAACAAGGAGGAGATCATGGAACAGCAGCCGACCCAGGCGAAAGGTACGACCCGACGCTCGCTCTTGGTCAGGGGAGCCGCGGTGGGGGCAACGATCGGCGCGGGGGGGCTGTTGGCCGAGGCTTCACCGGTCTTCGCAAATCACGGCCTGACGCGCAAGGACGCGGACATTCTCCGCTTCCTGGCCGCGGCCGAGCTCATCGAAACCGATCTGTGGCAGCAGTACAACGAGCTCGCCGGCATCCAGGACAGCGAAGTCCCCGGCGGAAGCGGGAACCCGGCCTACCACGATGCCGTCGCGGTGCTGGACGAGGACATGGACCAGTACATCCACGACAACACCGACGACGAGATCAGCCACCACACGTTCCTCAACGCCTACCTCAAGGCGCACGGCGCGGAAACGGTCAACCTGGACGAGTTCCGCACCCTGCCGAGCAGCAAGGCGACCGGCGCCCAGCAAATCGGACGGCTCACCAACCTGATGCAGCTGACCGTCAACACCAGCTTCTGGACCCGCTACCGCAGCGACTCGCAGAACCCCGACTTCGGCGACACCCTTCCGCAGGCCGTCCCGGACCTCGCCGTCGGCCAGCATCCGGCGATTCCCCGAGACGACGGCGACCTGACGCCCGACGAACACCTGCAAGCGATCGCCAACACGGCGGGGTTCCACTTCGCCTGGGTCGAGCAAGGTGGCACCAGCCTCTACGCGGCGCTCGCGCAGCGGGTCACCCACAAGGAGGTGCTGCGCATCCTGCTCAGCATCGGCGGCAGCGAGATCATGCACTTCCAGACCTGGCAGGACAAAGCCGGCAACGCGCCCGCGCTGACCGACCCCACGACCGGGTTGGTGTTCCCCGACCTCAACGCCGACGGCGAACTGACTCAGACCAACCTGATCATGCCCGAGCCGACGATCTTCCTCGATCGCAAGTTCCCGATCGTCTCGATCATTCGCCCCACCGAGACGAAGGGGGCGGCGATGGGCGCGGTCAAGGCCTTGACCGCCGATGGGCTGTTCATCGGCCAATCGCCGGAGTTCTTTGCCGTCCTACAGGATCTGGCAAAGGCGGCAGACGCGGCCCGACACGGGGGTCATGGCCATCACGGGGGTCATCACCATTAGCGTGGCGTAGGGAACCAGGCGCGGAAAACCGCCAAAGCTGCGCCGAAGCTCAGGGCCCCGGCGCTACGGGCCCCCAGGCCTAGCGCCGCATCTACGCGCCGATGAATTGAGGGCTGCCGGAGACGGGGCGCGAAGGTGTCGCTCCCGGCGTTGAGGCTGCCTACTCCCGCAGCCCAGCGACCTCGAGGGCTTTGCTCCGATCCGTGAAGGTCTGAAGACGGGTGAGCTTGCCGCCCCGGAGGTGGATGAGCCAGGCGGCCTGCCCGACACTGAGCTGAACGCCGCCCCTCCGTCCCCGTGCGCTCCAGGTACCGAAGGCCAGCACTCGTCCGTAGCCAAGATCAAGGCCCTCGCTCCAACGGATCTCGTAGAACTCCCAGTGCCGCTTCAGGTCATCCATCCATCGACACACGCCCTCGGGGCCGTGGTAGCTGCGTCCATCCAGCAGGGCAGTGATGGGGATCCACTCGATCTCCGCATCCAGAAACTGGTAGAAGACGTTGGCCCCTTCGGCGATATGCCGGTTGAACGCCGCGAAGCTGCGTCGCGCGATCTCCAAGTTCTGCCCGCGGTCTTCCGGAACCTCCATGGCTGTGACTACGAGCCCTTGCGGGCCGATGTTCAGATCCGCCGGTGGCCTACGGGCGTCACCCCTCCCCGGGGTGATGCATGTCACACGACCCAGCCTTCGTCGAGCCCCGTGTCCCGCGAGTCGTCTGGTTGGCTCAGCGCGATGCAACTGGCAGGAAGCGTGGTTGGAGTAAGAACCGCGCCTACTCCCGCAGCCCGGCGGCTTCGAGGGCTTCTGCCTTGGTCCGATATTCGCGGAGCTCGACGACCTTGCCGTTGCGCAACTTACTCACATACACCTCTTCGAGCACGACCTCGGCGTCGCTTCCAGGGGCGTGCCCTCGCATGCGCACCGGCGCGATGACGTACTCGCCTGCGTCGATGTACTCCAGGACATCCGCCCGAAGCCCGCCCAGCGTCCGCCGCCACAACTTCGCCCGCTCCAGGACGACTTGACGACCACGATGCGGTCCCGGATCGGTGGCTTCAGGCAGCACATGCCACTCGATATCTGGATCGGCGTCCGCCAACCACCGCGTCAAGGTCGCCCCGGTTGTACGCCTCGAAGGCTGCTTTCACGACCTCGACGTTCTCCTGCGACATCGCCTACTCCGAGAGCCCGGCGGCTTTGAGGGCTTCGGAGCGGTTGGCGAATGTCTGGAACCTCGTGATCCGTCCCTCACTGAAGTTGGCCAGCCACCCGCCACTGGCGTCAATGGCCACCCCGCTGTCACGTCCCTCGCCTCGAATGCGGCCCAACGCAAGGACCCAGCCTTCGCCATCCCGAAGCTCCTCCACCTCCCATCTGAGGTCCCTCCCAACTCTGGCTCACCGCAGCGCAGTACTGCGAACCGGCGCCCGGGCCGCGATAAGCCGTCCCTTCAAGCGCGGCCCGCACCGGCACGATCACAGCGTTTATTCCCGAGCAATCCGTCGAGTGCTTCCCCGTCCCGTCGGTCGAATGCGTCCATCGCTTCCGACATTCGCTCCATGTTCTCCTGCGACATCGCCCGCGCAGTATCTCGCGACCAAAAGAGTGGGACTCGGCGCTCGGTACGAGCTAGGAAACGATCAGGAGCGGGATGGTGGTTCAGACGACGGGCTCTCGAAGCATCGCCCACATTGGCGGTGAGCTTCCGGCTTGAATCGTCGCAACGTCGCCGAATCCGTGGCGAGCGTAGAGGTTGCGGTTGCGCGGGCTCGTCGCCTCGAGATAGGCAGGGAGACCGTCTCTATCGCAGGTCTCGAGTGCATGCTGCAGAAGCGCGGAACCGAGCCGCCGGCCCTGGGCAACGGGCTCGACGCCGATCAGTGGCAGGTACCAGTGGTCATCGGTCGGGTGGTGTTCCTCCATCTGCTCGAACAGGCCGTTGACGTCCTCGTATGTCTGGTCGTCCATGCTCTCGCGCATAAGGCTCAAAACGGTCTCCGCGTCGGGTTCGACGCCGTACGGGAGCCACAGTGCTATCGCCGCGCGGTCCTCCAGGCCGTGCGCGGTGCCCCGCTCGAACGCACCCCCGCCGAACGCATCCGCGAACTGAGGCCAATAGTCAAGTAACGCTCGGGGTCAGGCCAGGCCCACCGCATCACCGGGTCGGAGACAAACGCGAGCGTGAGCGCCGCCAGGCCACGCTGCCGATCGGTCGTCTCCAGGACCTCGACCGTACCTTCCGTCATCGCGAATGACACCTCTCCTCGGCCAGGGGCCGCCCGTTGCACCGGCGAGCCTATACAAGAGCCCCTTGATCTCGCTCGGGCTAACCTCGCTCGCACCGGAATTGAGTAGCTCTACTCCAACCCGGCGGCTTCGAGGGCCGTAGCCCTGTCTGAGTGTTCGAACAGGTAGACGATCCTGCCGCGGCGTAGCTTGAAATGGAAGTAGAAGCGCAGATCGACGTCGACTCCGCTTCCCTTGCCTCGTCCGTGGAGGTGGACCGTGGCGACGACATTCTCGCCCTCGCTTCTGATTCCCTCGACCTCGCCGGAATGGCTTTCCCAGGTCTCGAGCCACCGCGCGCGGATTCCCCTCGCCCCGTCGATGCCGTGGGAGGGGATGTGGCCCTCCTCAAGCGGATACCACTCGATGTCGGGATCAAGCGTCTGAAGCCAGGCTCCCTCATCGTCCTCGAACGCTTCAAGCCAACTCTGGACGATCTCCACGTTCTCCTGCGACATCGCCCACGGAGTATCTCGTTACCTGCGAGTGACGCTCTCGCAGTCCCCGGAGACTTGCGACTGCTCGTTGGTCACGACCCTGTCAGAACCCTGGCCGCAGAGGATGCGGTTGCGGCCCTGAAGGTCGCGGATTCGATCATCGCCACTTCCTCCGTAAATCGAATCTCTGCCTCCGTTGCCAAGGAGATGGTCGTCGCCCTCATGGCCCGCGATCTGGTCCGCCCCGCGGCCCCCGTTCATCTGGTCCGGGTCTGGGCCGCCCACAAGCCGATCGCCCTCCGCCCCGCCGTTCACGTAGTTCGTGCCTTGACTGCTGCCCTCACCCGCACGGATGACGTCCTTGCCCGCGCCCCCGAGGAGGCTATCCAGCCCAGAGCCTCCCACGAGCGTGTCGCCGCCCGCGCGGCCACGGACAGCGTCCCTGCCCGCGCCGCCATGGACGGTGTCGCTGCCATGCTGACCTTCGAGGCAATCCTTCCCCTGCCGTCCATCCAGGAAGTCATTGCCTCCACCGCCGCGCAGAAGGTCTCGTCGGGCGGTTCCTCTGATGTGGTTCGGAGCTGCGTCGCCTTGCAGGGCCTTGCCGCTGAGTCCGGACTTCGGCACGCAGTTCGGCCACTCGCTACGCGGGATGTGGGTCACGGTGGCGGAGGCGGCAGCCACGCCACAGATCAACGAGGCAGCGCAAAGGCCGATAGGGAATCGCCTCATCACGACATCCTGCGCTCGGTTGGATCCAATGGAGCTAAGCCTAGGGGGATCGGCAACACCTCGCCCTGCTCGCGCAGCTCGGCGGCTTCGAACGCTTGCCGGACGAGTTCGACGTTCTTCCGCGACATCACCTACTCCGAACACCGGCCGCTTTCACGGCCTCAAGGTGAGCGGTTCGCTCGGATCCGGAAGCCTTGATCGCACGCATCGTCAGCAGGGCCGACACCGAGTACGTCGCCAACGCCAGGCCGACGCGGTAAGGAGCGGGACGGCCGTGTCTGCGATTCCCGATCAAGGTCGCGGCCATTTCGGCGAAGTCACAAGCGAGCCCGAACGTCAACCAGCGGTCCGCGCGTCAGCCGCCCTGCATCGCCTCCATGTTCTTCTGCATGGCCTCCTCGGTCTTCGTCAGTTCCTCCGAGGGGCTGAACTGGATGACCTCAGTCCCAGCTTGGACAACTGGAACGTGGCCCGGCGGCGCGTAGAAGGCGTCGCCCGCCTCGAAGGCCTCCTCGCCGTCCGGGTAGCGAAAGGTCATCTTGCCGCTGACGACGTAGCCCCAATGCGGGCACTGGCAGCGGTCCTCCGGGAGCCCCTTCATCAGCGGGGTCGCGTCCACGTCGGCCTGGAAAGACGTGAAGTTCACCGTGTAGTCCTCGACCTTGCCGGACCGGTCCGTGACGGGGCCGAACTCGCCACCGCCCGTCGCGGTGTCCTTCGAAACCTTCGGCATATCTACTCCTCTCGGTCGCTACCTCCCCGTAACGCGAGCCTACCCGTCCGAAAAGAGGCCGTGCGACACCACCTACTCCCGCAGCCCGGCGGCTTCGAGGGCTTCGGCCCGGTCCAGATAGATCCACTCGCGGATGATCAGCCCTTGCTGAATGTCCCACACCCCGCCGAGCTCGCGGTCCAACTCGATCCCGCTCGCCCGCCCCTTCGCGATCACCCTGTGGAGCGTGACAACTCGGTCGTCGCCGGCATCGATGTATTCGTCCACCTCCCACCGGATCGTCGACCACTCCTCAGACCAGCGGTCGAGAAGGCCGAGGATCGCCTCGCGACCCGAGACGGTCTCGCCGACGATGTTGGTGATGGCCGAGTGAAACACGATGTCGGGATGCAGGCACCGCGCCAGCCTCTCTCGATCGCCCGAGCTCCAGGCCTCGACGCAGCGTCGTACCAGCTCCACGTTCTCCTCGCGACATCGCCGGCGCAGTATCTCGCGGAGAGCCGCTCCGGCGGGCGAGGCGCACCGGCGCGAGCCCTGAACGTCGTTCGAAGCTTCGTGGCGAACCGAAGCTAGCTCGTCTCGCTGAGGCGGATGCATCGTCGGGTGGACTCCGCGACCTGGACGCTACGAGGCTTTACGTAGCCGACCTTCGCTCGCACCCGCCAGCCGCGCCGGGAGTCCCCGCGGGAGCAACGGGCGCTGACGTAATCGCCCCGCCGAATCGTGAGGTCGAGGTTGGTCAACGGGAAGGGCTCCGCCCCGTTGAGGCGATTGAAGCGGAGCATCCTCCCGTAGCCGTGGAGGCGACTGGGCTCGAGGAACCCCCTGATCAGGAGGCTCACGTTGCCGCTGTGGTTCGAGGAGGGGTCCGAGCAGTCGGCGATCGGCGGCGAGAGTCGCACCCGCACGAACAGCAGGACCGTGGGCACCCCGCCCTCGGGCGAACCGTTGAAGACCAAGACACAGGGCGTCAAGGTTGTGGTGCCGTCCGTGGCCCTCGCGGTGCCGCTGCCGATGTTGGCCGATCCGCAGCGCTCCATTGCGGTGGCCATATCGACCTGGCTGTTGGAGATGGCCTCGCGGTCGCAGCTCGAGGCCTCGGCGGGAGCAAACCTGAAGTGGTCGTCGAAGTCGAATCGGATTCGAGACGCCCGAGTGCGGTGGGGGACCGCCGTCCGCAGATGGATATCGATCGCGCCTGGCGCGTAAGTGTGCCTCGGCACGGCGTCCGGGGTGAACTCGAAGCTCACCCTCGTACCTCGCGAGGCCACGGTGACACCCGCGACCACGAGGGTCGCCGTCGCCACCATCATCACGGCGAGAGGGGCCATCGAACGCCACCTGGGCAATCTCTGGTTCGCCATCGCGCGCGCACCATCTCGCTCGGCGCCCCTCGACGCAATGCCCCAAGGGGTAGTCCGGCAACACCTGCGCTTCGGCGGGCAGGGCATAGGATCGCCGCGTGGACGCATCTGCCGGTTCGCCGTCGGCCACCTCGCCGAGCGGCGCTCGATCCACTGAAGCTGGCGTGGCGGCGCATGTACCCGACGTCGTTGCGCCCCCGCCTCGTCATCCTCGGTTTCCGCTTCTCGACGGGATGCGGGCGATCGCCGTGCTCTGCGTCGTGTTCGTCCACTCGGCCGTGGCGGGGCAAGCGGTTGGGCCCTCGGTGGCAGGGAGGTTGCTCGCGCACCTGAACCTGGGGGTGACGATCTTCTTCCTGATCTCCGGGTTCCTGCTGTACCGCCCGTTCATCGCCCACCGCGCCGGAGGTGCGGCGTCGCCAAAGGTGGCCGACTACGCGAAGCGACGCCTGCTCCGCATCTATCCGGCCTACTGGCTCGTGGTCACCGTGCTGGTCGTGATTCCCGGACTGACGGGCGTCGTGAGCGGTGAATGGTGGACCCAGTACGGGCTAGTGCAGACCCTCCCGCTCCAGAGCGGCGCGGGCTGCATCGGTGCGGTTCACGAATGTGGGCTCGCCCAGACATGGAGCCTGGCGGTGGAGGTGACCTTCTACCTCGCCCTGCCGCTGTATGTCCTCCTCGCGGCGCGACTTGCTCGCGGGCGCAGCGTCGGATCCTGGATGCGCCTTGAGCTACTTCTCCTGGCGGCGCTGGGGGCGATCTCGGTAGCACTCGATGCCGGCAACGTGGATCCCGGCGCCAGGTCCTGGGTTGGTGGCAGCGTGGTCGGCTACATGCTCTGGTTCGCCCTCGGCATGGGCATGGCCGTGGTCTCGGTCGGATTCCATGGCCGCGAGTCGGAGTCCAGCTTGATCCGGTTCGTCACCGGGAGCCCGTTGGTTCCCTGGCTGGGTGCGGCGGCGATCTACCTGGTCCTGGCCGCCACGCTGCCTCCGACGACGTTCCTCATCGACCGAGGCCAGGTGATCCTCGTCCACGTGTCCTTCGGCGTGATCGCCGCCCTACTGCTGCTTCCAGCGGTCTTCGGCGACCAGGGAGGGGGCCTCCCCCGACGCGTCCTCTCCAACTCGATCATCGCCTGGCTCGGGCTGATCTCCTACGGGATCTTCCTGTGGCACTACGTCGTCGCCCTGAAGCTCGGGCGATTCGGGGCGGGCGCCGGCTTCGGCCTCGTACTTCTCGGAACGCTGGCTATCTCGATCGCCTGCGCCGCGACGAGCTACTACCTGGTCGAGCGGCCCTTCCTCCGGCTCAAGTATCGGCGCCTGCGAGACCTGACGCCTCGGCGAAGCCGCCCACAGCGAGCGTCAAGCGGCTAGTCCCTCACGCCACGGCAGCCCGGCCGCCTCGACGGCTTCGCCGGGATCGAGGTACTCGGTTATTCGCAGCACCCTGCCGTCCCGGAGCTCGTGGACGTCGAACAGCCGCTGGCTGATCTCCAATCCGCTGCTTCGCCCGCGGCCATGGACTCGAACCGCTGCGACGACCCTCTCGCCGACAGCGGCGATCTCGTCGATCTCGTCCCACGCGTCCTCCCAGGCCTCGAGCCAGCGCTCGATCCAGCGGATGAGCGCATCGTGCCCGTGAATCGGGCCGGCCTCCTCCACAGGGCGGTATTCGCAGCTGGGATCGAAGTGCGTCGACACGTATGAGCCGATCTCCCCGCTTCGAGCGAGGCAGCTGAACGCGCCGTACAACGCGCGAACGATCGCGGCGCTCTCCTGCTCGAGCGGCGGGTTGGTGGGCGCTATGGGCAGGCATGGTCCGCCGGTCATTGCCGGGGTTTACGGGTCCGGCACCGGTCGAGGTTCAACGGAACCGGAATCGACTCGGGAAACCCTGGGGCTTCAGCCCGGCGGAATGTGGACGGCGAAGGCGTCGCGGCGACAGACCTTCCGGTGCCCCGGGCGGCCGACGACTGTCCGGGGAGCCTTGACCTTCAGCCCCGTGGGTCGTGCGCCCGGCACCCTCCCTGCGCCGCCGTAGAAGCCGTTGTCGCTCGTGTAGTCGATGTCCACGACCTGGTTGCCGGAGTCGGTGATCTCGATGATCAGCGCCTTGCGCCGGGCGACGCACGCGCGCTTCGGAGAGAACAGCTGACCCTCGGCGAAGACGCCCCGTCCCAGAGCCGCGATGTTGATCGTCACCTCGGTCGGGTAGGTGGGCGCTTTGGCCACGGCCGGCGCGGCGCCGACTCCCAGCGCGGCCCCAGCCACGACGGCGACCAGGATCTTGCTTGCGGACATCGCTCCCAGCCGGCTCAGCTGGTGCCTGCTCTGCGCGACGCCGGCTCGCGCTGCGCGTTCCCCCAGCAATCGAAGTAGATGGGCCCCCGCGGGGTGGCCCGCGCCGGGTAGACGTGCCGGTGCTCCTGGGCTTCGCGCCCGCAGCAACTGCAACGGAGTCCTTGTGGCCTTCGATCGATCGTCATTCAGTCACCTCCGCCGTGGTGGTACCCATGCGGCTCCGGGTTCAAACCGGCGCCACCGTCCGATCCTAATCCCTTTGGATGTCTGATTGCTTACTTTCCTACTCGAAACCGAGTACCGCGCCTTCGCCGAAACCCACCAGCCGCGCCGCTTGTGCGGATAGCATCGCCGCGGGAGCGATGCCCCGGGTTCGGGATGGACCGACGCGACCGGCAAGGACTTGCCTCCTCGTGTTTTGACGCTCGCGGGGGCATCGCCCCCAGACTTCGTTCGCAAGCGGCCCGTGCGAGATATGCTGCCGGTGCTGTGTTGATGGTGGGGAAAGGGGGAGCGGGCCTCGCGCTCACCGCGATCGCCGTGGCGCTGATCGCGACGGGCTCCGCCTCGGCCGCGTACGTCCAGCAGCGCGCCTGGGGAGTCTCCGGAACGGCTGAGGGGCAGTTCGACGGCCCCCAGGGCGTCGCCGTGGATTCCGGATCGGTCTACATCCCCGACACGTACAACAGCCGGATCCAGGCCTTCGATCCGCTCGGGAACTTCCTCTTCATGTGGGGATTCGGGGTCAAGGACGGGCTCTTCAAGCGCGAGTCCTGCACCAGCTCCTGCCAGAAGGGAATCCCGGGCCAGCAATACGGCCAGGTTCACACCCCGACCGGCATCGCCGCCGCCAATGGATATGTCTACCTGGCCGACTTCCAGACCTCCCGCATCGAGCGATTCAGGGCAAATGGCCAGGGGCCGGTCGTGAACTGGGGAGCCTTCGGCCCCGGCAACACGCAGTTCAAGAACCCCGCGGCGGTGACCGTTGACTCCCAGGGGCACGTCTTCGTGGCGGACACCGGCAACAACAAGATCAAGAAGTTCACCTCGAACGGCGCCTTTCTGGCCAAGTGGAGCAATGCCGGCACGAAGGACGGACAGGTCCAGTTCCCCTGGGGCATCGCCGCGGACAACGCCGGCAACGTCTACGTCGCGGACACTTACAACAACCGGGTCGAGAAGTTCTCGGCCAACGGCAAGTTCCTCGCCAAATGGGGCAAGCGCGGCACCGGGAACGGTCAGTTCTCGCAGCCGTTCGGCATCGCCACAGACCGGGCCGGCAATGTCTACGTAGCGGACACCTTCAACGATCGCATCCAGAAGTTCTCCCCCAAGGGCGTCTTCCTCGGCAAGTGGGGCAAGCGTGGATCCGGCAAGGGACAATTTCGCGCCCCTCAGGACCTCGCCGTCGATGGCCAGGGCCGCGTGTACGTCGCCGATACGGGGAACAACCGCATCGTCAAGTACGTCCACACGCCGTAGCGCCTCGACGGGACGAGAGGCTCCTCTCAGCGCGGGGACGCTACGGCCGGCGTCTCCTCGGCTCGGATGGCGTGCAGCGTGATCAGCACCGCGGCGACTGCGTAGAAGGGGGAGAGGACGATGCTGGTGGCGGCCTCGCCGATCCAGTCGCCGAGGAACGCACTCGCGAACAAGCCATGGCTGAGCGCCAACACGGCGTTGGTGAGGAACTCGCTGGCGAGCGTGATCGGTCCCAGCACGACGAGGACGGTCCAGAATCGCCCCCGGACCAGCCGGCGGCTGCGCCTGAACGACGATCGCACGGTG
This sequence comes from uncultured bacterium, assembly GCA_963772345.1. Classification (GTDB taxonomy): domain Bacteria; phylum Actinomycetota; class Thermoleophilia; order Solirubrobacterales; family 70-9; genus AC-56. The sequence goes on along the minus strand of CAVYXB010000015.1, from coordinate 169,031 downwards.
TCGTCCTCGATCTCGATCAGCGGCCCTGCCAGCGCGAACCACGTGAACACCACGATGCCCGGAACGAGGAACAGGAGCAGGCCGAGCGCCACCGCCAACCCGAACAGGATGTCCACCGCGATCAGGCGCCCGTACGAAAGCGAGCGGGCGATCTCGCCGAGGCTGGGTCGCCGCCCCCGCTCTTCACGGGCCAGCGTCAGCGCGACGGCGCCGCTGTAGAACACCTCTCCGAGCAGGCTGGTGGTCGCCTGGACGATGAAGCCGACCAGTAGCGCCACCGTCGCCAGGTCCAGGACCTGGCCCACGTGGCTCACGTGGATCTCGCCGGCGCGATCCGCGAGCGCGCTGAGTAACCCAATCGGGACGAACACGAGGATTCCGACCACAAGCAGAAAGCCGGCTTCGCGCCTGAATGTCGCCAGCGTTTGCCCGTAGAGCCCCTTCGCGGTCACGAGGCCGGCCACTCTAAATAGACCGTCGGTTACGTGGCAACGCTCGCTACCCTGCCGCCGATGCCGGCTTCCGCCCGACCGCGCCTCGCCCTCTCGATCGCAGCGGTCGGCCACCGTTGCGCTCCTGCCCGGCTGCGGCGGCGGAGGCGGGGACGGCGGCACTCTGACCAAGGCCGAGGTCATCGCGCAGGGCAACGAGATCTGCAGGCAGGGCGACCGGCAGGTACACCGAGCTCCAGAAGAACCCGCCGAAGACCTCCGAGGAGGCGGCGACTCTGACACAGAAGCTGATCGCGATCACCAACAGCGAGGTCGACCAGATCGGAGCGTTGAACGCGCCGCAGGAGGTTCGGCCGGCGCTCGAGCGCTATCTCCAGGCCCGCAGAGCGGGCTCGCCGTCCTCAAGCAGGGGCTGAAGGCGGCGGAGAACAACGACGCGCGGGCATACGCGGCGGCGCAGGCGAAGATGGCCGCCGGGCAGGTCGATCGGCTGAAGCTCGCCCAGGCGGTCGGGTTCACCGACTGCAGCAGACCCGGGCGGCTCCTCTAGCGGCGGGTAGCGAGCCAGCCGAAGCCGAGGGTCATCGCGAGGTTGGCGGCGCCGGCCAGCCAGAGGCCCTGCCGGGCGCCGCCGCGCGAGAAGGCCGGCGAGCGCGACCACACGACGTCGGTGGCGAGCTCGGTGCCTCGGAGCCAGGCGAGTGCCCACCAGTCCTCGGGTCGTCTCGCGCGCGCGGCGACGGCGTGGGCGGCGGCGAACGTGAGCCAGATCGGACCGCAGCGGCGAAACAGGTGCTCGGCGTCGGCCGAGGGGGCTCGTGGCCGAGCGCTGAAGGGTGGCGGCCGGCGCCAGCATCGCCGCCGACCCGAGCGCCAGGTCGAAGACCGATCATGTTGCGGTTCGTCAGGCGCAGGGCCCGCTCGGCGTCCACGCCACGATCCAACCACATCGCCGTGACCGCATCGGCGCAGCTGCTAGCAGGGAAAACCGCGGGCGGGGCGAAACATGCCGCCGTGACCAAGACGGCCACGAAGTCTCGTCCGCCGCCTCCAGCACCCGCTCTGCGCAGCCACGCGCGCAGCGAAACGGCCGCAGGCGCGCGCCAGAACGGCAAGACGCTCTCGGGCTACATCACCGAGCGCTTCGACGAGTTCTCGCGCTCGCAGAAGGACGTCGCCCGCTACATCGTCGATCATCTCGACGAGGCCGCCTTCCAGACCGCCGAGGAGCTGGCGCGCCGCGCGAACACCTCTTCGTCGACCGTCGTCCGCTTCTCGCAGGCGCTCGGATTCGAGGGCTACCCGGAGCTTCAGCAGGCGGCGATCGAGGAGTATCGGAACCGGGTCGCCGAGCAGGACGGCCCCGGCCAGCTCTTCGACTTCGACCACTCCGAGTTCGAGGCCTCCCTGGCCGCCGACCACGCGAACGTCGAGGAGACGGCGCGCAACCTCACCCGCGAGCAGGTCGAGGCCTGCGTCTCGGCCCTGGCCGGCGCGCAGCGGGTGATGATCGTCGGCGTCGACCAGATGGCCTTCTTCGCCAGCTACCTGCGCCACCTGCTGGCGCTGCTCGACATCCGCGCCGAGGTGGTCGCCAGCCCGCGCCAGGACTCGATCACCCGGCTCAGCCGGGTCGACGAGGACACACTCGTGATCGCCTTCTCCGCCGGCCGGGCTCACCCGCTCGTGGTCCGCGCGATGAAGCTGGCCCGCCACCGCCGCGCCCACACGCTCTCGATCAGCGACGCCACGCTCTCCGAGGTCGGCGAGCACGCGGAGCTGACGCTCTACTACTCCTCGAACAGCCCCTCGTTCACGCGCTCCAACGCGGCGCTCCTGGCGATCGTCCAGGCGCTCGCCTACGGCGTCTACGCGCGCGACAAGGCCGCCTTCAAGGACCGCATCCGCGCCTTCAAGCTGAAGTAGGCGGCGCGCTCGGCCGAAAAGGGTGTCGGTGAGCCGACCCTCATACTCACGTCCGCTGCTCGTGCCGGCCAACGGCTGGATACCCCTTCCGCTTATATTTGAGGGATGGCCGAGCGGGCCACATTCCGGGTGAAGCGCGGCCTCGCCGAGATGCTCAAGGGCGGGGTGATCATGGACGTGACCACCGCCGAGCAGGCGCGGATCGCCGAGGAGGCCGGCGCCGTGGCGGTGATGGCGCTCGAGCGCGTGCCCGGCCGACATCCGCGCCGCCGGCGGCGTCGCGCGGATGGCGAGCCCGCGAGTGATCAAGGAGATCCAGGAGGCGGTGACGATCCCGGTCATGGCGAAGGCCCGAATCGGCCACTTCGCCGAGGCCCAGGTGCTGCAGTCGCTGGAGGTCGACTACGTCGACGAGTCCGAGGTCCTGACGCCGGCCGACGAGGCGCATCACATCGACAAGCACGCCTTCGAGGTCCCCTTCGTCTGCGGCGCCACCAACCTGGGCGAGGCGCTCCGCCGGATCGGCGAGGGCGCGGCGATGATCCGCTCCAAGGGCGAGGCCGGCACCGGCAACATCGTCGAGGCGGTCCGCCACCTGCGGGGGATCGTCGGCGGCATCAGAGCGCCTCGGCACGCTGGGCCGCGAGCAGCTCGCCAGCCGAGGCCAAGGAGCTCGGCGCGCCGCTCGAGATCGTCGAGGAGGTGGCCGAGAGCGGCTGGCTCCCCGTGCCGCTGTTCTGCGCGGGCGGGATCGCGACGCCGGCGGACGCGGCGCTCGTCATGCAGCTCGGCGCCGAGGGGAACTTCGTCGGCTCGGGGATCTTCAAGTCGGAGGACCCGGAGCGGCGCGCCCGCGCGATCGTCGAGGCGACCACCCACTTCAACGACCCCGAGCGCGTCGCTGCCGCCTCGATCGAGCTCGGCGAGCCGATGCGCGGCGACGACATCGCCCAGCTCGCCGCCGAGGGCGAGCTGCTCCAGCAGCGCGGCGCCTGAGAGCAGTCGGCCAGGAGCGGGGCAGATCGCCGGCTGGACGCAGCGCAGCCGAGGCCCGGACCGACCGCCTGCGGATCGGCGTGCTCGCCAGCCAGGGCGACTTCGCCGCGCATGCCGAGGATGCTGCGAGTCGCTCGGGCGCCGATCCGGTCGAGGTGCGGACGCCGGGCGACCTTCGCGACCTGGACGGGCTGGTCATCCCGGGCGGGGAGAGCACGACGATCACCAAGGCGATCGAGCGCGACGGGCTGGCCGTCGCGATCCGTCGCGCACGCCGAGCGCGGCCGCCCGATCCTCGGCACCTGCGCCGGAATGATCGTCTGCGATCGCGAGCACCTCGGCCTGGTCGACGCGGTCGCGCGGCGCAACGCCTTCGGCCGCCAGATCGCGAGCTTCGAGGCCGAGCTCGACGATGGACGGCCTGGGCCCGGAGCCGATCCGGGCGGTCTTCATCCGGGCGCCGTGGATCGACGAGCACGGCCCCGCGGTCGAGGTCCTGGCCGACGTCGACGGACATCCGGTCGCGGTTCGCCAGGGCGAGGTGCTGCTCTGCGCCTTCCACCCGGAGCTCACCGACGACTCCCGCGTGCACGCCCTGCTGATGGCGATGGCCACCGCAGCGCGCCGGCGAGCGGCGAGCGAGCAGGGGAGTGCGAGGACCGCAGTGAGGGATCCGCGAGTCGAGCAACCTGGCCCGGATCCTGGTTCGCTACTCGACCGAGGTGAAGGAGGGCGACACCTGCGTGATCGAGGGCCCCACGGCGGGCGAGCCCCTGATCGCCGCGGTCTACGAGGAGGTCCTCGCGGCCGGCGGGCATCCCGGTCCTCGCGCTCTCCCTCCAGGGCCAGGCCCCGACCTTCTTCAAGCACGCGTCCGACGCCCAGCTCGAGTGGGTCTCGCCGCTCGCCGAGTGGGCGGCCGAGGAGGCCGACTGCCGGATCGCGATCGGCGCCGACACGCAACACCCGGGAGCTGTCCGGCGTGGACCCCGGAGCGGCAGGCGAAGCGCCGGGCGGCGACACGGCGAGCTGATGGAGAGTCGTCGATGCAGCGCTCCGCCGAGGGCGATCCACCGCTGGGTCTACACGCTCTTCCCGACCAACGCCTACGCCGCCGACGCCGAGATGAGCCTGGGCGAGTTCGAGGACTTCTACTTCCGCGCCTGCCTGGCCGACGACGCCGACCCGCTCGGCGCCTGGCAGCGCGCCTCCGAGGAGTGCACGCGCCTCGCCGAGTGGATCGAGGGCCACGAGGAGGTGCGCGTCACGGCGCCCGGGCACCGACATCACGCTCGGGCATCGCGGGCGCAAGTTCATCGCCGCGGACGGCAAGCGCAACATGCCCGACGGCGAGTTCTTCACGGCGCCGATCGAGGACTCCGTCGAGGGCGAGGTGTCGTTCCACCTGCCGGCGATGGTCGGCGGGCGCGAGGTGGCGGGCGTTCGCCTTCGCTTCGAGTCCGGGAAGGTCGTCGACGCCAGCGCCGAGCGCGGCGAGGAGTTCCTGATCAGCCTGCTGGACACCGACGAGGGCGCGCGCCGCCTCGGCGAGCTCGGCATCGGCACGAACTACGGGATCGACCGCGGGACCCGCGACGTCCTGCTCGACGAGAAGATCGGCGGCACCGTCCACATGGCCGTCGGCGCCAGCTATCCGGAGTGCGGCGGGAAGAACGAGAGCGCCGTCCACACCGACCTGGTCTGCGACCTTCGCCGCGGCGGCCGGATCGAGGTCGACGGCGAGCCGTTCCAGGAGGACGGGCGCTTCCTCGTCTGACCCTCGCGCCACGCCGATCGGGGCGCCGTGACTAAGAACTGGGTAAAGAAGTCGTTTCGCCGCAACTTTTCCGCCCTCCGCGTTGTTACCCACGTCGATCCCATCGAGACTTCGCGCCAGGGACTTGGTGTCGGATCGAATCAAATGGGATGCCGATGCCAATGGCGGCCGGGCCGGGGCCCGGCCGCCTACGCATGCCCGTGACTCGGGCTCGCCCGGGTTCTTAGTATTGGGGCATGTCCGGTCATTCGAAGTGGGCCTCGATCAAGCACAAAAAGGCCGCCACCGACGCGCGCCGCGGCCAGCTGTTCACGAAGCTCGCGCGAGCGATCACGGTCGCCGCGCGAGAGGGCGGGGGAGACCCGGACGCCAACTTCACGCTCGCGGCGGCGATCCAGAAGGCGCGCGACTACTCGATGCCCAAGGACAACATCCAGCGGGCGATCGATCGCGGCGCGGGCGGCGCCGGCGGCGACGACGCGATCGAGCGGGTCGTCTATGAGGGCTACGGGCCGCCGGCGGTGCGCGATCCTGGTCGAGGCGCTGACCGACAACCGCAACCGGACCAGCGCCGACATGCGCCACGCCTTCGACAAGCACGGCGGCAGCCTCGGCGAGCCCGGCTCGGTCGCCTGGGTGTTCGAGAAGCGGGGCGTGGTCATGGTGGACGCGGCCCGCTACTCCGAGGACGACCTGATCGCCGCGATCGACGCCGGCGCCGACGACGTGAGCGCAGACGGCGACTCCCTGAAGGTCGTCTGCGCGGCCGAGGACCTGGCCGCAGTCCGCGAGGCGCTCGAGGGTTCCGGGGTGGAGATCGAGTCGGCCGAGCTGACGATGGAGCCGAAGAACGTCGTCGAGGTCGACGGCGCGGACGCCTCCAGCCTCATGCGGCTGATGGACGCCCTCGACGAGCACGACGACGTCGAGGCCGTGCACGCCAACTTCGACATCCCGGCGGAGCTGCTCGAGCAGGCCGCCGCCTGAGATAACCACTGCGCCGGAGCTAGGGACGAAGTTCCGGTAGGGGCGAGTACGACCTGCCGCCACGTAACGGGCCCGAGCCCGGCGACACCGGACGCGAAAGCGGAGGATGTCGCCGGAGTGGTTTCAGGAGGCATCCGGGCCGCGGGCCAGAATCACTAGGCGTGATGGTCGTCATGGGCATCGACCCGGGCGTGGCGAGCACGGGCTTCGGCGTCGTGCGTGCGAGCGCGGCAAGATGAGCGCGGCCGACGGCGGGGTCATCGAGGCGCCGCCCGGCGAGGCCGACGGAGGGCCGCCTGGCGCGCATCCACGCGGCGCTGGTCGAGCTTCTCGCGAAGCACGCCCCGGTCGCGGTGGCCCTCGAGGACGTCTACTTCGGCAAGAACGTGCGCTCGGCGATCGCGGTCGGCCAGGCTCGGGGCGTCGCCCTGCTCGCCGCGGCGCAGGCCGGCATCCCGTGCTTCGACTACACGCCCCAGGCCGTGAAGATGGCGGTCTGCGGCAGCGGCGCCGCGGCCAAGCACCAGGTCCAGCGACATGGTGGGCCCCCTGCTCGGTCTCCCGGAGCCGCCGCGCTCCGACCACGCCGCCGACGCCCTCGCGGTCGCGATCTGCCACGCCGCGCACAGCCGCTCGGCACAGCCGCTTCGGGCGCGCGGCGGAGGGGTTCCGGTCGGATGATCGCCTCGGTTCGCGGCGAGGTCCTCGTGCGGCGCCCCGACCACGTCGTGATCGAGTCGGGCGGTGTCGGCTACCGCCTGTCCGTCTCGGCGGAGACGCTGAAGTCGGTTCCGGCCCGCGGCAAGGAGGCGACTCTGCACGCGCAGTTGGTCGCCCGCGACGACTCGCTGTCCCTGTACGGCTTCGCGAGCGAGGAGGAGCGCGACCTCTTCCTGCACCTGACGTCCGTCTCCGGCATCGGGCCCAAGGTGGCGATCGCGATCCTGTCCGGCGGCGCCCCCCGCGAGCTCCTGGGGGCGATCGCAGCCGGGGATGCGAAGCGGTTCCAGGCCGCCCCGGGCGTCGGCAAGCGGACGGCCGAGCGGCTGATCGTCGAGCTGCGCGAGAAGGTGGCGGGGGAGCTGAGCGATGGGATTCCGGGCGGAGGCGGCGCGGCGGATGACGACCCGCGCGGCCTGGCCCGGGATGGGCTGATGCACCTTGGCTACACGCTCAACGAGGCGGAGCGCCTCCTCGACGGGGCCGAGGGGGAGAGCGCCGAGGACCTGATCGCTGCCGCCCTGCGGCGCGCCGGAGACGGAACCGAGGCGCGATCGTGAGCATCGCGCGCGACCCCGGGATCGAGCAGGCCAACCAAGCCACGCCGGCGGACGGAGCCGATGAGGAGCGGCTCGCGGACGTCCGGCTCGCCGGCGGAGAGGAGGAGCTCGACCGCTCGCTTCGCCCCAAGGGCCTCGCCGACTTCGTCAACCAGGAACAGGTCACCGCCCAGCTCGAGGTCTTCATCGAGGCGGCCAAGCGGCGCGGCGAGCCACTCGACCACGTGCTGCTCGCGGGGCCGCCCGGGCTCGGCAAGACCTCGCTCGCCTACATCGTCGCGGCCGAGCTCGAGGTGCCGCTGGTGCAGACGGCCGGCCCGGCACTCGAGCGAAAGGCCGACATCGCCGCGTTCCTGACCGCCCTGGAGCCGGGCTCGGTCTTCTTCATCGACGAGATCCACCGCCTCGGCCGCGCGGTCGAGGAGACGCTCTATCCGGCGATGGAGGACCGGCGCCTCCCGGTGGTGCTCGGACAGGGGGCGGGAGCGCGCACCGTGACGCTCGACCTGCCCCCGTTCACGCTGGTCGGCGCGACCACCCGGGCGGGCCTCCTGACCACCCCGCTTGCGCGATCGGTTCGGCGTCTGTCACAGGCTCGAGCACTACGAGCCGGATGCGCTCGCTCGCATTGTGCGCCGCTCCGCCGGCATCCTCGGAGTCAAGGTCGAGGCAGACGGCGAGCGCGAGATCGCCGAGCGCTCGCGGGGCACGCCGCGTGTGGCAAACCGCCTCCTGAAGAGGGTCCGTGACTTCGCCGAGGTGCGGGGCGCCGGGGTGGTGACCGGCGACGTCGCACGCGAGGCGCTCGGGCTGCTGGAGGTGGACGCCGCGGGGCTCGATCGCCACGACCGCGCCATCCTGGACGCGATCGCGACCAAGTTCTCGGGCGGGCCGGTCGGGCTCTCGACGCTCGCCGCCGCCGTCGACGAGGAGCAGGACACGATCGAGGACGTGTACGAGCCCTACCTGCTGCAGCAGGGACTCTTGAAGCGCACCCCGAGGGGGCGGGTGATCACCGAGCGCGGCTTCGAGCACCTCGGGCTGCCGGTGCCCGAGGGAATCGCGAGCCTGTTCTGAGTCGGGCCCGAGCTGCTCAGACGACGCCGGGCGCGTCCGATCAGGGGCAACCGGAGGCGCACATGACGTCCATGTCCTTTCGAAGCCGCGTTCACCGAGACGGCGCCCGCGGGACCGGGCTGCGCCCGGTAGCTGAAGGTCGTGTCGAAGCTCAACAGGAAGGTGCGCTCGCCGTCGGGCGCGTAGCCACCGATCGAGCCATTTGCGCGCGCCCCGAGCTGCTGCCTGGCCCCAGTCGATCAGCCAGTCCCCGTTTCGGCAGTGTGTCGGGCCGAGCCGCAGCAATAGGACAGCGGGATGTCCGGATCGCGTGATCGACTGAAGGAGCGTCGCCGTCCCAGCCTCCTGGTCGATCCGAGAACTGCAAGGCCATCGCGGCGTCTGGTCGTCCACAAGGTACGACGCGGTTGTCGAACATGCTCAGCGGTACCGTCGGGGTGCACGCGCGCATCGTGTTGCCCGCCCAGGGTGTAGGACTGCGGGTCGCCGATGCACCTTCAAACTCCGGGGTGTCTTCGTCCCGCCGAGCTTCCAGAGCGATGCTTGCCGTTGCGCTTGTTGATCTTGTAGATCGGCATCGAGCGTGTCGGAAGGAGGCGATCACCGCGTTGCCGTGCGGCTCGATCGAGTTCCAGTGGGTGATGTCGTAGCCGCTGCGCGCCGGGTTGGCTGATCGTATACGGCCACCACCGCCCGGTCTCGGCGCGGCGTGATGTGATCCTGGCTCCTCCAGTTCCACAGGAGCTGGCCCTGCGGACCCACCTCCTGGAGCTCGGCGTTCAGCACTGTCGGCGTTGGTCGTGACCGCCGTATTGCGCTCAGAGTCGACGCTGGTCTGCGGGGAGTGGCCGCCGATGAAGTAGCGCGCCGCTCTGCAGCAGCTGGAGGTCGTGGCCATCCACCGGGATGCCGGCGGCGGTGCGGAGCCTGCGGATCAGACGCGCCCGTCGAGGCTGACGGAGCTCGAATTGACTGGCCTGGCCGTTCGACCGAAACCAGAGGAGGCTGGCCGTCCGGACAGCACCCTGCGGCCCCTCCACCGACAGCGTGGTACCACCAGATCGGCACCCCGTCAGTTGTCGAAGATCATCGCGTAGCGCCGGCTGATCGGGGCGCGAAGGCATCGTCCGCGGTGAAGAGCTGCGGGGACACCGCCCCGCTCTTGGTGAACGGTGTAGCGTGGGGAAGTTGTTCGGCAGGCAGCGGACGTAGTAGCGGTGGAGCTGCTGAGCTTCCCGTCCTCCTGGATCGTGACACGGTGAAGTCCCGTCCCGGCGCGGAGCGGCACGACGAAGGTCTGGTCGCCGCTCTTGGACGGGCTGTTCGCCCACCGCCACCTTCCAGGGCGGCAACGCGTGGGCTGCGGACCGTGACGCGCCCGGTTCTTGCATCGGACCACGTAGTCATGGACCTGTCGGACCGTAGCTCGGCGATAGAGCGTCGAGACCTCGAAGCCGGCCTGAGCGCGGCGGGCGGGGCGGGGTCCGCGACGTTGCCGGCGCGGCGAGCATCAGCTATCCCGCGAGCGCGAGCATCCGAGCTCGCCGCCAGAGCCGAGAGCGCATACTGACCACCTGCCATTGCGCCGATCGTACCCTCAACCGTCGAGGCTGGGTCGCACCGCTCATCCACTACCCTCTCGGCGTGCCGTTCTTCATCTGTCCGAACTGCGGGAACAGGGAGCTCTCGGGCGAGCGAACCGCGGGCCTTTCAGGGCGACCGAAGGGCTGCTCCAAGTGCGGGTTCGGGTTCATCTTCGAGCTTCTCGACGACTACTACCCCGCGCCCGAGGCGGCCTTCTTCGTCTGCGACCAAGAGGCGCGCGTGCTGGACGTCGGCAAGGGCGGGTTCGAGCTCACGGGCCTCAAGGACGAGCAGGTCATCGGGCGCCCGGTTAAGGAGGTCCTCGGGCTCCAATGGGTCGACGAGGGCGACGGCGGCGAGACGGCGGACACGAACGAGGATGGCTCCGCCGACCCGATCGAGACGACGCTCGAGTGGGGCGTGCGCTCGCTCGGGAAGCGGGTGCACGTGAACGCCGAAGGGGACCTGCCGGCGGACGCGGTCGCCGACGTTTTCCCGGCTTACGACGATGACGGCGGGCTCCTGCTCGTTCTCACCCCGAAGTAGGGTGGGGGCGGGGCCCAACCGGCACGGAGTCCCTTGGTGATGGGCGGACGGCGCCGAAACCTGCTGATCATCGCGTTGGTCCTCGGGCTGCTCGCGGCCTCGGCGATCGTGATCGCGAAGAAGCCGACGGTCCTCGGGCTCGACCTGCGCGGCGGGACCCAGCTCGTCTACCAGGCGCGGCCGACGCCGCAGACCCCGAGGTGACCCCCGACGCGATCGACCGGGCGATCAACATCATCCGGACCCGAACCGACAAGTTCGGCGTCTCCGAGCCGGAGATCTCGCGGGTCGGCACTGACGGGATTCAGGTCGGGCTCCCGAACGTCCAAAACGCTCAGCAGGCGATCGACCAGATCGGAACGACCGCCCAGCTCTACTTCTACGACCTCGAGGCGAACATCGTGCCGCCTCCGGGGAAGCCCAAGGATCCGGCCGCCCAGGCGGACCCCAACCCCGAGGCCACCTACACGCTCCCCAACCTCTACGAGGCCGTCCAGTTCGCGTCGAAGCGAAAGCCCGAGTGCTTCCAGAACGAGTGCACGACCAGCGGGCCGACCTACTACCTGTTCGACAAGAAGACGAAGGCGCTGAAAGCCGGCCCCGCCGAGACCAAGCACGACCTGTTCCTCAACACCCGCTCCGGGAAGCAGCCCCCGGGCACGGTGATCCTCACCGTGCCGCAGGGAACGGTCGTGGCGGCGGCGCCGACCAGTCCCTCGCTCACCCTCTCGCCCGCGGAGATCTCCGACTCGCCGCAGTTCGTGCTCCAGGACCGGCCGGCGCTCAACGGCACGCAGATCCAGAACCCGCAGCAGAACTTCGATCCAACGACGAACCAGCCGAACGTCACCTTCGACTTCACGGACAGCGGGAAGACGGCGTTCCAGGACGTGACCCGGACGATCGCCCAGCGAGGCAACGCGACGGCGCCGCCGGGGACGTTCAGCTCGGCGTCGGCGGACCAGTACTCGCAGCACTTCGCGATCGTGCTCGACAACCAGGTCTTCACCAGCCCGATCATCAACTTCGTCGACAACCCGGACGGGATCGACGGCCGAACGGGCGCCCAGATCTCCGGCAACTTCGACGATCAGCTCGGCGCAGGACCTGGCGACGATCCTCCAGACGGGCGCCCTGCCGGTCAAGCTCACGCTCGAGAGCCAGAGCACCGTCTCGGCGACGCTCGGCCAGCAGGCGCTCGACCAGGGCCTGCGCGCCGGCCTCGTCGGGTCTGATCGTGGTCGTCCTCTTCCTGCTCCTCTACTACCGCCTGCTGGGCGCCGTCGCCGTCCTGGGGCTCGCCGTCTACGGCGTCTTCTTCTTCGCCATCGTGAAGCTGATCCCGATCACGCTCACCCTGCCGGGCATCGCGGGGTTGATCCTGACTATCGGGGTGGCGGCCGACGCCAACATCGTCATCTTCGAGCGAATAAAGGAGGAGGCGCGGGCCGGGCGCTCGATGCTGTCCGCGATCGCTCAGGGCTACCGCAAGGGGATCGCGACGATCGTCGACGCAAACGTGATCACCCTGTTCACGGCGTTCATCCTCTTCGTGCTCGCGACCGCGGGCGTCAAGGGCTTCGCATTCACGCTCGGCATCGGCACGATCGTCTCGCTGTTCACCGCGGTGCTGTTCACCCAGGCGGTGCTGGGCTCGCTCGGGCGCTCGAGGATCCTGCACTCGCCGCGCGCGCTGGGCGCGGGCGGACAGCGGGTTCGGTGGCACTTCGACTTCAGCGGCGCGAGCAGTGGTTCTTCTCGATCTCGGGGACGATCCTGGCGATCGGCGCGATCTCGCTCGCCACCAAGCAGCTCAACCTCGGGATCGACTTCACGTCGGGCGCCAAGGTCACGGCGAGCCTCCAGAAGCCGGCGACCGTCGACCAGGTGCGCAGCGCGCTGGAGAAGGCCAACGTCGACAACGCGTCGAGCGCCGAGATCCAGTCGGTGACCAACGAGAAGCTCGGGCCGAACGTAGTCGAGATCCAGGGCAAGATCCCCATCGGGCAGGTCAACGGCACCGTCAAGAACGCGCTCGAGCAGGAGCTTCGGCCTCCAGGGCGGGACGCAGGGCTTCCAGAGCACCACCGTCGGCCCGACGTTCGGCGCCGCAGGTGGCGCGAAGCGCCGTGATCGCGATCATCTTCTCGCTGCTGGTGATCTCGGCCTACGTCGCGATCCGGTTCGAGCCCAAGTACGCGATCCCGGTGATCATCGCGCTGCTTCACGACATCCTGATCACGGCGGGCGTGTACTCGCTCACCGGCCAGGAGGTGACGAGCGGCACCGTGGCCGCCTTCCTGACCATCCTCGGCTACTCGATGTACGACACGGTGATCGTCTTCGACCGCATCCGAGAGAACGTGCCGCGGATGCCTCGGGCGGCGTTCTCGCAGATCGCCAACAAGTCGATGAGCGAGGTGCTGACTCGGTCGCTGATCACCGGGCTCTCGACCGTCTTCCTGGTCACCGTCCTCTACATCTTCGGCGGCGCGACCCTGAAGGACTTCGCCTTCGCGATGATGGTCGGGGTGGCCTCCGGCGCCTACTCGTCGATCTTCATCGCGACCCCGGTCCTCACCCACTGGAAGGAGCGCGAGCCCGCCTATCGCGCCCGCCGCGAGCGCCTGATCGAGGAGATGGGGCGCCTGCCCACCTTCCCGGAGGAGAACGTGGTGGCGAAGCTCGGCGACGATGGCGAGCCGGTGCCGGCCGCCGCTGCCCCGCCCGCGGCACGCCGGCGCCCGCGGAGCCGGAGGCGCGCCGCGGCTGCGGGCCCGAGCGCCCCGGAGCCGGAGCCGGTCGGTTGAGCCGGCGGTGGGCGGATGGGTCCGACGGGGCTTCCGATGCCGCGGAGCCTGAGCCGCTCACCGCCGGGGCCGGGCGCGAGCCCGCCCGGCCGCCGCGCTCCGAGCGGCAGCGAAAGCGCCGCCAGCAGCGCCGCCGACGAAAGCACGGGAGGAATCGCTGATGGCCTTGGTCGTCTGGTTCACGGTCGGGCTCGCGCTCTGGCACTTCACGGTGTTCGTCCCGGATCGCTTCTGGGCCGGGATCGTCGGCGCGCTCCTGGGTGCGGTGACCGGCGCGATGATCTCCGGGGGCGATCGCCCAGATCGCCTCCGGCCGCACGATCGGCGACACGGACCTCGGCACCGCCCTCGTCGCGATTCCGGGCACCCTGGTCGGCCTCGCGGCGATCTACGCGCTCGGGGTTCGCCGCGAGCGACTGGCGAGCCTCGAGTAGGCGCGCCCGGCTAGCCGCAGGCGCAACAGCCGGCCGCGTGCTCGATCGGCGGCGGCGTCGAGCGCAGAGTCTGCAGCACGCGTGCAGTAGCGCTCCGTCTTCTCCTCGAGCGACGCAAGCTGATCCGATGAGGGGCACCGGGCGCGTCGATCTCGAACCTGACTCGGATCGCGTCGAAGCCGACCTTGGCCTCTCGCGAGATGCCGAGGGTTCCCCGCAGGTCCAGATCGCCCTCCACGGTGACGCCGATTCGCTCCCTGTCGATGCCCATCGCGGTGGCGACCATCTGGCAGGTGAGCTGCGCACAGGCCGCAAGGGCGCCGAGCAGGAGGTCGCCTGAGCAGGCCGCCGTCCCCGGCCCCCCGACGCCGGCGTGGGCCTGTGCGTCCTGGATCGCCTGGCCGGCCTCGACCGAGCAGGCGACAGGAGCGTCGGCCTCGCTCGCGTGGGCGGTCAGGGTGATGCTGGCCTCCCGGTAGCGCCCCTTGATCGGCGCTTGCACGGCCTTCAGGTCCATGTCTCCTCCGGTTCCGGTCTCAATCGCGTGGTCACGCACGGGAGGTAGCGGAGCCTAGGATCTGCGAGGGGCGAGTTCCGTCCTCGCTCGTTCTTAGCCTGGCAACGTGGCTGGCCTACCGCCCGATTCGGGGAAATCCGGGAGAACGTTCACGCTCGAGCCCTACTCGTACGCCGAGGCACGCGCGCTGATCGAGGCGCTCGACCTCCCGGAGCCGGTCGCCGTGACCCTCGTGCGTCGCGGCTACCGGACGGTCGACGAGGCCCGGGCCTTCCTCGAGGCCGACGAGACGCACGACCCGTTCGAGTTCGATCAGATGGCGAGCGTGGTGGATCTGATCCGGGAGGCGGTCGCCGCCGGACGCAGGATCACGGTCCACGGCGACTACGACTGCGACGGGGTCTGCTCGACCGCGATCCTGGTTCGGGCCCTGCGCGAGATCGGGGCCAACTGCGACTGGTACATCCCGGATCGGTTGCGCGACGGGTATGGGCTGACGACGGAGGGAGTGGAGCGACTGGCGGCGCGCGGCACCGGCCTACTGCTGACGACCGACTGCGGTATCGGGTGCCCGGATGAGGTCGCCACCGCCCACCGCGCCGGACTCGAGGTGATCGTCACGGACCACCACGAGCCGGGGGACCGATTGCCCGATTGTCCCGTCCTTCACCCTCGCTTGAGCGGCTATCCGTGCGGGGAGCTCTGCGCGACCGGCGTCGCCTACAAGCTCTCGGCCGCGCTCCTGGGCCCCGACGAGGCCGAGCGAGAGCTCGACCTCGTGGCGCTGGCCACGGTCGCTGACCTCGTCCCGCTGCGCGGGGAGAATCGCGCGCTCGTTCGTGCCGGCCTTGCCGTTGCCCGAAGGGCGGGGCGGCCCGGGCTCCGGGCTCTGTGTCGAGCTTCCGCCGTGGAGCCCGTCCGCCTCGACGAGGGGGATCTGGCCTTCCGGATCGCCCCCCGGATCAATGCCGCGGGGCGGCTTTACCGCGCCGACGCAGGAGTCGAGCTGATGCTGACCGCCGACCGCGAGCGGGCAGCGGCGATCGCGGCCGAGCTGGACGGCGCCAACCGCGAGCGGCGCGATGCGGAGCGCGAGGTGCTCGATGCCGCGGAGGGGGCCCGCCGGGAGCTCCCCGAGGAGCTCGCCTCCGCGCCCGCGCTGGTGTTGGCCGGCGAGGGCTGGCATGCGGGCGTGGTGGGGATCGCGGCATCGCGCATGGCTGAACGCCATTGGGTTCCTTCGGTGCTGATCGGCCTCGACGCCGAGGGCCGGGGGCGCGGGTCGGGACGCGCGATCCCGGGATTCGACCTCCTGGCCGCGCTCGATGCCTGCGGCGAGCATCTGACCCGCTACGGCGGCCATCGCGCCGCAGCCGGCCTGGAGATCGAGGCGGAGAGGATCGACGCCTTCCGCGAGGCCTTCGCTGCTCACGCCAGCGAGGCCCTCGACGGCACGGAGCTCATCCGTACCGAGGGGATCGACGCCGTCGTCGGAGGCGAGAGCCTCGGGCACGACGTCGCCGTGCAGCTCGGCCGCCTGGGGCCGTTCGGCAAGGGAAACCCCGGCGTTCGCCTGCTGGTCCCCTCCGCTCGCCTCTGCGACGTACGGCCGATGGGCGAGGAGGACAAGCACGCGCGGTTCCG
Organism: uncultured bacterium; assembly: GCA_963772345.1. GTDB lineage: Bacteria > Actinomycetota > Thermoleophilia > Solirubrobacterales > 70-9 > AC-56. The sequence goes on along the minus strand of CAVYXB010000015.1, from coordinate 153,001 downwards.
CCTCGAGAGCGGCTCGAAAAGCGCGCTCGGCGTTGCCTTCGGCGTCAATGGCGACCTCGCCTCGGACAGCGCTCACCGAACCGCGTCGACGTCTCGCTTGGAGCTCGAGCTGAACGAGTGGCAGGGCGCCGTCTCGCCTCGGGTCGTGCTCGGCGAGCTCTACCCCGGGGCCGCCGATGGCGCGCCGCGCCGAGACCTCCCAGCCGGACGACGGCGAGTGGGCGGATCGACTCGACGCCGAGCGCGGGCGCCGCTGGCCGCATGGCCGCCGCCGGATTTCAGTCGAGGCTGGCGATGACACGGCCCGGCGCGAGACGGTCGATCGCCGCGGCGCCTCGGGCGTCGCGACGGTTGCCGCCGTCGCCTCCAGCGGAGCGACCGTGCTCGCCCTGTGCGCCGATGCGCTTCGGCGCAGAGAGCTGGTTGAGCGTGCCGCGACCCCGGCTCGGTTCGGCGGCGGCATCGTCGCGCTCGCCTCCGGACGCCTGGCCGACGATGGCACCCGGGCCGCCGTCGACAGGGTGACCGCCGCCGGTTCGGGCGTCGTCCTCGCCGACTGGGCGGCGCTGGAGCGCAATCCGGCGATGGCCGTCCGGGTTCGACCACGTGGTGATCGTCGACCCAGCGCCCTTCCGCCACCTGGAGTCCGCTGCATCCGCCGGCCAGGGTTTTCTGCACCTCGCCTGGGGCGAGGCTGAAGTCGAGCTCGCGCTTCGCGTGCACGCCGAGGAGTGGCCGGACCGCCCCGCCGCGGAGGCGCTTTATCGCTCCCTGCGCCCGGCGGCCGACGACCCCCGGCATGTGAGAGCACTCGGCCTCGACGAGGTTCGGGAGCGCCTGCACGGCCCGGGCCGCCATCCCCGCTCGCCTGAGGTCGCCGCTCGACGCCTGCGCCTGCTCGAGGAGCTCGGGGCGGTCCGCTGGGAGGCGTCCGGCACCGCCCGCAGCCTTCTGCGTCGTATCCTCGAAGGGCGAATCTCGAGGAGCTCGAGACCTTCATCGCCTACCGCGAGCGGTACGAGGAGGGCAGGCAATTCCTAAGCGGGTCAAGACAACCGAGCTAGACGCGGCCCGAGGCGCCAAGCCCGCCTCGGGCAAGCGCGCGCCTGGCTCGGGCCGGCCCGTCGGCGTGGCCCGGGGTGCGCGGAGCCCGGCGGTTCGCCGCGGGGCGAACGGGGCCGAAGCGCCTCCGGACCGAAAGGGCCACACCCGGGTGGGCGCCAAGGACGGCTCGCACGAGCCCGCGGCGCCGGTCACAACGCGAGCCCAGGAGCTCACGGCCGACGAGCGCGCGCTCCTCGGCGACCTGCTGGCGGTGATCGCGGAGCACAGCCTCGACGCGGTACGGGAGGTCGATCCCGAGGCGGTGGAACAGGCCTTCACGTTCGCCTGTGAGCGGCACACCGACCAGCGCCGAAGAACCGGCGAGGACTTCATCACCCATCCGGTCGAGGTGGCGAAGATCTGCGCCGGCCTTCGCCTCGACACCGAGACCCTCTGCGCGGCGCTGCTTCACGACACGGTCGAGGACACGAGCGCAAGCCTCGAGCAGGTCGAAAGCCTGTTCGGCGACTCGATCGCGCAGCTCGTCGACGGGGTGACGAAGCTCACCGGGATCACATTCCAGAGCCGCGACGAGAGCCAGGCCGAGAACTACCGCAAGATGATGGTGGCGATGGCCACGGACCTCCGGGTCATCCTGATCAAGCTCGCCGACCGGCTCCACAACATGCGCACCCTCTCGGGCCTTCCGAAGCAAAAGCAGATCGAGAAGGCCCGCGAGACGCTCGAGATCTACGCGCCGCTCGCCCACCGGCTCGGGATCCACGCGATCAAGTGGGAGCTCGAGGACCTCTCGTTCCAGCGCCTTCACCCGCGCAAGTACGACGAGATCAAGAAGCTCGTCTCCCAGCAGCGGGCCGAGCGCGAGCGCTACGTCTCCGAGGCGGGCAAGTTCCTGCGGCGACGAGCTGAGCAAGGTTGGGATCGAGGCCGAGATCTCGGGCCGCGCCAAGCACTTCTACTCGATCTACTCGAAGATGACCAAGAAGGGCCGCGAGTTCAACGAGATCTACGACCTGACGGCGATGCGGGTGCTGGTCGGCTCGGTCAAGGACTGCTACGGCGCGATCGGGATCATCCACTCGATCTGGAAGCCGCTCCCCGGGCGCTTCAAGGACTTCATCGCGACGCCCGAAGCTGAACCTCTACCAGGCGCTTCACACGACCGTGATCGGGCCCGAGGGCCGGCCGCTGGAGATCCAGATCCGCACCCCGGACATGCACGAGACCGCCGAGTACGGGATCGCCGCCCACGTGATCTACAAGGAGGGTCGCCTGCCAGAAGGGCGACCCGCAGCGCGACAAGATGACCTGGCTTCGCCAGCTGCTCGAGGTCGAGGGCGACCAGGATCCGACCGAGTTCCTCGAGTCGCTCAAGGTCGACCTGTTCGAGGACGAGGTCTTCGTGTTCACCCCCAAGGGCGAGGTGAAGAACCTCTCGGCCGGGCTCGACGCCGCTCGACTTCGCCTACGCGGTCCACACCGACGTCGGCCACCGCTGCGTCGGGGCCAAGGTGAACGGCAAGATCGTCCCGCTCCACTACCAGCTCAAGTCCGGCGACATCGTCGAGATCCTGACCGCGAAGCAGGAGCGGGGGCCGTCCCGGGACTGGCTGCGCGCTGGTGCGAACCAGCCGGGCGCGCAACAAGATCCGCGCCTTCCTGAAGCGCGAGCGGCGCGAGGACGCCGAGCGCCGCGGGCCGCGAGGCACTCCAGGAGGCGATCCGGAAGCGCGGCCTGCCCCCGCAGCGAATCGCCGCCTCGCCGCTGCTCGCCGACGTGACGCGCGAGATGGGCTTCCGCAAGGCCGACGACTTCTACATCGCCGTCGGCCAGGGCAAGATCTCGCCGAAGACCGTCGCCAACAAGGTCTTCCAGCGCCTCAAGCAGGGCGAGGCGGTTGCCGGGGACGAGACCGAGGCGCGGCTCGCCGGAGTGCTCGAGGGCCGCGACGAGCGCCAGCGCCGCACCCAGGAGGCTTCCGACTACGGGATCAAGGTCAAGGGCGTCGACGACGTGATGATGCGCCTCGCGAAGTGCTGCCGCCCGGTGCCCGGCGACCCGATCGTCGGCTACGTGTCGCTCGGCCGCGGGATCACCATCCACCGCGAGGACTGCCGCAACATGACCGCGCTGCGCCGCTCTCCCGAGCGATTCACCGAGGTGGAGTGGGAGGGCGACAACGCCACCTCCTACCGGGTCGAGCTCCAGGTCGACGCCTGGGACCGCACCCGCCTGCTCGAGGACCTCTCGCGGACCTTCGCCGAGACCGGGGTCAACATCATCGAGGCCTTCTGCTCGACCAAGCACCCGATGGTCAAGAACCGGTTCGTGGTCGAGGTCGGCGACTCCGAGCAGCTGCGCCAGTGCGTCGGCCGCCTGAGAAACGTGGACTCGGTGTTCGACGCATACCGGGTGACGCCGACCGCTTGAAGCTGGACCGCCCCCCGGTGACCGTCGTGATCCCGTTCAGGGGGGACACACCGGGGGCACGCCGCCTACTCACCAGCCTCTCGCGGTTCGAGCTGGCCGACAACGACGAGGTGATCGTCGCGGACAACAGCGCCGACAGGTCCGCTGGGGAGGCGCTCGGAGAAGGAGCGGGGGCAGTCGACGGAACGGGCGCGGGCCTGCGCGTCGTCCCGGCCACCGCGGAGCGCTCCTCCTACCACGCCCGCAACGCCGGCGCTCGGTCGGCGCGGGGCGATTGGTTCCTCTTCATGGACGCGGACTGCGAGCCCGCGCCCGGGCTCCTCGACGCGTTCTTCGCCCAGCCGATCGCCGATCGCTGCGGCGCCGTTGCCGGGCAGATCCTCGGCGACCCGGGTCAGCGCTCGCTCGCGGCCCGGTACGCTCGCTCGCGGCGGCTCTTCGACCACTCGAACGGGCTGATCCGGGCAGAGACCGGCGCCGCGGCGGCCGGGAACCTGCTCGTGCGCGCGGTCGCGTTTCGCGAGTTGGGCGGCTTCGCCGAGGGCATCCGCTCCGGCGGGGACCTCGACTTCTGCCGGCGCCTGCCGCGGGCGGGCTGGGAGCTCGGCTATCAGCCCGGAGCGCTGGTCCACCACCGCCACCGCGAGAGCCTTGCCTCCTTGCTGGGGGCAGTTGCGCGCTACGGGGCCGGAGCCCGCTGGCTCAACGACCGCTACCCGGGCACCTCACCCCGCTGGCCCCTGTTCATGGGGCTCCGGGGGGCGGCGCGGGATGCCTGGAGCGCAGCGATCCGCGGCCGCTGGCGACAGGCCCTCTACCGCGCGATCGACGGACTCGGGCTGATCGCCCACAACGTGGGCTACATGACCAGGAACGAGGCAAGGAGCCCCTGACGGGCAACCCTCATCCGCTCAGTTCCTCAACCGCCGCGCGCACGGCCTGGGCCGTGTCTCGCATGTGCTGCTCGCTGTCGTACTTGGTTCGCGGCCAAAAGAACCCACGGAGGCCGTCCTTTCGATTGCGCGGCACGACGTGCACGTGAAGGTGGGGGACGCTCTGGCTGACGACGTTGTTGATCGCCACGAAAGCGCCCTGCGCGTTCATCGCGTCGCGGATCGCCGCTGACAGCAGGCGGGCGTTCGCGAAGAGCGGGCCCACCATGCCGTCGGGTAGATCCCAGATCGTCTCGATGTGTTCGCGCGGGACGAGCAGCGAGTGGCCGGGGAACAGAGGGCGGTGGTCCAGGAAGGCGAGCGAGATGTCGTCCTCGAAGACGACATGGCCGTGCTCGTCGCCGGCGACGATCGCGCAGAACCGGCAGCCGCTCGCAGTCCCCGCCATGGCGGCGCCCAAGCCGGGTCAGGCGACCACCGTGAGGGCGGCCGGTCGAATGCCGAGCTCGAGCTCGCCGTGGTCCCCGATGTAGTCGCCGTCGACCTGAACAGGGAAGGCGCGGATGCGTCCGTCCGCGTCGCGAGAGAGCGACTCGATCCGGCACCGGACGATCCCGTCGAAGTGGTCGATCTGGCGATGGTCCGGGGTCCGCAGGCCGGTTGCGAGCACGCGCGCGGCGATCGTGGGGACGTCCCGCTGCGCCGCACGGCGAAGCACCGCTACCGAGAGCGTCCCGTTGTCCAGAGCGGCGGTCTCGCAGATGCGCAGCGGCTGGCCCCCGAAGTAGGTGAACGGATCGGAGTTCTGCGCGATCGCGGTCACGCCCTCGGCGGATCCGGCCTCGGCGACGAGGCGCATCCGAACGGGGTTGCGCAGGTAGGAGCGATAGAAACCGGAGACGGCGGCCCAGGTGTAGTACCAGCGCCCCCCGCGCGCCTTCATCCTGGGATGCGAGTCGACGCGGCGTGCCGCGGTGGCGTCCAGTCCGGCCCCGCACGCGAACACGAAGTGGCGCCCGTTGGCGATCCCGAGGTCGATCCGCCGCGGCCTGAAGTCATCCGCCAGTCCGAGCAGGTGCTCGGTCGCGTCCACCACGTCGTTGGGGATCCCGAGGGTTCGGCAGACCACGTTCGTCGAGCCGCCCGGAAGCACGGAGACCGGGACGTCGGTGCCGGCGAGGCCGTTCGCGACCTCGTTGAGCGTTCCGTCACCGCCGAAGGCCACCACGACGTCGTACCCGCCCTCCCGAGCCTCGCGGCCGATCTCGATCGCGTGGTGCTGCGCCTCCGTGGACACCGCCTCCACGTCGTAGCGGCCCTGCAGCGCGTAGACGACGAGGTTCTTGAGCCGATCGGAGACCGTCGTCGCGTACGGGTTGACGATGATCAACATGCGCTTCTTCGGCGACCGCCCGCCGGCGCCGTTGGTGGCCGCCTCGGCGCCGGGCGGTGACTGAGTCGCGATCGGCCCTGCTGTCACGTCACCGCCTCATCGAATTGCAAGCTATCCGACCGCCTCGAACCGAACCACTTCTCCGTCCTCGACCTCCCGCACCCGCCCCTCCTCCTCGAGCAGGTCGACGTGCCCGAGTACCTCGCTGAGCGTGAGGAAGGCCTGCGTCACGGCGACGTTCCCCCATAGCTCCTGCGCGATCTCGTAGGACGTGCGGGGGCGCTCGGAGATCAGGCCGAAGATCTTCTCCGCACGTCGCTCGTGATGGTCGAAGCGATCGTCGATCAGCGTCCGGTGATCGGTGATCGGATCGCCGTGCCCGGGTAGCAGGATCTTTGCCGGGAGCTCCCGAGTGCGCCGCAGGGACTCGATGTAGGTCATGAGCGCGCGCGGACGCACCGTCGGAGCCGTCGAGCGGGCGCGAGATGAGCGGATTCGAGGAGATGTGCGCGATCAGGTGGTCGGCGCAGAGGAGGATCTCCCTTTCCGCGTCCCAGAACACCGTGTCCGACGGGCTGTGTCCGGGTCGGTGCTGGACCTCGAGCGCACGGTCGCGGAAGCGGAGGAGCTCGCCGTCGTGGAGTGGCCGGCTCACATCGGCCTTGGCGCCCCACGCGCGGAAGCTCCGCGAGACCGAGCGCAGCGCGATCACCACGTCCTCCGGGATCCCGTGGCGGAGCATCAGGTCGGCGGCGAACCGGTCGTCGAGCTCGATGTCGTCTCCGAAGTTCTCCACGAATGGGACCACGACGTCGATCGCCGCGACCTCGGCGCCCGACCGTGCGGCGATGATCTCGACCAGGCCCAGGTGGTCGATGTGCTGGTGCGTCAGAACCACGAGGTCGAGGTCCTCGAGCGAGTGCCCGAGCGCCGAGAGCTGGCGCTCCAACTCGTCCAGCGCCTTGCCGGAGTTCGGCCCGGTGTCGACGAGGGTCAGGGGCTCGTCCTCGAGCAGGTAGCAGTTGACCCGGCCGACGGCGAACGGCGTCGGGATCCGCAGCCGGTGGATGCCGGCGTCGCGCGCCTGCTCGAGGGCCTCTTCGGTGGACGTCACGAGCGAATCACGCTGAGCACTTCGTCGCGCTTCGCCTCCATGTCCTCTCGGGAGACGAGCGACTCGAGATTGAGCCGCAGCAGCGGCTCCGTATTGGAGGGCCGGACGTTGAAGTGCCAGTCCGCGTAATCGACGGAGACGCCGTCCAGCCATGAGACCTCGGCGTCCGGGAAGCGGTCGGCGAGCTCGCGCATCTTGGCGTCCTGGTCGGCGACCTCGGAGTTGATCTCCCCGGAGATGAAGTACCGGTCGCGAAACGCGCCCACCAGGGCGGACATCGGCTCATTCCGCGTCGAGAGGAGCTCCAGCACCAGCAGCGCAGGGATGGCCCCTGAGTCGGCACACCAGAAGTCGCGGAAGTAGTAGTGGCCGGAGACCTCGCCGCCGAACGCCGCCGAACGCTCGCGAAGCGCCGCCTTGAAAAAGGCGTGGCCCACCCGGTTCACGTACGACTTCCCGCCCAGCTCCCGCACCGTGTCCGGCACGGCGCGGCTCGCCCGCACGTCGTAGAGGATCGTCGCCCCGGGCTCCTTCTCCAGGAGCTGGCGGGCGAGCAGTGCGGTCAGGAAGTCGCCGTCAACGAACGCGCCCTTGTCGTCGATGAAGAAGCAGCGGTCGGCATCCCCGTCCCAGGCGATCCCCAGGTCGGCGCCCTCCTCGCGGACCTTGGCCATGATGAATCGCCGGTTGTTCTCCACGAGCGGGTTCGGCTCGTGGTCCGGAAACTCGCCGTCGGGTACCCAGTAGGTGGTCACCGGGTCGATCCCGAGGCGCTCCAGGAGCGGCCCCACCATCGGCCCGGCCATGCCATTGCCGCCGTCGACTACGACCCGCAGCGCCTTGATTCGATCCGGGTCGATGAAGGAGAGGACGCGCTGGTGATAGTCGTCGTAGACGTCGACCGCCTCGACGCTCCCGCCGCCGGGTGGCTCGGGCAGTCCCGCCTCGATCGTGTTGCGGACATCGCCTATCCCGGCGTCGCCGGAGAGCGCCAAAGCCCCCTCCCGCACGAGCTTGATCCCCGTATAGGCCTTCGGGTTGTGCGACGCCGTGACCATCGCGCCTCCGTCGAGCTCGCGCGAGCCGACCAGTTGGTAGAGCATCTCCGTCGCGACCATTCCGGCGTCCAGGACGAAGCAACCCTCGTCGGTGAGCCCCTCACGCAGCCCGCCGGCTCATCTCCGGGGCCTCGACCCTCATGTCGCGGCCGAGGCCCACTCGCAGGTCGCCCGCCGGCTTGCCTCGAAGGTCCGCGAGCACGCGCGCGAAGGCTCGGCCCACGAGATAGGCGGTGTCGCCGTCCATCTCCTCGCCGTAGAGGCCGCGGATGTCGTACGCCTTGAAGATGCCCGGCGGGATCTCCTTCCCCTGCGCGCCGGGTGTCAAAACTCGCCCTTCAGCGCCTTGTAGCTGTCCTCGAGCGACTGGGGCATCACCCGGGTGTCGGCCAGTACCGGCATGTAGTTGGTGTCCCCGGCCCAGCGTGGCACGACGTGGAGGTGGATATGGCCGTCATAGCCGGCGCCGGCCACGCGACCCTGGTTGAGCCCCGCGTTGTACCCCTGGGGGCTGTACTTCTCGTCCAGGACCGTCATCGCCCGCTGCGCCAGGCCCATCATCTCGGCGACCGTCTCGGCGTCCAGGTCGGGCAGGGTGGCCAGGTGCGCGTACGGGGCGACCATCAGATGTCCGTTGGTGTACGGGAACAGGTTCAGGATCACGAAGCACCGATCCCCGCGATGGACGATCAGGTTCTTCTCGTCCTCATTCTCCGCAGGCTTGGTGCAGAAGATGCAGCCCGCTTCGCTGTCCTTGGACGCGTCCTTCACGTAGGGGAGGCGCCAGGGCGCCCAGATCCGGTGATTGGCCACACCTCGCATCGTATGCGTCAGGCACGGCGATAGGAACGCTTCCAGGCGTCAGTCGGGGTCAGTCCCGTGACGGCGAGTCGGTTGCAGGGAGCGTTATCTCGCCATCGGGGTGACGCTTGCGTAGGAGTTCAACAACCCCTTGCTCCGAGCCCTTCCGGACCGCCTGCCGCATCGCCTCCTGCTTCGTCAGCGGCCCGATGCGACGCTGCGGCTCATTCGGCCCTTGCGGGGACTGTTGCGGCATCCTCCGCATTATCCACCTAGGAAACCCTCGACCCAGGCGCCCCCTGGGCCCGCGCCGTCTCTCGCATGGGTCGGGCACGCCTGCGACGATCTGGGATAGGCTTCAAGCAGGGACGGCAGGATGTGCATCTCTTCCGGACAGGGACGGCTGGAATGCTTAGGGCATGGCGCTGGGCGGCAATCGCGTGCGCCTTGCTCGCCGGCTACAGCTTCGCGGGGGCCGCCGGCGCGCAGGCCCGTGGCCAGGCACCGGCGCAACCCTCGTTCTCCACGACACCCGCCCTCGATCCGGGTTTCGCCTGGGGCATCCAGGACTACGCGATTCGATGCGACCAGGATCCCGTTGGCGTGCAGGTCAGGTGCCCGCCGGCTGGCAGGGAAAGCTGGGGGACGGCGGCTTTCATTCGACGGATTTCGCCGCCTCGCGCGCGATGACGCCTGGCGGGGCGGTCACGGTCACCTTCCACCGCCCCGGAGAAGCCTCCTACTACCACTTCCACGTGCGCTGTCTTCCCTCGGACTTTCCCACCTACCAGCTTCGGACGAACCGGCGCCGGCGGGCCGCCGTTCTTCGTGGTGCAGATGAACAACAACTATGCCGTGATCTTCAACAGTGACGGCGTTCCGGTTTGGTGGTACAAGGCGTCGACCGCGCCGCTCGACGCCGAGCTCCTTCCCGACGGCACGATCGCCTGGCAGCGCTTCACGGGCGGCGGCACCGCGGGTGGCCCGTTCGAGATCCGGACGCTGAGCGGCCAGCTCGTCCGCACGGTGGCCGCGGCGGGGGGCCTCGACACCGACATCCACGAGCTCCAGCTGCTCCCCAACGGGGACTATCTGCTCGGCGCCATCATCCGGAAGCCCCACCAAGACGCGAGCCCTTACGGAGGCTCGTCGGACGCGACCGTGAACACGTACCAGATTCAGGAGGTGACGCCGGATGGCCAGCTCGTCTGGCACTGGGACTCCCTCAAGCACATCGGGCTCGACCAGACGCCCCAGCGCTGGTGGGACCAGGTCCTCTGCGGGCGGACAGCCGGCACTCGACATCCAGCACTTCAACGCGGCCGAGCCCGACGGCAAGTTCCTGCTCCTCTCGTTCCGTCACCTGGACGCGGTCTACAAGATCAACCGGAACACGGGCGGCATCGTTTGGAAGCTCGGCGGAATCCACACGTCGAAGAGCCTCAAGGTCCTGAAGGACCCGGAACGGTCCTATCCGCTCGGAGGCCAGCACGACGTGCGCCTGCTGCCCGACGGCACGATCTCGATCTTCGACAACTTCACCGGCCTCGGGAAGCCCCCACGGGTGGTGCGATACCGGATCGACGAGAAGGCCAACGACCGCCACCCTGTCCAGTCGTTCTCGGATCCGACCGCCACCGGATCGCCCTGCTGCGGCTCCGCTCGCATGCTCGCCTCCGGCGACTGGCTGGTCAGCTGGGGGGGGTCAAGTTCACAGGCGGCTACAACGCCAAGGGACGGAACATCTTCCGGCTGCAGTTCCCCGGCGGCTTCAGCTACCGGTCCTTCCCGGTGCCGCCCGGCGCGCTCACCGCGCAGCAGCTTCGGCAGGCGATGAACGCCATGCATCCCTGACGTGCGGGTCAGTCGCGATCGCGCTATTCGTGAACAGCGCGTGCCGGCCGCGTCTTAGAGCCAGCCGCGACGGCGGAACATGGCGAGCATGCCCACCAGCAAGAGGACCATGGCGCCGACGATGATCCAGAACACTGTCGTCGAGGAGGAGGCCGGCTCGCCGCCCCCAGGGAGGCCGACATTCATGCCCCAGATGCTCGCGATCAGCGTTGCGGGCAGGAACACGATGCTGAACACGGTCAGTATGCGAAGGACGTCGTTGAACCGATGGGAGATAACCGACTCGTTGGTCTCCTCGAGCGCCTCGACAACCTCCTTGTAGTTCTCGAGCATGTCCCAGATCCGCTCGTGCGCGTCGACCACGTCGTCGAAGTAGATCTCCAGGTCGCCCTCGCGCGCCATGAACCGCTGCTTGGCGTTCTCGAGGTCGCGCAGGACGGTGCGCTGGGGGCGGATCACCTTGCGAAAGTTGATGATCTCCTGCTTGACGTTGGAGATGTCTCGCACGACCTCCTCGGAGTGCCCCGAGAAGATCTCGTCCTCGATCGCGTCGAGCTTGTTGCCGATCTTGCGCAGCATCGGGAAGCAGTAGTCGAAGCCGTCGTCGACCACCCGGTACAGCAGGAACCCGGGGCCCTTGGAGAAGTGCTGCTCGCGGAGCTCCTCTTTTTGCCGGCAGCGCTCGAACAGGTAGTCCACCGGCTGGAGCGGCTGGTTGGGGATCGTGACCAGGTAGTCGGGGCCGACGAAGATGTCCAGCTCGCCCGCGTTGAGCCGCCCCACGGCGCTGTCGAACACCGGGAAGTGCAGAACGATGAACAGGTAATCCGGGTACTCGTCGATCTTCGGCCGCTGGTTTCGCGACAGCACGTCCTCGAGGTCGAGGGCATGGAATCCGAAATGCTCCTCCAGCCAGGCGCACTCGAGCGGCGTGGGACGCTCGATCTTGACCCACCGCAGCCCCTCGGCGGCGATCGTCTCGACGTTTGGCTTGCGCTCCTGAGGCTCAGGCGGTGGGGCAGCGAGTCGAGCGCGCCGAGCGCTCCTGCGCAGGGTCGGCTTCGGGAGGTTCGCCATCGCCGCTCATCTCACTCGGTCGCGCTTCCATCTCAGGCTCCACGATTAAGACTACGGCACGATGCGGGCGCCGGATGCCCGCGGGCGTGCAAGCGGCGCCCTGGTATATTGCGCCGCACATAACCACCACATCCAGAGGGGTGGAGGGACTGGCCCGTAGAAACCCCGGCAACCCCCCCGTTTAGGGGAAGGTGCCAATTCCAGCAGGTGGAGTGCCTGGGAGATGTGAGTGGAAGTCCCGACAGGACCTCTGCTCGATCGCCCGGCAGAGGTTTTTTTCGTAGGTAGATGTCCGGCGAAACGAAGGGATCTTGATGGCGACGTGGGAACTGCGGTGCAAGGAGTGCGACACGGCCTATCCGTCCGAAGCGCGCTACGTGTGCGAAAACTGCTTCGGGCCACTCGAAGTCTCGTATGACTTCTCCGCCCTCGACCCGGAGGAGGCACGGCGGAAGATCCAGGCAGGATCGCCAGGGATCTGGCGCTACTCGGACTTTTTGCCTTTCGATGACCCGCCCCGGGCACCCCTCGAGCCCGGGCTGACGCCGCTCATCCGCGCCCATCGCCTGGCCGACCGCCTCGGCCTCGAGGAGGTGTGGATCAAGAACGACGCCGCGAACCCCACGCACTCCTTCAAGGACCGGGTCGTCGCGGTGGCGCTCGCCAAGGCGCGCGAGCTTGGCTTCGAGACCGTCGCCTGCGCCTCGACGGGCAATCTGGCGAACGCCGTCGCGGCGCATGCCGCGGCCGCGGGCCTCGACTCCTACGTCTTCGTGCCGGCCGACCTGGAGGAACAGAAGCTGCTCGCCACCGGCGTCTACGGGACCCGCCTGGTGGGGGTGCGCGGAACCTACGACGACGTCAACCGGCTGTGCACGGAGCTGTGCGAGGCCCGGCCCTGGGCGTTCGTGAACGTGAACCTCCGGCCCTACTACTCGCAGGGGTCGAAGACGCTCGCCTTCGAGACCGTGGAGCAGCTGGGGTGGTCGCTTCCGGATCGCATCGTCTGCCCGATCGCCTCGGGATCGCTGTTCACCAAGCTCGCCCGAGGCTTCAGCGAGTGGATCGACCTGGGCCTGGTCAAGGGCGACCTACCGACCTTCAACGGCGCCCAGGCCGACGGCTGCAGCCCTGTCGCCACCGCGTTCGGCGAGGGCTGGGACGCGTGCAAGCCGCAACGGCCCCAGACGATCGCCAAGAGCCTCGCGATCGGCAATCCCGCGGACGGCGTGTACGCGCTCGAGCTCGCCCGGGGTACGCAGGGCTCGATCGACTCGGTGACCGATGACGAGATCCGCGACGGCATCCGTCTGCTCGCGGAGACGACGGGCATCTTCACGGAGACGGCCGGCGGAGTGACCACCGCGGTGCTGGCCAAGCTGGCCGAGCGCGGGGACATCGACCCCGGCGAGCGGGTGGTCGCCTACATCACGGGCGAGGGCCTGAAGACGCTGGACGCGACGCGGGAGGGCTTCCGCATGCACGAGATCGAGCCGACGCTCGAGGCCTTCGAGAGCGGTCTGGAGCCGGCTCTCACTCGATAAGGTTCGCGCCGCATGTCGGTCACCGTGAAGATCCCCGCGCAGCTTCGTGGCGTGACGGACGGCGAGGGAGAGATCGAGGTCGACGGCACCACCGTCGGCGAGGCCCTTGACGCGGTCTTCAACCAGCACGACGACCTGCGTGAGCGGATCACCGAGGACGGTGGCCTGCGGCGGTTCGTCAACGTCTACGTCTCCGGCGAGGACATCCGCTTTCAGGACGGCCTCGACACGGAGCTCCAGGACGGCGACGAGGTGACGATCCTGCCCGCCGTCGCCGGCGGCTAGGCTCCGCCCGGCCCGGCGAGTTCCATACGCTGCGCGCCGTGAATGGCATCGAGCCGGTTGCGATCCTCTGCGGGGGCCGGGGCACGCGCCTCCAGGAGCACACACACGCGATCCCCAAGGCCCTGGTCGAGATCGGCGGCCGGCCGACCCTTTGGCACGTGGTTCGCATCTACGCGGCGCAGGGCTTTCGGCGCTTCCTCTTGCTCACGGGGTATCTGGGGGAGATGATCGAGGAGTCGGTGACCGCCCTCGAGTGGCCGGAGCCGATCGAGATCGAGTGTCTGGACACCGGGCTGGACACCCCGACGGGCGGCCGCCTGGCCCGCGCGCGCGACCAACTGTCCGGCGGGTCCTTCTGTGCGACCTACGCCGACGGCGTCGCTGACATCGACCTGGGGGCGCTCGTCTCCGCGCACCGGCGCCACGAGGCGACTGGCGACGATGACGGTCGTCAGGCCGTTCAGCCAGTGGGGCGTCGCCGTGCTCGGCGAGGACGACCGGGTCGACGCATTCGAGGAGAAGCCGCGCCTCGACCAGTGGATCAACGGTGGGTTCTTCTGCTTCGAACCCGGCGCGCTCTCCTACATGGACGAGGCGAGCGTCTTGGAGCAGGGACCGCTTCGGGACCTCGCGGCGAGCGGCGAGCTTCACGCGTTTCGACACCCGGGCTTCTGGGACTGCATGGACACCTACAAGGACGCCGTCACGCTCAACGACCTGTGGAGCGGTGGCCGGGCGCCCTGGGCCGTGTGGGAGCGGGACGCCGCGGGATCCGGTGCCCGCTAGCTCGCTGGTAACGGGCGGACGAGGATTCGTCGGCGCCTGGTTGTGCAGGGCGCTGCTCGAGCGAGGCGATCGCGTGGTCAGCCTCGATCGGCCTGCGGCGGACGGGAGGCCGTCGGCACTCGGGCTCCTCGGGATCGGGGACGAGCTGGCGAGCCTGGAGGTCGACCTGCTCGACGGGGACGCGGTGTCCAAGGCGTTGGCCGACCACGACGTCGAGACCGTCTTCCACCTCGGCGCTCAGACGATCGTCGGCGCTGCCGCGTCGGCCCCGGCGCCGACGTTCGAAGTGAACGTGCGCGGCACGTGGACCGTCCTCGAATCCTGCCGGCGAGCAGGCGTCGAGCGAGCGGTGGTCGCCTCATCGGACAAGGCGTACGGCGCCCATGACGAGCTGCCGTACACGGAGGACCTGGCGCTTCGGCCGACGGCGCCTTATGAGGCGAGCAAGGCGGCGGCGGACCTCATTGCGCGCAGCTACTGGCCCTCATTCGGACTGCCGGTGGCGGTGACACGCTTCGCGAACGTCTACGGCGGCGCCGACACCAACTACTCGCGGCTGATTCCAGAAGCGGTCAGCGCCGCGCTCGACCGCCGGGCGCCCGTGCTTCGCTCCGATGGCTCGCCCGAGCGCGACTTCCTCTACGTGGAGGACGCCACGAGCGCCTACGTCGCGATCGCCGGCGCCCTCGGACGCGACGAGGTCCGCGGCGAGGCGTTCAACGCGGGCGGCGGGCGTCCCTACGCCGTGGGTGAAGTGGTGGCTCTTATCGCCCGCCTCGCGGGAACCGGCGTCCATCCGGACGTCCGGGGCGCCGGAAGCCCGGCCGGCGAGATCGACCGCCAATGGGTGGACCCGGCGAAGATCAAGGCCCTCGTGGGGTGGGAGCCGAGCGTCCCACTCGAGGAAGGGCTTCGAAGGACCATCGAGTGGTACCGCGAGCATCCGGGAGTGCGCGCGCCGGAGCCGTCCGGGTAAGGCCCCCCGAGGGCCGCCCGACCGTTCGGCAGCGGGCCGGCGAGCCCCCGGCGTGGTTCCGTGAGGTCGTCCGCTCGGTAACGACGCCCAAGGCCGCCCGGTGGACCCTAAGAAGTTCGTAAAAGATGTGACGAGCCTTTGGAGATCGCCTTCACCTGTCGAATAATGGGAGTGCACCCACTCGACACGGAGGGATCAGATGTCTCCTGTCATCCTCGGCTTTGGAGCGTTGGACGCGATGATCGCGGCGCAGGCCGCATACGCCGCTCGCGACCTGAGCCGCAAGTCGCGCAAGCGCAAGAAGTAGAGATCAGACGGCGCCGCATGCGGGGCCCAACGGGCTAGGCCCGTCGGGCGTCGTTCCCCGGATCCCGGTACTTGGTTTCCGGGAGAGAAGCGAGTTTTGCCCGATGCTCGGCGCCGATTGGGGCATGATGGATCCCGATGCCCGGGTGGGGACCATGACCAGCAGGCGGAGCGAGGACGCGGGGGTGGCGGTTCGGACGCCGCCAGCACCCAGCCTGGATCCGGGGCCCCTGGAGCAGCCTGACTCTCCGGATGCCACCGATCCGCATCGAGCCTTGGTCGAATCGCTCGTCGAAGTTCTGGAAGCGGAGTCCCGAGCAGGTCGAGGAACTGCTGTCCCTCATGCACGAGGAGCTCGACGGCGACGGGCCTTTGGAGGAGAGGTGGCCGATGCGTTCGAGCGAGGCCTTCAGCTCGGGCTGATGGTCGGCCTCGGATCGTCCGAGCTGGCGGTCCCGCCCAGGGCGGCAGGGACTGAAGGTTCGGCTCCCGCCAGCCGATAACTCTCCCGCAAGGGGGAGAGAACACTTGGCACAGCCCGGTCTCCAACACCGGGCATCCGGGTTCGAATCCTGGCTCCCCCGCTCGCTAGCGGCGCCGCGCCCCCAGGGTGAAGCCGGCGGCGCGCAGCCGGTCCACCAGCGCCGTGCCCATGGCCGTTGCGGGCGTCAGGACACCGGCCGGGGGCGGGGGGCAGTCGTCACGCGCCAGGCAGAGCGCGCTCTCTCCGAGCATCACCGCGGTCGCGGCGTATCCAGGATCGCCCTGGGCCGCGACGTCGCATACGTAGCGCAGTCCCGTGGAGGTTCGAGCGTGGATCTCGATCCGGAAGAAGCCGCGGAGGCGCAGCCTTTCGCTGGGGCCCTCGCCGGGGGCGGGGAGGACGCGGCCCAGAAGCCGGCGGCTGGCCGGGTTCGCGATGCCGGCCTGTAGCGCCCAGAGCCCGCCGCTCAGGCCAACCGCCTTGATCGGTGACGTCAGCCCGGAGCCGAGGCCCGTCACCTCCCGGTACCTGAGGCCACGGCCGTAGGCCCAGTCCTGAAGCGCGTTGCTGCGCCGGACTGCACGGGTGTTGATCGACGCCATGACGAATCGGGTCAGCCAGCCGAGGTCTTCGTCGTGCTCGACGCCGCGCAGCTCCGACTGGTCGCCGAGGTCCGGCTCGGCTCCACGGTCCGGGCTGAGCGCGTACGGGTCCTCGACGATCCGACGGGATGCCTCGCTGGCGCGGACGTCGTCCAGCTCGCCCTCGAGTGAGGCGAGCGTCCCGCCGCTGAGGCCGCCCTTGAGAGCCGTTACGACGAGCGTCACGTCCTCGAGCTCGCCGGCCTCGTCCGCCTGCGCGGCGTGGTGCAGCAGGAGCACCCCGAGGTCGGAGGGGATCGAGTCGAACCCGCAGCTGTGGACGATGCGTGCGCCGCTGGCGGCAGCGGCATCGTCGAAGCGGTCGATCGCCTCGCGCATGAACAGGATCTCGCCGGTCAGGTCGGCGTAGTCGGTGCCGGCGCCCGCGCACGCCTCGACCAGCGGCAGCCCCGAGCGCCTGTAGGGCCCAACCGTGGTGGCGACGACCCTCGTCGCCCCGGCGAGGTCCGCCAGCGAGGCAGGGTCACGCGAGTCGGCGACGAGCACGGGCCACTCCGCAGCCGCGGGGCCCAAGCTCGAACGCACATCGCGCGAGGCGCTCCTCGGAGCGACCGGCGAGGCCGATGCGAGCATCCTCCGGCGCATGGCGCGAGAGGTATTCCGCCGTCAATCGCCCGACGAACCCAGTCGCGCCGAAGACGGCAACGTCCAGCTCCCGATCCTCGCTCATGCGGTCGGCAGTCTCTCATCGCGCGGCCTCCGCGCGGCGAGCCGTCGGTCCGCGTCCCGAAGGACTAATGCCGGCCGAGCGTCGTTCGCGTGCCCGGGCACCCGGTAGCGCTCACGGACATCAGGTAGGCGCTTGACGCGGCCGCGTCCCGAGGCTAGGGTCGCCAGCCCGTTCTTGGGCCACGCCAGGCAGGGCCTGGGAGGAGGCTTCGTGAAGCGATCACCCAGGGTCGGCTCGCTCCTTGGCGGACCGCCGGCCACACCCAAATCTCCACGCGCCGCAACCTCCGGGTCGCGAGATCTCGGGCGCGCGCGCGTGGCTGGGGGCGACCGTCGTCGTGCTGCTCGTGGGAACCCTCGGCGCTCCGGCGGCCGCGAACGCCGCCCGGTCCGAGTTCTTCGGCGTCGTCCAGGGGCAGTTCAACGCGGAGGGCCAACTCGATGCCCGCGACTTGAAGGGGATGGCCTCGAAGGGAGTGCACACCAACCGCTTCGAGCTCGGCTGGAAGTCGGTCGTGCCCAGCCAGGGCACGTACAAGTGGGGTCCGTCGGACCGCTTCATCGGCGCCCTGGCCTCGCGCGGCATCCGGGCCGTGCCCTTCGTATGGGGATCGCCTCGCTGGGTGGCCAAGAACCCGGGGCAGCCTCCGCTCGACAGCGCGGCCCACAAGCGCGCCTGGGAGAACTTCCTCAAGGCGGCCGTCGACCGGTATGGGCCTGGGGGCTCGTATTGGAGCAACGGCTACCGCCAGCAACACGGAGCGAACGCCACCCCGCTGCCGATCCACTCGTGGCAGGTGTGGAACGAGCCCAATCTGAAGAAGTTCTTCAACCCCGAGGGCTCCGACTCCCAGACCGTCCACCAGTACGCGCGCCTGCTGAGGATCTCCCACGACGCGATCAAGAGCCAGGATCGGACCGCCCAGATCGTCCTCGCGGGAAACCCGGGCTATCCGCCCGCCGGGGGCCTCAAGGCCTGGGTGTTCCTCGACCGCCTGTACGGACAGGCCGGGATCAAGAACGAATTCGACGTCGCTGCGCTCCACCCGTACGCATCCACCGTCTACGACTTCACGCAGGAGGTCCGACGCGTCCACCTGGTCATGAAGCGACACGGAGACGGGGCGACCCCCCTATGGCTCACCGAGTTCGGCTGGGGATCGGCACCGCCGGACCGGTTCGGCATCAACCAGGGGCCGGCAGGCCAGGCGAGGTTGCTGCGTGGGTCATTCGAGTCGGCCCTGCGAAATCGTGCCGCCTGGAACGTGCAGCGCCTCTACTGGTTCCTCTGGCGCGATCCCGCCCCCAATTCCGGCTTCGCCCATCGCTGTAGCTTCTGTGGCAGCGCCGGGCTCTTGAGGCACGACCGAAGCGCCAAGGCGTCCTTCAACGAGCTTCATCCACTTCAGCGCCGACAAGACGCCGCCGCGGGTGACCATCGGCTCGGGCCCGCGGCAAGGGGGCTACACGAAGGACACCACGCCGGCCTTCTCGTTCTTCTCGAACGAGCCGGGCTCCACCTTCAGGTGCCGCCTCGGCCAAAGCTCGTTCGCTCCCTGCACGTCCCCGCGGACACTCGGGCCCCTCGGCGACGGTGGACATCGCTTCGTCGTCAGGGCGACCGACGCGGCCGGAAACGGGAGCCGGCTCGTGTCACGGACGTTCACGATCGACACTCACGCGCCGCCTGCCCCGCGGATCACCGACACCGACCCCAACTCGCCGGCCAACAACAACCATCCGAGGGTGAAGGGCTCGGCCGCGTCGGGTCCCGCCGTGAGGCTCTTCGGCACCGGCGGCTGCACGGGCACTCCCATGGCACGTGCCCCGGCCGCCCAGTTCGCGTCCCCGGGCCTGCTCGCCTCGGTCGCGGACGACAGCACGACGACGTTTCATGCCGACTCGATCGACGCCGCCGGCAATGTCTCTCCATGCTCGGCGGGCTTCAACTACGTGGAGAGCACGCCCTAGCCCGAACCGAGTCACTACGCGTCCGGTGGACGGACGCAACTCGCCACAGTTCAGCCGTCAAGGGGAGCGCAGGCCACCGTTCAGCTGTCACCAAGGAGCAAGCGTGGGGCTAGTTCGGGGCTGGCGCCTTACGCCCTGGGTGCCCGCCTAACGGGCTCGGAGGGGGTCGCCAGTGCCTGGTGCCAGGTGAAGGATTCGGGACGCTCGGAACGCAGGCCGCGTAAGGCTCACGCAGGGAGAAGCGGATCCGTGGTCGGGCCGAGATAGTCCGAAACGGGGGGCGGGGGGAGTGGGTCGATCTGCGCGGCGCCGCTAGGCCTAATACACACCCCTCACGGAATTTCAGGACAAAGGCGTGCCCCTGTCGCTAGGCGCTGGATTTGCAGCCGAGCCGCTCTGAAGCTGTCGGCAAGGGGGAGGGGAGGGTCGGCCAAGACCCACGGCGCTAGCCGCTGACCGCCCGGGGGGCGCCGGGCGTTCATCGCCACGCTGATCTTCGCGGGACTCCGGATCGGGGAGGCGTGTTCGCTACAGCGCCATCACATCGACCTGGCCGCCGGGCGCATCCAGGTGCCGGGAACGAAGACGAACGCCGCCGCCAGGGAGGTGGACCTGCTTCCAGTCCTGCACGACGAACTGGGTGCCTACCTGGCCGGTAGGGGAGAGGTCGGCCCCTACGAGCCGATGTTCCCGACAGCGCGAGGTACGGCCAGGGACTGAAACAATGCCCGTCAGCGGGTGATCAACCCGGTGATCGAGAAGGCCGAAGCGATGGCGCTGGATCGCGCCGGGCGTCCGCTACCCGAGGGGCTGACCGCACACAAGCTGCGGCACACGTTCGCCTCGCTGCTCCTCGTGCACGATCCCGACCCCGCCAACGCGATGGCCCAGCTCGACCACACCGATCCGGCGTTCACGATCAGCGTTTACACCCACCTGATGCGCCGCTCACCGGGGAGCGGGAGGCCCTCAAGGCGTTGATCGAGGGGGCGATAGTGGCACCAGCTCCGCCTGTGCGACCCCTACGGCCGCCCTGGACGCGAGCCGCAAGAAGCCACAAACCGCGTAGGCAACCCCTCTCCGACCACGCGCCCGACAGGACTCGAACCTGTGACCTCCTGCTCCGGAGGCAGGCGCTCTATCCAACTGAGCTACGGGCGCCGAGCACTCAGTCTACGACCGACGCCTGCCACGGCTACGGTAGGCCGATGGACCTCTCGGTGGTCTTCCTCGGCACGGGCGGCTCGGTGCCCACCGCGCGCCGTGCCACGGCCTGCCTGCTGGCGCGGGTGGGCGGCGAGCGGCTGCTCTTCGATTGCGGCGAAGGCTCGCAGCGCCAGATGCAGCGCTCGACCGGGCTCGTGGCGGTGGACGAGATCTACGTCACGCACTACCACGCCGATCACTATCTCGGGGTGCCGGGCCTGCTGAAGACCTATGACCTCCAGGGCCGCGAACGCCCGCTGCGGATCGTCGGCCCACCTGGCCTGAGGGAGCTGTTCAAGGCCCTCGGCCGGATCGTCGGCCGGCTCTCCTACGACGTCGAGCTCGTCGAGCTCGACGACGGGGAGGCGCTCCGCCACGACGGGTACGAGGTGCGCTGCTTCGGGGTGGACCATCGAGTGCGCGCCTACGGCTACGCGCTGGTCGAGGACGAGCGGCCGGGGCGCTTCGACCCAGGGGTCGCCGAGCGTCTTGGGGTGGCGCCGGGCCCCGATTTCGGCAGGCTCCAGGCCGGCGAGCCCGTGCGCGGCTCGGACGGCGAGGTCAGCCCCGAGCAGGTGATGGGGGAGCCCAGGCGCGGCCGAAAGATCGTCGTCACGGGCGACACGGCGCCATGCGAGATCGTGCGCGTAGCGGCGCACGAGGCGGAGCTGCTCGTGCACGATGGAAGCTTCGCGGACGAGGAAACCGAACGCGCGGCCGAGACCGGACACTCGACCGCGCGCCAAGCGGGTGTCCTGGCCAGGGAGGCCCGCGTGAGGCTGCTCGCCCTGGTCCATGTCTCCTCGCGCTACGACGTGCGCGAAGTGCTGGCCGAGGCGCGCGAGGAGTTCGCCGCGTGTGAGGCGCCGCGGGACTTCGACGTCGTCGAGGTGCCGCTTCCCGAGCGGGGGGCTCCGCGACTGGTGGAGGACGGGGCGCGGGCCCAGCGCCCCGGCCTAGGGCGTCTACCCGAGCGGCGCCGCGAGGTCGGCGATCGCCTGTGCGACCTCCGTCGGATGGTCCTCCTGCAGGAAATGCTTGGCGGGCAGGAGGATCGGCTCGTCGACTCCGAGCGCCTCCTGTGCCAGTCGCATCTGCTCGAGCCCGATGGCCGGGTCGCGCTCTCCCCAGACGATGCGGGCGGGGTAGCGACGCCGTGCGAGCCCCTCCCAGAGCAGGCGCTGTCGGGCCTCAGTGAGCGCGAAGCCCCGCATGACCCGCCGGAAGGCACGACCCCCGTCTCCTCGCTTCAGCAGCTCGTAGTGGGCATAGGTCTCGTGGCGGGGCACCGCTGTCCGATCCGCGATTCCCTGGAGGTAGAAGATGCGCGAGAACGCCCAGGGGGTCAAGGTGGCCAGCGCAACCCGCCCGAGCCCTGGGACGGCGAACGGCGCCATGGACCAGGGGCGCCGGAAGCTGGCCACGCCGAGGAGCGTGTTGAGGGCCGTCAGGGACAGCACGCGCTCCGGCTCGGCCACCGCCCACTCGCATCCGATCGGTCCGCCGATGTCGTGGACCACCAGATGGCAGCGCTCGATTCCCAGCGCGTCCATCGCCTCGCCCGTCCAGCCGGCGAGTCCAGACCAGCTGTAGTCGAAGCTGGATGGGCGATCGGCCAGTCCGAGGCCCGGAAAGTCGAACGCCACCGCCCGCAACCCCTGCTCGGCGAGCGCCGGAATGACTCTCCGGTACAGAAAGGAGCTGGTCGGAACCCCGTGCAGGAGGACGACCGGAGCCCCGTCGCCCTGCTCGCGCACGAAGCTCCCCACGCCTCCGGCCACAAAGCGCCGGCCAGCCGCCTGGTGCGCCTCGATCGCCTCGCGTGCCGCATCGCGGGTGCCGGCCATCGGCGCATGATCGCATCGGTGGCACGCTGCGGGATTCGGCCAGCGGGCCTGCTAGGCTCGCGCGGTCGGTTCCTTTAACCCGGTCCGGAGAGGCCAGGAAGGGGCGAGAGCATCAACGCTGACCACAAGGTCGTCCTCGACCGCGACGATTTGCGACGCACCCTGGTGCGGATCGCGCATGAGATCGTGGAGAAGAATCCCGGGTCCGACAGGGTCGCCCTGGTCGGCATCCACACACGCGGCGCGGTGCTCGGCGAGCGGCTCCACGCCCTGGTCGGTGAGCAGACGGGGTCCGAGGTGCCATTCGGCGACCTGGACATCTCCTTCTATCGCGATGACGTGGACGCGCGTGAGCCCGGGGCCCAGCCGGTCGTACACGCCTCCCACCTCGACTTCGAGCTCGGTGGCCGGACCGTCGTGCTGGTGGATGACGTGCTGTTCACGGGGCGAACGGTCAGGGCGGCGATCGACGCCCTGTTCGACTACGGACGTCCGCAGCGGGTCCAGCTGGCCGTGCTCGTCGATCGTGGGCACCGCGAGCTTCCGATCCGGCCGGACTACGTCGGCAAGAACCTTCCGACCTCGCGAGACGAACGCGTCTACGTACGCGTTGAGGAACTGGACGGCGTGGACGAGGTGGCGATTGCCGAGAGCATCGGAGCCCCGCGGTGAGGCACCTGCTCGCGATCGCAGACCTCGAGCGCGCTGACATCGAGCGGATCATGGAACGCGCCGAGGGATTCGCGGAGGTGGGTCGCCGCGACATCAAGAAGGTGCCGACGCTCCGGGGCCGCACGATCGTCAACCTGTTTTATGAGTCGAGCACTCGCACGAGCTCCTCCTTCGAACTGGCCGCCAAGCGGCTCTCTGCCGACGTCGTGTCCGTGAAGGCCGCCGGCTCCTCCGTGGACAAGGGGGAGTCGCTGAAGGACACGATCGCCACCCTCAGCGCCTACGGGCCGGAGGCGATCGTGATCCGCTCCCCCGACGCGGGAGCGGCGGATCTCGTCGCGACTTGGACCGAGGCCGCGGTGGTCAACGCGGGTGACGGCAAGCACGAGCATCCGAGCCAGGCGCTGCTGGACGTCTACACCCTGATCCACCGGCTCGGGTCGCTCGAGGGCAAGCGGATCTGGATCGTCGGGGACGTGCTGCACAGCAGGGTCGCCCGCTCCAACGTGCTCGCATTCCGAATGATGGGCGCCGAGGTCACGGTCTGCGGCCCCCCGACGCTGATCCCACGCGCTGTGGACCAGGCGCTCGGGTGCCGCGTCTCCTACGACCTCGATGGGCTCGCCGAGGCGGACGTGATCTACGCGCTGCGCATGCAGCGGGAGCGGATGGGGGAGCAGTTCGTCCCGTCGATCCGCGAGTACGTCTCCGGATACCAGATCGATGCGCGCCGGCTCGGCTCGCGTCAGCTGCTCATGCATCCAGGCCCGGTGAACCGCGGGGTCGAGCTGGCACCCGAGGTGATCGACGGCCCCAACTCGCTGATCGCCGAACAGGTGGAGAGCGGGCTCGTCGTCAGGATGGCGATTCTCTACGAGCTCCTGGCCGGCTCCCGGCCTCGCCCCGACGGAGGGCGGGCCGGCGATCCCGAGGACCTGGGAACGCCGACGCCGATCAAGGAACCGGCATGAGCGGCGAGCTTCGCCCGGTGTCCTCGCTCGATTGGAGGGGAGGCGACGAGCCGACGGCCGATCTCCTCCTGAGCCGGGCCATGGTGCTGGATCCCAGGGCCGGGCTCGACGGCGCCTACGACGTCATGGTTCGGGATGGCGAGATCGCCGAGCTCGCAGCCGCCGGCAGCCTCGATGCCGGCGACGCCGAGACGATCGATGCCGAGGGCAGGATGGTGCTCCCGGCCTTCTTCGACCCGCATGTCCATCTGCGGACTCCCGGCGACGAGAACGAGGAGGACGTCGAAACGGGAACCCGGGCGGCCGCCTCGGGCGGCTACTGCGGGGTACTGGCGATGGCGAACACCCTGCCGCCCGTCGACTCGGCGGCCGACGTGCGCTTCCTTCGCGAGCGGGCTTCGGAGCAGGCGTTCGTGCCGACCGGCTTCCTCGCCTGCGTGACCCGTGGCATGGTGGGCGCGGAGCTAACCGAGATGGCCGAGCTCCGAGATGCGGGGGCGATCGGCTTCTCGGACGACGGGCTGCCGATCTCGAGCGCGAGGGTGATGAGGCGCGCCCTTCAGTACCAGCACCTCGTGGGCGGACAGCTCGCGCTTCACGAGGAGGACCACGATCTGTCTCGGCCCGCCGGCGCCCACGACCCGCACAAGGGGGGCGTGATGCACGAGGGGATCGTCTCCGCCGCGCTCGGCCTCGCCGGCATCCCGCCGGTGGCCGAGTCGACCATGATCGCCCGCGACGCCGCGCTGGCGGCCTACGAGGACGCGCGCATCCACGTTCAGCACCTGTCGGCCCGGGAGTCGGTGGCGGCCGTGGCGGCGGCGAAGGGCGCCGGGGTCCGGATCACCTGCGAGGCGACCCCTCATCATCTGACGCTAACCGACGAGGAGGTCAGGAGCCTCGACTCGCGCTTCAAGATGAATCCGCCGCTTCGGGGCGCGGACGATCGCCAGGCGCTCATCGACGGCATTCGCTCCGGGGTCATCGACTGCGTCGCGACGGATCACGCGCCGCACTCCATCGACGAGAAGGAGGTCCCGTTCGAGCAGGCGGCGATGGGGGTGACCGGGCTCGAGACGGCCTTCGCGGCCCTCCACACCGAGCTGGTCGTCCCAGGGGTGCTCGAGCTGGGCGTCCTGGTCGAGAGGATGAGCGCAGGCGCGGCGCCGTTCGGACTGGAGCCGCCGAGCCTCGCGGTGGGCAGCGACGCCAGCCTGGTCCTGTTCGACCCGCAGGCGGAGTGGGAGCCGGGCGCCGAGGGCTGGGAGAGTCGCTCGTCCAACTCCTGCTTCGCGGGGAAAACCATGCGGGGACGAGTCCTGATGACGGTTGTAGCGGGGCGCGTCACCTATCGGCAGCGCAGCTTTGCGATGGGGGTCGCGTGAGCGCCGCGAAGCTCGACCGCCACCGGGCCGCCCTGGTCGTCATCGACGTCCAGGAGGCCTTCCGAAAGGCGGTGCCCGGCTTCGACCACATCGCCGAGGCGACGGCGACGCTGGTCCGCGGCGCCGAGGCGGTGGGCATCCCGATCGTGATCACCGAGCAATATCCCAAGGGGCTGGGGCGAACGGTGGAGGAGGTGGGAAGGGAGCTGCCGGACGGCGTCGAGCCGATCGAAAAGGTCTGCTTCTCCGCGGCCGAGGCGGACGGCTTCGATCTCCAAGGTCGCAACCAGGCCCTCGTCTGCGGCGTCGAGGCCCACGTGTGCGTCAACCAGACGGTGCTCGACCTCCTCGATGAGGGCCTCGAAGTCCACGTCGCGCAGGACGCGGTCGGGTCCAGGTTCGAAGCGGACCGGCAGGTAGGGCTTCACAAGGCCGAGGCGGCCGGCGCTGTGATCACGAGTGTCGAGACGGCGCTCTTCGAGCTCGTCGCCCGGGCGGGCACCGAGGAGTTCAAGCGAGTGCAGAGCCTGGTGCTCGAATTCGCCCCGAGCCCGTCATGAGCTCCCGGCCGGCAGTCCCCGGCGACCAGGGACGCGAGGCTGGGTTCGTGCTGCTCGAGGACGGCGCCCGATTCGAGGGCTGGCTCTGCGGCGCCGTCGGCGAGGTCACCGGGGAAATCGTCTTCAACACGGCCATGACCGGGTACCAGGAGGCGGTCAGCGACCCGTCGTATGCCGGCCAGATCATCGCCTTCACCTATCCGCTGATCGGCAACTACGGCGTCGCGGCAGCGGCCATGGAGTCCGACCGGGTCCACGCCCGCGCGGTGATCATGCGGGAGGCGAAGAACGCCGAGCAGGCTGCCGATGCCGAGGGCGGCTGGCTCGACTGGCTAGGAGCCTGCGGCATCCCTGCCATTCACGGGGTCGACACCCGAGCGCTCGTTCGCCATATCCGCGATCGCGGGGCGATGCGCGGCGGCATCTTCTCCGCCGAGCTCGATGCGCCCGAGGCGCGAGGGAGGGTCGACTCCGAGCCCTCGATGTCCGGCGCCGACCTCGCGAGGACCGTGACCCCCGAAAGCCCGGTCGAGATCGCCGGCGCCGGTCCCCACGTGGTCGGGATCGACACCGGAATCAAGTTATCCATCGTCCGGCAGCTCCGTGAGCGCGATTGCCGGCTGACCCTCCTGCCGTGCTCGGCCTCCTCGGAGGAGGTGCTGGAGCGCGATCCGGACCTCGTCTTCCTCGCGAACGGCCCCGGCGACCCGGCGGCGCTCGACTACGTCGTCGCGACGGTGCGCGAGCTGGTCGGCAAGCGTCCCATGTTCGGCATCTGTCTCGGCCACCAGCTGCTCTGCCGAGCGGTGGGCCTCGAGACCTTCAAGCTGCCGTTCGGCCACCGCGGCGCCAACCATCCGGTCAAGGACCTGAGCACCGGGAAGATCGAGATCACGTCCCAGAACCACGGCTTCGCCGTACAGGGCCCCGGCGGCGAGCCCACGATCGAGGGCGATCGACCGGTGCGCTGGCAGACCGACTTCGGCGAGGCGGAGCTCTCGCACCTCAACCTCTACGACCGCACCGTCGAGGGCCTGGTCCTGCGCGACGTACCCGGCGCCACGGTCCAATACCACCCGGAGGCGGGGCCGGGGCCCCACGATGCCCGCCACCTCTTCGACCGCTTCCTGGAGATCGCCGCATGAGATGGCCGCCGAACGCCGTCGCGCTCCAGGGATCAATCGTCCGCTTGGAGCCGATCGAGTCGGGCCATCACGACGAGCTCTTCGAGGCCTCGGGCGACCCGGAGGTTTGGACGTGGATCGACAGGACGGTCCCCGAGAGCGAAGGCGCGTTCGGGCGTTGGTTCGAGACGCGTCTTGAGCGCTCGCGGGCGGCGTCGGAATGGTGCTTCGTCACCCGGTCGTCCGGGACGCACGAGTTGATCGGGAGCTCCTCGTATCTGAACCCGCGGCCCGAGCACGACGGCCTGGAGATCGGCTGGACCTGGCTTCGCCGCTCCGCGTGGAGGACGGGCGCGAACGTCGAGGCGAAGCTGCTCATGCTGGAGCACGCGTTCGAAACGCTCGGTTGCATGAGGGTCGAGTTCAAGACGGACGCCCGCAACGAGCGCTCTCGCGAAGCGCTCGCCGCACTCCCGGCCACGTTCGAGGGCGTCTTCAGGAAGCACATGCTGGTTCCGGGCGTGGGCGTCCGCGACTCGGCCTACTTCTCGATCGTCGACGAGGAGTGGCCCGCGATGCGGAGCAACCTGGAACGTAGGCTCGCCGAGGCGCCCGCGGGGCAGCCACAGGTGCTCGGGAGCCGCGATGCCTAGGCGCACCGACATCAAGAAGATCCTCCTGATCGGCTCCGGGCCGATCGTGATCGGGCAGGCGGCTGAGTTCGACTACTCGGGCGCGCAGGCCTGCAAGGTCCTGATCGCAGAGGGCTACGAGGTCGTGCTCGTGAACTCCAACCCGGCCACGATCATGACCGACCCCGAGTTCGCGCACCGGACCTACGTCGAGCCGCTGACACCCGAGTCGGTCGAGCGGATCGTCGAGCGCGAACGCCCCGATGCCTTGTTGCCGACGCTCGGCGGGCAAACGGCCCTGAACCTCGCTTCGACGCTTCACACGGAGGGGGTCCTGGAGCGCTGCGGCGTGGAGCTGATCGGGGCGGACTACGAAGCGATTCGCCGCGCGGAAGATCGGGAGGCGTTCAGGGAGACCATGGAGGGAGCCGGCCTCCGGGTGCCTTGGTCGCTGATCGCCACCTCGGTGGGCGAGGCGGAGGCGGCGCTCACAGGCGGCGCTCTCGTCCTGCCGGCGATCGTCCGTCCGGCCTACACCCTCGGAGGCGCGGGCGGCGGCGTCGGGCGAACCGAGACCGAGCTGCGGCAGGTCATCTCGGAGGGGCTCGCGGCGAGCCCCATCAACCAGGTGCTCGTGGAGGAGTCGGTGTTGGGGTGGGGCGAGTTCGAACTGGAGGTGATGCGCGACCACAACGACAACGTCGTGGTGGTCTGCTCGATCGAGAATGTCGATCCGATGGGCGTCCATACCGGCGACAGCGTCACCGTCGCGCCGTCCCAGACGCTCACCGACAGGCTCTACCAGGAGCTTCGAGACCAGGCGCTGCGTGTGATCAGGGCGGTTGGCGTGGAGACCGGCGGCTCGAACATCCAGTTCGCGGTCAACCCGGCGACGGGTGAGGTCGTCGTGATCGAGATGAATCCGCGGGTCTCGCGCTCGTCGGCGCTCGCCTCGAAGGCGACCGGCTTTCCGATCGCCAAGATCGCCGCCAAGCTCGCGGTGGGCTACGCGCTCGAGGAGATCCCCAACGACATCACGAAGGCGACCCCGGCCTCGTTCGAGCCGACGATCGACTACGTGGTCACGAAGATGCCCAGGTTCGCATTCGAGAAGTTCCCGGGCGCCGAGGGCCGCCTCTCCACCCACATGAAATCGGTTGGCGAGGTGATGGCCATTGGCCGCACCTTCCGCGAGTCGATGGCAAAGGCGATGCGCTCCCGCGAGCTGGATGCGCCGGCCGACATCCCCGAGGACACCGACGATCTCCTCGATCGCCTGATAACCCCGGCCGCGGATCGCTTCGACCTGATTCTCGAGGCGTTCCGCCGCGGTGCCAACGCAGAGGAGGTCGGCGAGCGAACCGCGATCGATCCGTGGTTCCTTGACGAGCTGAGAGCGCTCGCGATCGAGGGCGACGGGACGGACGGGCTCGCCAGGACGTTCAAGTCCGTCGACACGTGCGCGGCCGAGTTCGAGGCTCGAACCCCGTACTACTACTCCGCCCACGAGCGGGACTCCGATTCGGAGATTCGCCGCGGCGACCGTGCCTCCGTCGTCATCCTCGGATCGGGCCCGAACCGGATCGGCCAGGGGATCGAGTTCGACTACTGCTGCGTGCACGCGGCGATGACGGTGCGGGAGCTGGACCGCGATGCCGTGATGATCAACTGCAATCCGGAGACCGTCTCGACGGACTACGACACGTCCGACCGGCTGTACTTCGAGCCGCTGACGGCTGACGACGTCCTCGCGGTCATCGAGGTCGAGCGACCCGAGGGGGTGATCGTCCAGTTCGGCGGCCAGACGCCGCTCAAGCTCGCCCGGGCCCTGGAGGACGCGGGCGCGCGCCTGCTCGGGACCCCGGTCGACGCGATCGACCTGGCGGAGGACAGAGGCCGCTTCGGCGCGCTCTTGCGCCGCCTTTCGATCGCCCACCCTCCCTACGGGACCGCACTGTCCGCCGACGAGGCGGCCGTGATCGCCGCCGACGTCGGGTTTCCGCTGCTGGTGCGGCCCTCCTACGTGCTCGGAGGGCGAGCGATGGAGATCTGTTACACGGCCGAGGGCCTGGGCGCCTACCTGGATCAGCACGTCAAGGCCGACCAGGAGCACCCCCTATTGCTCGACCGGTTCCTCGAGGATGCGATCGAGGTCGACGTGGACGCCCTCGCCGACGGCACGGACGTCAGAGTCGCCGGGATCATGCAGCACGTGGAGGAGGCCGGGGTTCATTCCGGCGATTCCGCCTGCGTGCTTCCCCCGATGAGCCTCGGCGAGGAGATGCTCGACGAGATCCGTCGGACGACGGAGCGGATCGCGCTCGAGCTCGGCGTGATCGGCCTGCTCAACGTCCAGTACGCGGTCGCCGGCGGCCTGCTCTACGTGCTCGAGGCGAACCCCCGCGCGTCGCGCACGGTGCCATTCGTCTCGAAGGCGACGGGCGTCCCCCTGGCCAAGGTCGCCTGCCGGCTCATGCTCGGCGAGCGGCTGGCCGACCAGGAGCTTCCCGAGTCGCCCGGCCAGCACGTCAGCGTCAAGGAGGCGGTGCTGCCGTTTGCGCGCTTCGCCGGAGCCGACTCTGTCCTAGGCCCCGAGATGAAGTCCACCGGAGAGGTGATGGGGATCGCCGCAGACTTCCCGGCCGCCTTCGGCAAGGCCCAGTCGGCGGCGGGGATCGCTCTGCCGCGCGAGGGGACGGTGTTCATCACGGTCACCGACACGGACAAGCCGGCGGCCACGCAGCTTGCCGCGCGCTTTCACGACCTCGGCTTCCGCGTGATCGCCACCCGCGGGACGGCGCAGGCCATCTCGCGCATGGGCGTGCCGGTGACCGGCATCAACAAGATCGCCGACGGGTCGCCTCACGTGGTCGACTACATCCGCAACCGCGAGGTGGACCTGGTGATCAACACGCCAACCGGCAGCGGGGCGCGGAGCGACGGCTATGAGATCCGAACCGCGGCCATCCGCGAGGGGATCCCGTGCGTGACGACGATGACCGGCGCGTCCGCGGCGGCGCGGGCGATCTTCGCCCAGCGAGAGAAGCCGCGGAGCCGAGGTGCCTGCAGGAGCTCCACCAGGCGCCCCCCGCGTTGGCCGGCGCGCCCATGCCCGAGGAGCGCGCGGAATCGCCCGGGACGCCGACTTGACGGACCGAGTGGCCGCCGCCACGCGGCGCGAGCCGCCGGTCGAGGACCGTGTGCCCGCACCGCTCGGACGGCGACTGTGCGAGGTGGTCGACAACCGCGAGGCGGGCGGGTACCGGATCTTCTCGGCGCTCGACGCCGTCGGGCCGGAGCCGCTCGCCGGGCAGTTCTTCATGCTCTCGGCGGCGGACGGCTGGGGCCAGCGGGATGGTCGGCCCTATCTGCCGCGGGCCTTCTCGGTTGCGGATGCGCACCCCGTGGACGCGGGCCTGCGGCTCGACTTCCTCGTGGAGGCGGTTGGCCCCGGGACCGAGCGGCTCGCCGAGCTTCGACCAGGCGACGGCCTGTGGATCACCGGGCCACTCGGTCGGCACTTCTCACGGCCGAACGAGCTCGGTTCGCAGATCACCGGCGCGATCCTGGTCGGCGGCGGAATCGGGCTCGCGCCGCTGGCGATCTGGCGACGCCAGCTCGCGGACGTCGGCGTGCCCACCCGCACGCTGATCGGCTTCCGGGACCGTGAGCACGCGGGTGGGGTGGATGAGCTCTTTGCATGCTGCGAGGTCCGGCTCGCGAGCGAAGACGGACACACGGGCCACCGCGGTTATGTCACCGACCTGCTCGCCGTGCTGCTCGAGGGGGACTCCGCTCGAGGGGCGGCGGTGTACGCGTGTGGGCCCCCCGGCATGCTCGAGGCGGTGCGCGCGATGTGCGCCGAGCTCGGCGTCGCCGCCGAGCTGGCCATGGAGGCGCCCATGGCGTGCGGCTTCGGGGCCTGCTTCGGATGCGCGGTCCCGCTGGCGGACGGTGGCTACATGCGCCTCTGCGTGGACGGGCCGGTGGTGAACGCGGCGCGTCTCGAGACCGCGCTGGTCCCAGGGTCAGGGCACTGACCGGCGGATGGACTTGAGCGTCGACATCGCTGGGCTTCGGCTCGACCATCCGGTCCTCAACGGCGAGCGGCACCTTCGACGCGATCGCGGCCAGGGGGACCTTCGGAGACGCCCTCCTCGACGACTTCCCGTTCTCGGCGTTCGTCTCGAAGACGATCACGCCGGAGCCCCGGGACGGAAACGCCCCGCCGCGGATCTTCGAGACGCCGTCGGGGATGATCAACTCGATCGGCCTTCCGAACAAGGGCCTCGAGGGCTTTCTCGAGCAGGACCTGCCCGAGCTCTCCCGGCTTCCCGTACCGCTGATCGTCTCAGTCATGGGGACGAGCCACGAGGACTTCCGGCGGCTCGTGGAAGGCGTTGCCGATCGGCCCGAGGTGGCGGGGCTGGAGCTGAACGTCTCGTGTCCGAACGTGGAGTCGGGTCTGATCGTCGGCCAGCAGCCCGACGAGACGCGGGCGCTCCTCGAGGCTGTGCGGCCGCTGACCTCCAAGCCGCTGATCGTGAAGCTGACGCCGAACGTGGCGGAGCCCGAGACGGTCGCCGCGGCCGCCCAGGCGGGAGGAGCCGACGCGGTCTCGCTGATCAACACGCTCGAGGCCTCCGCGGTCGACCCCGGCACCCTCCAGCCGTGGCTGGGAGGGCCTGGCGGCGGGCTCTCGGGGGCGGCGATCAGGGTCCACGCGCTCGCGCAGGTGCGTCGCGTCGCCGGCGGGGTGTCGATCCCGGTGATCGGGATGGGAGGGATCGAGTCGGGCGCCGACGCCCTCGCGTTCCTGGTCGCCGGAGCGGCGGCGATCGCCGTCGGCACGGCGAACTTCCGAGATCCGATGGCCGGATCGCGCATCCGGGCCGAGCTCTCGGACGCCGTCGCGACGGCCGCCGCCCGACGTGGCTTCGGAGCTCAGCGGCAGGATCGGCGGCGTCGACCTCAACCTAAGGTCGAAGCGAATTTGCGGAGAAAGGGCCCGATCGCCCTTTTCGGCCCGGCGAAGCGGGTATATGATCGCCGCCGCCCGATGGCCCCCTCCGTCGACACCGCCACCGCTGTTCCCGAGCGCACCCACGAGCAGCGGATGCGGGCGCTGAACCGTGCCAACGAGATCCGCTCGAAGCGGGCCCAGCTGAAGCGCGACCTGAAGGCCGGCAAGGCCAAGGTCGAGTCGCTGCTGCTCGATCCCCCGGACTACGTGATGTCCGCGAAGGCGTTCGACATGATCCTCGCGGTCCCGAAGTACGGCCGCGTGAAGGCGAACAAGATCCTCGACCCAGTGCCGCATCTCGCCGTCGAAGACGATCGGCGGCCTCTCGCAGCGCCAGCGCGGCGAGCTGGTCGCACAGCTGCGGCGATAGCCGCTCGGCACCGCCCTGTCACGCGCCTTCCCGACCCAGACCGATGCCATCGCGGCACCGGGTCTCCGCACCGACGCCGCGCCGGTTCGTCCGCAAGGATTCGGCGCGGCATGCCGAAGGTCTTCGTGATCACCGGGCCCTCGGGGTCGGCAAAGGGACGCTGATCGGCGAGCTCCTGCGAACGGGTCCCGGGCTCGAGCTGTCCGTGTCTCGCCGACGACCCGGGAGCCGCGCGAGGGCGAGGTCGATTGCCGCGACTACCACTTCCTCGACCGCGACGAGTTCGACCGCCGCGCCCGCGAGGGCGAGTTCCTCGAGCACGCCACCTACAG
Source organism: uncultured bacterium (assembly GCA_963772345.1). GTDB lineage: Bacteria > Actinomycetota > Thermoleophilia > Solirubrobacterales > 70-9 > AC-56. The sequence continues at coordinate 119,510 of CAVYXB010000015.1, read as the reverse complement.
CGGCAACCGCTACGGGACGCTGCGCTCAGAGGTCGAGCGCAGCCTCGACGGCGGAAGCTCGGTCGTCCTGGAGATCGAGGTCCAGGGGCCCGCCAGGTGCGGGCCGCGATGCCGGAGTCGGTGCAGGTGTTCATCGCGCCGCCGAAGCCCCGGCGCGCTGCGGGAGCGCCTGAGGGCAGGGGCACCGATTCCGTCGACGACATCGGCGAGCGACTGCGGACCGCGGAGCTCGAGCTCGCCGCCCAGGAGGAGTTCCCGCACGTCGTCGTCAACGACCGGTTCGAGCGCGCCGCAGCCGCCTGGAACGGATCGTGCGCCATGAGCTCGGGGACGATCCGAACTGGTCCGCATGACCAACGACACCAGCGACTCGCAATGATCAAGCCACGCGTCGACAAGCTCCTGGACCGCACCGACTCCCACTATGCAGCGGTGGTCGTGGCGGCGAAGCGAGCCCGCCAGCTCAACAGCTACTACCGCGCGCTCGGCGAGGGCAGCTACGAGGAGTACACCCCGCCGATGATCGACACGCCCTCGGGCAACTACCTCACGATCTCGCTCGAGGAGCTCGCCGCGGGGAAGATCGACTACCACTACCGCGCCTGAGCGCGGCGCGGAGGTGGGGCAGATGGCCCGGATCCTGCTCGGCGTCAGCGGCGGCATCGCCGCCTATCAAGCGCGCTCGAGCTTGCCCGGCTGGCCACCAAGGCCGGCCATGGCGTCCGGGTGGCCATGACCCCGGCCGCGACGCGCTTCGTCGGGCGCCGCCTCGTTCGAGGGCGATCGTCGGGGCGCCGGTGCTGGGCGACGAGTTCGAGCGCGATCCGATGCGCGGCGCGTTCCCGGGGGATCCGGTGCCCGCCCACGACCCGATCGGCCACCTCGCAGCTCGTCTCGAACGCCGATGTGTACCTGATCGCGCCCGCCTCGGCCAACACGATCGCCAAGCTCGCTGCCGGGATCGCCGACTCGATGGTCACCACCTCGTTCTTGGCCTGCACCGCGCCGCGTGCGGTCGCCCCGGCGATGAACGACCGGATGTTCGCGAACGCGGCCACGCAGGCGAACCTGGCGACGCTGCGCGAGCGCGGCATCAGGGTCATCGACCCCGAGGAGGGCGCCCTCGCGTCGCGCGGCGAGCACGGCGTCGGGCAGCCTGCCCTCGCCAGCGCGCCTGCTGGACGAAGTCGAGGCGCTCGCGGGCCCGGGCGGGGGCTCGTGGGACGGGCTCCGGGTCCTGGTGACGGCCGGCGGGACCCGGGAGCCGATCGACTCCGTGCGCTTCATCGGCAATCGCTCGAGCGGTCGCATGGGGCTCGCGCTGGCCGACCGAGCGGCACGGCGAGGCGCGGAAGTGACCCTGGTCGCCGCCAACGTGTCACTCCCCGCGGCCCCCGGCGTTCACCGCATCGACGTCGAGACCACGAGTGAGCTGTCGGCCGCGGTGGGGCGGGAGTTCGCGAACTGCCATGTCCTGCTCATGGCGGCCGCGGTGGCGGACTTCGGGCCGGCCCACGCCGAGCCGGGAAAGCTCGAGCGAGAGGGCGCGGGGGACGTGGAGGTGCGAGCTCGAGCGGACCGAGGACGTCCTGGCCGGCCTGTCGAGGCGCCGGACCGAGCGATCAGACCCTCGTCGGGTTCGCGGCCGAGCACGGCGCCGAGGCGATCTCACGCGCGCGTGAGAAGCTCGCCCGCAAGGGACTCGACGCGATCGTCTTCAACGACATCTCCCGCGCGGAAATCGGCTTCGACTCCGAGCTCAACGAGGCGGTGTTCGTCGAGCGCCGAGGAGAGCATCATCTGGCGCTCGCGCCCAAGGAAGAGGTGGCGGACGAGATCCTCGACCGCGTGGAGGCGATGCGGCGAGGCAAGGCCGAAAAGGCCCCCAGCTCGTCCTGACGGGTCCGCGGAGGGCCATGCGCGGTGGCCCCCGGCACGCACCCCTGCTCCCTACACTTGGCGTTGATGCCGAGCGACGTGCGGTGACTCCCTCTACGACCTGTACCGCCGCGGAGTCTCGCTGCTCGAGTCCCACGACTACGCGCCCGCCGCGGTGCCGCTCGCCAAGGCGGCGAAGATGGCGCCCGGAGAAGAGCTCGATTCGGGAGGCCCTGGGGCGCGCTTACTTCCACAGCCGCCGCTACGCGGAGGCGGCGCGGGAGTTCGAGGCCGTCGTCGAGCGGTATCCGGTGAACGACTTCGCGCACTTCTGCCTCGGCCGGTCGCTGACGCTGGCCGGCCAGCGCCATCGCGCTCGCCGGCACCTGGCGATCGCGGCCAACCTGCGGCCGGAGCGCCGCGACTACGCCCTGTATCGCGAGAGGCTCGCCGCCCAGCTCTCGTGAGGCCCCGTTGAGGGCGCTGGTCCAGCGCGTGCTGCGAGCCTCGGTCGCCGTGGATGGGCGCGAGGTGGCGGCGATCGGCCCGGGCCTCTTGGTCCTGCTCGGCGTTGCCCGCGATGACGCGGAGGCGCAGGCCGACAGGCTCGCCGAGAAGGTCGGAGCGCTTCGGGTCTTCGAGCGACGCCGACGGGCGCCTGAGCGAGCCCCTCGGCGACCGCGAGGCGCTGTGCGTGAGCCAGTTCACCCTGTACGCGAACACCCGTAAGGGCAACCGCCCGAGCTTCACGGACGCGGCTCCCGCCGAGCTCGCCGAGCCGCTCTACGTGCGCTTCTGCGACCGGCTCGGAGCGCGCGCGCGGCGTCTTCGGCAGCCCGGATGGCCGTCGAGCTGGTGAACGACGGTCCCGTGACCCTGATGCTGGAGGCCTGATGGCGTGTGGAAGCGGGCGATCCAGGCGCCCTCGAAGGCGCCGCCGGACGCCTGAGTCACGCCCGCCCGGTCCGAGGGCGCGAGGCTATACTCAGACCACCTTCGTTGCACCCGAACCCTGAAAAGGTGGGCCCGGGCCCGCCTCTTTTTTGGCCCCAAGCCGGGTGCGGAGGTGCACATCGAACCATGAGAGAGAGCGATTTGGACGAGCTTCAGGAGCAGATCGAGAGCAGGCTGCGGGACCTCGATCCCGAGGTCGAGCTGATCGCGCTCGAGCAGCCTGCCGCGGAGTCGCTTCGGCTCTACATCGACCATCCAGATGGCGTCGACCTGGCGCTCTGCGAGCGGGTGACGAACCACCTCCGGGACCTGCTCGAGTCATGGTCGCTCGAGGTCTCCTCTCCGGGGGCCGAGCGGCCGCTCACCGAAGCCGGAGCACTTCCGCCGCTTCAGGGGACGCCGGGTGCGGGTCCGCACCCGCGAGGCGATCGAAGGCCGGCGAAGCTTCACCGGCACGCTCACGGACGCGGACGACCGCCGCGTCCTGATCAGCGCGGACGCGGGGGAGATCGAGATCCCGCTCGCCGGGATCCGCCGCTCGAACCTCGTGCCCGACCACAGGACGCTGGAGGGCGCCAGATGAGCCGCGAGATCGTCGAGGCCATCAGGGGCCTCGAGCAGGAGAAGGGGATCGACGCCGAGACCCTGATGGGCGCCCTCGAGGACGCCCTGCTCTCCGCGTACAAGAAGACGCCGGAGGCGGCCAAGTACGCTCGCGTCGACCTCGACCGCGACACCGCCGACTTCCGCGTCTTCGAGCTGATCCTGCCGCCCGAGCTGGAGGAGAAGCTGGTGGCCCAGGCGATCGAGGAGCAGGAGCAGACGATCGACCCGGAGACCGGCGAGCTCCGCGAGCCCGAGGAGCCCGAGCTCGACCCGGAGCTGATCGCCCCTTACGAGGACCAGATCACCACCCGTGACGTCACCCCCGACGACTTCGGGCGGATCGCCGCGCAGACCGCCAAGCAGGTGATCCTGCAGCGCATCCGCGAGGCCGAGCGGCACATGATGTTCGAGGAGTACCAGGACCGGGTCGGCGAGCTGATCACCGGGATCATCCAGCAGTCCGACAACCGCTACACGCTGGTGCAGCTGCGGGAGCGGGTGGAGGCTCTCCTGCCGCGCTCCGAGCAGGTCTGGAACGAGCGCTACGACCACGGGATGCGCGTCAAGGCGGTCATCACCGAGGTGAATGCGGAGGGCAAGGGCCCCGGAATCGTGGTCTCGCGGCGAAACCCGGAGCTCATCAAGCAGCTGTTCGAGCTCGAGGTGCCGGAGATCGCGGACGCCCTGGTCGAGATCGTCGGCGTGGCCCGCGAGCCGGGCTACCGGTCGAAGATCGCGGTGATCTCACACGCCGACGGCGTGGACCCGGTGGGCGCGTGCGTCGGGCCCGCGGGGCTCGCGAGTGCGGATGGTCGTCTCCGAGCTGCGCGGCGAGAAGATCGACATCATCCCCTACAACGAGGAGCCCGCCCGCTTCGTGGCCAAGGCGCTGTCGCCGGCTCGTGTCCGGGAGGTGCTCGTCGACGACGAGAAGCAGGAGGCGACCGTGATCGTGCCGGACGACCAACTCTCGCTGGCGATCGGGCGCGAAGGTCAGAACGCTCGGCTCGCGGCCAAGCTGACCGGCTGGAAGGTCGACATCAAGTCGGAGACCGAGTTCAGCCAGGAGGAGGACGAGCTCACTTACGAGGAGGGCGAGGAGGTCGACGGGCGATGCGCGGCTGTGCTCTCGGCCGGCCGGCGTTGCCCGAATGCGTCGCTTCAGGGTTCGCGCTACTGCGGCCTTCCCCAGCATCAGGCCCTCGCGCGCTTCGACACCAACCAGGTGACCGTGCTGTCGCCGCTCAGCGACGAGGAGATCCAGAGGCTGGCCGACCCGGACGCCGACGAGAACGAGCTCCGCCCGCTGGTCGAGCGCGCGACGGAGGCCTTCGAGCAGTCTCAGGCCGCCGCGGAGGCCGAGGCGGCGCGGAGACCCCTGACGCCGGCGAGGCAGAGCCCGCCGAGGCGCCGCGCCGAGGCCGCTGGGGACGAGCCGCGAGGAGACCGCTGCGGAGGACGCCGCGGAGGCGACCGAGGCGGAGGTGCCGGAGGCGCCGACGACGACGAGCCGGATCCCCCCGAGGAGGCGCTGGCCGAGGACGCCGCAACCGAAGGAGACGAAGCCGAGGACTCCATTGCGGAGGCCGCGGTCGCCGCTGAGCCCTCCGATGAATCCGAGGCGCCAGCCGAGGATTCCGAGGCATGAAGAAGCGGGTCCATGAGATCGCCAAGCAGCAGGGGCTGACCAGCAAGGAGGTACTCGCCGCCCTCAAGGCCGCCGGGATCGAGGCGAAGGTCGCCGCGTCCAGCGTGGAGGAGGCGGACGCCCTGAAGGCCCTGGCCGCCGCCGGCGACGGAGCCACGGCCGCGAAGCCGACGCCGAAGGCGAGCGCGCCGCAGGCCAAGAGCGGGGATGCGAAGCCGGCGCCCAAGGAGGCGGCGGGCGCGGCCCGGCCGGTTCGCCGCCCGCCAAGCGGCGAGGGCTCAGCGAAGTCCTCGGGTCGCAAGCGCCGTCGGGTGGTCATCGACTCCCAGGCGTCGCGGCGCGAGCACATGCCCGCGCCGCCGCCGCAGCGTCCGCCGCGCCGCCGCGGAGGCCGCCGCCGCAGGCCGCTGCTGGAGGAGCCGCCCGAGAAGGCGCCCGTCATCGAGCAGGAGCCGGAAGCGACCAAGATCGCCTCGGGGGCGACCGTTCGAGAGGTCGCGGAGACCATGGGCGTCGGAAGCGCCGAGGTGATCAAGAGCCTCATGGAGATGGGGGAGATGGCGACGCTGACCCAGACGCTGCCCGACGAGACGGTGGCCGCTCTGGCGCAAGGCGCTGAACCAGAAGGTCGAGATCGTGAGCGCCGCCGAGGAGGAGCCCGAGCGCGCCGGCTTACGAGGACTCCGACGAGGACCTCGCGGAGCGCCCGCCAGTGGTCACGATCATGGGCCACGTCGACCATGGCAAGACCTCCCTGCTCGACGCGATCCGCGAGACGGAGGTCGTCGCGGGCGAGGCGGGTGGCATCACGCAGCACATCGGCGCTTACCAGGTCCACCAGAACGGCAAGCGGATCACCTTCCTCGACACCCCCGGCCACGAAGCGTTCACGGCGATGCGCGCCCGCGGCGCCAAGGTCACCGATCTGGCCGTCATCGTCGTGGCGGCCGACGACGGGGTGATGCCCCAGACGGTCGAGGCCATCGACCACGCGAAGGCCGCGGAGGTCCCGATCCTGGTGGCGGTCAACAAGATCGACAAGCAGGGCGCCCAGCCGGATCGGGTGCGAAACGAGCTCGCCTCGCAGGGTCTCACGCCGGAGGACTGGGGCGGGGACACGATCTTCTGCGACGTGTCCGCGAAGACCAAGGATGGCCTGGACCACCTGCTCGAGATGATCGTCCTCGCCGCCGAGCTCGAGGAGCTCAAGGCCAACCCATCGGCGCCCGCCTCGGGCGTCGTGATCGAATCGCATCTCGATCCAGGTCGAGGCCCCGTCGCGACGGTGCTCATCGAGCGCGGGACGCTTCACGTCGGAGACGCACTCGTCGCGGGCGCGAACTGGGGCAAGGTCAGAGCGATGCTCGACTTCACGGGGGCGCGCGTCGAGCAGGCGGGCCCGGGCGACCCGGTCGAGGTGCTCGGGCTGGACGGGGTGTGCGAGGCCGGCGAGCAGGTGGAGGCGGCCGAAAACGAGCGTCGGGCCCGGCAGCTCGCCCAGCAGCGCGGCCAGCGCCTGAAGGCGGAGTCCCTGGCGCGCCAGCAGGCGCGAAAGATCAGCCTCGACGAGGTCTTCACCAAGGCCACCGAGGGGGAGATCAAGCAGCTCAACATCGTCCTCAAGGCCGACGTCTCCGGGTCGCTCGAGGCGCTGCAGGACGAGATCGCGAAGCTCCCCCAGGAGCGAATCGTGGTCGATGTCATCCACTCGGCGCCCGGCGGGATCACCGAGTCCGACGTGATGCTGGCCGCCGCGTCCGACGCGATCATCATCGGCTTCAACGTCCGCCCATTGGCGGATGCGCGCAAGGCGGCTGAGCGCGAGGGCGTCGAGATCCGCACGTACTCGGTCATCTACAAGGTCACCGAGGAGATCTACGCGGCGCTCGAGGGGATGCTCGAGCCCGAGGAGGTCGAGGAGACGATCGGGCAGGCAGAGGTCAAGGAGCTCTTCCGGGCCTCGCGGGTGGGCACGATCGCCGGCTGCCTGGTGACCGACGGCAAGATCACCCGCACCGCTCAGGTGCGCCTGGTCCGCGAGGGCACGGTCGTGTGGACGGGGCGGCTCGGGTCCCTGCGACGCTTCAAGGACAACGTGCAGGAGGTCGAGGAGGGCCTCGAGTGCGGCGTCGTCCTCGACGGCTACCAGGACGTGAAGGTCGGGGACGTGCTGGAGCTGTTCGAGACGAAGCAGGTCGAGCAGACTCTGGAGTAGCCTCCCGACGGAGGGGACGCTGACGGCCGCCGACGGCAGGCTCTTCTTCAGGGCGTGGGACGGCGTGCACGGCATCGAGCTCTCGAAGGCGATTCCCTGAGCGTATGACCCCCTACGTCTGCCTGATCGAGGTCCGCCTGCACCTCAACGATTCCCACGACCTGAAGGGGAAGCGCAAGGTGCTGCACTCGCTGAAGGCCCAGCTGCGGCAGCGGTTCGGAGCCTCGGTGGCGGAGGTGGACGGACAGGACACCTGGCAGCGGACGACGATCATCTGCGCCCTGGTCGGTGGCTCAGAGGTCCGCGGGCGCGCCGACGAGCTGGAGCGCTTCGTCGAAGCTCGTTGTCCGGACGGGTGCAGCTTCGAGCGAGATCTGCTCAGCATCACCGACATCCGCGGCTGAAGTACTGCAGGAGAGGGGTCGGACGCTCGCTATAGTCGCCGCGCTATGCCCGAGCGCATGAGGAGGGTCAACGAGCTCATGCGCGAAGTGATCGGATCTGCGATCTCGACCGAGCTCGAGGATCCCAGGATCGGATTCGTCACCGTGACCTCCGTTGAGACAAGCCCGGATCTGCGCTCGGCGCGCGTCTACGTGAGCGTGCTGGGGGGGAGGCTGAGCGCGACGCGAGCCTCGCAGGGCTCCGGTCCTCGCACGGCGTGCTCCAGTCCGCGATCGCACGCGAGATGCGGATCAAGCGAACGCCCACCTTGACCTTCCATTACGACGAGACGCCGGAGCGCGGCGTCCGCCTATCGCGGCTGCTCGAGCATGAGTGAGGTAGCCACGCTCGCTGAGTCGCAGGATGGATCCCTCGGAGACGTGGCGCGGGCGCTGCGTGCCGGCGATCGGTTCCTGCTCACGACTCACGAGGGCCCGGACGGGGATGCGCTCGGATCGCTGCTGGCGATGCACCAGGTCCTCGAGCAGATCGGCAAGGACTCGGTCATGTTCCTCGCGGCGAAGGAGTTCCCGTTGCCCGTCGAGTACCGGTTCCTGCCCCTCGAGGAGGTCTTCCACGAGTCCCCGGTCGACGTGGTGGATCGAGTGATCGTCTTCCTCGACTGCGGGAACATCGACCGCATGCCCGTGGACTTCCTGCAGCGCGACGACGCCGTGGTCCTCAACATCGACCACCACCACGACAACACCCGATTCGGCACCCTGAACCTCGTCGACACCGATGCTTCCTGCACCGCCGAGATCGTCTTCGAGCTCGCGAAGCTGCTCGGGGCGGAGATCACGCCGGAGATCGCAAGCGCGTTGTACGTGGCGCTGGTCACCGACACGGGTCGGTTCATGTACGAGAACACCAGCGCCGCCGCGCACCGGCTGGCGGCCGAGCTGATCGAGGCGGGAGTCGACGTCCACGACATCTACCGCCGTCTCTACGAGCGGGTCCCGATCGAGAAGCTTCATCTCGTCTCGCGGGCAATCGAGCGCATCGTGCGCCTGGACGAATGCAAGCTGGCGGTGACCTACATCTCGGCGGGCGACTACGCGGACACCGGCGCCAACGACTCGCTCACCGAGGGGATCATCGATCACGTGCGGTCTCTCGAGGGCACCGAGGTCGCGGCGATGATCCGCGACAAGACGGACGGCGGGCGGGGGGCGCGCAAGGTGAGCCTGCGCTCGACGGACGGCGCTGTCGACGTATCCGCGATCGCGCGCAAGCGCGGCGGCGGCGGGCATCCTCGAGCGGCGGGCTTCTCGACCGACCTTTCCTATACCGAGCTGGTCGAGTTCCTCTGCACCGAGGTCAAGGCGCAGCTCTAGATTCAGCCGAGTGACCGTCTCGTCTCCGGCGAGAGCCGACCCGTCAGCGGCGGGAGTGCTGCTCGCCGACAAGCCCTCCGGCGTGACTTCCCACGACGTGGTCGCGCGGGTGCGCCGGGAGCGCGGCACGAAGGGCGGCCACGCCGGAACGCTCGACCCGTTCGCCACGGGGCTGTTGATCGTCCTGCTGGGCCGTGAGGCGACCCGCTGCCAGGCACGCTTCATGGAGCTGCCCAAGACGTACCGGGTGGTCGCGAGGTTCGGGGCCGTGTCGACGACGGGAGACCCGGACGGCGAGATCAGCGAGACCGGGCGGATCCCGCGCCGAGCCGCTCGACCTCCCGACCGGGCGGATCCTTCAGCGCCCGCCCGCCTATTCGGCGATCAAGGTTGGCGGCGTTCGCGCCTATCGGCTGGCTCGTCGCGGGGAGAAGGTCGAGCTGCCGGAGCGAGAGGTGACGGTGTATCGCTTCGACCAGCGGTGGCGGGAAGGGAGACCGGGCGGAATTCGAGATCGAGTGCTCCTCAGGCACTTACGTGCGGAGCCTCGTCGCCGATCTCGGCGACGCGTACGCGGAGAGCCTGCGGCGAACCGCCGTGGGGCCCTTCTCGGTGGAGGAGGCCGTGCTATTCCTCCCGCTTGCGGACGCGCTGGCCCGCCTACCCAGATGAGCATCAAGGTCACCCGACTCCCGGAAGCCGAACGCCGAGCGAGGCACATCGCGATCGGCACCTTCGACGGCGTCCATGTCGGCCACCGGCAGGTGATCGATCGCGCCGACACCGTCCTGACGTTCGAGCCTCACCCGCTGAGCGTCCTTCACCCAGAGGCGGCCCCGAAGCTGATCATGCCCTTCGAGATCAAGCGCGACGTGATCGAGGGCCTGGGCGTCGACGAGCTGGTCGTGATCCCGTTCGACCGAAGCTTCTCCACCATCCCGCCGGAGGACTTCTGCAGCCGCATCCTGGTCGACACCCTGGGCGCCGAGCGGGTGTCCGTGGGGGAGAACTTTCGCTTCGGCGCCAAGGCGAAGGGCGATCCGGAGATGCTGGCCTCGCGCGAGGAGTTCGAATCCCGCGTGGTGCCGCTGATCGAGGTCGATGGCGAGATCGTGTCCTCGACGAGGATCCGTTCGCTCGTTGCGGCGGGCGAGGTGGAGAGCGCCACCAGTTGCCTCGGGGCACCGTTCCTGTTCGAGGGGGTCGTCGTGGAGGGCGACGGGAGAGGCCGCACGCTCGGATTCCCGACCGCGAATCTCGTCCCCTCGGACGACCTCGTATCTCCGGGACATGGGGTCTACGCGGCGTTCGCGAACGGCCGGCCCGCCGCGGTCAACGTGGGCGTGAGGCCCACCTTCGAGACGGGCCGCGGCCTTCTGATCGAGGCGTACTTGATCGACTACGAGGGAGACCTCTACGGGCAGACGCTGCGGGTTGCATTCATCGGCCGGCTGCGGGGAGAACGCCGTTTTCCGAACGTGGAGGACCTGGTCGCGCAGATGCACCGGGACGTGGATGCGGCCCGAGAGCTCTGTGCTAGCTTCACTCCTCCCTGATGCCTCTGACCAAGGAAGAGAAGCAGGAGCTGATCGGCAAGTTCGGTCGCGAGGACGGCGACACGGGCTCCGCCGAGGTTCAGGTTGCCCTCCTCACTGAGCGGATCAACCACCTCACCGAGCACCTCCGAACGAATCCGAAGGACCATCACTCCCGCCGCGGACTGCTGATGATGGTCGGCAAGCGCCGCCGGCTGCTCCGCTACCTGGAGCGCGCCGACCTGGAGCGCTACCGCACCGTCGTCTCCGACCTCGGCCTGCGTCGCTAGACGGCATGTGCCTCGCGCCGAGCCGAAGGGCGAGGCGACGAGCCGGAGTCAGTCGATGATCGCGCCCGGCAGCCCGGCGCCGGACTTCTCGCTCCGCAACCAGGACGGGGAGCGGGTCAGCCTGTCGGACTTTCGCGGTCGCAAGCTGCTGCTGGCCTTCTACCCGGCCGATTTCAGCCCGGTCTGCAGCGACCAGCTCTCCATCTACCAGGAGGTGTTGGCCGAGATCCGCGCGCAGGGCGCCGAGCTGGTCGGGGTCACGGTGGACTCGTCCTGGGCCCACAAGGCCTTCCAGGAGAGGCTCGGGACAGAGATCCCGCTGCTCTCCGACTTCCACCCGAAGGGAGAGGTCTGCCGCGCCTACGGCGCGTACATCGAGGAGCGGGGCCACCCCAACCGCTCGCTGGTGCTGATCGACGAGCAAGGGATCGTGCTGTGGGTCCATGAGTCGCCGAGCCCGCTCGAGATCCCGGGGGCGAACCTGATCTTCGACGCGCTGGCCACAGCTGAGTAAGGGGGCACGGCATGAGCTCGCTGACCAGCGCGGGAGTGCCAGCGGTCGGCCCCGATGACCACGTCCGAGGGGCCGGGCCGGAGGCGATCCTCTATCTCGACCTCGCCTGCCAGCACTGCGCCGCCTCCTGGCCGGGGATCTCCCGGCTACCGCTGCGCCTGGTGTTCCGGCACTTCCCCGTATCGAGCAAGCACCCGCGCGCGCCGGCGCTCCACGCCGCGGTCGAGGCGGTCGCGCTGCAGGGCGACGAGGAGGCCGCCTGGCGGTTCATCGACTCGGTCTATCGCGATCAGGCACACGTGGACGATCCCCACCTGTGGGACCGGGTGCGCGAACAGGGGCTCGATCTCGAGCGCTTCGACCGGGACCGTCGGTCGGACGCGGTCGCCGAGCGCGTGCGCCGCGACTTCGAGGGTGGGATTCGCGCCGGGGTAACGGGGGCACCGGCGGTCTTCGTCGCGGGCCAAGCCGCCGAGGTCGACGACCTGGGTTCGCTCGCTCTGTAACATCGCCGCGAACGAGAACGAGAAGTTCTGAGCGATCATGGCCGCCATCCGGGTGGCCGAAGGGACAAGAAACCACATGACCATGTTTGACGTAAGCCGCGTCTCGCGGGAGGTAGGCGGCAAGGAGATCTCCTTCGAGACCGGCAAGCTCGCCCGTCAGGCGAGCGGCGCCGTCGTCGTGCGCTCGGGCGACACGATGGTGCTCTCGACCGCGACCGTCGGCAACCTTCGCGACGTCGACTTCCTGCCACTGACCGTCGACGTCGAAGAGCGCCACTACGCGGCGGGAAAGATCCCAGGGTCCTTCTTCCGACGGGAGGGCCGCTCCGGGGAGAAGGCGACGCTGACGGCGAGGATGATCGACCGGCCGCTGCGTCCGTTGTTCCCCGACGGATGGCACTTCGAGACCCAGCTCGTCTGCCAGCCCATGTCGGTCGACTACGACCACCCGTACGACATCCTGGCGATGAACGGCGCATCCGCCGCCGTGGCGATCTCGTCGATCCCGGTGCCAACCCACGTCGGCTCCGTGAGGATCGGCAAGCTCGACGGCGACTTCGTGATCAACCCCGCCGAGGAGACCTACGAGGACCTCGAGATGGACCTGGTGGTCTCCGGGTCGCAGGACGCGATCCTGATGGTGGAGTGCGGCGCCCACGGCGTCACCGAGGCGGAGGTCCTCGACGCGCTCGACATCGCGCACAGCGAGATCAAGGAGATCTGCGCCGCCCTCTCCGAGCTCCAGGACAAGGCGGGCAAGGAAAAGCTCGAGGTCGAGCCCCCCAAGGTCGACCCCGCCCTCGTGGAGGAGATTCGCGCCTCCCATGGCGCGCAGCTCGACGAGGCGACGCAGATCCACGAGAAGCTCGCTCGACAGGACGCCGCGAAGGCGGTCGAGGAGCAGGTCCTCGAGCAGTACGCAGCCGCCGGGGACGGGGAGGACCCCGATCCAGAGCACCGGGCCGAGGTCTCGCGCGCGTTCGACCGGCTCGAGAAGGAGATCATCCGCCGCCGCATCGCGGTCGACAAGAAGCGGCCCGACGGGCGGGCGGCGGACGAGATCAGGCCGATCGAGTGCGAGGTCGACATCTCGCCCCGCGTGCACGGATCCGCCTTGTTCACTCGCGGGGAGACGCAGATCCTGTCCAACGTCGCGCTCGGGACGAGCCGCATGGACATGAGAGTCGACAACCTGAGCCTGCAGGAGTCGAAGACCTTCTGGCACCACTACAACTTCCCGCCGTTCTCGGTCGGGGAGGCGGGCTTCATGCGCGGCCCGAAGCGCCGCGACATCGGCCACGGGGCGCTCGCCGAGCGCGCTCTGGCACCCACGATCCCGAGCCAGGAGGACTTCCCCTACGTGGTGCGGGTGGTCTCGGAGACGCTCGAGTCGAACGGGTCCTCCTCGATGGGCTCGGTGTGCGCCTCCTCCATGGCCTTGATGGCCGGCGGCGTGCCAGTGTCCAGCCCGGTGGCGGGCGTCGCCATGGGGCTGATCAAGGAGGGCGACGACCTGATCGTGCTTACCGACATCGCCGGCGTCGAGGATCACCTTGGCGACATGGACTTCAAGGTGGCCGGCACCTCGGAGGGCATCACCGCGCTCCAGATGGACATCAAGATCTCCGGCGTCACCTTCGACGTCCTGCGGAGCGCTCTGGAGCAGGCGCGGTCAGGGCGCCTGTTCATCCTGGACAAGATGGGCCAGACGATTCCCGGGCCGCGTGAGGAGCTGTCGCATTTCGCGCCCCGGATCGAGCAGATCAAGATCGACCCGGAGAAGATCGGCGCCCTCATCGGCAAGGGCGGCGAGACGATCCGCGCGCTGTCGGAGGAGTTCGAGGCGGACATCAACGTCGAGGACGACGGCACCGTCCAGGTGTATGCGCCGAGCGGCGCCCTGGTGGACGCCTGCATCGCCCGGATCGAGGCGATGACCAAGGAGGCGGAGGTCGGCGACCGGTTCACCGGCAAGGTGGTCAAGACCACGGCCTTCGGCGCCTTCGTCGAGTTGACGAAGGGGACCGACGGGTTGCTGCACATCTCCAACGTCAAGCCCGGCGAGCGCGTCGAGTCCGTCGAGGACGTCCTCAACCAGGGCGACGAGCTGGACGTCACGGTGGTCGAGGTCGACCGCGAGCGCGGCCGTATCGGCCTGCGGCTCTCCGACGACCCGGCCGTTGAAGGCAAGGCGCCCGGGGACCTCACAAAGGTCGGCACCGGCGACCCCGGTCCGCGTTCCGGCGGCGGTCGCGACGGAGGCGGTCGCCGGGATCGCGAGCGCCTCGACGGCGGACGAGACCGTCGAGGCGGTGGGCGCCGCCGTCCTTGAGCGGAGCAACTCCCCTAGCGCCAACGGACCTACCCGAAGGCGTTGAGCTCACCGAGTTAAAGGGCGGCCTTCGAGTCATCACCGAGGCCATGCCCTCGGTGCGCTCGGTCGCGCTGGGCCTCTGGGTGCGGACCGGATCTCGGGACGAGAGCCCGGAACAGGCGGGCGTCTCTCACTTCCTCGAGCATCTGCTGTTCAAGGGGACGGAGCGCCACTCGGCGATCGAGATCTCGGAGCTGTTCGACGGCATGGGCGCCGCCACGAACGCGGCCACCAGCAAGGAGTCCACGCACCTGCATGCGCGTCTGCTGGACGAGCACACGGAGGAGGCGTTCGAGCTCCTCGCCGAGATGCTGACCGGCCCGTCGCTGCCCGAGGACGAGGTCGACTCCGAGCGCGAGGTCGTGCTCGAGGAGATCGCCATGTACGAGGACGAGCCTCAGGACCGGGTCCACGACGTGCTCGCCCAGGCGATCCACGGGGATCACCCGCTGGGGCGCCGAGTGCTCGGAGATGCCAGCGTGATCGCATCGGTCCCCGTCCCCGATATCGCGTCGTATCACGATGAGCGCTACACGGCGCCGAACGTCGTCGTCGCAGCCGCCGGACACCTCGGTCACGCGGAGATCGTCGAGCTCGCCCGGCGGTTCATCGCAGCGCCCGCCGGCGAGCCGGCCGGGCGGCCCAACGGCACAGTCGAGGGCACGCCGCGATTCGCGTTTCAGGCCAAGGACACCGAGCAGTACCACATCTGCTTCGGCGGCCCGGGCATCGCCCGTGCGGACGACCGCCGCTTCGCGCTCAGCGTTCTCGACGCCATCTTCGGCGGCTCGACGTCGTCGCGGCTGTTTCGCGAGGTTCGCGAGAAGCGAGGACTGGCGTACGCGGTGGGGTCCTACACCGAGCAGTACACCGAGCGCGGCGCGGTCGCCATGTACGTCGGCACCCGCGAGGAGAACGTCCGCGAGGCCTGCGAGATCATCGGAGCCGAGCTCGGCAACCTCCGTGACCAGGGCGTGACCGCGGAGGAGCTCGAGCGCGCCAAGGAGCACGTCAAGGGTCGGATGGTCCTCGGGCTCGAGGCGACCGGGATGCGGATGACCCGTCTCGCCAGGGCGATTCTCTTCGACGTTCCCCTGCTGTCACTCGACGAGCTGCTCATGCGCGTAGAGCGCGTGACCGGGGACGAAGTGGCACAGCTCGCCGCCGAGCTCTACGACCCCGAAGGTCTCTCGGCGGCCTGCATCGGGCCGGACGAGGGGCGCTTCCGCGAGGCGACGGCACTGGTCAGCCAGGCCCTGGCCACCGCCTAACGACTCCGCTGGCATGCTCCGCTACCGCGTCCGCGCCGCTTGTAGGGTGCAGGCGTGGCGGCAGGCCCATGCCGAGGGTCGCATCGCGACTTCGTCGCTAGCTCCAACCGGCTCCCTTTGATCGCGTGGTGGTCAGCGGTGCCGCCGGGCGCATGGGGGAGGCGGCGTGCGAGGCCGTCAGCGCGGCCGAGGACATGGAGCTCGCCGGCCGCGCCGACCCATCGCTCGAAGCGCCGCTCGCATCGATGCTCGGCGACGCCGACGTCGTGGTCGACTTCACGACTCCGGCGGCGGCTCTCGAAAACGTCCGCGCATGCCTCGAGGCCGACGTCCACGCGGTCGTCGGCACGACCGGGTTCGATCTGGACGAGCTCGGCACGGCGGCCACCGACGCCGCCGAAGAGGGTAGGGGGGCGAGGGTCTTCGCGGCGCCGAATTTCGCGATTGGAGCCGTTCTCATGATGCAGATGGCGCGTCTGGCGGCTCCTCACATGCCCGACTGCGAGATCGTCGAGCTCCACCACGCGGCGAAGCTCGATGCGCCCTCCGGCACCGCGAAGCGAACCGCGGCGCTGATCCGCGAGGCGGGGGGCGACGTCCACGAGCCCATCCATTCGATTCGCCTTCCGGGACTGGTGGCGCATCAGGAGGTGATCTTCGGCGGGGAGGGACAGACCCTGTCGATCCGCCATGACTCCACCGACCGGCGCTCGTTCATGCCCGGGGTCCTGCTGGCGGTCCGTAGGGTCGGCGGCCTTGAAGATCCGCTGACGGTGGGCCTCGAGCACCTGCTGTAGATGCGCCTGAGCCAGATCGCGATCAGCACTGTCGACCTGCGAGAGACGCAGCGTTGGTACCGAGACGTCCTCGGGCTTGCACCGGCAGGAGGGACCAACCTGTTCGCCGGCCCGCTGGCGTCGATGGTGCAGGGCCTGCCTGGCGCGGCATCCACCTGCTGGTGGCTCGTGGACCGCCAGGACGCGTTCCAGCTCGAGCTGTTCGAGTTCCGGAGTCCGCTCGTGCGTCAGCGTCCCGGCGACTGGCGTCCTTGCGACGTCGGCTACTCGATGGTCTCGTTCGCGGTCGCGGACCTGGATCGGACGATGGAGCGTGCGGCCGGGGCCGGCACGCCGCCGCTGACCGAGCCCCTTGGTCCCGAGGGATCCCGCCGGGTCTGCCTTCGCGATCCCGAGGGCGTTCTGATCGAGCTGATGGAGGACGATCCGAGAGGGCCCGAACCGCGCGACCGACCACGCGAGGAGTTGGACGCCGTCGCGCGCTCCGTGACGCTCTCGGTTCCCGACCTGGAGCGCTCGCGCGGCTTCTTCGTGGGGGTTCTGGGCCTGCGCCCGGCGGAGGGCCTGGAGCTCCATCGCCCGGAGCACGAGGCGCTCTGGGGCCTCGAGGGCGCTCAGCGAAGGTCGCTCGCGTTGTGGGCAGACGACGCACTGGTCGAGCTCGTCGAGTACACCCAGCCGCGCGGCAAACCCTGGCCTCAGGGGCATCGGATCTCGGACCAGGGCCTTCTCAACATCGCGTTCGGGTTTCGCGAACGGGCGGAGTTCGAGGCTGCTCATCGGCGCTGCCGGGAAGCGGGGCTGCGCGGTAACGGCCCACCGGTGCGGCTCGGAGCCTGGTCGGTGGTCTACGTGAACGACGATCAGGGGTTCAGCGTCGAGCTGCTACACGTCGAGCCCTGGTACGAGGGAAGGATGGGATTTCGACCGAGACCGACCCCGTCGCTGGCGCCCTTTGCGGGGCGAACGCCGGCGCGACTGCGGCGGCGGCGACGCTTCGAGACCGCCCTCGTCACCGGGGCGGCCGGAGGCCTGGGCGCGGAGCTTTGCCGGCTGGCCGCCGAGGACGGCACGCGCCTCGTGGCGATGGACCGCGACGGCGAGGGCCTCGCCGAGCTTCAAGCCGAGCTCGAAGGCCGAGTGGAGATCGCCACCCTCGAGGTCGACTTCGCCGACCTCGAGGCCGTCGAGGAGGCCACTGGCGAGCTCACGAGCGCGCACCCGGAGATCGACCTCGTGCTCGCCTGCGCCGGGCTCGACCGGGCTCAGTCGCTGCTTCGCTTCGACTGGCGTCAGGCGCGAGACGACTTCGCGGTCAACTCGCTGGCCAACCTCGTCCTGCTCTCGCGCCTTGCTCCGGCGATGGCCGGCCGAGGCGCCGGGCACGTCACGGCCATCGCGAGTCTCGCCGGGCTGGTCGGGATGCCCTACGAGGCCTCCTACAGCGCTACGAAGGCGGCTCTGGCCTCGATCGTCGAATCCGCGCGGGCAGAGCTTGCGCCGAAGGGGATCACCTTCACCGCGGTGTTCCCGGGCTTCGTCGACACTCCGATGTACCGGGCGAACGCCTTCAAGAAGCCCTCAAACGGCACCAGCCAGTCGCGGCGCCTACGGCACCGCGCCGGAGCCCCTTACCCACTCGCGCCTCGAGACGCCGCCGAGCGCATCTACATGGCCACGCTCCGCCGGCGGGAGACGCTGGCCTTCCCGGCGCGGGAGTACGCGAGGGTGAGGCTCGCCGCAATGCTCCCGGCGAGGATTCGCGACCGGCTCACCCGGCAAGCCATGAACCCACCCGCGGGCATGGAGTCGCCCTCCCGGTGAGCCGGGACCCCGAGTTCGCGTGCGCACAATCGGCCGTCTAGCCACCCGAACCGCCGCGGGTTCCGCGATACTACGGGCCGATGGCGAGCCTCTCGGGCGTGATCACGGCGATGGCGACGCCGTTCGAGGAGGACGGCGCGCTCGACCTCGAGTCGGCTCGCGCCCTGGCGACGCACCTGGTGGAGAACGGCTCGCACGGCCTGGTCGTGGCCGGCACCACCGGCGAGTCGCCGACGCTCTCCGACGAGGAGAAGCTGCGCCTCCTCGATGCCGTCCTGGACGAGGTCGGCGACCGCGCAACGGTGATCGCGGGCACGGGATCCAACGACACCCGCCACTCGGTCGAGCTGACCGGCGCCGCGGCGAAGGCCGGCGCCCACGCCGTGCTGGTCGTGACCCCCTACTACAACAAGCCGAGTCGCGCCGGCCTGCGGGCCCACTTCCACGCCGTCGCCGAAGCCGCGGGCGAGACGCCGGTCGTTCTCTACAACATCCCTTCGCGGTGCGCGATCAACGTCCCACCGGACATGCTCGCCGACCTGGCCCGCGAGCTTCCCAACGTGGTCGGCGTAAAGCAGGCCAACGACGAGGACCTCGGGCCGATCGACGGGCATGAACGTGCTCGCCGGCAACGACGATGGCTTCCTGCGGACCCTGGAGCTGGGCGGAGCCGGAGGGATCCTGGTGGCTTCGCACATCGTCGGCCGCGAGGTGAGGGCGTTGTACGAGGCGCAAACCGGGGGGACGGCTCGCGCGCCCACGAGCTGGACGCATCCCTGGAGCCGATCTACCGGGCGCTCACCGTTACCTCCAACCCGACGCCCGTCAAGGCGGCTCTCGAGATGCTCGGGATCATCGAAGCCCACATGCGGCTGCCCATGGTGCCCGCAAGCCCACGGGAGCGAGACGCGATTCGGGCCGCGCTCGAGCAGCAGGGACTGCTCGTCGCCGGCGGCACGCCCTAGTGAGCCTCACCTCTCCGCAGCTGGGCTCGGCGCCCGTCGCTGACTCGCGATGAGCGGCGCGCTCAAGATCCTCCCGCTCGGGGGAATCGGGGAGATCGGGAAGAACATGACCGTGGTCGAGCTCGAGGGGCGAATCGTCGTGGTCGACACCGGGCTGATGTTCCCCACCGCGGAGATGCTCGGGATCGACCTCGTGCTGCCCGACTTCTCGTATCTGCGGGATCGGGCGGATGACATCGAGGCCATCGTGCTGACCCACGGCCACGAGGACCACGTCGGCGCGTTGCCCTTCGTACTCCGCGAGATCGGGACGCCCCCGGTGATCTACGGGGGCGCCTTGACGATCGGCCTCGTGCGCTCGAAGCTCGAAGAGCACAAGATGCGCGACGCGCCCCTCGAGGTCCTCGAGCCGGGCGAGCGGGTTCCCCTGGGACCGTTCGAGCTGGAGCTGGTCCACATGGCGCACTCCATCCCCGACTCGTGCGCGGTGGTCCTGCGGTCCGAGCTCGGCCCGGTGTTGATCACCGGCGACTACAAGTTCGACCAGACTCCGGTGGACGGCAACCCCGCGGACGTATCCCGGCTCGCCGAGCTGGGGGCGGAGGGGGTCCTCTGCCTCTGCGGCGACTCCACCAATGCCGACCGAGCCGGGGTCGCGCCGTCCGAGTCGAGCGTCGGCCCGGCGCTCCTGGACCTGTTCGCGCGCTGTCGAGGTCGCATCATCGTCACCTCGTTCGCGTCCAACGTCCATCGGGTCCAGCAGGTGATCGACGCTGCCGCCGAGCTGGACCGCCGGGTGGCGCTCGTGGGCCGCTCGATGCGAAAGAACTTCAACATCGCGTCGAACCTGGGCATCGCCCAGATGCCCGACGGGCTGTTGATCCCGGCGCGCGAGATCGAGTCGTTTCCGGACCACAAGGTCGTCGTGATCTCCACCGGAAGCCAGGGAGAGCCGCTGTCCGCTCTGCGTCGAATGGCGCACGCGGACCACCACGACGTGGAGCTCCACTCGGGCGACACCGTGATCTTTTCGGCCACGCCGGTGCCCGGCAACGAGCGCTCCGTGAACGAGACGATCGACCGCATCTTCGAGATCGGCGCCGAGGTGATCACCGCCGCCGATGCGCCGATTCACGCCTCGGGCCATGGCTGGCAGGAGGAGCTGAAGCTCATGCTCAACCTCACCCGCCCCCGCTACGTGATGCCGTTCCACGGCGACCACAAGCGCCTGCGCCTCCACGCGGGCCTCGCGGAGTCGGTCGGGGTCGAGCCCGAGCGCATCTTCACGGCTCGCAACGGGTTGGCGCTGCGAATCGATGACGACGGCGCCGGCCTGGGGCCGCAAGTGCCCGCGGGGATGATCTTCGTGGACGGCGTCGACATCGGCGATCCGGACGACGTCGCGCTGCGTGACCGTCGCGCCCTGTCCGCCGACGGAGTGTTCATCGTCGTGGCCACGATCTCCTCCGACGACGGATCCCAGGTGGCGCCCCCCGAGATCATCTTCCGGGGAGTGCCCTTCGTGGACGAGGCCGATGGACTGGTAACGGAGCTGCGCGAGGTGGTGACCGGCTCGCTCGCGGATGCCGCGCGGCACGACGAGCGGGAGACCACTCTGGTCCAGCAGGATCTGCACGACGACATCGCGGCGTTCGTGTACGAGCGGCTGCGGCGCCGGCCGATGATCCTGCCCGTGATCGTCGAGGTCTGAGCCCGTCTGACTGGTACCCTCGGTGCGGTGCGCACCGGGTCTGGCAGGGAAGTGAAGGCCCGCGCGTGGGCCGGCAGTGGAGACCTGGCGCGGCGCTGTGCGGGTTCATTGGCCGTCCTCGCGGTCGTCGTCGTCGCGCCGTCGCTCGCCTCGGCCGCGCCGGCCAAAGTCGACGCGAAGCTTCGCGGGACGCGGGCCCCGGCGAGTGAGCTGAAGCAGTCCAAGGCGATACAGGTCCCCGGCGGGGGCACGCTGTACCGGTTTCACCAGCGCGTCTCGGGCGTCCCGGTGCTGGACAGCGAGGCGGTCGTCAGTGATCCCGTCGGCGCTTCACCCGGGCTTGTCGTGGATGCCACCAAGGCGAGGGTGCACAGGCCGCCGGCGGCACGTATCTCGAAGGGACAGGCCATCGCGACCGCGTCCTCGGCGATCGGGGTGGCTCGGACCCGGGGGCCGAGCGAGGCGAAGCTCGTGATCGACCCGGCGAATCGAGGCACCCTCGTGTGGCAGGTGGAGATCCCGTCCGCGCGTCCGCTGGGGGACTTCGAGGTCCAGGTCGACGCCGTCTCCGGCGACGTCCTTCGCACCCAGAACGTGCTCCACGACTTCAGAACCGGAAAGGCCAAGCTCTTCAACCCCAACCCGGTGGTCGAGAACGGGGGCTTCGCCGGGCTGCGCAGCGACCACAACGACCGGAACATCCATCTGCTCACCGCTCTGCGCCGCTCCGCCTCCCTCCCCAAGATCAGGGGTGGACAGAACTGCCTGCGGGGAGAATGGGCGAACGCCAAGCTCGGCCACGACGCGCACTCCGTCTGCAGGCGCAGCCTCCGCTGGACGAACGTCAAGCGGTCCTCGGACACGTTCGAGGCGCTGATGACCTACTACGAGATCACCCGCGCGCAGCAGTACATCCAGGACCTCGGTTTCACCAAGGGAAACCAGCCGATCGACGACCGCAGCCAGCAGGCCGTCGCCGACGCGTTCAGCGCTGACAACTCGTTCTACTCGCCGTTCACCCGGACCATCAAGTACGGCTCGGGCGGCGTCGACGACGCCGAGGACGCCGACGTGATCTGGCACGAGTACGGCCATGCGATGCAGGACAGCGAGTCCCACAGCTTCTCCACCAGCCAGAACCCCTCGAACGGCGCGCTCGCCGAGGGATCCTCGGACTACTGGGCCGCGGCGATGTCGTCGCGCTCACCGGGGACGTCCAACGAGGACGACGTGTGCATCTTCGACTGGGACGCGACGACCTATGGCGACAAGTTCCCGGCCGTGGCGCCGTTCTCCGTGGGCCGGTTCTGTGGCCGCCGCGCCGACGTCCCGTGGACCCTCGCCAAGGCGCAGGACCCGAGCAAGAGCTGCCGCTTCGACATCCATTGCGTCGGCCAGGTCTGGTCGAGTGCGCTCTGGGACCTCCGGAACGAGATCGGCGGCAAGAAGATGGACACGATCTACCTCACCGCCCAGTTCCTCTACCACGCCAACGAGTCCTTCGACGAAGCCGCCGCGGCGCTGGTGCACGCCGATGCGACCCTTTACGGCGGCACGCATCAGGCCACGATCTGCTCCGAGATGGAGGGCGACCGAGGGCTCACCGTCCCCGGCTGTACCTGATCGCCCAAAAAGATGACCCGCCGGCGTCAGGGAGGGGGAACACCGGCGGGTCGCTTGGCTCAGACTGGCCAACGTTCACCCGTTGAGGTGGTGTCGGGGGTGTCCCCAACGGGTGGGTTGTCTCGTCCAATTCGCAAAGTATAGGAGCCGTGTAAACCGTTCCTAAAACACGGTGGTGGCGATTGGAACTAGGCGGAAGCCGGCAAACGGACGGTGAATCGCGCGCCGCCGCTGGGCGACGTCCCCGCGTCCACGTCGCCCCCGTGGGACGTCGCGACGGCCTTCACGATCGCCAGGCCGAGCCCGGTTCCGGTGTCCGGCGCCCGGTCTGCCGGGCCGTTGCCGCGGACGAACCGGGAGAAGACCTGATCCTCCATGCCGGCCGGCAACCCCGGCCCGTCGTCGGAAACCTCGAGCACGGCTTCCCCGTTTCGCCGCTCGACGGAGACCCTGATCTCGGTGCCCTCCGGGGTATGCCGCAGGCCGTTGTCGAGCAGGTTCAGAGCCAGCCGGTGGAGCTCGTCCGGGTTGCCCTCGACCGGCACCGGGCCGTCCTCGTCGATCGTCAGCCGGCGCCCGTTCGCCACCGGGCGCACCTCGGAGACCGCGGCCGCGGCGACCTCCGAGAGGTCGCACTCGCGGATGGAGCTCGTCCGCCCGGCGTCCGCCCGCGCCAGGAGCAGCAGGTCGGAGACGAGACGGCTCATCCTGCGCGATGACCTGAGCGCGGAGGCGACCATCTCGCCCTCCTCGCCGCGGCGCTCGAGCTCGTCGAGCCCCTCCTGGAGCAGCTCGAGGTTGGCGAGGATGCTCGTGAGCGGGGTGCGGAGCTCGTGCGACGCGTCGGCGACGAACTCGCGCTGTGCCTGCATCATCTGCTCGGTCTCGGAGCGCGCGGCATCGAGCTGGCGAAGCATCTGCTCCAGCGTCACCGCCAGCTCTCCCACCTCGTCGTCGTTCTCGGGCGCCGGCATGCGTTGCGAGGGGTCGCGGGTCGTGGCGATCTCGCGGGCGGTCGCCGTCAGCGCGGCGATCGGGCGCATCGCGCGGCCGGCGATCGCGATGCCCGCGAGGGCGGCGAGCACGGTGCCGCCGAGCACTCCCAGCCCGAGGAAGAGCCAGAGCTTGCTGATCGTGCTGTCGAGGCTGGCCGTGCTGCGGGCGTACTGGACGAAGAGCGGGTCCGTGCTGGGGAACGTGTCCGGCACGAGGGCGGAGGCGACCGCGAGGTCGCCGACCCGATGCACGGCCGCAAGGTCAGGACGCCCAAGGTACGGGAGGCCAGCTCTGGCTGTCCCGCCGTCGATCGGTCGGCCGTTCCCGTGCACGACCTTGATCGCTGAGTTCGCGTGGAATCGCAGCCATGCTGCGGACGCTTCGGAGCTGGCGAGCATGGACCTACCGGGACCATGGATCGTGGGTTGAACCTGTGTCTGACCGGCAATCGTGCTCGCGAACCCACGCACGTCGTCGTTGAAGTCGTTTTGGAGCCTGTTCGACGTCAGCCGTCCGACGACCACGGCGAAGATCACCAGGATGACCAGCGTCAGGGATGCGGAAACCGCCGCGAGGCGCCAGCGGACGGGCCAGCGCTTCGGCGTCAGTCGGCCGAGGATCCGCTCAAGCCTCTTCATCTCGCGGCGCCCGGATCACGTATCCCGCTCCGCGCTTGGTATGGAGGATCCGCGGCTCGCCGCCCGCCTCGAGCTTGCGGCGGAGGTTCGAGATGAAGACGTCGATCGTGTTGGTCAGCGCCATCGGGTCGTAGCCCCACACCTCCTCCAGCAGGCGCTCGCGAGAGATCACCAGGCGCTCGTTGCGCATCAGGTATTCGAGCAGCTCGAACTCCCGGTTGGTGAGCTCGATCTGGCGATCCCCCCGGTACACGTCCCGGGTGTCGGGGTTGAGGCGAAGGTCGCCCACCGCCAGCGAGGCGGTCCCGCGCGGGGGGCGGCGGCGCATCAGGGCGCGCATGCGGGCCAAGAGCTCCTGGCGCTCGAACGGCTTCACCAGGTAGTCGTCGGCGCCCGAGTCGAGCCCCTCCACGCGATCGTCGGTCTGCGTGCGGGCGGTCAGGATCAGGATCGGCGCGTCGCTCTCCGCCCGCAACCGTCTGCAGACCTCGACGCCGTCGAGCTTCGGGAGCCCGAGGTCGAGGATCACGAGGTCCGGCACGAAGTCCTCGGCCACCTCGAGCGCGGCCACGCCGTCGGCCGCGGAGCGCACCTCGTGGCCCTCCTGCCGCAGCGTGCGGCGCAGCACGTCCGCGATCTCGACGTCGTCCTCCACGACGAGCACGCGGCCGGTGATGGTCTCACTGGCGAGCATCAGCACAAGGTTAGACGCGTCTGCAGGCGAAACAGCGGATCTTTAGCGGTCGTTTACGCCCCTGAGGCCAGGCACAGCGCAGGGGTCGGTCGCGTGGCGTCGAATCGGGGCTGAGATGCCTCGGACACGCAAGCGCCGTCGCAGCCGGCGCGGCCCTGCCCGCGCCGGGCGGACGCGCGCCCGTTCGACCCGGAATCCCCGGGCCACCCGCCCGCGCCAGGCCCGGCGCGACCCCAGGGAGGTCATCGCCGGCCTCGAGCAGCGCCATCTCGACCTGATCGGCCTCGGCCTCGTCGCGTTCGGCATCTACCTCGGATGCGCGCTCTACGGCGGGTGGGACGGCGGCCCGGTCGGAGGGTGGCTGACGAGCGCCCTCGCAACCGTGGCGGGCAGGATCGCGTACGTCGTTCCGCTGGCCCTGGTGGGCTGGGGCATCACGCTCGTGACGAGGCCCTTCATCTCGGCGCCGGGCGCCCTGAACGCAGGTGCGATCCTGGTGCTGGCGTCGCTGCTTCTCGCCTTTGCGGCGGGGACCCTGGGCCTCGGCCCGGCACACCCCGCTCGCCACGGTTACTTCGTCGAGCGCTTCTACACCGTTCACGGGGGCGTGCTGGGGGAGGGGCTCTACTGGTCCGCGAGCACGCTCTTCCAGAGACTGGGGGCCCAGATCCTCGCCGTCCTGATGTTCGTGAGCGGGATGCTCCTCCTGACCGGCACGACGGTCTCGGCGCTCCTCTCGCGCGCTGGACGCATGGCGCGCACCGCCGGCGCCGGAACCAGGGAGCTCGCCAAGACCGTGAGGACGGGCGGCCTCGAGGGCGCCGACGCACGCGGCGAGGACATCGAGATCACCCGGGCCGCACACACCGAGCCCCTCGCGACCGAGATCCTGGGGGAACAGGACACCGGGGAGGTGGCAGCGGAGGATGCTCCCGGCGGCTGGGAAGCCGAGGAAGCGGACAGCGACGCCTCAGATGGGGGGACGGCCGACCGCGGACAGTTCGCCTACGAGGAGGCGGCCGCGGGCGCCGACGAGCAGGAGGCCGTGCCCGAACCCGATGAGGCAGGCCCTCAAGACGAGCCTTCGATGACTCCGATGGGCAACAAGCGGAGCGGCGTCACCGAATCGGAGGAGATCGACTACCGGCTGCCGCGTCCCACTCTGCTGAACCGGGGCAAGGGGGACCCAGGACCGGACACCCGGGACCGCGAGACCGTTGCCAAGGCGCTGCTGGAGGCGCTTCGGCACTTCGGCGTCGAGGCGAAGCTCCTGGGGGTGGTGAGCGGGCCACACGTCAGCCGCTACGAGCTCCAGCTCGCCCCCGGAACGAAGGTGGGGAAGGTCGCCCAGCTTCGGGACGACCTCGCGTATGCGCTTGCCTCGACCGACATCCGGATCCTCGCTCCGATCCCCGGCAAGAAGGCGGTCGGCGTGGAGGTGCCGAACCAGCGCCGCCGCCTGGTGCGCCTGGGCGACATCTACGACGGCAGGCCGAAGGGCGCCTCGCCCCTGGCCGTGTGGCTGGGTAAGGACGTCTCCGGTCAATCGGTGTGGGCCGACCTGGCCCTGATGCCGCACGCTCTGGTCGCCGGGACCACCGGATCCGGAAAGTCGGGGTCCATCAACGCGATGCTCTGCTCCGTCCTCCTCCACGCGTCGCCCAACGAGGCGCGCCTCGTGCTCGTCGACCCGAAGCGCGTCGAGCTCAACCACTACGAGCGGCTGCCCCATCTGTTGACGCCCGTGGTGACCAATCCCCGGCTCGCGGCCAACGTCCTCGCGAACCTGATCGGAGAGATGGAGAGCCGCTACGCCGTGATGGGCGAGGCGAGGACGCGCAACCTGGTCGAGCTGAACCGGGCTCGGCGGAAGAAGGGCGAGGCGCCGCTTCCGCACATCCTGTGCGTGATCGACGAGCTCGCGGACCTGATGATGGTCGCGCCGGCCGAGGTCGAGGACTCGATCATTCGCCTCGCGCAGAAGTCGCGAGCCGTCGGCATCCATCTGGTGCTGGCGACGCAGCGGCCCTCGACGGACGTGATCACGGGGACGATCAAGGTGAACATCCCCGCTCGCATCGCGTTCTCGGTCGCCTCTCAGGTCGATTCGCGCGTGATCCTGGACCAGGGTGGCGCCGAGACGCTGCTGGGACAGGGGGACATGCTCTTCAGGCCGGTCGGGACGTCCCGGCTCCAGCGCCTCCAAGGCGCCTTCGTGACCGAGGACGAGATCGCCCGTGTCGTGGCCGAGTGGTCCAAGCAGGGCGAGCCGGAGTTCGACGATGCCCTGCTCGAGATCCACGAGGAGGACACGGGCGACGACCGAGAGGGCGACCTCTCACCGGACCACGACGACCTGCTCGAGGAGGCCGCGCGCATCGTCGTCCAGAGCCAGACCGCATCCGTTTCGATGCTCCAGCGGCGGCTGCGCGTCGGCTACACGCGGGCCGGTCGGCTGATCGACATGCTCGAGCGCAGGGGTGTGATTTCCGGATACGAGGGCTCCAAACCGCGCCAGGTGCTCGTCTCCGAGGCCGAGCTGCCACGAATGCTGGAGCGTTTGGCCGGCGGCTCCGGCTCCGACGACCGCCCGGCGGACGGCGACGCCAACGAGGCGGCCGAGCTCGAGCAGCTCAGCGGCTAGGGCCGCTGCGAAGAGGCGCGGCGCCGCGTCGACGGCGACAATGTACGCCTCATGGCCACCAGGGACGAGGCATCCGGGCTGCCGATCGGCGAGGTGCTGAAGCGGGCGCGCACTCGCCAGAAGGTCGACATCCAGACGGTCGAAGAGCGGACCAAGATCAGGACGAAGTACCTTCGGGCGCTCGAGAACGAGGAGTGGGAGGTTCTCCCGGGCCACCCGTACGCGAAGGGGTTCCTGCGCACCTACGCCCAGTTCCTGGGTCTCGACGGGGACGCGCTCGTCGACGAGTATCGGCGGACGGTTGAGAGCTCGCTGGGGGCCAACGCCCCGGCCCAGTTCAGCGAGCCGGTCCTGGAGCAACGCCGGCGGCTGGGCGAAGAGCCGCGACGACGCTGGCCGGTCAGGCTCGCCGTGATCGTGGCGATCGCTGCGGCGGCCGGGGTGGCCGCCGTGCTCGTCCTGGGCAGCTCCGGAAACGACCACGCGCACCGCCATCACAAGGGAAAGCACCACGGGCACCACTCCGGGGGAGGCGGCCAATCCAACTCGGGAGATTCCTCATCCACGAAGCCCGTCACGATTGCGCTCGTCACCCACGACGACATGCTCGTCTGCCTCGTCCCGGGGCATGGCCGACCGCTGATCGACTCCCAGACGCTGATCTCTGGCTCCAAGGAGGGCCCGTTCGTGCCGCCGGCGGAGAACTATCGGCTCGACCTCGAAAGCGGTGGCGCCGCGACGGTGACGCTGGACGGCAAGCCTGAGCGAGTTCATTCCAAGAAGCCGGCCAGCTTCAACATCGACGCCAACGGGATTCAACCGACGACCTTCAAGGGCCCCAACTGCCCGTAGAGGCCGACAGCGTCCGAGCCGGGATCGTGGTCACCGGCACGGAGGTGCTGACCGCGCGAATCACGGACCGCAACGGGCCATGGCTCTCCGAGCGCCTCGCCGAGCTCGGGCATGGACGTCAGCCACATCATCTGCGTGGGCGACCGGCGTGCGGACCTGGCTGCCGCGCTCACCTTCCTCGCCGGGGAGGGCGTGCGCCTGATCGTCACCAGCGGCGGCCTCGGCCCCACGGCGGATGACCTCACGGCCGAGGTGGTGGCCGACTTCGCCGGTCGCGACCTCGTCCTCGACGAGCGGATGGAGGAGCGGATCGCCGAGATCGTCGCCGGGTTCGCCCGCCGGCTGCGCTTCGACCCCGAGGCCCTGCGGGCGGCAAACCGAAAGCAGGCCATGGTGCCTCGCGGCGCGGCGGCGATCGATCCAGCGGGCACGGCGCCGGGGCTGGTGGTGCCGACTGACGGTCCAACCGTGATCGTGCTGCCCGGGCCGCCCCGAGAGCTGCACGAGATGTGGCCGCGCGCCCTGGAGACCAGCCGAGGCGCGCGCCGTCCTCGACGGCCTGGAGACCTACCGGAACGCGACCGTGCGGATGTTCGGAATCCCGGAGTCGGAGCTCGCCCAGACGCTCCGCGAGATCGGCGGCGAGACCGATCTCGAGCCGCTCGAGATCACCACATGCCTGCGGCGGGCCGAGCTCGAGGTGGAGATCCGCTACCGGCCCGGGGCCGAGGAGGCCTGCGAGCGCCTGGTGGAGGGACTGGTCGCCCACCATGGCCGCTTCATCTTCAGCCTGGACGGCTCTTCGATCGACGAGCAGATCGCGGAGCTGTGCCGCGGCCACCAGGTCGCGCTGGCCGAGTCGTGCACGGCGGGCCTCCTGGCCGCGCGGATGACGGAGCTCCCCGGAGCTTCGGCGTACGTCGCGGGGGGCGTCGTCGCGTACTCGGACTCCGCCAAGCGTGACCTGCTCGATGTGCCCGGCGAGCTGCTGGAGCGCCACGGCGCCGTGTCGCCCCAGGTTGCCGAGGCGATGGCGGACGGCGCCTTGGCGCGCTTCCACGCGGACCTCGCCGTGGGGATCACCGGGATCGCGGGGCCGGATGGGGGATCCGAGGAGAAGCCGGTCGGCTACGTGTGCATCTGCGTCAAGTCCGCGGGCGGCGCCGAGCTCGCCCGCGACCCGGTTCTGCCGGGGAACCGCACCGAGATCCGGGATCGATCAACGACGCTCGCGATGCACCTGATGCGCCGGCTCCTGCGGGGCGAGGAGTTTCCGCTTTGAGCCACCGCGAGCGCGCGCGGATGAAGCCCGAGCCGTACGAGATCGGCGTCGACCAGGCCGTCCTGGACGACCTCCGTGCCCGACTGGAGCGGAGCCGGTGGCCGGACCAACCCGCGGACGCGGGGTGGGAGCTCGGCGCCGACATCGGCTACCTGCGCGCGCTGTGCGACCACTGGGCCCACGCTTACGACTGGCGCCGGCTGGAGACCCGGTTGAACGAGCTCGATAGCCGTCGTTGGGAGGGCATCCACTTCATCCGGCAACGGGGCGGGGGAGAGGGGTTGCCGGTGCTGCTGGTGCACGGATGGCCCGGCGGCCCGATCGAGTTCCTCGATGCAATGCCGCTGCTCGTCGCCGCAGGGCACGACGTGGTCGTTCCATCCCTTCCCGGATACGCATGGTCGGACGACCCCGGTGTGCCGCTCAACGTGGCGGCGATGTCCAAGCGCCTGCGGGCTCTGATGGAGGAGGGACTCGGGTACGAGCGCTATGCCGTCCAGGGCGGGGACTGGGGGGCGAGCATCTCGGGCCGGATGGCCTTCGACTCGCCCAAGACGGTCGCGGCCGTTCACGTCAACGCCGTCTCGGTGCTTCCGGTTCCGGGCGATCTCGCCGATCCGCCGCCCACCCCGGCGGAGCAGGCCTACATCGAGACCGGGTCGCGCTGGAGGCGCCGGCACGGCTTTCATCTGTTCCTGCAGTCGGCCGCGCCCGACGCCGTGGCGGTCGGCTTCAACGACTCGCCGGCAGGACTCGCCGCCTGGCTGGTGGAGAAGTACCGGCGCTGGAGCGACTGTGGCGGGGACGTGGAGCGCCGCTTCTCCAAGGACGAGCTGTGTGACTTCCTGACGATGTACTGGGCGACGGGCACGATCGCATCGTCGATGCGGCTGTATCTCGGCGAGCGAAGCGATCGGTGGCTGCTCGGCCCCGGTGAGCGGATCGAGGTGCCCGCCGCCGCCGCC
This sequence comes from uncultured bacterium, assembly GCA_963772345.1. Classification (GTDB taxonomy): domain Bacteria; phylum Actinomycetota; class Thermoleophilia; order Solirubrobacterales; family 70-9; genus AC-56. Next base: position 88,947 of record CAVYXB010000015.1, on the reverse strand, counting down.
GACTTCCCGGCCGAGATCGTCCGCCCGCCGCGCGAGTGGGCGGAGCGGATCTTCGCCGACCTGAGACGCTGGACGGAGATGCCCCGGGGCGGCCACTTCGCCGCCTTCGAGGAGCCGCGGCTGTTCGCCGACGACGTGGTCGGGTTCCTCGCGGAGCTGTGAGCTCGAGCGGGTCCCGGCCGCCCCTGCGAGGATGGGTCGATGGGATTCCGCGTGCTTGCCGCCGACGATGCCCACTGGCGGCCGTCCAATCAGATGGGCATTCAGAACACGGACCTCGCCAAGCAGCTCGAGGCCAGGCAGCTGGGCGCCCGCCTTTGGCGGCTGCGTCCCGGCCAGGCGTCGACGCGACATCGGCATCGCGCCCAAGAGGAGCTGTATCTGCTCCTCGAGGGGACGGGCCGGCTCCGCGTCGACGACGAGCTCTTGACGCTCGACCGCATGTCGGCGGTGGTAGTCGAGCCGGACACGACCCGTCAACTGTTCAACGACACCGGGAAAGACCAGCTGTGGCTCGCGGTCGGCGCGCCGCCCGAGCTCGCCAACACGCTGGAGATGGGCGAGGAGGACCTGGCCTGGATCTACCCGGACGGCCCGAAGGCGCTCCCGCCGGAGCTCGAGGGCTGAAGGCCATCAGCCAAGGAGGAACTCGCGGGCGCGCTCGATCACGAGCTCGGGTCGCTCGTCGACGACGAAGTGCCCCGAGTCCCCTACGAGCTCCACCCGCATGTCGTCGGTGAAGGGCTCGTAGCCGGGGAGCAGCTTCGGCGACACGTAGCGGTCGCGCTCGCCGAACACAAGCAGGGTGGGCACGGTGAGCCGGGCGTCGCGCCAACGCCCGGAGACGGCCTCGCGCAGGGCACGCTGGTAGTAGCGATAGAGCTGTACGACCGCGTCGGCGCGCGCCGGTTCGCGAAAGCTCTCGACGTAGCGCTCGACGTCGGAGGCCGAGAACGGCGTGCCGACGTTTCCGCGGGTGAGGATGCTGCGGGCGATCCACCCATGCTCGAGCGAGCGACGGCCGAGACCGGGCATCGCGATGACCCACGTGTACCAGCTGCGCCATGCCTCCAGGGCGAGGCTGGGGCGCCACGCGGGCCCATGGGTGCGGCGAGTTGCAGACCAGCATCCGCTCGACCCGGGACGGGTGAAGCAGGCCGAGGAGCAGGGCCGTCCAGCCGCCCCAGTCGTGCCCGATGACGAAGGCGCGCTCGACCCCGAGCGCATCGAGGAGCGCCACCTGGTCGGCCGCGAACGTCTCGCCGTCGTAGCCCTGGCCGGGCGCCTCGCTCCAGCCGAAGCCGCGCAGGTCCGGGGCGAGCAGGCGGGCGTCGGAGCGAAGGCCCGCGATCACCCGGCGCCACATGTACCAGTGCTGAGGCCAGCCGTGAAGGAGAAGGATCGGCGCCTTCCCGGAATCCTCCGGGCCCGCTTCGGCGACGTGCACGCGGATGCCGTTCGCGTCCACGAATCGGTGCTCGACGCCCTCGACCTGGGGGATTTCGCCCGACATCGCTTGCACTTTAGGCCCGGACCGCGGGCCGCGCACGAAGAGATCGAGCGTAGGTTGTCGAGGTGGCGAAGGAGCGGCTCAAGAGCCCGCGGGCGAGGTTGTTCGTGGCGCTGGACCTGCCCGCGCCCGCGCGCGCCGGGCTCGTGGCCTGGCAGCGTGACGCACTGGGGGATCCGGCGCTGCGGGCGATCGACCCCGAGGCGCTTCACGTGACCCTCTGTTTCCTCGGCTATCAGCCCGAGAGGGACATCGAGCGGATCGCGCAGCTCCTGTGCGGGATCGAGCAGCGTCCCGTGACGATCCGCTTCGAAGCGGAGCCGATCGCGGCTCCGCGGGGGCGCCCCCGCCTGTTCGCGGTCGACGCACCCAGCGACGAAGCGGTCACCTTGCAGGCCGAGCTCTCCGACGCCCTCGAGGCCGAGCGCTTCTACAAACCCGAGAAGCGCCCCTTCTGGCCCCACGTGACCGTCGCCCGGGTCAAGCCGGAAAGGCGCACCGCCTCGGAGCGACGGGGGCGCCGCAGGGGCCGCCCGACGCTCGTCGAGCGCCCGCCCGCCGCGCTGCCCGGCGCGCTGCTCGATCCCTTCAGGGCTCCCCGGATCACCCTGTATCGCTCGTTCCTGCGCCCCACGGGGGCGGAGTACGTGCCGCTGGCCGGCCTCGATTTGCCATCCGACCAGATGGGTTGACTTAGGCGTTCGCCGAGCGGCGAGGAAAGGTGCGAAGAACATGGCAGACGAGAAGAAGACGGCTTTGAAGGCGGCCGACAAGGAGGCCAAGGCAAAGGACGCGGCGCTCCAGGCCGCCGTCACTCATATCGAGCGCGAGTTCGGCCAGGGATCGCTCATGCGGCTCGGCGACCAGAGCGCGATCCAGGTCGAGGCGATCCCCACCGGGGCCCTCTCGCTGGACCTCGCGCTGGGCGTCGGCGGGGTTCCGCGGGGTCGGATCGTCGAGATCTTCGGCCCGGAGTCCTCGGGCAAGACGACGCTCGTCTACCACATCATCGCCGAGACCCAGGCGCGCGGCGGGATCTGCGCCTTCGTCGACACCGAGCACGCGATCGACCCGATCTACGCGCGGCGGATCGGGGTCGACGTCGACGAGCTGCTCGTCTCCCAGCCCGACTACGGCGAGCAGGCGCTCGAGATCGTGGACGTCCTGGTCCGCTCCGGGGCGGTCGACCTGGTCGCGGTGGACTCGGTCGCCGCGCTCACCCCGCGGGTCGAGCTCGAGGGCCAGATGGGGGAGACCCAGGTGGGCCTCCAGGCGCGGCTGATGTCGCAGGCGCTTCGCAAGCTGACCGGAAACCTCAGCCGAGCCAACACCGTGTGCGTGTTCACGAACCAGATCCGCGAGAAGATCGGGGTCACCTTCGGGTCGCCCGAGACCCAGCCGGGCGGCCGGGCGCTGAAGTTCTACTCGTCGCAGCGCCTGGACATTCGCCGGATCGAGACCCTCAAGGAGGGCACCGAGGCGGTCGGCAACAGGGTGCGGGTGAAGGTGGTCAAGAACAAGGTCGCGGCGCCGTTTCGCCAGGCCGAGTTCGATATCGAGTACGGGACCGGGATCTCGAACGAGGGCTGCCTGCTCGACCTCGCGCTGGAGCACGATCTCGTCCAGAAGTCCGGCTCGTTCTTCTCCTATGGGGAGTTGCGGCTCGGCCAGGGGCGCAACAACACCAAGCAGTACCTCGCCGAGAACCCCGAGACCGCGCGCGAGATCGAGGCGAAGCTGTTCGATGCCCTGGACATCGAGCGCCAGCCGGCGGCCGGCCAGCCGACCCCGATCGCCGATGCGGACGCGGAAGCGAGCCCGAGCGAGCCCGAGCGAAAGGCCGCATAGCCGGGCGACGTTCGCTCCCGGGAGTGGGCCGTGACCGATCGCCCGGCTGACCCGTTCGCCGTCGCCGTGGGGGCGCTACGTCGAAAGGAGCGTGCGGCCGTCGAGCTCGCCGACTGGCTTCGCCGTCGTGGCTACGGAGACGGCGAAGTCGACGCCACGATCGCCCGCCTGGTCGAGGCGGGCGAGCTCGACGACGAGCGGTTCGCACGGAGCTATGCCGAGGACAAGCGGGCGCTGCGCGGCTGGGGCTCCGAGCGGATTCGTGAGGGCCTGGCCTCCCGCGGCATCGCCGAGCCGCTGATCGAGGCGGCGCTCGAAGCGGACTCAGAGGTCGACGAGGTGGCGAGGGCCGCCGCGCTCCTCGCCGCTCGCAACCGGCCGTTGGCGGACGAGCCTGATCGCGCTCGGGCATTGGGTTTCCTGACCCGCAGGGGATATGGGTACGAGATCGCCCACGAGGCGATCCGCCGGGCGACGAAGCGGGCCGCATAGGCAAGCCTCAAACGAGCACTTCCTTGCCAGATCGGGGGGCCGCCTCTACGATCCATTGAGCGACCGATGGTCCGCGCGAAGGCACGAATGACCAGCTATTTCAGACTCTTGACACGCAGGACGCAGAAACCCCCGCGAGCCCTCGACCGGGGGAGGCTTCGCGTCCAGGCGTAGGGCCATGGCGGACCGAGTGCCTCCCGCGCCGCCGGTCGCACGCCCGTCCCACGGGATGGGTTGACCGACAAGCGAACGAGTCCGGCCGGCCGGCCGGGGAGAGGTAGCGATGGAGTTACGCGCGCTGTTTCAGCCGTGGCGGCGCCGCGCGCCGGCGCCCGCCAGCGCGGACGCAGAGCGCGAGGAGCGCCCGTCCGCAACCGCGGACGAGCTCCAAACGCGCCGCCAAGAGTTGGCGCGGATGGAGGAGCGTGCCCTCCGGGAGGCGGAATCCCTCGAGCTGCAGCGATCCGATCTCGTGCGGCGCCAGCAGGCGCTGGAGGACCGCGAGCGAAATCTGGAGCAGCAGGCGGAGGAGTTGAAGGGAGCCAAGCGCGTGCAGCGACGCGAGCTCGAGCGGATCTCAGGGCTCACCGCCGCCCAGGCGAAACAGCTCTTGGTTGCCGACGTGGAGCGGGAGGCCCGCCATCAGGCCGCGCTCAGGCTGCAGGAGATCGAGCAGGAGACGAGGGCAGAGGCCGAGCGTCGTGCCCGCAGCATCCTCTCCGTCGCGATGCAGCGGCTGGCCGCGAAGCACTCAGGCGACGCGACGACTCGCCTGATCGAACTGCCGAGCGACGAGATGAAGGGCCGGATCATCGGCCGCGATGGCCGCAACATCAGGGCGCTCGAGAAGCTGACCGGCGTGGACGTGATCATCGACGAGACGCCGTCGGCCGTGATGCTGTCGAGCTTCGACGGGGTACGACGCGAGATCGCGCGGATCACGCTGGAGCGGATGATCGCCGACGGAAGGATCAACCCCGCGCTCGTCGAGGAGAGCTACGAGCACGCCAAGGCCGAGATCGGAGAGCGGATCGTCGAGGAGGGTCAGCGCGCGGCGCTCGAGGCACGCGTGGACGGGCTCGACCCCGAATTGGTGGAGCTCCTCGGGCAGCTGCAGTTCCGCACGAGCTATGGCCAAAACGTGCTCGACCACCTCGTCGAGTGCGCCCAGCTCGCCGGGCTCGTGGCGGGTGAGCTCGGCGCTTCGGTCACGACCGCGCGCCGGGGCGCGCTGCTCCACGACCTCGGCAAGGCGGTCACGCATGAGGTCGAGGGGCCTCACGCGCAGGTCGGCGCCCGAATCGCACGGCGGCGCGGGGAGCCCGAGGCCGTCGCGCACGCAATCGAGGCGCATCACAACGAGGTCGAGCCGCGCACGGTGGAGGCGGTCATCGTCCAGATTGCCGATGCGCTCTCGGGCGCGCGGCCGGGCGCGCGCGGGGACTCGCTCGAGGAATACGTCGAGCGGCTGCGGGAGTTCGAGGAGATCGCCTCGCGCCAGGACGGCGTCGAGCGCGTCTACGCGATGCGCGCGGGCCGCGAGATCCGCGTGGTCGTCGACCCGGGCTCCGTGGACGACGAGCGGGCCGCGCTGCTCTCCCACGAGATCGCGAGCGCGATCGAGCGGGAGATGGATTATCCGGGTCAGATCAGGATCACGGTCATCCGCGAGACCCGCTCGACTTCGTACGCGAGCTAGGCGCCGCCGGGGCGCCCGCGAGGCACGCTGATTCGCCCATCAACCGACTAGGATCCCCGCCGCATGGACGAGACCCTCTTCTATGTGTTCGGGCTCGGGCTGGTGGTCTCCGCCCTGGCCGTGTCGGCAATCGGTCTGCGCTTCGAGGGATTTCCCCCGTCGCGAGCCGTGCTCGCGGCGATCATCGCCTACTTCGTCGGGATGGTCGCCGCCACGACCACGTTCGCCGTCTTGAACGCCCGTGACCAGGCGCACGAGCGCGAGGCCAAGGAGGCTCGCGAGGCGGCCGCCCAGCCCGCCTCCGGCGGCGCGACGACCACCACCGCCACGACGAGCGGTGCCGCGCCATCGGCCAAGTCCAGCACCCTGAAGCTCGCGGCCGATCCGACCCAGATCGCCTACGACACGACTCAGCTCAGCGGCTCGGCCGGCAAGGTGACGATCGACTTCACGAACCCGTCGGCGGTGACCCACGACGTGTGCCTGACCAGCTCGAGCGGCCAGGAGATCGGGTGCAGCCCGACGATCAGCCAGGACAGCACATCGTTGTCCGAGAACCTGAAGCCCGGCAAGTACACGTTCTTCTGCAGCGTGGACGGCCACGAGGCCGCGGGGATGAAGGGCACCCTGACGGTCAAGTAGCCGCCGACTACCCTCTGCGTCTGTCGACGTACCACGTCACCGACAGTCGCATCTGGTCATCGGCTCATAGAAGCGCGAGATACTGCGCGGGCGATGTCGCAGGAGAACGTTGAGGTGGTACGGGCGATCTTCGAGGAGTGGGCGGGAGGGCGATAGCGTTCGCGCGCCTCGACGCCGATATCGAGCTGGTGGGCCGCCGGACATCTCCGCCTCCGGGGCCCGCTCCGGCCAGCCAGGACACGAGGCGTCCGCCGATCGCTGGCCAGATGGATCGCGAATGGGACGACTTCAGTTTCGAGCTACGCCACTCCTCGACTTCGGTGATGACGTTCTGGTCGGAGTTGGCATCGTGGTCGCGGGAAGACGCAGCGGCGTAGAGGTCTTGCGAAGAGATCTTCAGCGTCTGGACAATCCGAGGTGGCCAGGCCGTCCGACAGCGGTGTTCCGCGACAGGGCGAAGGCCCTTGAAGCCGCTGGCCGACCCGTCCTGCCCTAGGGTGCTCTGTAGCGGTCCCGACCGGGGGTGACTGGTGCGGTCGGGCCGCGTTGTCGTTCCCGGGTCTCGAGCGCTCCTGGGAGGGAGGCAAGCCCCACGCGGGGTTAAAGTCCTTGGCCTAGATGGCCACCCTGCCAAAGCGATACCACGTCACCACGTTCGGGTGCCAGATGAACGAGCACGACTCCGAGCGGATGAAGGGAATGCTCGACTCGCTCGGCTACGAGGAGGTCGCCGAGCGCGACGCCGCCGACCTGATCCTCTTCAACACCTGTTCCATCCGGGAGTCGGCTGACAACCGCTTCACCGCGCATCTCGGGGAGGCGAAGCGCCTCAAGTCCGAGGACCCCGAGCGAGTCGTCGGGGTCGGTGGCTGTTGGGCGCAGTCGGTGAAGGACGAGGTCTTCGAGCGCTTCCCGTTCGTCGACGTGGCGTTCGGGCCTGGGCAGATCCATCGACTCGCCGACTTCCTGACCCAGGACTCGCTGACGGCGCAGGGGTACTTCGAGTTCGAGGGCTTCCCGGGGGACCTGCCGGCCAAGCGCGGACGGGAGTTCCAGGGCTGGGTGCAGGTCTCGGTGGGCTGCAACTGCGCCTGCGCCTACTGCATCGTCCCCCAGACACGAGGCCGGGAGGTCAGCCGCGCGCCGGGCGAGCTGATCGCGGAGATCGAGCGGCTCGCATCGGATGGCGTGCGTGAGGTGACCCTGCTGGGCCAGAACGTGAACAGCTACGGCCGCGATCTCCCTCGAGAGGAGCGCATCAGCTTTGCCGAACTGCTGGCTCGCGTGGACTCGGTGCCGGGGATCGAACGGATCCGCTACACGAGCCCCCATCCCAAGGACATGCGCGAGGACGTGATCAGGGCCCACGCCGAGCTGCCCGCACTCTGCTCCCACATCCACCTGCCGCTCCAGTCGGGGTCGAGCCGGATCCTGAAGGCCATGCGCCGCACCTACGACCGCGGTCGCTACCTCGACCGGGTGGCCCAGATCCGCGAGCACGTCCCCGACTGCGCCCTGACCACCGACATCATCGTCGGGTTTCCCGGCGAGGCCGAGGACGACTTCGCGCAGACCCTCGAGGTCGTCGAGGAGGTCGGCTACGACGGCGCGTTCACCTTCGTCTTCTCGCCGCGCCGGGGCACGGAGGCGGCGACGATGCCGGACCGGATCCCGCATCCCGTCAAGCGCGAGCGCATGGAGCGGCTCGTGGCGCTCGTCCAGGAGCGTTCCCGCGAGCGAGCGCAGCGGTTCGTCGGTCGGACGATGGAGGTCCTGGCGGAGGGACCGAGCCGGACCGACCCGACCCGACTTCGGGGTCGAATCAGCCACAACAAGACCGTCAACTTCGAGGGTGCGGCCCAGCCCGGCGAGCTGGTCGACGTCGACATCGGCGCCGCCACCTCGACCACGCTCTCCGGGCATCAACGGCTCGTCTCGGGCGCCGTGCGGCCATAGCGGCGAACCGGTGAACGTGCTCGCCATCTTCGGCCCCACGGGGGTCGGGAAGACGGCGATCGCGATCGCCGTCGCCGAGTCGCTGCGAGCGCGGGGCGAGGACCCCGTGGCGCTCTCGTGCGACGCCATCCAGGTCTACCGCGGGCTCGAAACGCTGAGCGGAGCGGCGAGCGCTCGCGAACGGGACAAGCTCGAGCATCGACTTCTCGGCTTCGTGGATCCGGGCGAGGAGTTCAGCGCCGGCCGGTTCGCGGCCCTGGCACACGCGGAGGTCGACGGACTGCTCGCCGAAGGGCGCCGCCCGATCATCGTCGGGGGAACCGGCCTGTACCTGCGAGCGGCGCTGGCAGACCTCGACCTGCGCCCGCCGGTACCAGCCGGGGTGCGCGCCGAGGTGGAGCGGGAGATCGCCGATCGCGGGCCGGAGGCGATCCACGCCGAGCTCGACCCGCAGACGGCCGCAGCCGTCCATCCTCGCGACCGCAAGCGCATCGCGCGGTCGCTCGAGCTCCAGCGCGCGGGCCTCGACCCGCCTCGAGACAGCGACCAGCTCTGGACGGCGAAGCGTCCGCCATCCGACGACTCTGGTCGGCCTCGTCATGGACCGGCAGGAGCTCGGGTCGCGCATCGACGGCCGAGTCGACGAGATGTTCGCGGGCGGCGCCCGGGACGAGGCGCGCTCGGCCGTCGAGACGGGCGCCTCGCGCACGGCCCGGGCGGCGCTCGGCTTCGACGAGTTCCTCGCGGGCGACAGCGAGGGTGTCAAGCGCGCCCACCGCGCCTACGCCCGCCGGCAGCTCACCTGGATGCGCAAGATGCCCGGCCTCGAGCTGATCGACCGAACGGGCCTGGACGAATCGGAGGTGGCCGTCCGGATCGTCGCCCTGCTCGGCGAGAATGAGGCCTCGATGAAAGGGGTTCGATGAGGTTCGAGAAGTGGCAGGCGCTGGGCAACGACTACGTGATCGTCGAGGCGGACGCCCTCCCGTGGGAGCTCACGTCGGAGCGCATCAGGCGCATCTGCGCGGCCCCACTTCGGGATCGGCTCCGACGGCATCCTGCTCCTCTCGCCGTGCCTCCGACCCCGACTACGTCGCCGAGCTGCGGATCTTCAACCCCGACGGCTCGGAGGCCGAGCTCTCCGGAAACGGCGCCCGGGAGGCCGCCCTCTATCTGCGGGCGCGCGGCTGGGCCGACGCGGACGACTTCTCGATCCTCACCAAGGCGGGAGCGATCCGGCCGACCATCACCGGGCCCGACACGGCCACGCTCGACATGGGCCGTGCCTCCGTCACGTCGCCCGACTTCCCCTCCGGCGGCCCCGACGGCGCCGGGACCCTGAGCGCCGCCGGACGCGAGTGGCGCTTCCAGCACGTCTCGATCGGCAACCCCCAGTGCGCGATCGATGTCGGGGAGGAAATCGACGAGCTGGACGTCGGGCGGATCGGCCCGGAGATCGAGCACAACCCGCTGTTCCCGAACCGCACGAACGTCTCGTTCATCGCGGGTGGAGGGCTCCACGGTGCGAGCGCGAATCTTCGAGCGCGGGGTGGGGGAGACGCTCTCCTCCGGAACCGGCGCAAGCGGTGCCGCCGTGGCGGCCCATCTCCGCGGCGCCGCGAGCCCCATCACGGTCGTGCTCGACGGCGGGCAGCTCACCGTCGAGATCTCGGACGGTCTGGCGGTGAGGCTCACCGGGACCGCCGAGCCGGTGTTCTGCGGCGAGCTCTCCGAGCGATTCGTGCGCGAGCTCGGCGCAGCCTGATCGCGGGCCGGGTGGGTCGCCATACCCTTCCTCTGCGGATGACCACCTCCGAGATCAAGCGCGCGCTGACCGAGCCGTCGAGGCGCCTCGACGCCGTGCCCGCGTACATGTTCGCCGAGCTCGAGCGGCGGGTCGAGGACATGCGCGAGCGTGGGGTGGACGTGATCAGCCTCGGGATCGGCGACCCGGATCGGCCCACCTACCCACACGTGGTGGAGGCGATGCAGACCGCCGTCGCGGACCCCGCCAACCACGGCTACCCCTCCAACCGCGGCCGCGCAGAGCTTCGACACGCGTTCGCCGCGTTCTACGACGAGCGCTTCGGGGTGGAGATCGACGCCGACACCGAGGTGATCCCGGCGATCGGAGCCAAGGAGTGCATCTACAACCTCTGCTTCGCCTTCCTCGATCCCGGTGACGTGGCGCTCGCGGCGGATCCCGGCTACCCCGTGTACACCGGCGGCCCCGCGCTCGCCGGCGCCGAGGCGGTGCTGATGCCGCTTCGCGCCGAGCGGGGCTTCGTGCCGGACCTGGACGGGATCGCCGCCGGATGCCCTGGCTCGTGCTCGCCTGCTCTTCGTCAACTACCCGAACAACCCAACCGGCGCCGTGGCCCCGGACGGCTTCTTCGAGCGGCTGGTGGAGCTTGCACGCGCCAACGAGATCCTGGTCGTCCACGACAACGCCTACTCCGAGACGACATACGACGGATACGTCGCCCCGAGCTTCCTCGCCACCCCGGGAGCGAAGGAGGTCGGAGTGGAGGTCTTCTCGCTCTCGAAGGGCTTCAACATGACCGGGTGGCGTTGCGCCGGCGATCCTCGGCAACGCTGAGGCGATCTCGTCGTACTGGCGCCTCAAGACGAACGTCGACTCCGGCCTGTTCGAGGCCGTGCAGCTCGCCGGCGCCGCTGCCCTCTCCGGGCCCCGGGGGCCGATCGAGGAGATGAACGAGATCTATGTCCGCCGACGCGACCTGGTGGTGGACGCGCTGCGGGAGATCGGCGTTCAGGTGGAGCCGCCCAAGGGGACGATCTATGTATGGGCACCGGTGCCCGAAGGGCATACGTCGGTGTCGTTCGCCGAGCTGGTCCTCAACGAGGCCGCCGTCGTCGTGTCGCCCGGGTCGATGTACGGTCCGAGCGGGGAGGGCTTCTTTCGGATCTCGCTGACCGCGCCCGACGAGCGGATCTCCGAGGCGGTGGCCAGGATGCGCGAGCACCTCGCGTGAGCCCGCGACTCAGCGCCTTTAGGCGCCCCCAAGCTCCGCTTTAGATCCGTCCACTACCGTCGCCTGGCTTCAAGGCAGGATTCGGTTCGGCCGATTCACACGTTGATGCTTCAGCTCGGCACATTGCTGGCGCTCGCCTGCGCACTGACCACCAACGTCGCCCTGCTGTGCAAGCACCGGGGCGCCGTTGCCGCGCCGAGCGTCCACCTCACCAGGCCGCTGCGCAGCGCCAAGGCGCTGTTTCGGTCCCGCTGGTGGGCGATCGGCTTCGCGATCGCAACCGGGGCCTGGTTGCTGCACGTGGCGGCGCTCGCGGTCGCCCCGCTGTCGCTCGTGGAGACGACGATCTCCGGCGGCCTCGTCCTGTCTGGCGTGGCTGGCCGACCGCTGGTTCGGCGTTCGGGTCGGCGTTCGGGAATGGCTCGGGCTGGGCCTCTGTGCCGGCGGCCTGGCCCTGCTCGCGGCGACCTCGGGCCAGCCGAGCGATCCCAGCGGCGGCTACTCAGACCGAGGCCATGATCCCGTTCGAGGCGAGCGCGGTCGGAATCGGGCTGCTGTTGCTGCTCTCCGGCAGCTCCGGCTCTGCCCGAGGCTCCAGCGGAGCCCTGCTCGGCGTCGCCGCGGGCCTGCTGCTTGGGCGTCGCCAACGTCGCGGTCAAGGCGTTGACCGGAACCGTGCCGGGCGATCCGCTGAGCATCCTCGGCCCCTGGACGCTGGTGGCGCTGATCGCCGGCGTGGGCGCCTTCTTCGCGCTCGGCGCGCGGAATGCAGACGACGGGCAGCGATTCCGGTGATCACCCTGACGACGGTCGCCGCGAACGTGGTCTCGGTCGCAGGCGGAATCCTCGTGTTCGGCGATCCGGTCGGCGCGGACCCGCTTGCGGTGGCGGTCGCGGGCCGCGGCCTTCGCGGCGGTGATCGCCGCGGCCGCGCTGATGCCGTCGGGGCTTCGCGGACCGCTCCCGCCCGGGCTTAGGCCACCGTCCGAGCCGGGTCGTCAGGCGTCGCGATTCACCCACCTCGTGCGATGCGGGGGCCCGTCCGCGTGATTTGATCCGTGGCAATCCGGGCGCCGTCAGATCGATCCGGGTCGAGACCAGGAGGACTCGAATGAGCGTCGCACAGCGACTTCTCCACACGGTCGGCCAGTGGGTGCTACGGAGGGCGCCCCGGACAACGCGATCCCGGAGGAGCCGATGGCCGCGATCGCCGCGATGCGCCTGGTCGAGGAGGAGCTCGCGGTGGAGGGCATCCCGGAGCGGAACCTGGCCACCTTCGTGACGACCTGGATGGAGCCCGAGGCGCGGCTGGTGATCGAGCAGAACCTCCACCGCAACTTCATCGACCACGCGGAGTACCCGCAGACGTTCGAGATCCAGCAGCGCTGCGTCCGGATGCTGGCCGAGCTCTTCCACGCCCCCGGCGAGACCACCGGCACGAGCACCCAGGGCTCCTCGGAGGCGATCATGCTCGGCGCCCTGTCGCTGAAGTGGAAGTGGCGCCAGCGCCGCGAGGCCGACCGGAAGCCCACCGACAGCCCGAACCTCGTCTTCGGCGGCGACGTCCACGTGGTCTGGGAGAAGTTCTGCCGCTACTTCGACGTCGAGCCGCGGATCGTGCCGCTGCAGCCCGGCAAGTACACGATCGGCCCCGAGGACGTGGAGCCGCACGTCGACGAGAACACGATCGGGGTCGCGGCGGTCGTGGGAACCACCTTCACCGGCCACGCCGACGACGTGGTCGGCATCAACGACCTCCTGGTCGACCTGAAGGACAAGAAGGGGCTCGACGTCCCGCTGCACATCGACGGCGCGTCAGGCGCCTTCGTGTGGCCGTTCCTCTATCCGCACTCGGAATGGGACTTCCGCCTGGAGCAGGTCCGGTCCATCAACGCCTCCGGACACAAGTTCGGCCTCGTCTACCCGGGCATCGGCTGGCTCGATCTTCCGGGAGAAGTCCGACCTCGCCGAGGACCTCGTCTTCTACGAGAACTACCTCGGGCAAGACCGATGCGACCTTCACGCTCAACTTCTCCACCGGGTCCTCGATGGTCCTCGCCCAGTACTACAACTTCGTTCGCTTCGGCAAGGCCGGCTATCGCAGGATCATGGAGATCATGCAGTCAGAACGCCGAGTCGCTGGCCGCACGACATCGAGGCGAATCGGCAAGTTCCAGATCATCGGCAAGGGCGAGGAGACGCTGCCGCTGGTCGCCTTCAACCTCGCCGAGGATCACCCCTACGACGAGTTCGACATCGCCTTCCAGCTGGCCGCAGAGCGGGGCTGGATGGTGCCCGCCTACACGATGCCGCCGAACGCCCAGGACGTGAAGATGATGCGCGCCCTCGTGAAGCTGAACCTCAGCCGCTCGCTGGTCGACACCCTCCACGAGGACATCGCCGCCGCGGTCAAGACGCTCGAGGAGAAGGGGCCGGTCAGCGCATCGGAGCGCAAGCTCGTGAAGACCAGCGTCACCCACTGAGCCGGCGCGCGAGGCCTCCTCGTGCCGCCCGGCTCGGGCTCTAGGCGGAGGGGGTCCCGGCGGCGGTGAGCTTGCCCTCCGCCTGCAGGGTGTCGCGAAGGCCCTGCTCGAGCCCTCGCGGCGAGTAGCCGAGCTCCGCCATCGCCTTGTCGTGCCGGGCCCAGAAGGTCACGTTGTCGGCGGAGCTGATCAGCTCGCGCAGGTTGGGGCCCTGGTTCATCATCTTGCCGACGACCGGTCCGAGCGGCGTCATCGCCTTCATGAGCGAGGTCGGCAGCGCGCGCTTCGGCGCCTTCCGCCCCGAGACGCGGCCGAGGGTGTCGATCAGCTCGCGCATGGTCGTGATCTGTCCGCCCAGCACGTACGCCTCGCCGACCTTCCCCCGGTCGAGCGCGAGCAGCACCCCGGCCGCCACGTCGTCCACGTGGACCATGTTCATTCCGAGGTCGGGGAAGGCGATCATGGGCATCCGGCCGTCGAGGAACTGGTTCATCTGCCGGCCGAGCGCCGAGTGGTCGTCCGGCCCGTAGACGCCGCCCGGCTGGACGATGACGCCCGGCAGCCCCTCCTCGACGATCAAGCGCTTCGCCACCCGGTGCGCCTCGACCTTGGTCTCCTCGTAGTAGGACGTGTAGCCGCTGCCCGGATGCTGGTAGGCCTCGTCGACCACCTGGCCCTTGGTGTTACCGAACGCGCCGACGGTCGAGATGTAGACGACGCGGCCGACGCCCGCCTCGAGGGCGGCCCGCAGCGCGTTCTCGGTGCCGATCACGTTGGCCTCGTACATCGCACGGTGCTCCGATTCGGGGATCCCGACCTCGTACATCGCCGCGCCGTGGATCACGGCGTCACAGTCCGCCATGCCGGTTCGGAGCGCCTCCTTGTCCGCCAAGGTCCCCGAGACGAGCTCGCAGCCGAGCTGGGTCAGGGCGCCGGACTTCTCCGGGCTGCGCACCAGCGCGCGGACGTCATCGCCGCGCTCGCGGAGCTGGCGCACGACGTGACCGCCGATGAACCCGGTTCCCCCGGTGACGAAGACCTTCATCCGCCCAAGAGCCTATCCCGGCGCGCGCGACCGTGCGCTCGCTGACCGCCGACCTACACTTGCGTGAGTGCAGAAGACTCGCCAGGGCCGCACGGCCACGACACGACACGGCGCGGGGGGCGCCGGCGTGGAGAACCCTCGCGCCCGCCAGCGCGCGCTCGCCATCTCGGTCGTGCCGACCTCACCCCGCGACGGCGATCCGCTCGCGGAGCTGAAGGAGCTCCTTCGCACGGCCGGCGTTGCCACCGCCGGTGAGCTCGTCCAGGTCCGCCCGAGCCCGGACCCGGACCGGTACCTCGGGCGTGGGAAGCTCGCCGAGCTCAAGGGCGAGATCGCCACGAGCGACGCGAACCTCATCGCCTGCGACGACGAGCTGGCGCCCCGTCAGGAGCGGAACCTGGAGGCGGCACTCGGGGTGCCTGTGATCGACCGCACCGCGGTGATCCTCGACATCTTCGCCGATCACGCCCATAGCGCCGAGGGAAAGCTTCAGGTCGAGCTGGCCCAGCTCGAGTACAACCTCGCGCGCATGCGCGGCCTGTGGACCCACCTGGAGCGCTTGGGCGGCGGGATCGGGACACGGGGTCCGGGGGAGACCCAGATCGAGACCGATCGCCGGCTGGCCCGCGACCGGATCGCCAACCTGCGCCGGCGCCTGGCGCGGCTCGAGCGCAACCGCGAGGTCATGCGAGCCCGGCGCCGCGGCTCCGCGCTTCCGACCGTCGCCCTCGCCGGGTACACGAACGCGGGCAAGTCCACGTTGCTGAACGCGCTGACGGGCGCGGGCGTCGGCGTGGGGGAGAGGCTCTTCCACACGCTCGATCCGACTACGCGCGCCTATCGGCACCGCGGGCGGCGCTACCTCGTCACCGACACGGTCGGCTTCATCCGCAAGCTCCCGCATCAACTCGTCGAGGCGTTCAAGGCGACGCTCGAGGAGACGGTCCTCGCCGATCTCATCGTCCACGTGGTGGACGCGTCCGAGCCCGAGCGTCGGCGACGCGAGGCGATTGCGGCGGTGGACTCGGTCCTCGAGGAGATCGGCGCTGACTCGGCGCCGCGGCTGCTCGTCTTCAACAAGGTCGACCTGCTGGATCCCGCCGACGCCCGGGAGCTCAGCATCGAGGAGCCGACCGCCACGCTGATCTCCGCGGCCGCCGGCGAGGGGCTGGATCGGCTTCGCGACCGAATCGGCGACGTCTTCGAGGAGAGCCTGCGGGAGGTCGAGCTGCTCCTGCCCTACTCGGAGGGAGGCATGCTCGCAGAGCTCCACGAGCTGGCCGGCGACCTGGAGCGCGAGGACGGGGCCGAGGGCGTTGTGGTCCGCGCCCGGATTCCGGCGGCCGTCGCTCACCGGTTCGCGGACTTTGCGCTGAACGGAGCCGGCCCCGGCCCCGGCCCCGATGGAACCCCCTAGCGCGCGAATACCCTCCCTGCCGTGGAGCTCTGCGTGAGGCTGCTCTCGGACGCCGCTCGGCTCCCGGGCCGGGCCCACGAGGGCGATGCGGGGCTCGACCTCCACGCGTCGGAGGCCGCCGTGCTCGAGCCGGGGGAGAGGGCTAGCGTCGGCACCGGGATCGCGATCGAGGTGCCGCCGGGACACGCCGGCCTCGTGCTGCCGCGCTCCGGACTGGCCGCCCGCCACGGGATCGCGCTCGTCAACTCCCCCGGGTTGATCGACTCCGGCTACCGCGGGGAAATCCGGATCCTGCTGATCAACACCGATCGCCATCAGCGCTTCGAGATCGAGCCGGGGGATCGCATCGCCCAGCTCGTGTTGACCCCGGTCGAGGCCGCCGAGCCGGTCGAGGCCGCCGAGCTCGCCGACAGCGCGAGGGGGGAGGGAGGGTTCGGCTCGACCGGCCGGTAGCGCGCTCCGTCGCTCTCGGCCGCCTAGCCGTGGAGAGCGGCGCGGTGCGCCGACTCGTGGGCAGCGCGCTCGAGCTCGTCGTCCAGCGGCTCCAGCTCCGGCGGGGTAGCCGAGCCGGCGCGCGAGCGCGAGCTCGATCAGCCGATCGGCCAGCCAGGCGTTCTTCGGCAGCAGCGGGCCGTGCAGGTAGGTCCCGATCATGTTCGCCCGGCGCACTCCCTCGCGGCCGTCCTTGCCGTTGTTGCCGAACCCGCGGATCACGCGCCCGAGCGGATGGGCGCCATCGCCCAGGTAGGTGCGCCCGCCGTGGTTCTCGAACCCCGCCAGCCGCATGGGGCCGCCACCGAGGTCCACCTCGATCTCGACGTTCCCGATCAATCTCGGCCCCGCCTCCCGCACGGTCTCGAGGTCGGCGAGCCCGAGCCCGGCGATGCGCTCGTCCCCGAGCTGGTAGCTGTGCCCGAGGAGCTGGTAGCCGCCGCAGACCGCGAGCACGACGGCGCCGTCGTCCACCGCCTCCGCGAGAGCGGTTCGCTTGGTCGAGACGAGGTCGCGCGCGACGATCCGCTGGTCGCGGTCCTGGCCGCCCCCCAGATAGACGAGGTCATGCGCCCCGGGGTCCAGCGACTCGCCTGGCCCGGCGGCGACATACGAGAACCCGAATCCCTCGCCACTCGCAGCGCCGCCGCAGGAACAGGATGTTGCCCCGGTCGGCGTAGATGTTCATCTGCTCCGGGTAGAGCGCCACGACGCGGAGCTCCATCACGCCCTCCTTCCGATCACGACCGTGGCGCCCAGGTACCCCTCAGTGGGCGGCACCTCGACCCGGTTCGCCGTTCGCAGCCCGGCTCGGATGGCCTCTTCCTCCAGCGTCTCGGCGTCCAGGCCGTCGAGGCGGTCGACGTGGTCCTCCTCGCTCAGCGCGCCGTTCGGGGCGACCGTCTGACGCAGGCGCCGGATCACCACGCCGCCGTCCTCCGTGGGCACCATCGTGGGGAGGCTCGAGTAGACCCATCCGTCCCGCTCGCGGACATCGGGAACGCCGGCGGCCGCGCCATCGAGGGAGGAGGAGGGGTCCTCGACGACGGCCATCGCGAGTCGGCCTCCGTCGGTGAGATGCGCGACCGCTCTGGAGATCAGCGCCCGCCGGGCAGCCGCGCCGCCCAGCATCTGGATGAGCTGCATCGGGGCGATGATGAGCTCGAACTCTCGCTCGAGCTGGAGCGATCGGACGTCGGCGCACGCGACGCTGATCGGCAGCCGTTCCCGAGAAGCCTGAGCCTCGAGCGCCTCCAGCAACGCTGGATCGGCGTCCACGGCCCAGAGCTCGTGACCGGCTCGCGCCAGGTGCAGGGCCACTCTGCCCGTCCCGCACCCCAGCTCGAGCAGTGGCCCCTCCGCGCCGTCGGCGAGTCGCTCCCACGCCGGAAGGTCCGCGGCGTAACCGCCGCATTCCACCTCGTGCCAAACGGCCGCCGAGCTCATGTCCAGTAGGTCGGCGCCAGGCCCCGCCGCGACAGCAGGTTGCGAAGCTCGAGCAGCGCCGTGTAGGTGGGCAGCGCGAACAGCCTCCCGTTTGCTTCGGCGACTGCGCGGTCCAGCGAGCGCTCGATCGAGGGCTCGAGCTCGATCAGATCGCTCGGCACGCCCGCGTACTTCAGTCGAACCGCCATCTCCGGCGCTCGCGTACCGGCGCAGACCACACGCCGCACGTGACCGGCGAGAAGCTCGAAGTCGGCGTCCCACACCCATGAGACGTCGCGTCCGTCCGCGATCCGGTCGTTCAGCGCGACCCACAGGACGAGGCCGGCAGCCGGCGCCTTCGGCGCCCGACTCCAGCAGCAGCGTGCGGAGCACCTCGTTCGCGCCGGCTGGGTTCTTGATCAGGAGGATCGAGACGGCGGTGCCCCCGACGTCGATCGTCTCCACCCGTCCGAACACGGCCTTCATCGTCTCGAGCGCCCTGGCGGCGGACTCCAGCGGGATGTCGAGCCGGATGGCCGCCGTCAAAGCAGCCAGCGCGTTGTACACGTTGTAGAGGCCGGGAAGGGGGAGGCTCAGCTCGGCCTCGCCGGCGGGAGCGCGCACGGCGACGCGGGAGCCACGCATTCCCTGCAGCTCGATGCGGGTCGCGACGACGTCCGGCTTCGGGCGGTCGGCCCCGCAGTTGGGGCACGAGTAGTGCCCCAGGTGACCGACGAATGCCATCCGGTATGCGTAGGGGGCGCCGCAGCGCCGGCAATGCTTGGCGTCGAACGCGTGCTGGAGCTCCGGCAGCGCCTGGCTCGGGTCGTCGATCCCGAAGTACGTGACCCCGGGGCGAGTCGCCAGGTCGCCGTCGCGGCCCAGGTCGGCGACGAGCGGGTCGTCGGCGCAGAGCGCGAATCCGGTTTCGCCGGCCCGGGAGGCGACAACCTGCGCCCACTCGTCGGCGAGGTGCTCGAGCTCCCCGTATCGGTCGAGCTGGTCGCGGAAGAGGTTGCCGAGCACGATCAGACGCGGAGAGAGGTCGGCCGCAACTCGCGGCAGCCAGGCCTCGTCCACCTCGAAGAGTCCCTCGTCTCCGCGCTGTTCGAGCAGCGCGGTGGCCACTCCCCAGGTCATGTTCGAGCCCGCGCGATTGTGCACCGGCTCGCGTCCCGTCCGCCCGCATCGCCGCCGCGATCATGCCGGCAGTGGTCGTCTTGCCGTTCGTCGCGCTGACGATCACCGACCCGTCGGCGAAGCCCCGCCCCGAGTCGGCGAGATCGCATCGGGCGCCAACCGAAGCAGGAGCCGGCCCGGCAGCGTCGTCCCGCCGCCACGGCGAGTCTTCCGGCTCGAGCGCCCCCACTGCTCGCGCCAGCGCGACCTTGACCCCGAAGGCCCCGCTCACGGCGGGACGATCACCTTCAGCGCCCTGGGGAGGACTCGGATCGTCGCCGGAAGGTCGGCGAGGTGCTCCCCGTCCGCGTAGACGGCGAACGGCCGATCGGCGCTGATCTCGACCTCCGCCGCACGCTGAACCGACACCTCCTCGTTCTCGACGTGGCGGCCCTTGAACACCTTGGGCAGGTTAGCCAGGTACCGGAGCTTCCCGACCTCGCTCACGCACACGACGTCGAGGCGACCGTCGTCGAGCTCCGCGTCCGGGGCGAGAAACATCCCCCCTCCGTAGGCCTTGCTGTTCGCCGCCGCTACGGAGTAGCCCGTGTGGACGCGGCGCTCTCCGTCGAGCACGAGCTCGAACCGCGCAGGCTTCCACGCGGCCAGCGCCCGGAGTGCAGCGTACGCATAGACCAGGTTCCCCTTCACGAGCCGGGCCTCGTTGGCGATCCGGTTGGCGTCGGAGTCGAATCCGCAACTCGCGATGCAGAGAAAGCGGCGTCCATTCACCTCGCCCACGTCCACGGCCCTGGTCCGACCCGCGACCAGCAGCTCCACCGCCGCTCGGATCTGGGTTGGGATACCGACCACGCGGGCGAAGTCGTTCCCCCGCCCGCCGGGGATCACGCCGATCGGGATCTCGCCGCCGGCGAGGACCCCGCCGACCTGCCCGACGAGGCCGTCGCCGCTCATGACCACCGGGATCTCGCCCTCGCTCGCGGCTCGTCGTGCCTCCTCGCATCCATGCTCCAGGCCCTTCGTGAGCACGAGCCGGTACTCGACTCCCCAGGTCGCGGAGGGCGCCCTCGAGCTCTGCGAGGACGTCCCGGACGCGACCGCCGCCCGCGGACGGGTTCACGAGCACGAGGTGCCGCCGGGCCGGGTCCATCGCCGGAATCTATTCGGGTCTCAGCGTCCGGCGCCCAACCCAGTAGGTGCCGTCGCCGGCTTCGCCGGCGGCGAGCGGCTCGACGTCGCGCTTGGCGAACCCCCAGTCCAGGACCGAACTCGGCGTGTAGAAGGGCGTCGCGGAGCCCCAGCTCGAGGCGACGATCACGTGGCCGCCCGGACGGAGCACGCGCACGGTTTCGCGAATGAAAGGGGGCATGTTGAGGTGCGCGACCAGGTCGAAGGACTCGTCGTCGTAGGGCAGATCAGCGGCATCGGCGACGCGGAAGGCGATCCGGCCCTCGGGGTCCAGGCCGACCTTGGCGGTTGCGGCGCGGATCATCGGCTCGGAGATGTCGACCCCCCGCACGCGCGCCTGCGGAAACTCGCGCGCGACCAGCAGCGCCCCCTCGCCGGTTCCGGTGCCGACCTCGAGCGCGCGCTCCGGCGCGGGCTTGACGTGCAGGAGTGCACCCGCAAGCGCCGCGAGGTGATCCGCAGAGCCCGCGCGCGTGCGGTCGTCCCAGCCCGGGGCCGTGCGATCGAAGAAGCGGCGCATCGGCCCGCGGATCGCCGGCCAAGCCCAGGGCGCCCTGACGATGAGCCCGTTCAGGATCCGGCCTACGACCCGGATCCGCTCCGGCGTCGGCCGGCGCGAGGGCTCCATCAGGACGCGGGAACGGGCTCGAGAGAGGTCGGGCTCATGCGGACATCTTGCCGGTCGGGCGACACGTTGGTCTAGCCTCCGTCGGAATGCGGAGGATCCCGATTGCGCGGTCCTTGGGGACGCTGCTCGCCATGAACCTCTCGGCGGTCGCGCTGACGGCCTGCGGGAGCGGCGGCTCCTCGACCTCGGCTTCCCTGCCCGCCGGGTGCCAGCAGGCGCCGAAGCCGAAGCCGAAGCGGGTCAGGCTCAAGCCGCCCACGGCGCAAGTTGCCCCAAGCGCCAGACTGGATGCGCTCGTGTCCACGAGCTGCGGCAACTTCACCATCGCGCTCG
This sequence comes from uncultured bacterium, assembly GCA_963772345.1. Taxonomy (GTDB): domain Bacteria; phylum Actinomycetota; class Thermoleophilia; order Solirubrobacterales; family 70-9; genus AC-56. The sequence continues at coordinate 67,653 of CAVYXB010000015.1, read as the reverse complement.
ACGCCTCGACCTGGCCGAAGACCGTGAGCTCCTTCGTGCACCTCGCGCGAAAGGGGGTCTACGACGGGACGAGCTTCCAGCGGATCGTCCCCCGGTTCGTGATCCAGGGAGGCGATCCGACCGAGACCGGGGACGGGGGGCCCGGTTACACGGTGACGGAGCGGCCACCGCCCAACACGCAGTACACGCACGGGACCGTCGCGATGGCGAAGACGGCCGTCGCGCCTCCCGGGCAATCGGGAAGCCAGTTCTTCGTCGTCGTGGCGACCGACGCGGGCTTGCCTCCGAACTACGCCGTGGTCGGGAGGGTCAACTCGGGCTGGGACGTCGTCAGTCGGATCGCGAGCCTGGGCGACCCAGCGAGCGGAGACACAGGCACCCCGACGGCCGCGGTCGCCATCCGCAGGGTCACCGTGAGGCCTCGATGAGCCGTGTCGAGGTGGGGGACACCGCCCCCGACTTCGAGCTCAGCGGAACCGACGACCGCACCTACCGCCTGGCCGACTTTCGCGGGCAGCTGGCTCGTGCTCGCGTTCTATCCGGGCGACTTCACGCCGGTCTGCACCCGTCAGTTCTGCTCCTACCGCGACGCCGCCGACCGCCTCGACGACCTCGACGCCGAGGTGCTCGGGATCTCGCCGCAGTCGCTCGACTCTCACGAGCGGTTCCGGGACAAGTACGGGCTCACGGTCCCGCTCCTCGCCGATCCGGACCGAACGACGATCCGGGCGTATGGAGTGCTCGGGCCGGGCGGACTGGTTCGCCGGTCCATCTTCATCGTCGATCCCGACGGGCGTGGTCCGCTACCGCCACGTCGCGCTCCTCGGGCTCCATTACAAGGACGTGGAGGCGCTCAAGCGCTCGCTGCGAGAGGCGCGCGACGAGGCCCCGGTCTGACCCGAGCCGGGCGATGAGCGACGGCGAGCCCGCCGCGCTGACGGTCTCGCGGGGCGGATGGAGCCTCGCCGGCGAGTCCGCTCGGCGAAGGGACGCCCGTCGTCCTGCTGCACGGGATCACGGCGACGCGGCGCTACGTGCTCCACGGCTCCAAGGCCCTGGCACGCGCGGGGCACCGGCAGCTCTCCTACGACGCCCGAGGTCACGGCGACTCCGACCCCGCGCCGAGCACCGACGGCTACGGATACCCGCAGCTCGTGTCGGACCTGGACGCCGTGGTGAGCTCGGAGCTCGGCGGCGTCCCCTTCGTCCTCGTCGGGCATTCGATGGGCGCGCACACCGCGGTGGCCTACGCGCTTCAGAGCCCCGCACGGGTGGCCGGCCTCGTCGTGATCGGCCCGGTGTATACGGGCATCCTCGACGCTGAGGCCATCGCCGACTGGGATCGCCTCGCCGAGGGGCTGGAGCGAGGGGGGGTCGACGGGTTCATCGCCGCGCTCGACCACGATCTCGACCCTGAGTGGCGTGAGACCGTGCTACGCATCACCCGGCAGCGCATGGAGGCGCACCGTCATCCCACGGCCGTGGCCAGGGCCCTTCGCGAAGTACCGCGATCGGCGCCGTTCGACTCGATGTCGGAGCTCGAGTTCCTGGAGGTTCCCGCTCTCGTGGTGGCGAGCCGGGACGTCGCCGATCCCGGCCATCCATACGCGGTTGCCGCCGCCTACGTGGAGCGTCTACCCCTGGCCCGCCTGATCAGCGAGGAGGAGGGAGCCTCACCTCTTGCATGGCAGGGCGGGAGGCTCGCTCGGGAGATCGCCGCCTTCTGCGACACGCCGGAAGTAGAGGAGAGAATCGGCAGCGGGGAGCCGTATGCTTGACGGGATGATCGACGACGGGGCCGCGATCCACTATGCGGCCGTCGAGCGCGGGACGCCGGTCTACGGCGCCGACGGCGTCGAGGTGGGCAGGGTGGACCAGATCGTGGACAACTACAAGGAGCGGATTCTCGACGGCATCGTGATCGAGACGCCCCAACGGGAGCTGCGCTTCGTGGACGCACCCGAGGTCGCGCGAACAGCCGAGCGTGGCGTGACGCTCACGATCGCCTCGGGCGAGGTCGCGTCGCTGCCCGCCCCCGAACGCGGCCCGGCGACGTTTCGGCCGAACGCGCGCGCGGGACGCCTCTCCCGCCTGCTCGGACGGGGCTGGAAGCGCGAGTAGCGCGCTCGACTCCGATGCGGTCCGTCAAACTGCCGCGACGCCCTTGCTCGTGCCCGCGCTAGGGGCCCCCGTCCACGGGCGGCCTGTGGCCCCTTCGAAGCGGGAGGAGGTACCAGAGGGTGCCGAACATGAGCGCGGCACCGACGCCCACCGGGATCCCTGCGGCGATGCCGAAGAGAAAGTCCGTGATCAGCAGGACGGCCCCGCTCATGGCCAGCGCCAGCGCGGCCAGCCCCAGCAGGGCCGAGCGGTTGGCGAACGAGAGGATGTCCTCCTTTTGTCCCCGGCGAAACTGGAGCCGGTGATAGGCGGTGGGGGCGATCAGCAGCGCGCACGCGAAAGCCGTGAGCAGGAGCACGGCGAAGTACACGCCGCGCTCGAAGCCGGTTATCTGGGCGAAGCCCTGTGCGAACGGGACGGTGAGCAGGAACGCGAACAGCACCTGGACCCCTGGCAGCGCGATCCGGAGCTCCCCGAGGAGCTCGTTGAAGTTGCGGTCCACACGCTCGGCCCGGGTCTCGTCCCGAACCAGCTCGCCGCCCCGAAGCTCGTCGATCACGGCCAAACCCCTACCCGGACGGCTCCCACCCAAGCGGCATTCACCGCGCGGCCCGGGTGAGCCTAGCCCGTGGGACCCTGGCTGAAGCGGGCCGCCTCCTCGGAGCCTCCGGTCGCATCGCCGGCGCTGTAGGAGTGGGCGCCCGCGCCGGCCAGCGCCCCCGCGTCGACGATCAGGTACTCGTCGCGAATCTTGCGGCCCGCGAGGAAGCTCTCGAGGATCTCGCGCGTTCCGGCGGCGTAGCGGGCCTGCGCCGAAAGGCTGGTGCCGGACACGTGCGGCGTCATCCCGTGGTGGGGCATCGTGCGCCACGGATGATCACGGGGTGCGGGCTGCGGAAACCAGACGTCCCCCGCGTATCCGGCCAGCTGCCCGGATTCGAGCGCACGCACGACCGCATCGCGATCGCAGATCTTGCCGCGCGCGGTGTTCACGAGGTAGGAGCCACGCTTCATCTGAGCCAGCATGGCATCGTCGAAGAGCCCCTCTGTCTCGGGATGGAGCGGGGCGTTGATGGTGACCACGTCGCACACCTCCACGAGCTCGTCGGCGCTCGCGTGATAGGTGGCCCCCAGCTCGGCCTCAACGGCATCGGGAAGGCGATGTTGATCGGTGTAGTGGAGCCCGACCTCGAACGGCTTCAGGCGCCGAAGCACAGCCGACCCGATCCGCCCTGCGCCGACCGTGCCCACCTGCATGCCCTCGAGGTCGTATGAGCGCGCCGCGCAGTCGGCGATGTTCCAGCCTCCGTCCACCACGACCTGGTAGGAGGGGATGTAGTTGCGGACCAGGGCCAGGATCATCATCACGACGTGCTCGGAGACCGAGATCGAGTTCGAGTACGTGACCTCCGCCACGGTGATCCCCCGATCGATGGCCGCCGCCAGGTCGACGTGGTCGGACCCGATGCCGGCCGTGATCGCGAGCTTGAGGCTCGGGGCCTTCGCGATGCGCTCCGCGGTCAGGTACGCCGGCCAGAAGGGCTGTGAGATCACCACGTCGGCCTCCGGCAGAGCGCGCTCGAACTCGGAGTCCGGGCCGTCCTTGTCCGACGTGACCGTGAGGGTGTGCCCTCCGGCCTCCAGGAACGGGCGCAGCCCGAGCTCGCCGGAGACGCATCCCAAGAGCTCTCCGGGCTTGAAGTCGAGCCCTTCCGGGGCGGGCGTGGTCTGACCATCGTGGTAGCGCTCGATCGCGGGGATCTCGTCACGCGGGTAGTCGGGCGGATAGCCATCGACGGGATCCGCGTAGAGCACACAGAGAACGTTTGCCATGCTCGACCTCCAAGGGCCTCGTTGGCTCGACTCGGCGGGCGTCGAGTCGAGGTGCCTGTCTCGTGTGACCTTATCTTCCATCGCGGCCGGCCCCACCGAGGTGTTATGTCAACCGGACCGCGGGCCCAACCCGGCTCGGGGTCCTGTTGGTTTGCCCGGATATCCTGCATTGCGTGAGCACGCGATCTCACCATGGGCCGTTGGAGACGGTCCGGCACCAGCTCAAGCCGCTGTTCGACCGGGTGGTCGTGAAGGAGCTCGATCAGGACCGCGTACGGCGGTCCGGCCTGGTCGTACCGCCCGGTAGCCACGACCCGCCGCCGCAGCAGGGAATCGTGCTCGCCGTGGGCCCTGGGCTCGACTGGTGGGAGCAGGTCGGCGTAGAGATGCCGGTGGAGCCGGGCGATCACGTCGTCTTTCCAGCCTCGGCCGGCGCCTGGGTGGAGGTCGACGAGGAGCGCCTGCTCGTCTGCCGCGTGGGAGAGCTCCTGGGCGTTCTCGAGTCGCTGGCCGAGCGCGAGGCCTAGGAACCCCCGAATACCCTCGGCCGGGGGAGTCGAGAGGGTCACGGCGGCGGTTCGAGGCCGGGTTTCCATAACGCCGGTTATCGTGCGCAGGACCGGGCACGGCGGCCCTGCTCAGTTCTGCGACGGATCCGCGGGCATCCTCGCGATCAGCGAGTACTGCCCACCCTTGCGCGCGAGGACGTCACTCCACAGGGTCCCCGGGTCCTCCGGGAAGAGCTCCGCCGGCAATGGCGGCTCGATGATCCACGAGTCCACCTCCATCTCGGACTCGAGCTGGCCCGCCCCCCAGCCCGAATAACCCGCGTAAACCCGCCCCCGGCGGACCGACGTCGGCAAGCTCGGAGAGATCGACGTCCGCCGACGCGAGGCCCACGTCGGCGACCACGATCCAGGCAGCGGCCTCGAGATTGGTGAACTCCGCGAGCAGGACGAGCGCCTCCGGCTGCACGGGCCCACCGACGTAGATGGGCTCTCCGCCGGCGATCTCGGCCAGCTCCGAGACGACAGAGCCCACGCCGGTGTCGGAGGGGCGGTTCAGGACGATTCCCATCGCGCCCTCGTCGTTGTGCTCGGTGATGAAGACCACCGTTCGAGCGAAGTTCGGGTCGACCAGCGCCGGCGAGGCGACCAGCAGCTTGCCACGCAGCGATTCCTCCATTGCCATGCATTCTGCCGCCCCTGGGCGAATGCTGGCCGCACGCCCAGCCAGCTAACCTCGAAGGGATGGCGTTCGACGTCAACGAGAGCGACTTCGAGGCGCGGGTCGTCGAGCGCTCCCACGAGGTGCCGGTGGTCGTCGACTTCTGGGCCGAGTGGTGCGGGCCCTGCCGCGTGCTCGGTCCGGCGCTGGAGGCTGCGACCGCCAAGCGAAACGGCGACGTCGAACTGGTCAAGGTCGACACGGATGCCAACCCCAACCTGGCGATGGCCTTTCAGATCGGGAGCATCCCGGCGGTCAAGGCGTTTCGGGATGGCCAGGTGGTCTCGGAGTTCGTGGGCGCCATCCGGCCGGCTCAGATCGAGCAGTTCCTGGACGGGCTGGTCCCCTCTGCCGCCGACAAGCTGGCGGCGGCCGCTGACGAGGAGTCGCTTCGGAAGGCGCTCGAGCTTGACCCGCGAAACGCGGCCGCCGCGAGTGAAGCTGGGCCGGATGCTCCTCGGGCGCGATCAGACGGCCGAAGCGTCGGAGCTCCTCGACCGCTTCCACGGCAATTTCGAGGCCGAGGGCCTGGCGGCTCGAGCCCGCCTGGCCACGGAGATCGGGGACGAGAAGGGCGACGGCGCCGGGACGCTCTCGCGAAGCTTCGCCGCATGGGACGACGGCGAGCTGGAGGGCGCCCTCGAGGGCCTCCAGGCGGCGATCGCCGAGACCGAGGATCCCGAGCGCCGCGACCTGGTGCGCAAGGTCATGGTGGCCATCTTCACGGAGCTGGGCGCCGACCACCCGCTGGCGCGCGAGCACCGCCGCCGGCTCGCGGCGGCGCTCACCTGACCGGCCGCTTAGGAGACGCTTAGGCCGCGCGGGCTAGCGTTCCGGTGAAGTGGGGAGCGATCCGGCATCAGGGGTGGGCATCCTGGCGGCCCTCGGCGCCGGGCTCGTGTCGTTCGTCTCCCCGTGTGTGCTGCCCCTCGTCCCCGGGTACCTGTCCGCCGTCACGGGGGTGTCCGTGGGCGAGCTCGAGCGGGCGGATTGGCGGCGCGTGCTCGGCCCGAGCCTGGTCTTCGTGGCGAGCTTCTCGACCGTCTTCATCCTCCTCGGGCTGACCGCGACCGGGCTCGGGCAGACGCTTCAGGACCACCGCGACACCCTCGAGAAGGTCGCGGGGGCCGTGATCATCGCCATGGGCGTCCTGTTCGTGGCCAGCCTGTTCGTCACCCGCCTCAACCGCGAGTGGCACGTCGAGGCGCTCATGACACGGGCCGGGAAGGGCGGGCCGCTGATCGCTGGAATGGCCTTCGCGGTCGCCTGGACGCCCTGCATCGGCCCCACGCTCGGAGCGATCCTGAGCGCGGCCGCCCTGTCGAGCTCGGCGGCGCACGGTGCGCTGCTCCTGGCCGTGTACTCGGCGGGCCTGGGGATCCCCTTCCTGCTGACGGCACTCGCCTTCTCGCGGATGACCACGACGTTCGCGGTGATCAAGCGTCACTACACGGCGATCATGGCCGTGGCGCGGAGCGGTCTTGATCGCGATGGGCATCCTGATCCTGACCGGCGACTTCTTCCAGCTCAACATCCAGGCCCAGAAGCTCACCAACGACCTCGGCCTGAACCCCTGAGCGGCGGCCTCGCGCCGCCGCTCAGTTGGCGCTGGGATCCGGGACGCCCACCTCGACCGGCGTGCCGATCGCCTCGACCTCTTCCAGGCCGCCCTCGTCCGAGTCCCGTGAGCAGACGATCCGGAAGCGACCCGTCCCGAGCGCCGGATCGGCGACGACCGGCAGGCCCCGGATCTCCTCCCAGCCGAGGCGCTCGAGCTCGAAGGGGTTCATCCGCACCTCCGAGGCGGGAAACGGGCAATTGGAGTTGTGCTGGTCGATCGCCCTCGAGATCGCCTCGAGGTTCTTGGCCTCCGCGCCGCTCACGCCCTGAATGTAGCGCGCCTGCCTCGGCCCGATACGCAAGAGGGGCGGCCCGAAGGCCGCCCCTCTCGTCGCGGTCCTCGGCTCAAGAGCCGGGGACTGAATTCGCGCTAGCTCAGGTGCAGGCACCCGTCTTGTAGTTCACCGCCTGCTCGGCGGCGATGCCGCTGTGTACTTGAACATCGTCCGCAGGACGAACTTCTTCGCCGGGTGCCGAGGCCAGCGCGCGACGTGCACTTGGCCTTGATGTAGTTGGCCTTGGTGCCCGTCAGGTTGGTCCGCGGCTCCCTTGCCGGTCGTGACGTTGAAGTCGCTCAGCGGCAGCGGCCTGGGGGATGTTGGTCGAAGTCGAGCCACTTGCCGCCCTGTGAGGCGGGGGTGAGTGCTCCACCCGGAGTGGTCGACGCGGGGTTGGTGGCAAGCGGCGCCTGCAAGAGGATCGAGCCGTTGCCGTTTTGGTTGGTGGCCGGGTTCGCGCAGTTGATCGTGCCCGGAATCTGCAGCCGGGTGAACAGCAGGATCCCCGGCTGGTTGCCGGCGACGGTCGGGTTTCCGTCAACCGCGTTGAACGCCAGGACGCAGCCGCGCGATGTCGCCCGGCGCGGCAGGTTGCCTGTCGCCGTGCCGGTGCCGACGCAGCTTCGTGCCGCAGGCGGTCATCGCCTGCTTCATCGTCTTGTTGCCCGGACGCTCGCCGTCGCGCACTTCGGAACCGCGTTCGTGTTGAACGTGAATGTTCTTGTCGAAGAACAGCCGCGCCGCGCAGCCGTCTTCGTGCCCGAGCCGGTGTAGTTCGTGTGCGTGTGGACCGTGATCTTCCCGGCCTTGCCCGTCGTCTTCGAGGCCGTCGCTCGGCGTGAACGCAAGTCGCCGTCGAGTTAGCGTCGATGCGCCTGCGCCGACGCCCACGGCCCCGAGGGCCGCGGCCGCCGCCAGCGCGAGAATGGCGTATCAGCCGCCTCTTGATACGCATATCTACCTCCTCTGAGTTTGGCCAGCCGTCATCGCAGGGCTGGCCCCTGGCCGCGTCAACACGGCATCGCCGAAGTTGCGGCTAATCAGATCATGCCGCATCGCCCTCGACGCCGCTCGCCCGTGCGCTCCTCGCGATCGCGCCGGCTCCCCGATTCCGGCGGCGGCGCCGCGTAGGCTGGATCCATGGCAGCGTCGCCGAGACTGGCCCCACGTCTACGCGCACGTGGACATGGACGCCTTCTTCGTCTCCGTGGAGCTCCTGCGCCGTCCCGAGCTCCGCGGCAGGCCCGTGATCGTCGCGACGGGAACCGACGCGGCGGCGCGGGGAGTCGTCATGGCCGCGTCGTATGAGGCGCGCGCCTTCGGGGTCCACTCCGCCCTGCCGCTGGCAATCGCGCACCGGCGCTGCCCGCAGGCAGTGCTCCTGCGGCGCGACATCGAGCTCTACCGCCGTGCCTCGGCGAAGGTGATGGACGTGCTCGCGGCGGTTCAGCGACCGCATCGAGGTGGCCGGCCTGGACGAGGCGTACCTGGACCTGAGCGACTCCCCGGCGCCCAAGGCGCGTACCCGGCAGCTGAAGCGCGACGATGCGCGCTGCCACGGGGCTGGTCTGCTCGGTGGGAATCGCGCCGAACAAGCTGCTCGCCAAGATCGCCTCGGACCTGGACAAGCCCGACGGCCTCTGCGTCCTCGAGCCGGATCGGATGCTCGAGGCCGTCGGCGATCGCCCCGCCACCCTGATCCCGGGCGTCGGAGAGCGGACCGCCGAGCGACTGGCGCGGCTGGGCGTCCGGACGGTCGCCGATCTGGCGGCGGCCGACCACGAGCTGGAGCGGGCGCTCGGCCCCAGGCTGGGCCGCGAGCTTCGGGAACGCGCCCGCGGCCTCGACGGCGTCCGCTCGTGACCGATCGTGAGCGCAAGTCCGAGAGCCGCGAGACCACCTTCCCCGCCGACGTGACGGACCTCGCGACGCTCCAGCTCACCCTGGATCGCCTGGTGGACTCGGTGTGCCGGGGCCTCGACGAGGAGGGACGAGTCGGCCGCACGGTGACCCTCAAGATCCGCCTGCGCCCGTTCCGCACCCACACCCGCTCCCGGACCCTGGAGGACGCCGACCAGCGACTCCGAACGCATCCGCGCGGTCGCCCGCCGGCTCCTCGAGGACTTCGAGCTCGATGCCCCGGTGCGGCTCCTGGGGGTCGGGGTGTCGGGCCTCGCTCGCTCGAGCCGAAGGGCCGGCGACCCGCCCCTGACGGCGAGCCGGCGGGCCAGGGCGCGCTTGCCCTCGACCTGTGACGCGAGCCGTGCGATGATGGGCTCGTGGCGCACGGCGACCGACTGAGCGGGCTCGACGCCTCGTTCCTGCAGCTCGAGCAGGGCCCCGCGCACATGCACGTGGCGTCGACCACGCTGTTCGAGGGCCCCGCCCCGGCCTATGAGGAGTTCCGGGACCACATCGCCTCCCGATTGCACCTGGTCCCCCGCTTTCGCCAGAAGCTCCGATTCGTTCCGTTCGGCCAGGGCTCGCCCCGTCTGGGTCGACGATCCGCACCTGAACCTCGACTACCACGTGCGCCACACGGCCCTCCCTCCCCCGGGGAGCGAGGAGCAGCTCCGCACGCTCGCGGCACGAATCTTCTCCCAGCGCCTCGATCGCTCGAAGCCGGTCTGGGAGATGTGGCTCGTCGACGGACTCGAGGGCGGCCGCTTCGCGATCGTCGCAAAGACGCATCACGCTCTGGTCGACGGCGTGTCCGGGGTTGACATAACCACCGTCCTCTTCGACCTGGACCGCAGAGCCCGAGCGAGCCGGCGACCCGGAGCCTTGGCTCCCCCGGCCCGAGCCCAGCGGGACACAGCTTCTGGCCGATGCGGTCTTGGAGCGCGTGGGAAGCCCGGCGGCGGTGCTTCGCGGCGCCGCCGGGGCGCTGCGCGCCCCTCGCCGCGTGGCCAGCGCGGCCGTCGAGAACCTCGAGGCCGCCGGCTCGTTCGTCCGTACCGGACTGGCGGCGCCCGCAATCACCGCTCAATCGCGAGATCGGCCCGTACCGCCGCTTCGACTGGGTGCGTACGGACCTCGCAGAGCTGAAGCGGATCAAGGCCATCGCCGGCGGCACCGTGAACGACGTCATCCTCTCCGCGGTGACGGGCGCACTGGGCCGATATCTGCGGTCGACCGGCGCCTCGACGCGCGATCTCGAGCTGCGGGCCATGGTCCCGATCAGCGTTCGAGCCGACGAAGAGCACGGCGCGCTCGGAAACAGGGTGTCGGCGATGATGGCGCCGCTCCCGATCTGGTGCGACGACCCGATCGAGCGACTGCGGACGGTCACGTCACGCATGGGGGACCTGAAGTCCTCCCGACAGGCGGTCGGCGCAAGCCTCCTGACCGAGGCGAGCGACTTCGCACCCCCGACGATCGCGGCGCAGGCGGCCCGCCTGCAGTCGCGGCAGCGGTTCTTCAACCTCGTCGTCACCAACGTGCCCGGTCCCCAGTTCCCGCTCTACCTGCTCGGGCGCGAGCTCCAGGACGTCTTCCCCATGGTGCCGCTGGCCAAGAACCAGACGCGTCTGCTTCGGGATCATGAGCTACAACGGCCGGGTGAACTTCGGCATCACCGCCGACTACGACGGGATGCCCGACCTGGAGGCGCTGGCCGGCGAAACGAGGGCGGCCATCGACGAGCTCTCCGCGGCGGTCAGCGCGAGCGGCGTGTCCTCCGCGGGCGCCGCGAGGGGCGGGCGCGCCGCCGAGCCGCAGGCCGAGCAGAGGGTCTAGCCCGAGCCGCCTTACGGTCGAGCCGTGTCCGAACCAGTCGTCGTTCGCGCCGCCCGGCCGGATGACGCCGATGCGATCGCCCGCATCTACAACGAGGGGATCGCCGAGCGCGTGGCGACCTTCCAAACCGCGATCCAGCACGGGCCGGAGGTCGCCGAAGGGATCGAAGCGGGACAACTCGTCCTCGTCGCCGTGCGCGGCGACGAGATCGTCGGCTGGGCGGGCGCGACGCCCTATGACGACGCCCACGAGTACTACTCGGGGATCGGCGAGGCGACGCTCTATGTCGGGCGCGACGCCCGCAGGAGCGGCACCGGACGAGCGCTGCTCGACCGCCCTCGCGGAGGAGTGCGAGCGACGCGGCTACTACAAGCTGGTCGGAAAGATCTTCACCACGAACGGCCCGAGCATCGCCCTGGTGCGCGCGAGCGGCTGGCGCGACGTGGGCACGCACGAGCGCCACGGGCGCCTCGACGGCGAATGGCGGGACGTGCTGGTCGTCGAGCTTCTGCTGGGAGAGGCTCGCGCCGACGACTGAGGGACACCCCGTCCGACCGTGAGGCGATCCTCTGCGCGTGGCCGAGGGCGCACAGGCATCGCGCGCGGCGGGTGACGGCGCCTGGCGCCAGGGCGGCCACCACTTCGGTTTCGTCCTCCTGCTGATCCTCGCGTCGCTGATCTTCCTGCTCGCCGCGCCCGAGGAGGACTGGGCACGGCTGACGGCCATCGTGCTTCAGGGGATCACCCTGTTGGCAGCCCTCCGCGCCTCGAGGGTCAAGCCGCTGCTCCTGAGGCTCGCCGTGGCGGCCGTGGCGATCGCGATCGTCTCCACGATCGGGGCCTACATCGGCTTCGGAGAGCTCGGGCCGACCGCCGCGCGAAGCATCGGCGTGCTGCTCGTTGCGCTCGCGCCGATCGCGATTGCCTGGGGCGTGCTCCTCGATTTCCGCCAGCAGGGACGAGATCTCCCTGCACACCATGTTCGGGGTCCTCTGCATCTACCTGCTCATCGGCTATCTGTTCGCGTTCGCATTCGGTGTGGTCGACAGCCTCAGCTCGACCCCCTTCTTCGCTCAGCACGCGGCCGCCAACAGCCACAACCTCCTCTACTTCAGCTTCGCGACGATCACCACCACGGGCTATGGCGACCTCACCGCCGGAACCGACGTCGGCCGCTCGCTCGCGATCGCGGAGGCGCTCATCGGGCAGATCTACCTGGTCACGGTCGTCGCCGCGATCGTCGGCGGGCTCGGCAGGCAACGGGCCGCCTGAGCGGCGCTCCCACGCGGGCCATACTGTTTTTTCGATGACCGAGGAAGCGACCACGATGCGCATCGCGCTCGCCCAGGTGAACGTGACCGTGGGCGACATCGAGGGGAACGCGCGACTGATCACCGAGTGGGTCGGCGAGCGCGCGCGAGCGCGGCGCCGATCTGGTCGTCTTTCCCGAGCAGGCCGTCACGGGCTACCCGGCTGAGGACCTGTGGCTGAAGCGCCACTTTCTCGGCGCGGCGCGGCGCGCGCTCGAGGAGATCGCGTCAACCGTGAACGGGCTGGTCGCGATCGTCGGCTTTCCCGAGCACGACGCCGCCACGTACAACTCGGCCGCCGTGCTCGCAGACGGCGGGATTCGTGCCGTGTACCGCAAGCTCCTCTTGCCCAACTACGGCGTGTTCGACGAGCGGCGCTACTTCGAGCCGGGAGACGATGCCGCGGTCATCGACATCGGCGGCGTGCGGGTCGGGCTGACCATCTGCGAGGACATCTGGTACCCGGGCCCTCCCGCGTCGGTGGAGGCCCTCTCGGGGCGCGAGCCTGATCGTCAACCCGTCGGCGTCTCCGTACCACCGCGGCAAGGGTGCCCAGCGTGAGCGGATGGTCGCCGAGCGCGCCCGCGAGACCGATGCCGCCTTCGCCCTCTGCAACCTGGTCGGCGGGCAGGACGAGCTCGTCTTCGACGGCCACAGCGTCATCGTGGACGCTCAGGGAGCAACGCTCGCACGGGCGGCCCAGTTCGCCGAGGAGCTCGTCGTCTGCGACGTCCCGCTCCTTCGGCGTCCAACCGGCGCGGCTCGCAGCGGCGAAGCGGGGGCTCCACCCCCGGGGGCATCGGCCCGCGTGCTCGCGAGCCTCGAGCCGCCTCACGAGGCGCTGCCCGAAGCCGTCGAGCCCCCCTTGGCGGCGGCGCTCGAGCCCGAGGCGGAGGTCTACGAGGCGCTGGTGCTGGGACTCGGCGACTACGTTCGCAAGAACGGCTTCGAGCGGGTGCTGGTCGCCGTCTCCGGGGGAATCGATTCGGCCCTGGTCGCCTTGATCGCTGTCGACGCCCTGGGGCCGGAGCGCGTGTGCTGCGTCGTCATGCCGTCCCCGCACTCGAGCGCGGAGACGCAGGCGGACGCCCGCGCGATCGTGGCGAACCTGGGCGCCGAGCTCGTCGAGATCCCCATTCAAGCGGCGATGCGGACCTACGACGAGCTGCCTCGGCGGCGAGCAGCGCCGAGGCCGACGGGGCGGGCGCCCGAGCTGGCGGCCGAGAACATCCAGGCCCGGATCCGCGGCAACCTCATGATGGCGCTGTCCAACCGGCACGGCTGGCTCGTGCTGACGACGGGAAACAAGAGCGAGATGAGCGTCGGGTACGCGACGCTCTACGGCGACATGGCCGGGGGCTTCGCCGTGATCAAGGACGTCCCCAAGACGCTCGTCTACCGCCTGGTCCGCCACCGAAACGAGCTCGCAGAGAGCCCGCTCGTACCCGAATCCGTGCTCGAGCGAGCTCCGTCCGCGGAGCTTCGTCCCGACCAGCGCGACGAGGACTCACTGCCCCCATACGACATGCTCGACCGCATCCTCGCCGACTACGTTGAGGAGGATCGCGGCCGCGACGAGATCGTCGACGACGGCACTCCCGCGGACGTCGTCGACCGGGTGATCGCGATGGTCGACCGCTCCGAGTACAAACGCCGCCAGGCCCCGCCCGGGATCCGCATCACCCCGAAGGCCTTCGGGCGCGACCGCAGACTGCCGATCACCAACCGCTACCGCGGCTAGTGCGACAGCCCGGCATTCGCGAGGTCCTCGGGCTGGGCAGGGCGAGCCCCCGGACTGCGTCCGACGCGAGTACGACCTGCCGCCCGGTAACGCGCCCTAACCCGCCGGAAACGTAGGCGAAGCCGAGGCTTTCGGCGGAGCTAGTCCGGAGCAGCCGGCGGAGTTATTGAACCGGCCGCACGGCCACCGTCATCCGGATCAGAGCCGCGATGCGGCCCTCGTCGTCCGTGATCTCGACGTCCCACACCCACGTCGTGCGGCCCCGGTGACGGGGGCGGGCGACGGCGTTGACGTGGCCCTCGGTGATCGGGCGAAGGAACGTGGCGCCGTTGGACTGGCCCATGGCCGCCATTCCGTCCTCGTGGACGCCGAGCCAGGTCGCCGCGGAGCAGATGCTCTCGGCCATCGCGGAGTAGACGCCGCCATGGACCAGGCCGGCCGGCTGACGAACGTCGTCCGTGACCGAGATTCGGGCGCGGATCTCGTCCGGGCTCGTGTCGAGATACTCGAGTCCGATCAGATCCCCGAGGCCGTCTCGGGGGGCGTGGGCGATGGGCTCCGGCATCCGCGGGAGACTAGTCGGAGCCGCCCCATCGGACCAGCGCCGCGAGCAGCGGCACGCGAAGCAGGATCAGATCGATCAAGAGCCCGGCCGCGGCGGCCAGCCCGAACTCGCGGGCCGGGTAGAGGTCCGTGCCCGCAAGCACCCCGGCGGCGAGCCCGGTGACCACGGTCGCGTAGATCGCGGCGGGGACCGTGAACGCGGCGGCCGTCTCGGCCGCTGCGGATGGCTCCGAGGCCGAACGACCGCTCGCTGCGGGCGGCGCGAACGGCGGTCACGGCGCGGGCCGCCGAGATCGAGGCGAGCGCGGTCAGGAGCGAGGCGAGTCGCCCCCGTCTCGAGGGCTCTCTGGCGCTGCTGGCCGATGGCCCCCGCGAGGTGCCCGTCCTGGAATACGAGCACGCAGAGCCCGCACGCGGCGGCAGCCGGGAGCATCGTCACCAGGGCCACGGGTATCGCGCGCGGCGAAAACGCGATCGCGAGGATCAACGCGAGCGCGCCCACCGACACCGCGGCAGCCAGCGCGAGCTTTCCGAACAGGGACGTGCTCGAAGGGTCGGCGCGGGAGCGCGTTCTGCCCGGCGGGCGCCGCCCGGCCCTTGCGGCGGCCTCAAGCGCGCCGCCTTCGCGGCCTGCGATCCCGACGGCAGGTCGGCGGACGAGAACGGACGGCTCTCAGCGTGAAGGAGGGGCGCGCGGCGGCCACCATGAGCACCGCGGCCAACGCCGCCGCGACCGCCGTCCGAACCCGGGAGCTCGCGAGGATACCCGGCAACTGTCCGCGGCGCCCACGCGAGGGCCTGGCTCCCCCGCGACCTCGTCGTGTCTCGCCGCGAGCCGGTCGCGCTCGAGCGCCAGCAGCGCGGGAACGCTGACCAGCGCCGATCCGAGAGCGAGGATGACCGCCAGAGCGCAGGCGAAAACCATCGAGGGCGCCGGATCGAAGCCGGTCGCCAAAAGCCCGGCGGCGGCCGCAACCGTCCCGATGGCGAGCGGGAGCACCGCCTCCCCCATCGCCCCCAGCGCCCGCCGGATCGCCTCGTCCGGAGCCGCGGAGATGGCCTCGTCGCGGAATCGCGCGATCAGCAGGCTGGGAGCCTCGATGCCGAGCGCCGAGCCCCAGCACGGCAGCGGGGGCGATTCCGAGCAGCGAGAGTGTCGGCGACCCCGCCCGCAATCCTCAGGCCCGCGAGCGCGCCGGCGATCGCGGTGGCGGCACAGAGGACCGGGTGCGACCGCGAGCCTGTCCCAGCACGGCCACGAGCAGGACCAGCGCCACCAGTCCGGCCACGAGCTCGAGCTTCCATAGGTCGCCGGAGAGGTCGTGGCGAGCCTCGATCAGGGCCGCCGACCTGCCCGCCGTAAGCGACCCGCAGCGGCCCAGGATCGATCTCGCGCTTCACCCGCTCGACGGTGCGCTGGTGGTCCGCGCTCGTCACCCGGGGCGAGCGTGACCTCGAGCGAGGTCGATCGCCCGTCGCGACGACACCGGACCACGGCGAACCGAAGCGACGCCGGAATCCGAGCTGAGCTGTGCGGAGATCACCCGCAGCGCGACCCGTACGGACCCGATGGACGGGCCGACGCCCCTTGGTGGCGACGATCAGATCCGGTTCGGAACCGCCTTGCTTTTGCCCGTCGACCGCGAGCGAGCCGACGGCGAGCCGATCCGGGGCCCCGGCCGCGACGACCACGGCCACGGCCAGCAGCGCGAGATTCCCGGCCAGAAGGGCCCAGGGGCGCCTCAGCGCGAGATCGGCGAGCCCAGCCACGGTCGCGCACCTTACTTCGCCGCCACCACGACTCGCCACGTCCCCTGCACCGCTCCGAATGCGAATCCCTAGGCTTCCTACGTGCCTCTCTCGGCGGACCAGCAGGCAATGCTCCAGCTCCTGCTCGAGCGCGGGCAGAGCTACGCGGATCTCGCGTCGGTGCTGGGCGTGGACGAGGCCGAGGTGCGCTCGCGGGCGCGGGCAGGCGCTCACGGAGCTCGCCGGCGCCGACCCGGACCGCAACGTGGGGCTCACCGACTATCTCCTCGGGCAGGCCGACCCGATCGGCAGAGCGGATGCCGTACGCCACCTGAAGGACGACCCCGAGGACCTCTCGCTCGCCACAGAGGTCTCGCAGAAGCTCCTGCCTCCTCGCGCCTCGAGGCCGACCTGCCCCGCCTGCCGGGAGAGGAGCGGCGCCCGCGCGTCGGGCGCCGCAGCGGCCCGTCAACCGGCCGCGCGACTCGATCCTCGAGCGCCTGCGGGGTCCGGCGAAAGCCCGAAGCAGGAAGGCGAGGCCGGCCGCACGACGCTCACCCGTCGCCAGACACGGCTGTTCGTCCTGCTCGGATGCGGCGCGGTGCTGCTCGTCGTCGGCGATCCTCGCGGTGACCGGGACCTTCAACGGCGGCGGTGAACGCCGCGCCGACGCACCACGACCACGAGCGAGCACCAGCGACCTTGGCCACGGTCAAGCTGAGCCCGCCGAACCGGCGGCAAAGCCAGCCGGATCGGCCGCGTTCGGCATCGCGAGCGGGTCCCAGCTATACGTGGACGTCGACGCTCAAGGGCCTGCAGCCCGCCCCGAAGCGGCCAGGCCTACGTGATGTGGTTGCTGTTGACCGCCGAGCAAGGGCTATCCGGTGCCCTCGGTGTCTCGAACAGTGCTCCGAAGGCGGGACCTACGAGCAACCGCGTCGACGATCCCCGCGGCGGAGCTGCCGATCGCGCCAGCGAGCGCGATCGGTCGACGTCTCGATCGCGCCCGCGAACGCGGTTCGAGGCATCGATCAAGTCGGCGTTCAAGCAAAAGCCGCCTGGTCGCAGCAAGCCCGGCACCACGGTCCTGAGCGGAACGATCCCGACAGGCCAGCGCGGCCCACGGGCGGCGGGAACGCTAGCGACCCCTAGCCGCGTGGCGGCGCTCGCGATGCCCCGCGCTCCTCGCGCTCCTCGCGCTCGCCGTGCGTTGCCGCCGATCGTGGCCTGCAGAGGGCGGGGGTCCTCCGCGAGCGCCTCCCAGGCGCGCGATCTGGAAGCCGTCCGCGACGTGACCGCTGGCAGTACCAGCTCGAGAGCTCCAACCGCCGACCTCGCGTCAACCGGCGGGATCGACGTCGGCATCTGCCAGCGGCCCGCACTCCGGCGGCCACTGCGTCCACCCCGACGTCTTCGACATCGATCTCTACGTCGACGGCCAGGTCTCCGGGAACGAGCACACGATCGACACGCGCGGCCGTCGACGCGATCCACAGGCGCGGGGCACACGCGGTCTGCTACATGTCAGCGGGCACCGCCGAGCGCTTTCGTCCCGACTATTCGCGGTACGTCGCGTTCGACCGAGAGCCACGGGCACAGCCTGATGGGCAAGCCGTTCAGCCGCCAGGTTCCCCAACGAGTACTGGCTCAACCTAAGCAACGGCCGCGGACAGCGGGACTTCGTCCTCGGCAGAGTCGAGGCCCGCACGAGAAGTGCGCCCGGGCGGGCTTCGACGGGGTCGAGTACGACGTGGTCGACGCCTACGCGCAGGGCCACAAGGTGACCGGATGGCACATCACCGCGCACCAACCAGCTCGTCTTCGACCGGGCCCTGGCCTCGATCGCACATCGCAACGGGCTCTCCGTGGGGCTCAAGAACGACATCGGCCAGGTCCCGAAGCTCGAGCCGCGATTCGACTATCGCGATCAACGAGCAGTGCTTCCAGTACCGCGAGTGCACCAACAACCCCGCGCCGGGCTATAAGGCGTTCACGCGGGCCGGCAAGGCGGTGTTCCAGGTCGAGTACCAGATCCGCCCGGGCCGGTTCTGCGCCGACGCCGCGCGTCTGGGCATCAGCTCGATCAAGAAGGCCTCCGACTTCTCGCTCGACGCCAAGCCCTGGAAGCCCTGCCGTTAGCGCCTTCGCGTCCGGGATCAGCTTGCCGGGGTTCATGATCCCGGCCGGGTCGAGTCGCTCCTTGGCGGCGCGGAGGGTCTCGATCGCCCAGCTCGCCGATCTCCGCGGCGCATGTAGGGGAGGTGGTCACGGCCGACCCCGTGGTGATGGGTGATCGTCCCCCCCGCCTCGATGATCGCCTCGCACGCCGCCGTCTTGACCGCCCGCCACTGCTCGAGCTCCTCGCCGGTCGTCGCCGGGCCAGGAACGTGTAGTAGAGCGACGCGCCGTCCGGGTAGGCGTGCGAGAGGTGGCACATCACGAGCCCCGGCGTGCCCTGGCTCGAAAGCGCGTTCTCGATCGCCGACCGGACCTTCTCGTAGAGCTCGGTGAGGCGGCTCCACGTCGTGGGCGGTCTCGAGGGTCTCGGCCATGTAGCCGAGGTCGAGCAGCTCGTCCCGCAGGTAGGGGCCCTCATAGCGTCCCCGTTCCCACGCACGGCCGGGTGACGCGCCCAGGGGCGCTGCGCCCGCGGCTCGCAGCCGGCGCGTTGCCAGCGCGCGGCGACGCGCCACCGAGTCGCGATCGCCGTCCCAGCCGAAGATGACCACCGCGCCGTCGGCACGCCCCCTCAGTCGCAGATACGCGGACGCGAGGGCCCGCTTCGCCCCCTGGCTCCCGGACAGCATGAGCGAGATCCGCGTCTCCGTCCGATCGGAGACGCGAACCACGTCCGGGAAGCGTTCCCGCCTGGGCGAGCGCCCGCACGACCTCGGCTCCCCGATCCGAAGTCGGCCGCCATCCAGGCCTCGTAGCGGCGCTGCGCCGGCGCCGGCCTGCACCCTCGCCTCGACCTCGGTGATCACGCCGAGCGCCCCCTCCGACCCCACGATGAGCTCCCGCAGGGCGGGACCCGCGGCGCTGTGAGGCGTCTCCAGGGTACGGAGCTCCCCCGCCGGTGCCGCGAGCGCGATCGACGTGACGAGGGCGTCGAACCGACCGTAGCCGCTTGACGCCTGTCCGGCGGATCGGGTCGCCGCGAAGCCGCCGATCGTCGCGTATTCGAACGACTGCGGGAAGTGCCCGAGGGTCACCCCCTCGCTCGCCAGCGCCGCCTCCGCCTCGGGCCCGCGCAGGCCCGGGCCGAGCGTCGCGGTCAGCGATCGATGGTCCACGCTCACGTCGACGCGAAGCCGCCCGAGATCGAGCGAGATCAGCCTCTCGAACCGGCCTCGGGCCGGGTCGACGCCGCCCACCACGCTGGTGCCGCCGCCGAACGGGACGACGGCCACTCCCTCGGCCGCACGCAGCCTCCAGCACGCGGCCGACCTCGGCGGCGCTGCCTGGCAGCACCACCGCGTCGGGAGCGTCGTCGAGCCGTCCGGAGCGAAGCCGGATCAGATCGGGGTAGCCTCGGCCCGCGGCCCGCACCAAGCGGTGCTCGAGGTCGGTGAGCACGGAGTCCGAGCCGACGGCCTCGGCGATCGCCCCGGGAAGCGGCGCCGGCTCGCGGCAGCTCCACGTCTTCGAGCTCCGACGCGCTGCGCCGGCTCGGCCTGCGCCCAGCTCGTCGCGCAGCGCCGCCAGCGCCTCATCGCCGAGCTCCGCCCGCCTGGCCGGATCGCCCCAGCCCCACCACTTCATGGCCGCGTGGTCGCGATCGTTGCTCACGTCAGCGCCCGCTCGATTCCGGTCGAGCGCCTCATCCAGGCGCCGCCGAGTGGCGCGGCGCATCATCGGCGAGCCCAGTCGCGACAGGCCACGCAGCCGCTCGCTGCTGACCAGCGTGACCAGCGTGCTCTCCTCGCGCCCCTCCAGCCGGATCTCGAGCTCCGCGGAGCGCAGGATCTTCTCGAACGGCGTGCCCTCGATCTCCTGCTCCCAGACGTAGCGCTCGCCGACCGTCGCGCCGCTGCAGCGGTAGTCCGCCCTGACGCCCCTCCCCCGCTGGGTCCCGAGGACCGTCGTCCAGCGGCTGCGGTGCCCCCCTTTCACGTTGCGGACGTCCTCGACCCTCACGGTGCGCGGCCACCACCGCGGGAGGTGGTGCGGGTCGGCGACCAAGTCCCAGACCCGGTCGCGAGGAGCATCGATCACCCGCTTTACGGGTCACCTTGGGCATCGGCTCGGGCTAGCGACCGAAGTCGCGAGTAGGTCAGCGTGATGCAGACCTGGCCGCCGACGCCGTGCGTACCCGATAACCACGTGAGCGGCGGCGGACGCCGTAGCGGCACGCAGCGCGCCGGATTGCAGTGCCCTCAATCGCCTTTGAGGCGGCGCAGGTCGCGGACCAGCAACAGATGCTTCAGGTGCCCGCAGACCGCCGCCAGGCTCTCCAGGTTCTCGATCGCCTCCTTGCGGCGAGCCTGGCTGCGGGAGCGGAGCGCCGGGCCGACGAGCTGCTGGAGCAGCGCCGCCTCCCGATCGGCGGAGGTCCTGAACACGCGCAGGTTCCGCCCGGCGACGCCGAACTGCGAGAGCTCGGACGCAGCCCGCACGATCTCGAGGTCCGTCTCGTCGTAGACCAGCGCCCATCGCGTCGCTCCGGCTGGACGATGCCGAACTCCTGGAGCTCGCGCAGGAGCCCCTCCGAGACCCCGGCCTCGTCGAGCAGCTCCTCGAGGGTGAGCGTGGAGACCGGCGCGTCGACGGACCCGGCCCGGCGGGTCGCCGCCGCCTCGCTCCCGCGGCGGGCGCCCGTGAAGTCGCCCGGTGGCCAGCTCCTGGCGGATCACCCGCAGCGGCAGGAACTCGTCGCGCTGCATGCGCAGGATCGCCCGGAGCCGCTCCACGTCAGCCTGGCTGTAGAGCCGGTAGCCCCCCTGGGTGCGGCGCGGCGCGAGCAGCTTCTGATCCTCGAGATAGCGGATCTTCGAGATCGAGATGTCGTCGAACTCCTGGCTCAGGATCTTGGCGACGGCGCCGATCGTCAGCGCCTTGCGAGGCCGTGAGGCTGAGCCGCTGTCGGACGCTGACCGCCGGCCCCGCTCGGCGCCGGCCTGAGTCACCCTCTCCCGTCTGCGTCGCGACTGCCATCGTCAGCGCTCCAGGTAGCTGAGCTTGTACTTGCCGACCTGGATCTCGTCGCCGTCCTCGAGCTTGTGGGACTCGATCCGGCGACGGTTGACGTAGGTTCCGTTCAGGGACCCGAGGTCGTCGATGTAAAGCCCGTCGCGCCGGCGGACGATCAGCGCGTGGTTTCGCGACACCGTCACGTCGTCGAGGAACACGGCGGCGTCCGGGGTGCGCCCGATGCTGATCCGGTCGCCCTCGACGGTGAAGCTCTCGCCCGCCCGGCCCCCGCCGGACCGGACCACCAGGGCCGCCCCGGCCTTGTCCACCTCGTCGGCGACCTCGACCGGCTCGTACTCGCCGGTCTCCCCGACCTTGTACGCCATCGTCGAGGCGTCCTCGCCCTCGGGCCGGGCGAGGTAGGCGCCGCACTTCTGGCAGTAGTTGGCGCCCTCGGGGTTGACGAATCCGCACTCGGGGCAGTGCAGGGCCATCAATCGCCGGCCTCCATTACGACGCCTCGTCGTCGCGGGTGCGGCGCCTTGCCGAGCAGGATGTCGGTGAGCTGCTGGACGTCCTGCCCGCTGATCAGCGCCTCGCCCGCCTCGCGGTGGGCCTTCAGGCGATTGACCAGCTCGGCCCTGAGGATGTCGATCTTGCCGTGGAGCAGGCGGCGCTTGTACGAGATCTGTGCGCTCCTCGTCGGTGAGCTTGTCGATCAGCTCCTTGAGCTCCTTGTCGCTCATCGAGCTGACGTCCGGAAAGGTTTCCTCCACTCTTGTGCTCCCTCTCGTGCTTAGCCGGCGGCTCGATTATAGGCGCCGCCGCAAAGGTCAAGTTGAGGTTGAGGGACCCTGCAGGAATATTCCGGCGAATACTCCGCCGACATCCTCCGCTTCGCGTCCGGTGTCGGCGGGTCAGGGCTCCAACCTGACCCGGCAGGCACCTCCGCACTAGCCTTGGCGGGCTTGCCTCAGGGCTGTGTTGACGTACAGCGCGGAGGCCAGCAGCGAGCCGGCGAGGCCGACGAGGAACATCGCGGTGGCGATCCAGGCGCTGGTCGCGAGAGCCAGGAAGATCCCGCCCATCGTCAGCCACACCGACGTCCGCCCGACCCAGTTGATCTCCATGTCCACGCCACGGCGAAGAGCGACCTGCGCCAGCACCAGCGTCAAGAGCTCGCGGGCGGCGAGGACCGCGAGCGCCCATCGCGGCAGCAGCTCGAACCGCCAGCAAACGACGACGCCGGCGAGGATGGTCAGCCGGTCCACCACCGGATCCAGAAGCGCGCCCATGCGACTGTACTGGCCGGTTACCCGAGCCAGGAAGCCGTCGAGATAGTCGCCCGCCGAGATCGCCAGGTACAGGATCGCCGACGGCGGCGGTGCGGCCGTCGCCCGGAGCTCAGGGCCAGGTAGAGGAACACCGGGATCCCGGCGAGCCGCACGTAGCCGACGAGATTTGGAATGGTCAGCGGGCGAAGCGGCTGGCCGCGGCGCGTCTGAACCGGCCTCGGGCCGGAGCGATCCAGCCCGAAGAGCCTTCTAGTCGATGCCATCGAGCAGCTCGACGGCGCGCTTGGCTGCTTCCGCGACGCGGGAGGCGCTCGGCCTCCCCGCTGCGGCGGGCCTGTGCCTCGATCGCCCCCTCGGCGAGCCCCCTCCTGCCGACCACGAGCCGCAGCGGGCAACCGAGCAGCTCGGCGTCGGTCAGCTTCTCGCCCGGACCGGCGTCACGGTCGTCGATAGACGGCCTCCGCGCCCGCGTCGCGGAGCTCCGCGTAAAGCGCATCGGCCGCCTGCATCGTCTCGTCGTCGGGCTTGCCGAGCCCGACCACGTGCACGTCCCAGGGCGCGATCGAGCGCGGCCACACGATCCCCTTGTCGTCGGCCCGCTGCTCGATCGCCGCAGCCGCCACGCGGGCCGGCCCGATCCCGTAGCTGCCCATGACGATCGGCCGCTCCTTCCCATGCTCGTCCAGATAGGTGGCCCCGAGCGCCTCCGAGTAGCGGGTGCCGAGCTTGAAGATGCTCGCGACCTCGATCGCGCGCTCGAGCTCGATCCGGCCGCCGCCGGGTGCGATGTCCCCCGCCTCCACCGAGCGAACGTCGACCTCCTCGAAGCTGAAGTCCCTTCCGGGCGCGACGCCGATCAGGTGCGCGTCCGGCTCGTTCGCCCCGCACACATATCCCTCGCCCTGGATCGCCGCGTCCTTCAGCACGGGCAGCTCGACGCCGACGGGCCCGATGAACCCGGCAGGGCCGAGCTCGGCGGCGATCTCCTCCGGATGCGCGGCCCGAAAGTCGGCGCCGAGCACCCTTCGAAGCTTGAGCTCGTTCAGGCGGTGGTCGCCGCGGACGAGCGCCAACACCATGCGCTCGTTCACGATCACCGGCATCGCCTTGATCAGCGCGCCGGCGGGCACTCCCAACGCCGCCTTGACCTCGTCCACGGTGGTCAACCCCGGAGTCGGCACCTTCCGGGGCTCATCGAGGGCAGGGGGAAGCTCGACCGGCTGGGGCTCCGCCACGGCGACCTCCACGTCGGCGGCATAACCGGGGGCGAGAGCGATCTCGTTCTCCCCCGCCGCGCATGGCGCCATGTAGTCGTGGGCGCCGGATCCGCCCATCATCCCGACGTCCGCCTCGACCCTGTGCCACTGGAGGCCGCAGCGGTCGAAGATGCGGTCGTAGGCCTGCGACGTGAAGCTCGTAGCTTCGGTCCAGCCCCTCGGCATCGCGGTCGAAGCTGTACGAGTCCTTCATCGTGAACTCGCGCACCCGAAGCACGCCGGCTCGCGGCCGCGGCTCATCGCGCTCCTTGGTCTGCAGGTGGTAGAGGATCATCGGGAGCTCGCGGTAGGAGCGCACGTCGCGGGCGACGTGGTAGGTGACGTTCTCCTCGTGGGTCATCGCGAGGACGTAGTCCGTGTCCTTTCGATCCCGAAGCTTGAAGAGCTCGTCGATCTCGTACCGGCCCGTGCGGCGCCACAGCTCCGCCGGCTGAAGCACCGGCATCAGCATCTCCTGGGCGCCGATCGCGTCGAGCTCTGACCGGATGATCGCCTCGATTCGGCTGGATGACCCGATGCCCCGCCGGGAGCCAGGTCCAGATCCCGGCGCCGAGCTGGCGAATGAGGCCCGCGCGGACCATCAGCTTGTGCGACTTCCACTCGGCGTCCGCCGGGTCCTCCCTGAGCGTGGGCAGGAAGTACGAGGCGAGGCGGGTCACGGGCTCGCGAGCCTAGACGGTTGACCCCCGATCCGCGTGCCTCCTCGGCGCGTCGGGCACCGACGGCGGCCCGGGGGCCGGATGAACCCTTCCGGCGACCGGGTTCTCATAGGATCGGGCCATGGGAGAGGGCTCGATCGACCCCGCCGCGGGGGCACCGAGCGACCCGCGGTATCGGATCCGGCCGGCCCGCCTCCCCGCCGACCGCGTGGCCATGCTCCGGGTCCTGGAGACCGCGAACATGCATCGCGTCCCGTCGCCGGAGATGGACGACTTCGACGTCGGGCGCTGGCATGTCGCAGTGACGAATGAGGCGGTCGTCGGTGTGGCCGGCTTTCGCCTCCTCGACGCGCCGGAGGGCCCGGTCGGCAAGACGACCCTGCTCGTCGTTCACCCGGAGGCGCGCGGGCTCGGCATCGGCCGTGCTCTCCAGGAGCTCCGCATGAAGCTCATGCGGGATGCCGGGGCGGCTCGCGTGATCACGAACGCGGACCGACCCGACAGCATCGCCTGGTACGAGCGCCACTTCGGCTATCGCAGGATCGGCGAGGTCCCGAAGGTCTACGAATTCGGCTTGCCGGAGGTCGACCGCTGGACGACGCTGGAGGCCCCGCTGCGGTGAGCGCGCCGGAGCGAGCCGCGGCACAACCCGCTCGCCTGCGGGGCGCTCGGCGACTACGACCCGGGGCTGGTCCGGAGGATCGGGGAGGGCATCGGCGCCGGGCTCTCGGTCGCGCACGAGGACGGGAGCTCGATCCTGCTGCTGGACCGCGCCCCGATTCGCTGGCGTGGCCGCGGGCGGGGCTTCGCCTGGAGCGAGAGTCGTTCGCGCGACCGTACCGTGCGCTTCTGGAAGGACGCGGCCGTGGAGCTTGCTGCCTGCGGGCTCGTCGTCCAGAACGAGCGTCGGCGCGTGCACTCGAGCGTCTCGGGCATCGCCCCCGTCTACCACGTGGAGCACGACGGGGCCGTCTACTTCGCCTCCCGAATCGACGCGCTCGTCGATGGCCCTGCCGAGGCGCCTGACCATCGACTGGCGCGCGTGGGCATCGATCTTCTTCCTGCGCTTCCCGCTGGGCGAGCGAACTCCGTTCGGAGAGGTCAAGCGGCTTCGGCCATTCAGCACCCTCGAGTGGGACGAGGGCGGCGAGCGCCGCCGCACCGTCGAGCACCGGTGGCCCTGGGCGGAATTCGAGCCTGACCTCGATCTGGAGGACGGCTCCGACGCGTGCGTGGAGGCCATGCGGGACGCGATCGCGCCGCTCGAGGCGAGCCCGGTGACCTGCACCCTCAGCGGCGGCAGGGACTCCCGCCTCCTCCTGTGCCTGCTGGCTGAGCGCGAGCAGGACGTCCGGGCGCTGACCGTGAATCCGGACAACGGCCACGACCGGGAGGAGTCGCTTGCAGCGGCGGTCGCCGGCGCGCTCGGCGTGCGCCACTCCACCGTGGAGGGCGGGGTCGCGCGAGTTCTGGGACCGACACGCGCGAGCGCGCGCTGCGCGTCGACTACCAACTCGCGGCTCCACCCTGGGCGATGCCGCTCTGTGCCGAGCCTCAGGGCGTGCTCGGGAGCGGCCACGGACGGCCTGGCGCTCGACACGCTCGCGCAGGCGGGCGACACCTACTACTCCGAGTCCATGATCCGGCCCGACGGCACGCCCGCCATCGCGCAAGCCCTGTGGACCAGGCTGCTCGGACAGGTCATGCGCCATGCCACACGAAGGGTCCTCTCGCCCGAGATCGACGACGAGCTGAAGTCGCTGGCCAGGCGCCAGTTCATGGCCGAGGCGAACCGGTTCCGCGGCCATCCGGCGGAGGTCGTGCTCACCTTCTACGCGACCCGGACCGTTCGGGGCATCTCACTCACCCCGAATGCGGTCCTGGGCGCCGATCTGACCACCGTGACTCCCGGCACCGAGCACCAGGTCGCCGCCGCGCTGCTGCGGACTCGTCCGTCGGAGAAGTTCCGACGCCAGGATCTACCGGGCGCTGTTCGAGCGGGTGAACCGCGCGGTAGGCGAGCTCCCCTCCTCCCACGACAGGCCCGCACCGCCCGTGATCACGCAGGTCCCGGCGGGGGCTCTCCGACCGCCGCCGTCCGCGGGTACGAGCAGGTGCTCGCCAGCGGGCCCGCTCGAGCGCGTGCTGAGCGACGAGGTCCGGGGGCACCTCGCGGCAGGGACCCTCGCCGAGGGGCTCGCGGACCCGACGTTCCACCGCGGGGTGCTCGCGGTGACCCTCCTCCACCTCTGGCATGAGCGCTATCGGGGCCGGCTCGCCGGCGAGGATCCGCTGGTCGAGCTCGTCGAGGCCGCGCCCGGCGTGCGCGCTCGCGGAGCCGCGGCTAGGTCGTCCGCGTAAAACGGCGACCGGCGACCGGCGAGGCCTCCTCGTCGACCGGCGGCCTGCCGACCGGCTTCAGGAACGGCTCGGCAGTGACGTCCTGCCCCTTCTCCTTGGCGGCGGCCGCCTCCATCTTGGCGATCCGCTCCGGGGTCAGCTCGTCGGCGTTCTCGTCCTCGATCCGCTTCAGCCAGGCGGCGCCCTCCGCAGCCTTTCCGGCGTCGACCTCGACGTCGCCGCGATCCAGCGACTTGTCGATCTCGTCGAAGAGGGCGTCGACGAGCTGGCCCTGCGGCACCTTCCGCAGGGGCTTCCCGTGGGCGAAGATCAAGCCCTCGTTCTTGGCTCCCGTGATCCCGAAGTCGGCGTGCGACGCCTCGCCGATCCCGTTGACGGCGCAGCCCAGCACCGCCACCTCGATCGGCTCCGGCGTACTGCTCGAGACGGGTCTCGATCTCGGCGACCACGGTGTCCATGTCGAACTGCAGGCGGCCGCAGGTCGGGCACGCGATCAGCACCGGGCCGCGCTCCCGCAGGCCGAGCGCCTTCAGGATCTCCCAGGCGACCTTCACCTCCTCCTCCGCGTGGAAGGTCGAAAGGCTGATCCGGATCGTGTCGCCGACTCCGTCCGCGAGCAGCGTCCCGAGCCCGACCGCGGACTTCAGAGACCCGGACCACTTGGTCCCGGCCTCGGTGATGCCGAGGTGGATCGGGTACTCGATCTTGGACGCCAGCAGGCGGTTGGCGGCGATCGTGTTGGGAACGCTCGTCGACTTGATGGAGACCTTGAAGTTCTCGAACTCGAGCCGCTCCATCAGCTCCACGAACTCCACGGCGGCCTGGACGAGCGCCTCGACCGGACTGGAACGCTCCAGCTCGTGGAGATGCTTGGGAAGGGACCCGGAGTTGACGCCGATTCGCATCGGGACGCCCGCGCCGGTGGCACGCTCGGCGACCTCGGCGACCTTGTCGGGACCGCCGATGTTGCCCGGGTTGAGGCGGATGCAGTGCGCCCCGGCGTCGATCGCCTTCAGCGCCAGCGTGTGGTTGAAGTGGATGTCCGCGATCACCGGGATCGGCGACTCGGCCACGATCGACTTCAGCGCCTCGACGTCGGACTCACGGGGCACGGCGACCCGGACGAGGTCCGAGCCCGCATCCGCGACCCGCCGGATCTGCTCCATGGTCGCCGCGAGATTCGCCGTCTCGGTCTTGGTCATCGTCTGGACGACGACCGGGGCGCCTCCCCCGATCGGCACGTCCTTGACCCAGATCTGACGCTTGGAAGCCACGCAAAGAGGGTACCGGGGTGAACCTCGGCCACCCGCGAGCCGTATGACCTCGCAACATGAGGCTCCCCAGGGAGGAGATCCACCGGCGCGGTCGCCCCATCGTGGCTTGCGCACTCGCGCTGCTCGGCCTCGCGTTGATGCCCGGGATCGCCAGCGCATCCTTCCATCTGAACAAGATCAGGGAGGTCTATCCCGGAACGGTGGCCGCGCCCGGCTCGCAGTACGTCGAGCTCCAGATGCCGATCGCCGGGGAGAACTTCCTCCACTTCGGCCAGATGGCCTACTACGACTCGAGCGGCAACAAGATCGGGACGTCGTCGCCGAGTGACGTCGCCAGCAAGGCCCAGGGGACGATCCTGTTCGCGACCACCTCTCCGATCCTCGGGGTTGCCCGAGACTTCCCGATCAGCTTTCAGCCCGGCAAGCGCCTCAGCCCCAGCGGCGGGGCCGTCTGCTGGACGAGCGTCGACTGCGTGTCCTGGGGCAACTTCCACAACACGAGCGGCACGCCACTGCCCTCCCCCACGGGAACGCCCGCGCCGGCGATCCCCGACGGCAAGGCGCTCGTCCGCAGCATCTCACGCGGGTGCCCGACGCTGTTCGAGGTGTCCGACGACACCAACAAGAGCTCCGCGGACTTCGCTCCCGGCACCCTCACCCACGCAACACGCACACGGCGCCAACCGAGCGGGCCTGCCCGAACACGACCATCACCGCCGGCCCGTCCGGGATGACCCGGGACCGCACGCCCACCTTCAAGTTCAAGTCAAGTCTGACGCCGGCCACCTTCAAGTGCCAGCTCGACGGCGGCTCGCTCAAGCCCTGCTCGAGCCCGGACACGCTCTCCCGGCTCAGCCTTGGCCAGCACACCTTCAAGGTCAGAGCCACCCACGCGGGCACCACGGACCCGACACCCGCCGCCAGGACGTTCAAGGTCGTCAGCTAGCCGGCCCGACGGGCTCCGTCGCCCCGCCTCAGGCCTCGTAAAGCCCCTCGACCTCCGCGGCGTACTTCTCCAGGATCGGCTTCCGCTTCAGCTTCATCGTCGGGGTGAGCTCGTCGCCGCCCGGCTCCCAGTCGCTGGGCAGGATCGCGAAGCGCTTCACCTGCTCCACCCTCGCGAGGTCCTCGTTGGCCCGGTCCACCCCGCGCTGGATCTCCGCGACGAGCTCCTCGTTGCCCGCGAGCTCAGCCGGATCGCCGTCCACCTCGTGCTCGCCCGCCCAGCGGGCTCGCCGCCTCGGCGTCGAGGGTCAGCAGGGCGCTGATGTACTTGCGACGGTCGCCGATCGCGATCGCCTGGCTGACCATCGGAATCTGCTTCAGCCGCGCCTCGATGTTCGCCGGCGAGAGGTTCTTGCCCGCGGCCGTGATGATCAGCTCCTTCTTTCGGTCGACGATCCGCAGGTAGCCGTCCTCATCGAACTCGCCGATGTCGCCGGTGAGCAGGAAGCCGTCGTCCGTGAACGTCTCGGCGGTCTTCTCGGGAAGGTTCCGGTAGCCCTTCATCACCACGGGCCCCTTGATCATCACCTCGCCGTCCTCCGCGAGCTTGATCTCGACGTTCGGCGCCGGTGGGCCGACGGTGCCGATCTTGATCCGGTCCGGTGGGTTGCAGGTGCCGGCGCCCGTCGTCTCGGACATCCCCCAGAGCTCCGCCAGCGGGATGCCGAGGGCGTGGAAGAACTCGATCACCTCCGGCGGGCGTCGGCGCAGCCCCGACGTTGCACGCCTGCAACTCGTCGAGGCCCGAGGTGGCTCCGCAGGGCCTGAAACATCTCCCCGTCGGCCGCCTCGACCCCCGCGGCGAGCTCAGCGGGCACCGGCTCTCCGCGCTGCTCGAGGCGAACCTTCTCGATCGCGGCGGCCAGCGCTCTCTCGGCCGCGGCCCGCTGCTCGGCGGGAGCCGCGGCGAGGGTCTGCTCGAGCCCCGCCTTGAGCTTCTCCCAGATCCGCGGGACGGCGAAGAACCAGGTCGGCTTGACCTCGGGCAGGTAGGAGATCACCTCGCGCGGGTCGGGACAGCACGTGATCGTGAACCCGCACAACATGGGCAGGTAGTGGCTGACGTTGCGCTCCGCGACATGCGCCATCGGGAGATAGGAGACGATCCGCCCGCCGTCGGGAAACTCGATCAGGTCGTCGTAGGAGCGAACCGTCTCGCAGATGTTCGCGTGCGTGATCTGGACGCCCTTGGGCGGGCCGGTCGTGCCCGAGGTGTAGATCAGGGTGAGCACGTCGTCGGGCTCGACCGCCCGCCACGCCGCCTCGAAGTCGAATCCCGGGTCCCCCCGAGCGGCCAGGTCCTCGAGCGAGATCGCGCCTCCACGCGGCTCGCCGTCGACAACGACGACGTGCTCGACCGAGTCGAGGTCGTCGGCGACGGCCAGGATCGGTGTCCAGATGCCCCTGCTCCGTGATCACCACGCGACTGCCGGCGTCGCCGAGCAGGTGCTCGATCTGCTCCTTCGTGTAGGTGTTGTAGATCGAGAAGGGCGCGGCGCCCAGGTGCATGACCGCGGAGTCGGCGAGATGGAACTCGGGTCGGTTGCTGAGCATCAGGGCGACCGTGTCGCCGCGCTTCACGCCCATGCTCGCGAGCCCGGCCGCGAGCTCCGAGACCCGCTCGGCGTACTCCCCCCAGGTATAGGTGAGCTCGTCGTTGCGGGTTCGGATCGCGGTGCGATCCGGATGCGCGGCAGCCGTCGCCTGAAATGCCTCGCACGCCGTCCGGGCGTCCAGAGCGGCTGGCCGCTCGGTGCTCCTACCGACGGTCTCGACCTCCATCCCGCACGGAAAGCCTAACGCGTGTTGAAGCCCGAGCCGGTCAGCCTGCCGATGTCGTTCGACAGCCCGACCGCGAACAGCACCATCACGAGCACGAACCCGATCGCGCCCGCCCGCTCCATGACGCTGAACGGGACCGGGCGCCCGCGAATCTTCTCCACCAGGCTCCAGAAGATGTGCCCGCCGTCGAGCGGCAGGAAGGGGAACAGGTTGATGATCGCGAGCGAGAGGCTGATCAGGGCGATCAAGGTCAGCGCCTCACGGGCGCCGAACTCGAACGCCTGGTGGGTCACGTCGGAGATCCCGACGATCCCGTGGATCTTCTTGCGCTCCTGGGCCTGGAAGATCCGGCTGAAGACCCCCAGGGTGCCGGTCGTGACCCGCCACATCTCGCTCACTGCCTGACCGGCGGCCGCGGGCACGGACAGGCCCGCGGGCACGGACCCGTATGAGAATCCGAGCCGCATGCGGCCGACATCGGCGTCGTAGACGGGCGTGATCGCGAGCGTGCGGACCTCGCCGTCGCGCTCGATCCTCGACGCGCACGGGACCGCTCGCCTGGCAGCCGTCCATCAGCTTGCCCGGGCACTTGTGCCTTCGCCACGACGTTGCTGAACCGCACGAGGCGATCCTCGAGACTCGCGTCGGGAAACCGCTTGCCGTCCACCGCGAGGATCCGATCGCCGGTTTGGAGGTGCTGGGCGGCCGGCGTCCCGGCGGAGATCACGCCCACCTCGTTCACGAAGTCGCGCAGTCCGAAGGAGAGCCCGAACAGGATGACGAACGCGACCAGCAGGTTCATCGCCGGCCCGGCGGAGATCACGACGATCCGCTTCCAGACCGGCTGGTGGTAGTAGGCGCGGGGCGCGACCTCCGCGGGGCAGCTCCTCGTCGGGGTTCATCCCGGTGATCTTCACGAACCCCCCGAAGGGCAGGGCGCCGATTCCGTATTCAGTCTCGCCTCGCCTGACGCTCACCACCTTCGGCGGGAAGAAGAGGAAGAAGCGCTCGACCCTCATCCCGGTCGCCTTGGCGGCCATGAAGTGGCCCAGCTCGTGGAGGATGATCAGCGCCGCGAACCCGGCGATGGTGAGGACCCAGCTCATCTCGTGGCGCCCACCCGCGCGATCAGCTCACGCGCCCGCTCGCGCGCCTCGGCGTCGCGGCGAACAGGTCCTCGAAATGCCCCGGCCGCGTGGCGGGCAGCGCATCGAGCGTCCTCTCCACCACCTCCGCGATCGCCGTGTACGGGATGCGGCGGTCGAGAAACGCCTCCACCGCGACCTCGTCCGAGGCGTTCAGCACGCAGGGCGCCGTACCCCCCGCCTCGCCGGCCTCGCGCGCCAGCCGCAGGCACGGGAAGGCATCGAGGTCGGGCGCCTCGAACGAGAGCTCGCCGACGGCGGCAAGGTCGAGGCTCGGCAGGTCCACGTCGGCACGCTCCGGGTAGTGCAGCGCGTAGGAGATCGGCACGCGCATGTCCGGGTAGCCGAGATGCGCCAGCGTCGCGCCATCGTTGAGATGCACGAGCCCGTGCACGATCGACTGGGCGTGGACGACGACGTCGATCCGCTCGTATGGCGAGGCCGAACAGATGGTGCGCCTCGATCAGCTCGAAGCCCTTGTTCAGGAGCGTCGCCGAGTCGATCGTGATCCGCCCGCCCATCTGCCAGGTCGGATGCGCGAGCGCCTCCTCGGGCGTTACGCCGCTCAGGTCCGTCCGGCCGCGGAATGGGCCTCCAGACGCCGTCAGCACGAGCCGGTCGACGCTTCCCGGGGCGTTCGCGCGCACGAGCTGGAACAGGGCGGAGTGCTCGGAGTCGACCGGGATGATCCGGGTGTCGGTGGCCTCGGCGAGCGCGGTCACGAGCTCGCCACCGACCACGAGGCTCTCCTTGTTGGCCAGGGCCAGCTCGATGCCCTCGGTGAGCGCGACGATCGTCGGCCCGAGCCCGGCCGAGCCGACGACCCCGTTCAAGACGAGGTCGGCGCCGGACTCGGCGACCAGCTCCCTGATCCCATCCTCCCCGCTCAGGACCCTGCCGTTCCAGGCGGCCGCGGCGGCGCTCGCGGCTCCGTCGTCCGCCAGGGCGACCGTCGGCACGCCGTGGTCGCGCGCCTGCTCGATCGTCCGCTCCCAGCCTCGCCCGCGGCGAGCCCGGCCACGGCGAGCTCGTCCGAGCGCGAGACCACCTCGAGCGCCTGCTCGCCCACCGACCCCGTCGAGCCCAGGATCACCACCCGCTTCATCCGAGGCAGTGTAGGGGCGGTCCTTGGGGTCGCCTAAACGGGCTCAGTACACGAGAGCGACGGCCAGGTAGTACCCCACGACGATCGTGAACAAGAGCGCGTCGAGGCGGTCCAGGAGGCCGCCGTGGGGCCCGAAGACGTTGCCCGAGTCCTTGATCTGGAGGTCGCGCTTGACCATCGACTCGAACAGGTCGCCCACCACGGCGAAGACCGCGATGCAGATTCCCATGATCAGGGCATCGACCCCCGAGAGCCAGTCCTGATAGAGGCCCGCGAACCAAAAGCCCATCGTCCCGCCCACCAGCCCGAAGGCGAGGCCCTCGAGCGTCTTGTTCGGAGACAGCGCCGGCGCCAGCTTGTGCCGCCCGAACAGGCGCCCCCCCGCGTAGGCGGCGGTGTCCGTGAGGAAGGTCCCAACCAGGACATCGATCACGAGCGCCCCTCCGTGGTCCGGCAGCTCGCGCAGCAGCACGGCGTGGGCGAACGGCAGGCCGATCCAGGCGATGCCGAAGACCGTGACCGCCATCGAATGGGTCACCCCGGTCCACCGGTTGCGCCTCAGGGCGTAGGCGAACATGACGGGGAAGGCCGCAACGATCACCAACACGATCTGGAACTGCGTCCCGTAGTAGGCGGCCACCACCATCGCGGCGGCCGCCGCGAAGGCGACCGGGACCATCGGCCGGTAGCGCCTCGTCATGCGGAAGAGCTCCGAGAGCCCGATCGCCGAGAAGCCGATCATCGCGAGCGCGAACGGGATCCCCCCCACCGCGACGATGAAGATCGCCAGGGCGATCCACGGCACCGCGACCGCGATTCGAGCCATGGTCTCGCGCCTCGGGCGCCTGCCGCGCCGGGGCGCGACCGGCGGTGGCTCTGGGGGCTCCGTGGGAGGCCCCGGCTCACGGCGCCTCGCACGCGCCCGCGGTTCCGTCTCGGGCGCGGCCTCCCGAGGGCGTGGCGGGAAGTCCATCAGGCCGCGACCTTAACGCCCGCACTCGGCGCCGCGCGGGTGCCGGTGCCCACTAGATGCGCGCGCCGAAGCGCCGCTTACGCGCTTCGAACTCGCCGAGCGACTCCTCGAACGCCTCTCGCGTGAAGTCGGGCCAGAGCTCGTCGCGGAACACCAACTCGGCGTACGCGCACTGCCAGAGCAGGTAGTTCGAGATCCGCTGCTCCCCGCTCGTGCGGATGAGGAGATCGGGGTCGTGCATCTCCGGCGCGTAGAGATGGCGCCGGAACTCCTCCTCGGTCGAGCCCGTCAAAGCGAGCGGCGGCGTCGACGATCTCGGCCCTCCCGCCGTAGTTGAACGCGACGAACAGCGTGATCCGGTCGTTGGCCGCGGTGAGCTCCTCCGCCCACTCCATTCGCTCCACGAGCCCCGGCTCGACGCCGGCGCGGCGGCCGATGAAGCGCATGCGCACGCCCTCCGAGTGGAGCTCCGGCGTCTCCCGGTCGATCCGCTCGCCGAACATGCGCATCAGGCCCTCGACCTCGTCCGAAGGGCGCGACCAGTTCTCGGTGGAAAACGAGAACACGGTCAGCTCCTCGACTCCGAGCTCCACCGCGTCACGCAACCGCTCCTTGACCACGTCGGCCCCGGCGCGATGCCCCTCGATCGGCGGTAGCCCCCGCTGCTCCGCCCAGCGGCCGTTGCCGTCGGTGATGATGGCTACGTAGCGTGCCCGGCCGGGCGCGCTCACACCTCCAGGATCTCCTCTTCCTTGCCCTTCAGGAGCGTCTCGATCTCGGCGATCGCCCCGTCCGTCTGCTTTTGCAGCTCGGCCTCCGCCCGGCGCTCGTCGTCCTCGCCGATCTCGCTCTCCTTCTTGAGCTCACGCAGGTCGTGCATCACGTCCCGCCGGATGTTCCGCACCGCCACCCGGCCCTCCTCCGCGACCCCGTGCACGACCTTGACGAGGTCCCGGCGCCGCTCCTCGTTCAGCTCGGGGATCTGTAGCCGGATCACGTTCCCGTCGTTTGACGGCGTGAGCCCGAGGTCCGACTCGAGGATCGCCTTCTCGATCATCTTGATGGCGTTCTTGTCGTACGGGGTGAGGGTCAAGAGCCGGGCGTCGGTCGCCGCGATCTGCGAGAGCTGGCGCAGCGGCGTCTCCGTCCCGTAGTAGTCGACCGCCACCCGATCCAGAAGGTGGGGCGATGCTCGGCCGGTCCGGACCGTTGCAAGCTCGTGGCTGCACGCTTCGACCGACTTGGTCATCCGCTCCTTGGCGTCGGCGAGCAGCTCGTCCGTGAACTCGGTCATCGCCTGCCGGCGGCCTCCTCCTCGCGGACGGGCAGCGCCGGCCCGTCCGACGAGACCAGCGTGCCGACCCGCTCTCCGCAGACGATTCGGTCGATGTTGCGCTCGTCCGCCATGTTGAACACGTAGATCGGGAGCTCGTTGTCCATGCAGAGGGACAGCGCCGTCGAGTCCATGACGCGCAGGCCCCTCTCGATCGCCTGGCGGTGCGTGATCTCGGGGAGGAACTTGGCGTCGGGAACCTCGGAGGGGTCGGCGTCATACACGCCCTCGACGCCGTGCTTTGCCATCAGGATCGCCTCGGCCCGAATCTCCAGGGCGCGCAGGGCCGCCGCGGTGTCCGTGGTGAAGAACGGGTTTCCCGTGCCGGCCGCGAAGATCACGATCCGCCCCTTCTCCAGGTGCCGGATCGCGCGGCGGCGGATGTAGGGCTCGGCGACCTCGGTCACCTGGATCGCGGACAGCACCCGGGTATGGGCGCCGCGCTTCTCGAGCGCGTCCTGAAGGGTGAGCGCGTTGAGCACCGTGGCGAGCATGCCCATGTAGTCGGCGGTCGCCCGGTCCATGCCCTGGGCGGCCGCGTCGAGCCCGCGGGCGATGTTCCCCGCGCCAACGACGACCGCGCACTCCACCCCGCGTTCGGACACCTCGTGCACCTGCGCCGCGATCCGCTCCACCCGCGCCGGATCGGTTCCGTAGTCGAGCCCGCCCATCAGGGCCTCGCCCGACAGCTTCAGCAGGATGCGGTTGAACGACGGTTCGGCCATCGTGCAAACGCAAGCCTAACGTAGCTCCGACCGCCTACGGCCTGCCGCTAGCGCCGCCAGGCTGCACCGGTTGGCGCTGCGACGCAGTCGCGGCTAGGTGCGGACTGCCTGCCGGGTCAGGTCGTCGCCCTAACCCGCCGTCACGGGCGCGAAGCGGAGCGATGCTCTGGCGCAGTTGCGCGGCAGGCGTAAGCGTTCGGCGGAGTTATTCAGCCTCGCCGACCACGAACCGCGCAAAACGCGCCACTCGCACGTTCTCGCCCGTCTTCGAAGCCAGCTCGGCGCGCAGGTCCTCGATCGACTTCCCCTCGTAGCGATCCGTCCGCACGTGCTCCTGCTCGAGCAGGGCGACCTCCTTGCCCCACTTCGTGAGCTGGCCCTCGACGATCCGCTCGATCACGTCCGCGGGCTTGTCCTCCTCGCGGGCCTTGGCCTCGAACACCCCGCGCTCGGCGGCCCGGACGTCCTCAGGAATCTCCTCCGGCGAGACGTAGATCGGCGGCGGGTGGGCGCCCGCGATGTGGATCGCCACCTCGCGGGCGAACTCCTGGAACTCGTCGCTGCGGGCGACGAAGTCCGTCTCGCACTGGATCTCGACCAGCACGCCGACCTTGCCGGTCGCATGGATGTAGGAGGCCACGAGACCCTCGCTCGTGGCGCGACCGCTCCGCTTCGCGGCCGACGCCTGTCCCTTGACCCGCAGGATCTCGATCGCCTTGTCGATGTCGCCGCCCGACTCGGCGAGGGCCGCCTTGCAGTCCATGATCCCGGCGCCGGTCCGCTCGCGCAGCGCCTTGACGTCGGCGGCGGAGACGTCGGCGCTCATCCGCTCGCGCTCGCGGACCGGAGCCGGCCTCCGCGGTCCCCTCGGCGCCGCGCCGGCGGCCGGCCTGGGCGGCCGCCTCCTCGGCCTCCTTGCGGGCGCGCTCCTCGGCCTCGCGCCTGGCGCGCTCCTCCGCCTCGCGTCGCCGTCGCTCCTCCTCCTCGGCCTGGCGCTTTGCCTCCGCCTCGCGCCACGACTGCGCCGCCTCGTACACCGCCTCGCCGACGGTCTGCGACCACCAGCTTGCAGGAGCGGATCGAATCGTCGTTGCCCGGGATCGGGAAGTCGATCGGCACGGGATCGACGTTCGAGTCGACGAGCCCGATGATCGGGATCCGCAGGCGCTCGGCCTCCCGAACCGCGATCGTCTCGGTCTTCAGGTCGATGATCAGCGCCGCCTGCGGCAGCCGCTTCATCCCGCGCACGCCGCCGAGGTTGTACTCGAGCTTCTCGAGCTCGGCCTCGCGCGCCATTCGCTCCTTGGTGGGCAACAGTGCGAGCTGTCCCTCGTCGCGCAGGGCGGTCAGCTCGTGCAGGCGGTCGATCCGCGCGGACATCGTGTGGAAGTTGGTCAACAGGCCGCCCAGCCACCGCTGGTTCACGTACGGCATGTCGCAGCGCTCCGCCCACTCCTTGACCGAGTCGCGGGCCTGCTTCTTGGTGCCGACGAACAGGACCGTCCCGCCCTTGCTGGCCACGTCGGCGGCGAACCTGCGTCGCCTCGGCGAGCAGGTGCTCGGTCTGCAGCAGGTCGATGATGTGGATCCCGTCGCGCTCCCCGAAGATGTACGGGCGCATGCGGGGATCCCAGCGGCGCGTCTGGTGGCCGAAATGCAGGCCGGCCTCCAGCAGCTCCCTTGATTCCAGGCTCGGACATCGGGCTCCCTTGTCTCGGTTGGCGTGCTCTCCCGGCGGCGCCGAGGGGACCCGGCTACTCGAGCTGGGCAGGGCCCCGTGCTCCCGCCGGGGGTCGGTTACGGGTCGTGGCGGATTCTAGAGGCCGTCAGCCCTGAACACGCTTCACGGCACGAACCCGAGGCGCCTCGAGCGCGCAGCCTAACTGGCCTCGCGCGCCCCCACCAAGGCGCGCCGGAGATCCGCCGGCAGCTCGGACTCGAACTCGAGCTCGTCGCCGGTCAACGGGTGGCGGAACCCGAGCCGCGAGCTGTGCAGGAACTGGCGGGAGAGGCCGTGGCGGCCCGCATGCCCGTAGCGCGGGATCGCCCGCCACCGGGTGGCCGATCGCCGCGAAGTGGGCGCGCACCTGGTGCGTGCGGCCCGTCTCCAGGCGCGCCTCGACCAGCGCGTCTGTCCGGCAGCAGCTCGAGCACCGTGAAGTGGGTGCGCGCGGCCCGCGGCCGCGCGGCCGCCGACCGCGCGGCGCTCCGGCGCCCGGTAGTCCCGGCCCAGGGGCGCGTCGATCGCCCCGGTGCGGGACCGGGGATGGCCCTCGACCAGCGCCGAGATAGGTCCTCCTGACCTCGCGCGCCTTGATCTGGGCGGCGAGGAGGCGATGCGCCTCGTCCGCTCGGGCGACGATCATCAGCCCGGAGGTGTCCTTGTCGAGCCGGTGGACGATCCCCGGGCCGCTGCGGGTCCCCCCCGCCGGCGAGCAGGTCGCCGAGCACGTCGACGAGCGTGGGGCCGGTGTGCCCGGGCGCCGCGTGGACGACCAGCCCTGCAGGCTTGTCGATCACGGCCAGCCACTCGTCGGCGTGGACGAGGCGCGGCTCGGCCATCACCCGCCCTGGTCTCGCCCCGCTCGCTCGTCGACCTCCCCGCCGATGGAGACCAGCACCAGCGCGACCGCCCCCAGGGTGATCGCGACGTCGGCGAGGTTGAAGGTCGGCCAGAGCGGCGGGTCGATGAAGTCGGTCACGGCGTCGGCGCGAACCCGGTCGGCGAGGTTGCCGAGCGCGCCGCCTGCGAGCAGCCCGACGGCGAGCCACAGGCCGGGCCGCGCCGGGTCGAGCGCGAACCAGACCAGCACCAGCGCCAGCGCGACGATCGTCACGGCGAGCACCGCGCCGTGACCGCTCCCGATCCCGAACGCGAGCCCGGCGTTCGGGGTGTTCGCGAGCTTGAAGCCCAGCGGCAACGCCTCGCTCTGGCCCACGGAGAGGGATGAGACGACGGTCGCCTTCGACGCCTGGTCGACGAGCACCACGGCGCCGCACACGATGAGCGCGCGGCGCCAAGCGTCGAGCGCCCCGCCCAGGCGAGCCGAGCTCACCCGCGGATGACGCCGACGACGATCGACCCGACGACGTACAGGAGGATCATCGCCAGCATCGGGCTGAGGTCGAGCGCGAACCCACCGCCGCCCAGCGGCGGGATCACCCGCCGGAACAGGTTCAGGTACGGGTCCGTCACCTCCTCGATGAATCCGATCGCCGCGCGGAGGCCGCGGTTGTAGGGGATCCGGGGCACCCAGGTGAGCAGGATCCGAACGAAGATCAGGATGAAGTAGACGATGAACACGGCCTCGACGTAGTCGGCGACGGTGCCGCGGCCGATCGTCGGCCGAGAGCATCATCGGAACCGCTCCAGCGACGCGTTCACTGCGTTCACGAACGCATCCTCCACGATCCCCTCGAGCTGCGCCGAGCCCGGCCTCCGTGGCGCCGCCCGGAGACGCAACGGCGTCGCGGATCGTCGCCGGATCCCGCTTCCGCAGGAGCTCCGCGGTGCCGGCCAGGGCTCCGGCCACCAGCTCACCGGCGAGCTTCGGGTCGAGGCCCTCCCGCTCCCCGCCGCGGGCGAGCGCCTCCGCCATGAGCGCGATGTAGGCGGGCGAGCTGGACATGACCGCCATCGCCGGATCCATCAGGCGCCTCGTCCAGCGGAATCAGCTCCCCCAGCGGCTCGAGCAGGCCCACCAGCTCGACGAGGAGCGTCTCGGGCATGCCGCGCGGCCACGTAGCACAGCACCCCCCGGCGGACCTCCACGGGCTGGTTCGGCATCAGGCGCAGCACGGGGACTTCCGGAAACGCCTCCGCGAGCTGGGCCGTGGACGTCGCGGCCAGGATCGAGATCAGCGCCGGAGCCCTTCCGTCCAGCTCCTTGGCCACGTCGGTGAGCGCCGCCGGCTTCACGGCGAGCACCAGGACGTCGCAGTCCTCGGCGAGCCGCGGCAGCCCGTCGCGCGTCTCCCCGCCCACCTCGCGCGCGATCGCCTCGGCGCGGTCGCGGTCGAGGTCGCAGAAGAGCATCGCCTCCGGGCCGCCGTCCCCGGCGGCCCACCCGCGCGCCATCGCCGCGGCCATGTTGCCGGCTCCCGCAAACCCAACCTTCATGGCTGGGAAGGGTATGGGCTAGCTCTGGTTGAAGAAGCCCTTCTCGACCAGGCGGGCCTTCTCCTCGGCCGACACCTCGACGTTGCGGGGCGTCAGCAGGAACGTCTTGTCGGCGATCTTCTGCATTCCGCCGCCGAGGGCGTAGGTGAGGCCGGACGTGAAGTCGATCAGCCGCTTGGCGAGCTCGGAGTCGGTCGTCTGCAGGTTGAGGATCACCGGGACGTCCTGCTTGAACTTGTCGGCGACCTCCTGGGCGTCGTTGAAGCTGTAAGGGCGTGACCAGGTGGACGCGGACGTCGGCGCCCCCGTTGCCTCCCACGGGACGCAGGCTCCGGGTGCGCGTGTCGGCGACCGGCTCGTCGTCGGCGAAGATGTCGTCGATCTCGTCGCGCGCCCGGCGGCGCTGGCGGATCGGGCTTACCGTCGCGGGTCGGGCTGCCGGTGCGTCGTAGACCTCGCCCTGGGTCCCCGTGTCCGGGTCGTAGAGATCGGACTCCTGGTACTCGGGGTCCTCGGCGAGCCCGAAGTAGACGAGCGCACGGTGCCATGTGTCGCGAAAGGCCATCGCTCAGCGTACGTTCGCTTCCCCAATCGCTATTCCTGTACGGATTATTGCGGTTCCCGCGGTAGGAGCGCTCAGGCGTAAAGCGCGGTGCCCAGCCGGACGATCGTCGCCCCCTCCTCGATCGCCACCTCCCAGTCCTGGCTCGTGCCCATCGACAGGCGCTCGAGGCGATGCTCGGCGGCCAGCTCCGCCAGGCGTGCGAAGGCGGGGCGCGAGGCCTCGGGGTCGGTGCTGAACGGCGGCATCGTCATCAATCCGACCACGCGAACCGGGCAGCGTGCGATGAACTCGCCGAGCTCGCTCGGGAGCCACGCCTCCCTTGCCGGGCTCTCCGGCGACGTTCACCTCGACCAGCACCTCGGTCTCGGGCGTCGCGTGGCGCTCCAGCTGGGCGAGCGCCGAATCGCTCGCCACCGAGTGGATCAGGCGCACCAGCGGGACGATCGCCTTGACCTTCCGGCTCTGGAGGTTGCCGATGAAGTCCCAGGCGAAGGCATCGGCCCAGCGCTCCCGCTTGGCCTGAAGGTCCTGGAGACGGTTCTCGCCGACGAGCGTCACGCCGGCCTCCGCGAGCGCCCCCATCTCCTCCGCCGGCACGTACTTGGTCGCCGCCAGGATCTCGACCTGAGTCCCCGGCGCGCTCCCGCGCCCGTTCGAGATTGCGCCGGATCCGCTCGGCCTCGAGGCCGTGAATCAGGCCGGGCATCAGATGACTCGCTTCACCGCGCTCGTCGCTAGCCCAGACGAGGCCGGCCTGGCGACCCGTGCGGCCGTCGTCGCGCCGGTGCGAGAAGAAGAGGTCGGGATTGCAGCTCGTGCAGAGCTCGCAGACCTCGATCTCCTCGACGCCCGGCGCGCTCCAGCAGGCGTCGCGCGACCATTCGCAGGTCGAGCATCCGGTCGGTCGCCACCTCGGGGCCGAGCTCCTCGAAGGCGGCGAGGACCGGCTCGTCGACCTCGTAGCAGCACGGTCCGATGCCGGGGCCCACCGCCGCCGCCAGGGCGCCCGGTCGCCTCCACCCCGCGCTCCACGATCCCGGCCGCCAGCCCGCGCCAGCCGCAGTGGATCATCGCGATGCCGATCGTCTCCCGCGAGCGCCACCGGCAGGCAGTCGGCGACGAGCACCAGCGGCACGAGCCCGTCGCCGGCGGCGACCTGCCCGTCGGCCTCCGGGAGCTCCGGCGCCGGCTCGAGGAAGGCGCCCGGGCGCATCGGCCCTTCATGCCGAATCACCTCGGCTGCCGTGGACCTGTCGGCCGATCAGGACGCAGCTCGGGATCGATCCCGAGCGCCGCGGCCAGCCGCATCCGGTTCTCGCGCACCCCCGGGTCCCCGGTGAGCCGCCCGAGGTTGAGTGCTCTCGAAGGGCGAATCGCTGACTCCGCCGAGCCGGGAGCTGAACGCCGCCCTGGCGCCCGGCAGCTCGGCCTCGAGCCACCTCACGCCGCTTCGCTCCCGCCAGCGCACGGCTACGCGGCCCCGGCGGCGCGCAGCTTGCTGATGAACCCCTGCAGCCCGTCGGTCAGCTGGATCTCGATCCGGTTGAGGACGTACGGGTGGGCCGCCGTCGCCATCCCCGGGACCTCGGACTCCGCGCCCACGTATCCGGCCGCGTGGACCGCCGAGATCACCGTGTCGTCGTAGGAGCCCGCCGGGTAGCAGAAGTTGTCCACCGGAACCCCGAAGCGCCGCTTGCAGGATCTGACGTGAGCCCGCCACCTCGCGCTCGAGCTGAGCCGAGTCGACCGTCGTCAGGTCCGCATGGGTGATCGTGTGCGAGGCGAGCTCCCAGCCGGCATCGAGCATCTTCTGGACGTCCGTCGTCCGGCAGGTCGGACCCCTGCGCGACCAGGTTGATCACTCCCTTCCAGCCGAGATGCTGCAGCTCCGGGAAGGCGGCGACGTACTGGCTCAGGTAGCCGTCGTCGAAGCTGACGACGATCGGCCTCGGCGGGAGCTCGCCGTGCTCGTACCAGGCGGTCTCCACCTGGTCGAGCGTCACCGCCTCGTACCCGTTGTCCTTGAGCCACTGCATCTGGCGCTGGAAGTCGGCCTGCGGCACGAACAGCTGCGGAAACTGGGCGCCGGCGACACGGGCGGCTGGATCGCGTGGTACTCGAGGATCGGAACCGGTCCCGGATGCGGCTTCCAGCCGGCGGGGTAGGACGGCGTGGTCACCTGGGCCTGCGTGGTCGGAGGCGCTGCTTCCTCTCCCCGCCGCCTCCGCCCTCCACCCCCGCCGATGCTCGTGACGACGAGCGCGGCCACCGCTCCGATCACCGCGAGCAGCCCGAGGACCGCGAGGCGACGCCGCCACCTGCGTCGCCGCGCCGCCTCCCTCCGCCTGTCCCGCAGCTCCTCCGGGAGCTCGGTCAGATAGCCGTAGTCGTCGCGGAACGGATCGGTCACGATGGCGAAAGTAGCGAATGCCGCGACCGGCTCGGGCGCCCTAGCGTCGGAGGCTCTCGCGCGCCGCCCGAAGCGCCACCCGAAGCTCCTCCTCGGCGCCGCTCGCCTCGCCGTCCAGCTTCGCCCTGCATCGCCTCGGCGAGGCCATCGCCGATCGCCGGTCCCTCGGGGATGCCCGCGGCCGAGCAGGTCGTCGCCGTCGATCTCGAGGCGGATCCGGCGCCACTCCGAGACGTAGCGGTCGAGCCACTCCGCGCCCAGCGCCCGGGCCAGCGCCAGCTCGACGCCCGAGCGCCCGCGCGCCAGCTCCACCCCCTCGGAGGGGCGCGTCG
This sequence comes from uncultured bacterium, assembly GCA_963772345.1. Taxonomy (GTDB): domain Bacteria; phylum Actinomycetota; class Thermoleophilia; order Solirubrobacterales; family 70-9; genus AC-56. The sequence goes on along the minus strand of CAVYXB010000015.1, from coordinate 23,981 downwards.
GGCTCGCCTGGGCCAGGCGCCGAGCCTCCTCGACCCGCGTGCCCGAGCGCCGCGCCCAGCACCGCCTCGCCGCGTGGCGCGACCTCCGGCCACGGGGCCGCGCCGACCAGCTCGGAGACGGCCCCGACGAGCTCGACGGCATCCGGCGCCAGCGACAGCAGGCCCCATTCGGACGAGCAGCGCGAAAACCCCTTCGCCGCCTCGGGCTCGGCGGCGAGCTTTCGAAGCTCGGCCTCTTGCGATCCGCTGACACCGTCCCGAGGTCGGCGCTGCCGCGCTCGCTCGGCGGTCGAGGGCTCGAGCGTGAACCCGTACCGCGCCGCGTACCGGGCGGCCCGAATGGCGCGGGTCGGGTCGTCCGCGAACGACGCGTCGTGGAGGATCCGGAGCTCTCCGCGCCCGAGGTCCGCCGAGCCCGCCGTGGGGATCGATCAGCTCGGATGGCGGGGCGAGCGGCACGGCCATCGCGTTGACGGTGAAGTCGCGGCGGGCGAGATCCTCCGCAAGGCGGCGCGGGCCGGATCTCCGGAAGGGCGCCGGGCCGGGGATAGGCCTCGGCGCGGGTCGCCGCGAGATCGAGCTCGAGGCCGCCGGTGCGAACGGTCGCGGTGGCGAACCGCTCGTGGGTGGCGCAGCGCTCCACCGAGGCGCCGCGCCAGCTCGTCCACCGCGTCGCCCTCCACGGCGACGTCGATGTCCGCGCGCTCGCGTCCCAGCAGCAGATCGCGCACCGACGCCGCCGACCAGATAGGCGCGCGAGCCCGGCCGCGGCCTCCCGCACCCGGTCGAGGCCGGGGAGCGCGCTCAGCCGCTCCGGCAAGCAGCGATGGCGTCGATCTTCGGCCGTGGGGCGGTCATCGTGGCGCGTTTACCGAGCCTTCGGAGGCGTTCCCTACCATGACGGGCTTCGCGGATGGCTCGCGCACTCAAGATCTGGCGCTCCTGGAGCGTCCGGCGTCGGCTTGCCGTCGCGGGAGGCGCCGGGCTGGTCGTGGTCGCGGCGGTCGCGATCGCCGCCTACTTCGCGCTGAAGCGCCCGGGCGACGTGACGAATCCAGACGCCGCCTTCGACCAGCAGAAGCAGGTGGTCGAAGACCGTGGACTGGCCGATGTACGGCCACGACCGCGAGCGGACGCGCTACCTGCCGGCGAAGCACCTCGATCCCGCCCTTCGGCTCGAACCTCTGGAGCTTCCAGGCGGGCAAGCTGCTCGAGTTCCAGCCGATCGTGGTCAAGGGCCGCATCTACTTCATGGACAAGGACGGGCTCTTCTACGCGCTCAACTCGGGCTCGGGCCACATCGAGTGGAAGCGCAAGATCGGCAACCTGAACGCATCGTCGCCCGCCTACTGGCGCGGCCGCCTGTTCGCCGTCAACCTGGAGCCCCAGCAGGCGGTGGCGATTCGCCCGCACCCGCACGGGAGCAAGGTGCTGTGGCGCCACCCCCTCCCCGGCCGCAGCGAGTCATCGCCGCTCGTCCACGGCGGGAAGGTGATCTTCGGCTGCGAGTCGGGCGACATCTTCGCCCTCGACGCGAAGACCGGCAAGACGGACTGGACCGTGCACACCGGGGGCGCCGTGAAGGGCGCCCTGGCATACGACAAGGGGACCGTCTTCGCCGACAACTACGCGGGCGAGGTGTGGGCCCTGGACGCCGGGAACGGCAAGGTGAAGTGGACGGCGCACACCCAGGGCGGCGGCTTTCTGCGCGGCGGCGGCGCCTACTCGACGCCGGCGGTCGCCTGGGGCCGCGTCTACCTCGGCGGCCTCGACGGCCGCGTCTACAGCTACGTGGAGAAGACCGGCGAGCTCGCATGGAGCCACTCGACCGGGGCCGAGGTCTACTCGTCCCCGGCGGTGGCGCAGACGCCGAACTCGCCGCCGACCGTCTACATCGGCTCCGAGGACAAGCACTTCTACGCGCTGGACGCCCGCACCGGGTCGGTGCGCTGGGAGCACTCGGTCGGCGGGATCGTCCTCGGCTCCTCGAGCGTCGTCGGCGAGACCGTCTACGTCTCGGTGATCGGCCCGAACATCGGCACGTTCGGCTACGACGCCAAGACGGGCAAGAAGGTCTTCTACAACGACCAGGGCGAGTACAACCCGGTGATCTCCGACGGCAAGAAGATCTACCTCACCGGCACGTCCACGGTCCGCGCCTTCAAGCCGGAGCCGCGGGGCCACGCAGCGCAAAAGCACGGCGACCGGAAAGCACCAGACCAAGAGGCTGACCCCTCCACCCAGCCGCTGGGCACGGCTTCGATCAGCCCGCCTTACTCCGGCCAGAGGTCGCGATCCGCGATCTCGAGCAGGTTGTCCGCGGGGTCGCGGAAGTAGACGGAGCGGGCGCCGCCCGGCCAGGTGGCCTCGTGGTCGATGCTCACGTCATGGTCGGCCAGGCGTCGCTTCCACTCCTCGTATTCGCCCGCCGCGGCGGTCAGGCAGGTGTGGCCGGCGCCCTTCGCCCCGTGACGGGAGTGAGCCTCGGTTCGCTGGCCGAGCTTCTCCGTGTCGAAGAGCAGCAGGACCCCGGCTCCCACCCGATAGGCCATCCCGTCGCCCCATCGGGCCACGGCCCGGAGGCCGAGGATCTCGGAGTAGAAGCGCTCGACGGGCTCCCGCTGCGCGGGCTCGTAGTAGAGCACCGTCTCCAGCACGCCGCCGAACCCCGGCGCGGCCTCGCTCATCGGTCGAGCCTGACCGGGATGCCCGGCTCGTGAAGGTGCTGCTTGGCCTCGCCGACGGTGTGGGTGCCGTAGTGGAAGATCGAGGCGCACAGGACCGCGTCGGCGCCGCCCTCGAGGATGCCCTCCTCCAGATGCCGAAGCTCACCGGCGCCGCCCGAGGCGATCACCGGCACCGCGACCGCCTCGGCCACGGCACGGGTCAGGTCGAGGTCGTACCCGTCCGTCGTCCCATCGCGGTCCATGCTCGTCAGGAGCACCTCACCGGCCCCCCGCTCGGTCGGCCTCGCGCGCCCACTCGACGGCGCTCCCGCCCCTCGACCGACGCCGCCGTCCCCCGTTGACATACACCCCCCACGCCGCCGTCGCTGGCGCTTCGCGTCGATGGCGATCACGACGCATTGCGAGCCGAAGACCTCGGCGAGCTCCGAGAGCAGCTCCGGACGGGCAAGAGCAGCGGAGTTGACCGACACCTTGTCGGCACCGGCGTCCAGGACCGCCTGGGCGTCCTCGACCGAGCGAATGCCGCCGCCGATCGTGAACGGGATGAACACGTTGTCGGCGGTCCGCCTGGCCAGCTCGACGATCGTGTCGCGCCGCTCGTGCGAGGCGGTTATGTCGAGGAAGACGAGCTCGTCGGCCCCCTCCTCGTCGTAGCGGGCCGCGAGCTCCACCGGGTCGCCGGCGTCGCGCAGTCCGACGAAGTTGGTCCCCTTGACGACCCTCCCGGAATCGACGTCGAGGCAGGGGATCACGCGCTTCAGGGCCATCCAGCGAGGGTAACGTCCGCGGCCCGGTGGCTCAGCCCTTGCGAGCCGCCTGGAACGCCTTCATCCCGAGGGTGCGTAGCCGCTCGAACTCACGACCGGTGAGATTCCCGCGGCGGCCCTTGGACTTCGTCAGCAGTCGCCCGAGCTCGGAGCGCTCGGTGCCGCTCAGCCCGCCGTGAGCCGCCCTCCCCTTTCGATACGCCCACTCGCTCAGGAAGTAGATCCGGGCCCAGGGAAGCGCCTTGCCCCGGGTGAACAGCTTCGCGATCGACTCGGAGGCGGGCATCAGCTCGCCCCGTCGAGGGCCGCCTGCCCCTCCGCGACGGTGAAGCGTCCCGTCATAGAGCGCCTGGCCGACGATCACGCCGTCGAGCGCGTCGAGGCCCAGTGCCGCCAGGCGTCGAAGATCGTCGAGCGAGCCGATCCCGCCGGAGTAGATCCAGCGGGTGCCCGTGCGGTGGGCGACCGCGGCGAGCTGCGGACAGCCCCTCGAGCGCCGGGCCCGCGGAGTGTCCCGTCCACCTCGATCGGCGTGTGGAGGAAGCGGCTGCACCCCGCGAGCCGCCATCGCCGACAGGAGCTCGGCGGGCGCGGCGTCTGAGGGCTCGAGCCAGCCGCCGACCGCGACCCGGCCGCCCCTGCTGTCGAGCGACACCACCACCCGGTCGCCGTGGGCCTCGACGAGACTCGCCACCAGCTCGGGGTCCCGAACGGCGGCCGTGCCGACCACCACCCGGTCGCGCCCCCGCCTCCAGGGCGGCCTCCACGGCGAACACGTCTCGAAGGCCGCCGCCGAACTGAACCGGGACGCCCAGCGCGGCGATCTCGCGGACCTGGTCGAGGTTCTCGGGCTGGCCCGAGCGGGCCCCATCCAGGTCCACGACGTGCAGTACGCGCGCCTCCTGAGCCTTCCAGCGCCGGGCCGCGTCGACGGGATCCGGGTCGTGGGCGGTCTCCCGCTCGTAGTCGCCCTGGGTCAGCCGCACGACGTGGCCCTTGCGAATGTCGATCGCCGGATAGAGGTTCACGCGGGGACCGCGGCGCAGATTCGGGCGAAGTTGGCGAGCAGGCGAAGGCCCGCGGCGCTCGACTTCTCGGGATGGAACTGGACTCCGTAGAGCGGGGGTCGGGCGATCGCGCAGACGAAGCGTTCGCCCCACTCGGCGCTTCCGAGCACGTCGCCGGGCTCGGCGGGCCGCACGCCGAACGAGTGGACGAAGTAGAAGGGCGTCTCGTTGCCGAGGCCGTCCGTGAGCTCCGAGGACCGCTCCCAGCGCACCGGCTCCCAGCCGATGTGCGGAACCTTCAACCCGCGAGCCTCGAGTGCCGTCACCTCGCCTGGGACCAGCCCGAGCCCTTCCGCTCCGCCCCGCTCCGTCGATCGCTCGAACAGGAGCTGCAGGCCGAGGCAGATGCCCAGCACCGGCATGCCGGCGCTCACGCCGCTCGGCGACCAGGGCGTCGAGCTCGAGCTCGCGAACCCTCTGCATGGCGGCCGGGAAGGCGCCGACGCCGGGCAGGATGAGGCCGTCCGCCGCGCGGGCCGCCGCCGGATCGCTGGTCACTTCGGCCTCGAGCGCCCACCCGCTCGAGGGCCTTCTCGACCGAGCGCAGGTTCCCCATGCCGTAGTTGAGGATCGCGATCGAAGCCATCAGCTCAGTATGCAGGCCGCGTGCCGCGGCGGGCCGTGCGCATCGGCTCGCGGCTAGGCGAGAGTTCCCTTGGTGGAGGGAACGCCGGATTCGTCCGGATCGATCTCGATCGCCTCGCGAAGGGCCCGTGCGAATGCCTTGAAGCACGCCTCGATCATGTGGTGTGCGTTGGAGCCGTACCGCGTCCCGACGTGGAGCGTCAGCTTCGCGTTGGTCGCCACCGCGCGAAAGAACTCCTCGGCGAGCTCGGCGTCGAACCCGGCGATCGAGACCGGGGGCAGGTCGGCCTCGAACCGGCAGAGCGGGCGGCCGGAGACGTCGATCGCACACATCGCGAGCGCCTCGTCCATCGGGACCGCCATGTAGCCGTAGCGGCGGATCCGGGCCCGGTCGCCGAGCGCGCTGTCGAGCGCCTGCCCGAGCGCGATGCCGACGTCCTCGACCGTGTGGTGCGCACCCGTCTCGAGGTCCCCCGTCGGCCTCGACGCCCAGGCCGAGCCGGCCGTGTCGCCCGAGCAGCTCGAGCATGTGGTCGAGGAACCCCACCCCGGTCGAGGTGGAGACCTCCCCACCATCCAGGTCGACTGCGACGGTCACCTCCGTCTCGCGGGTCTTGCGGCTGATCTCGGCTGTGCGACTCATCGGCTTCGTGAAATTGCCTGCAAACCGTGCATCTTTGCGGATCAGGAGCCGGCCCGCGCCTCAGCCGACTCGCCGTGCACGGGAAAGCCCTCCGCGCCCGCAAGAGCGGCGACGTACGGCGCCAGGGCCGTTGCCGCGGGCGGCGGGATGGTGACGACCGACGTGCGACGTCGGAACGTGCCCGGGCCGAGCGGGCCGCCGATAGCGCGCCGCGCCGCCCGTCGGAAGGACGTGGTTGGAGCCGGCGGCGTAGTCGCCGAACGCGGTCGCGCCTCCGCCTCCGACGAAGACGCAGCCGGCCACCCGAGTCCGGGCGGCGAGCACGTCGGCCCCCTCGAAGGCGAGCTCCAGGTGCTCCGGGGCCACGGCGTCGGACAGCGACAGTGCAGCTTCGACTCCGGTCGTCGCCACCAGCGCCAGCGGCGCCTGTGCGACGCTCGGGCGCTCCGCGACCAACGCCTCCACCAACTCGGCGATCCGCTCGAGCAGCGCGACGTCCGGCGAAGCCACGATCAGGGGGCTGTCCTCGCCGTGCTCCCCCTGCGCGCAGACGTCGAGCGCGATCCAGTCGGGGTTCGCGGTTCCGTCGGCGACCACCATCAACTCGCTCGGGCCCGCGATCCCGTCGATCCCGACTGCGGACGACACGAGCCGTTTGGCCTCCTGCACGTACCGATTGCCGGGTCCGGCGATCAGGTCCACCCGGCCGATCGCCTCGGTTCCGAACGCCAGCGCCGCGATCGCCTGGGCGCCGCCCACGGCGTACACCTCGCGCACCCCGGCGATCGAGCAGGCCGCGAGCACCGCTGCGTTGGGACGACCCGCGGCGCCCGGCGGGCTCGCGACCGCCACCCGGACGACCCCGGCCACGCGCGCCGGGATCGCGCACATCAGGACCGAGGAGGGATACGCCGCCCGGCCCCCGGGCGCGTACACGCCGACCGCCGCGATCGGCTCATCGCGGACCTCGACCGCCTGGCCCTCGGGAAGCTCGACCGCGGCGGGTCGCCCGCGCGCCTCGAGCTCCGCACGCGCCACCGCGTCGACGTTTTCAGCGGCGAGCCGCAGCGCGTCCCGCACGTCGGGCTCGAGCAGCCCGGGCGCAGCCTCGATCGCCTCGGGGTCGACGGCGATCGACTCCGGCGGCTCCTCGCCCAGGCTCGCCGAGATGTCGCGAAGCGCGGCGTCGCCGCCCTCCCGAACTCGCTCGACGATCCTCTCGACCTCGCCCGAGACCTCGCTGAGGGGCGGCGCCAGCGACCGCAGTCGAGCAGCCAGCCCCGGCGCGTCGCGCCCATCCCATTGCACCCACTCCGCCCTCACTCGGAAGTCGCTCCCTTCATCCGCTCAGCCAGGGCGTCGAGCTCGGCGGCTCGCAGCTTGTGAGCCACGCGGTTGGCGACGAGCCTCGCGGTGCACCGGACGATCTCCTCGCGAACCTCGAGCGCGTTCTCCTCGAGCGTTCGCCCTGTGTCGACGAGATCCACGATTCCGTCGGCGAGGCCGACCAGCGGCGCCAGCTCCACGGAGCCCTTCACCTCCACCACCTCGGCCTGACGGCCGCTCGACTCGAAGTACCGGGTCGCGATCCGGGGGTATTTGGTCGCGATCCGCACCGACCCGAGGCGACGCTCCGCCTCGCCCAGGCTCTCGTCGTCCTTGCGCCCGGCCAGCACCATGCGGCAGGCGCCATAGCGAAGGTCCAGCAGCTCATAGACGGCGCGATCACTCTGCTCCAGCAGCACGTCCTTGCCGGTGATCCCCAGGTCGGCCGCACCCGCCTCGACGTAGGTCGGCACGTCCGAAGGGCGCATCGTGACCAGGCTGAGGCCACCCACCGTGAAGACGAGCGAGCGCGACTCGCCCCGAACCTCGGCCGTGTCCACCCCGATCCGGTCGAGGAGGTCGAGCGTGCCCTCGAGCAGCGCGCCTCGCGGAACGGCCAGCTTCAGGGCCCCCTCCTCCCGGGCTCGGGAACCGGAGACCTCCGCGAACCTCATGTCGCCTCGCCTCGGCCGCCGTTTCCCGGCTCGCCGCCGAGTCGCTCCTCCTCGGCCTGCGCGATGTGTACCCGCTCGAGGTAGAGCGCGAAGCCCACCGCGGGCAGGCGCCAGCCGAACCTCCCCATCAGCTCGTCGTAACGCCCGCCGCCGCCGAGGACGTGGCCAAGCGCCGGGTCGTAGACCTCCACGATCGCGCCCGTGTAGTAGCCCAGGTCACGGAGCAGGCCGAGATCGAGCTGAACTCGCTCGGCCACCTCGGGCGCAAGTGCCTCGTAGGTGGTCGCGAGCCGCTGGATCGCGCGATCCACGGCCCCGCCACCCAGCTCGCGGGCGCGATCCAGGACCTCGGGCCCGCCTCGAAGGGTGGGCAGGCGGAGCAGCGTCTCGCGCTCGCCGGCGTCCAGCTCGAGCTGGTCGATCTCGGCCTCGAGCCCCACGAGGTCGTGTCTGGCGAGGACCCGCAGGATCGACTCGCGAGGCTCGCGCGAGACGCCGTGCTCGGAGAGCAGCTGACCGTACAGGTCGGCGTCGCCCAGCCCGATCACGGCCCGCGTCAAGCCGACCGCGTCCAACGCCGCGGCCAGGACCTCGATCACCTCGGCCGTTCCGTCGGGGGCGTCCACGCCGATCAGCTCCACCCCGGCCTGCATGAACTGCCGCATCTGCCCTCGCTGGGGGCGGATGGCGCGGTACGCATTGCCCACGTAGCAGAGCCGGAACGGTGGCTCGGAATCGCGGAGCCGCGTCGCGACCAGGCGCGCGATCGGCACGGTCATGTCGGTGCGCATGGCCAGAAGCGCCCCGTCCTCGTCGAAGAATCGGTAGGCGGCCGGAGCCCCCCGCTCGTCGCCCCGAGCGAGCACCTCGTGGTACTCGATCGTGGGCGTCGCGACCTCGCCGTACCCGAACCGCTCGAACGCGTCAGCGAGCGCGGCCTGGAGGCGCCGAAGCTCCCGCATCTCGTCGGGAAGGACGTCCCGGGTACCCGGGGGTATTCGGTGGATCATCATCACTCCGGCGGCATGCTCCCAGGGAGCCGAAGGCGACCGGTGATCCGAGCTTGCTCGGATTCGTCCGCTGCCGCCGGGTTGCGACGCGATCGGGGCGGCAGGTTCACACTCTCGATCCGCGACTTCGTCGCTAGCCCAGACGGAGGCCTACGCGGGGACAGGCTCCACGGCGACGCGTTCGATCCTGGCGCCGAGCTCCCGCAGCCGCAGGTCGATGCGCTCGTACCCGCGGTCGATCTGCTCCACCCTGCCGATCTCGGAGACCCCCTCCGCGGCCAGCGCCGCGATGAGCATCGCCATTCCCGCCCGGATGTCCGGGCTGTCAACTCGCTCGCCGTGAAGACGGCTCGGACCGTTGACGATCGCCCGGTGGGGATCGCACAACGTGATCCGAGCGCCCATCGCGACCAGCTTGTCGACGAAGAACAGACGGTTCTCGAACATCTTCTCGAAGATCAGGATCTCCCCACGGGCCTGGGTGGCGAGGGCCAACGCGATCGACGTCAGATCAGCCGGGAACGCCGGCCACGGGCCGTCGTCGATCTTCGGCGTCATCTCGCCGACGTCGACCTTGATCTCGAGCGGCTGCTCCGGCGGCACCAGGACGTCGCGGCCCTCGATCATGGACTGCAGGCCCAGACGGCGGAACTGGCGGCGGATCATCATCAGGTCATCGGGCTCGGTGTCGCGGATGCGCAACTCGCCGCCGGTCGCCGCCGCGAGCGCCATGAAGCTGGCCACCTCGATGTGGTCCGGGCAGATCGTGTGCTCGGCGCCCCCGAGCTTGTCCCGCCCGTGGACGGTCATCACGTTCGAGCCGATGCCGTCGATCTGCGCGCCCATTTGCACGAGCAGTCGCGCCAGGTCCTGGACGTGGGGCTCGGAGGCCGCGTTCGAGATCGTGGTCGGTCCCTCGGTCAGGGCGGCGGCCATCAGCGCATTCTCGGTCGCCATGACCGACGGCTCGTCCATGAAGATCCTGCACGGCGCGAGCCCTCCCTCCGGCGCCGCAATCTGGATCCAGCGGGACCCCCGGATCAGGGCGCCCATGTCGCGGAAGGCGTCGAGGTGCGCGTCCAGGCGCCGGCGCCCGATGAAGTCGCCGCCGGGCGGGGGCATCCGCGCCTCGCCGAAGCGAGCCAGGAGCGGGCCGGCCAAGAGGAACGACGCCCGGATCGCTGACGCCAGGTCCTCGTCGACCTCGGTCTCGGTCACGGCGTCCGCCTGGAGCCGAAGATCGTTGTCGCCGGTCCACGCCGCCTTCACCCCGAGCCGCTCGAGCAGCGCCACCTGCGCCTCGGTGTCGCGGATGCGCGGCACGTTCGAGAGCACGAGCTCCTCGTCGGTGAGCAGGCAGGCGGCCAGGATCGGGAGGGCCGCGTTCTTGTTGCCCGCAGCGGCGATCTCACCGGAGAGGGGCGTGCCCCCCTGGATCACGAACTTCTGCATCAGATGCGGTATTCGATGGCCATCGGGATTCGGCGGCTAGGGTAACAACGGGTCATGGACGGGCCGACACGTGACGATGCATGGGCCCTCGTTTGCGAGTGGATCGCCTCCGACTCGCTTCGAAAGCACGTGCTCGGAGTGGAAGCGCCCATGCGAGCCTACGCCCAGCGGGGCGGCGAGGACGAGGAGCTCTGGGGGATCACCGGCCTCGTCCACGACCTCGACTACGAGCGGTATCCGGATCCGGCGACCGGGCACCCGCGGATGGCGCTGGAGGAGCTGCGCCGGCGCGGCTACCCCGAGGCCCTGCTCGACGCCGTAGCCGGGCACGCCGAGTACCTGGACGTGCCGCGGACGACGCCGCTCGCGAAGACGCTGTTCGCCGTCGACGAGCTGTCCGGGTTCGTGGCCGCATGCGCGCTGGTCCGCCCGACGGGCATCGAGGGCCTGAAGCCGAAGTCCGTGCGCAAGAAGCTGAAGCAGCCCTCCTTCGCGGCAAAGGTCGACCGGGACCAGATCCGGCGCGGCGTCGAGGAGCTCGGCGTGGACGAGAGTGAGCACATCCAGCTGGTGATCGACGCGATGGCCGCGAACGCCGATGAGCTCGGCCTGAAGCCCGCGTCCGACCCCTCGCGGTGAGACGAGGCGTCAAGATCGCGGTCGCCGTCGTGGGCGCCTGATCCCCGGGTTCAACGAGTAGTCCGGCCAGAGGATGTTCAGGATGACCCGCACCGGCTACTGCCACCGACCTCCCGCCTTCGCCCAGTCGAGCAGGTGGTCGGCGGAGCAGAAGTCGTCCGGGATGCGCGCCTCTCCCCGGCGCCGGACGAGCAGGAGGTGGACCTCCCCCAGCTCCCGGCCGCAGTGCGCGCAGGTGATCGCGCCGGATCGATCGAGGACGGCTCGGTGAGCTCGCCCGCCTCCCAGTGCGCGCCCTGGATCGCCCAAGGGACCACGTGCTCCAGGCGGCAGAAGGCCGCCCTTCTCGAGCCCGCGGGCTCATACAGTCGAAAGCCATCGTCCTCGTCGACGTCGGCTCCGCACCAGGTGCATGTATCGGTGACCGGCGGACTATGTTCCATCCGATGCCCGCGGTCAGCATAGTCGTGCTCGAGGGAGATCAGACCGGGCAGGAGCTTCTCGAACAGGCGCTCCGGGTGCTGAATCCAGACGTCCTGGGGCTCGACATCGAGCTCCTGCGGTTCGACCTCTCGCTCGAGAACCGGCGCCGCACCAAGAACGCGGTCTGCCACGAAGCCGCCGAGGCGATGCTTGCTGTGGGCCTCGGCCTGAAGGCGGCGACGATCACGCCGGAATCGGCGGACGACGTGGGCAGCCCGAATCGCATCCTGCGGGAGGCGATCGACGGCACCGTGATCGTGCGCACCGGGCGAAGGATCGCCGGCGTGACCCCCGTCGGGGGCGTTCACCATCCGATCTCGGTCTGCCGACTGGCCGTGGGCGACGCCTACGGCGCGGAGGAGTGGCGAGAGGGCTCCGACGGTGCCGAGGTGGCACACCGGACGGAGACCATCCACCGCTCCGACTGCCGCGCGGTCGCCGAGTACGCCTTCCGCACGGCGGCGCGCCTTGGGGGGCGCGTCTACGGCGGGCCGAAGTGGACGGTGAGCCCGGTCTACGAGGGGATGTTGAAGGAGGAGATGGACGCGGCCGCCGAGCGCCATCCGGGGGTCGCCTACGAGCCCGTGCTGATCGACGCCACCCTCGCCGGGCTGATCGGCGGCGCCGCATCGGAGCCGCTGGCGATCCCCTGCCTCAACCGGGACGGCGACCTGCTCTCGGATCTGGTCCTACCGCTGTTCGGCTCGATCGCCGGAGCGGAGTCGATCCTCCTGTCGCTGGACGCCGAGCTCCGTACCACGGTCGCGATGGCGGAGGCGCCGCACGGCACCGCGCCCGCGCTGCAGGGAAAGGACGTGGCCAACCCGATGGGGATGATCCTCGCCGTCGCCGCGCTGCTGCACCAAGCCGCCGAGACCGGCACTGAGGAAGCCGAGCCGCGCTCGCGGGCGATCTATGACGCGGTGTTCGGGGCTACCGCTGCCGGGGTCAGGACGCCCGACCTTGGCGGCCACGCCGGGACCACCGAGTTCACGGACGAGGTGATCTCGCGGGTGCGGGCGAGGCTCTCGTAGCTCACGCCGACTGGCTGGGTGCCGGTTGACCGCCCGCGCCGGCGCCGACCCGGCGCCATTGGACGATCTTGCCGTCACGGACCACGAAAGAGGTCTTCGCCGTCTCGCCGGCGCCCGCCCCGCAGGCACCGGGGCCCGGGCGCTCGGTGAGGCGGAAGGTCGCGGTCGTGAACTGGCCCGCGGTCTCCGCGCGAACCAGTCGCGCCCCGCAGGGGAGCGACTGGTTGAAGCGGCGCGCGTCCCGGAGGCTGCGGATGTGGAGCAGGACGGGGCCGTTCTCGGCGACGCTCGGGATCGCGAAGTAGCCGGCGGCGGCGCCGACGTCGCCGTGGCGAAGCGCCGTCACCCAGCCGTCGATCACACGGACATCCGCCGGATCGGCGTTGCCGGCGATGCCCTGGGCGGACCCGCCGTCCCCTGAGCCACTGCCGCCGCATCCCGCGACGGCGATCGCGATGCCGATGCCGGCCAACAGCGCGCGTAACGCCACTTGTCAAGTATGGCGCGCGCCGCACCTGCGACCGTCCCGAGAACGCTTGACATCCTGCCGACCTGATACGAACATGTGTTCGTATGTCCAAAGAGATCGGCAACCGCGTGATCGCATGCGCCCTGATCCCCCGCTTCGCCCTGCTGGCGACGCTGGAGGGGCGGCGGGAGCTTCTCTTCAAGCCGCTGGCACTGGCGCCGGAGCCGGGCGGCCCCCAGGTGATCGGAGAGGTCTCGGGGCCGGCTGAGGCGTTCGGCATCCGCGCGGGGATGCGCCTGGGTGAGGCGCTCGCGCGCCACCCAGCGCTGACCCTGGTGCCGCCCGACCCGGAGCGCGCCGAGTCGGCCTGGGAGAGGGCGCTGCGGCAACTGGAGGGGATCGGCGCCGAGGTCGAGCCGGGGCGTCCCGGCGAGGCGTTCTTCGAGGCGGCCGGCCTGGTGGGCCTTTGGGGAAGCCTGGAGCGGGCGCTGCAGCGGGCGGGAGAGGCGGTCGGACAGGGCGTGCGGCTCGGGGCGGGCCAGACCCGGCTCTGCGCCTATGCGGCCGCACACAGGGCGCGACGGCGCCGGGCGCCGACGATCGTCTTCGGAGCGATGACGCGCTCCTTCCTCGCCGGCCTGTCGGTGGACCTGCTTCGCGATCGGCTGCCCGGCGACCGCGCCGGCGGCGGAACCACGGAGGCGGCTCGCACCGGCTCCGCGGATCTGCCCCAGAAGCTGGAGCGGCTCGGCGTCCGTACGCTGGGCCAACTCGCGACGCTCCCCGACGCCGCTGTCGCCGATCGCTTCGGCGCGATCGGCCTGCGAGCACTGCGGATGGCCCGCGGCGAGGACGAGCCGCTGCGGCCGCGACGCCCCCATGAGGCCCTGGTCGAGCGGATCGACCTGCCGGAGGCGATCTCCGGCCCGTCGCTCGAGCGGGCGCTCGAGCTGCTCGTCGACCGGCTCCTCGCCAACCCCGTGCGACGCGAGCGAAGCTTGCGGCGCCTGAAGCTCTCCGCGCGGCTGGCGGGAGGCGGAAGCTGGCGAACCGTGGTGGCGCTGCGCCGGGCCAGCGCGGATCACGAGCGTCTGCGCCTGGCGCTCGACGGGAAGCTCGCCGAGCTCCCGGGGCCCGCCGCATCACTGAGCCTGCTGGCGCTGGAGATGGGACCGCCCGCCGGCGATCAGGAGCCGCTCACCGGGCTGACGAGAAGCGAGCGTCGCAAGCGGCTCGCGGAGGCGGCTCGCCAGGCGCGGGCGGTCGCCGGCAGGGATGCTGTGATGAGGGTGCTCGACGTCGATCTGGAGTCCCGCGTGCCCGAGCGGCGACTGCTCCTGACCCCCTTCGAGGAAGAGCGTTGAACCTCTATTGGCCGCAGCCCATCGAGGTGCGAACGGAGCCGGACGGGGTGCCGAACGCGGTCGAATCGGTGCCGGTGGACGCGGTGCGGGAGGAGTGGCTGATCGAGGACCGCTGGTGGACGCCGAAGCCGCTTCGCCGCCGCTACTTCGAGCTCGTGCTGGCCGATGGGCGCAACGTGGTGGTCTTTCGCGAGCCCCTCAGAGGCATGGTCGCTGGTTCCTCCAAAGCGCAGCATGGACGCGGCGGAGTCGCCGAGTGATTACGTCGAGCTCCACTGCCACTCCGCCTACTCCTTCGGCGATGGAGCGTCGGCGCCGGAGGAGCTGGCACAGGCAGCGGCGGCGCTGGGACACGATGCCCTCGCCCTGACCGACCACGACGGCGTCTGGGGGGCGATGGAGTTCGCCCAGGCCTGCGAGTCCTTCGGGGTTCGCCCGATCGTGGGCTGCCGAGATGACCATCCGCGGGCTCGTCGAGGCCGAGCCGTTCCATCTGACGCTCCTCGTCGAGAGCCGGGAGGGGTGGCGGAACCTCTGCCGGCTGGTCACCGAGGCTCATCGTGGGACGCGGCCGGCGCCCGGGCGTGAGCCTCTCCCCCCCGCCCTGCCGCTGGGCTCGCTCGAAGAGCGGGCCGAGGGGCTCGTCTGCCTCTCGGGCTGCGCTCGCGACGGGGCGCTCGCGGGGCGCTTTACGCGGACGGGCGGGAAGGCCGCGCGCCGCCGACGCGGCGGCCGCGGAGGCGCTCGGGCGGCGGCTCGTCGGCGCCTTCGGCCCCGACCGCTTCAAGGTCGAGCTGCAGCGACCGTTCTGGCGCTCCGACAGGGCGCGCAACCGCTGGCTGGTCGATCTCGCCGAGCGGCTGGAGGTCGACTGCGTGGCGACCGGCGACGTCCACATGCACCACCCTTCGCGGGCGCCGCTCCAGGATGCGCTGGTCGCGGTCCGTCTCGGGGGAACGCTGGAGGAGACGGAGCCCCGACGGCGCGGGAATGGCTCGGCTCACCTCCTCACGCCGGCCGCGGCCGCGGCCCGATTCGCGCGACCATCCGGAGGCGGTCGCCGAGAGCCGCCGGATCGCCGAGCGGCTCGAGTTCGACCTCACCCGCGACCTCGGCTACCGCTACCCGGGCTCGGAGGACCCCGACGCCGATCGAGCGCTTGCTGAGATCTGCAGGGCGCGTCTCGACCATCGCTACGCCGGCGAGCCGGAGTACCGCGAGGCGCAGAGGCGCCTCGAGGAGGAGCTGCGGCTGATTCGCTCGTTGCAGCTGTCCGGGTTCCTGCTGCTCCACTACGACATCCTCGAGCTGGCGCGCGAGGTGGCGGCGGAGGTCAGGGGGCCGGATTCGGTGCGCGCTCTCCTCCCACCCGGCCGGGGCCGCGGGTCGAGTGTCAGCTCGATCGTCTGCTATCTCACCGGCCTCTCCCACGTCGACCCCGTGCGCAGCGGGCTGTTCCTGGGGCGATTCCTGAACGAGGAGATCGCCGAGGCGCCCGACATCGACCTCGACTTCCCGCGCGACATCCGGGAGAAGCTGATCCCTCGCGTGCACGAGCGCTACGGGGAGGACCGGTCGGCCCTGGTCGCGGCCTTCGCCTGCTACCGGTCGCGCGGGGCGACTCGCGACTTCGGCAAGGTGCTCGGCCTGCCGCCGGGAGAGGTCGAGCGGGTGGCCCGGACCGTGGACATGTTCGATCGTCCCGACTCGGTCCGGAGCGAGCTCAGCGCGGCGATCGGCGGGCGGAGAGCCGAGTCGGTGCGCTGGCAGGCGCTTGCCCGCCTGGCCCGAGAGGCGTGGGGGCTCCCGCGCCACCCCTCCCAGCATCCCGGCGGGATGGTGATCTCGACCCGCCCGCTGATCGACATCTGCCCGGTGCAGCCGGCGGCGATGGAGGGCCGCCAGCTCGTCCAGTGGGACAAGGACTCGTGCTCGGACGCCCGGTTCCTCAAGATCGACCTGCTCGGGCTGGGGATGCTGTCCGCGGTGGAGCGCTGCGTGGAGGAGATCGCCCGGGTGCGCGGCGAGCGGATCGACCTCTCTCGCATCCCGATGGACGACGCTCGCACCTTCCGGGCGATCAGGGCGGCCGACACCACCGGGGCATTCCAGATCGAGAGCCGGGCGCAGATGCAGATGCTCCCCCGCACGCCTGCCCGAGACCCTCGACGATCTAACGGTCCAGGTGGCGTTGGTGCGCCCGGGGCCGATCCAGGGCGGCGCGGTGCATCCCTATCTGGAGCGCCGCGAGCGATTGCGCAAGGACCCCTCGTTCCGCGTCCCCTACGAGCACCCCTCCCTGGAGCCGATCCTGAGGGACACGCTGGGGACGATCGTCTTCCAGGAGCAGGTGATCCAGGTCGCGATGGAGCTCTCCGGATTCAGCGCCGGGGAGGCGGAGGGGCTGCGCCGGGCGATGAGCCGTAA
The DNA here is from genome assembly GCA_963772345.1 of uncultured bacterium. Taxonomy (GTDB): domain Bacteria; phylum Actinomycetota; class Thermoleophilia; order Solirubrobacterales; family 70-9; genus AC-56. The sequence goes on along the minus strand of CAVYXB010000015.1, from coordinate 7,354 downwards.
GCGCTCCGAGAAGGCGATCCTCGCCTATCGCGAGCAGTTCATCGCCGGGGCGAGAGAGCGCGGCGCGACGACGGAGGTGGCGGAGCGGGTCTTCGAGCAGATCCGGGGCTTCTCGGGGTTCGGATTCCCGAAGGCCCACGCGGTCGCCTTCGGCCTGCTCGCCTATCAGTCGACCTGGCTGCGGGTCCGCTACGGCCCCGAGTTCCTCTGCTCGCTCCTCAACGAGCAACCGATGGGGTTCTACCCGCCCGACGCGCTGGTGCACGAGGCGCAGCGCAGGGGCATCGAGGTCCTGGCGCCGGACGTCAACCACAGCCGGGTGGAGTGCGCGGTCGAGTCGGCCGCGGTCCGCATCGGCCTTGGCTACATAACCGGGCTCAAGGAGGAGGACGCCCGGGCGCTGGTGGCGGAGCGCGAGCGACGGGGGCACTACGCGGACCTCGCCGACCTTGCCTCGCGCTCCGGCGTGAGCCACGCGGCCCTCGAGCTCATCGCCTGGGCGGGGGCGTGCGAGCGGATCGGCGGACGGGATGGCCTGCGCCGACGCGAGGACCTGTGGCGGCTCGGCACAGCGAAGGGAGGGGAGCGGCTGGGAGGGGCCGTCCAGCTCTCCCTCCCCCTCTCCATCCCGGCAGCGCCATCCCTGCGCGAGCTCGACTCGTGGGAGCGGCTGGTGGCCGACTACGCGTCAACCGGGATCGCGATCGCGGAGCACCCGATGTCGCTCCTCCGTCCCGGCCTCGAGCGGGGGATCCGCACGAGCGCGGACCTCGACCGGGCGCCGGGCCGGCAGGACGGCTGGAGGTCGCCGGGATGGTCGTCGCGCGCCAGCGGCCCGCGACCGCGCGCGGCGTCGTCTTCATGCTGCTCGAGGACGAGCTCGGCACGATCAACGTCGTCGTGCCGCCGCCGGTCTACGAGCGCGACCGCCTTGCCGTGAGGACGGCGTCCTTCGCGGTCGTGAGCGGTCGCCTGGAGCGCCGTGAGCGCGTGGTGAACGTCGTCGCCTCCTCCGTTCGCCCGCTGCTCACGCCCGACGGGCTTCGGGCGGACGTCAAGCACATCGAGCCGCCCGCCGAGCGTGAGACGGGCCGGCGGTCGGACGGTGCACGGGAATCGCCACAGGACGGTGCCGATCTCGCCGCCGTGATGCCCGCCGCGCACAGCTTCGGCAGGCGCGGGCGGTGACCCGAGTGCAAGTTCCCTTGCAGAACATATGTTCCGTCTGCCCGGCCGCCTACCTTCCTCCACATGCATGGGCGCAACGACATCGGCCAGCAGATGATCAGCGGCGTCGACCTCGTGATCGACTTCGCAACGCTGGGCGAATATGGGCTAGAGCCCCGGCCCGAGCCCGCAGGCTCGGGCCCGCGCGCGGACGGGTCCTGTCGCGAGCGAACCGCCCGGCGATCCCGACCAGATCGCCGGCCGGGCTGGGAGGCGAACGCGACGACCCGCCGCGGCGCCTGTGCACCCGAGGCCCCGGCTGACCCGTTCCAGTGGGGCTTCCCCCGCACCACCTCGCGCGCCAACTTTCGCGCGGCAATGGATCGCTACGCCGCGTAGCGCCCCATCAATGCGGAAGGCCGCCGGCGGCGGCCTCGATCGCAGTTCGATCCTCGCCGAGGCGAGAATCTGACTACAGCCTGTGGCCAGTCCAGTCCTCGCGCCGCCCGTGGTCCGCAGTTGCTGGTGGGTCGAGAAGTTGACGCCGGACAGCGCTGAACGTGCCCGTCGCCTTGTCTCCCGTGCGCGTTGAACTGTCCGCTCGACTTCGCCTTCGCTGGTGTCCGGTCGCCGAAGTTGAACGTGTAGCTGAACTTGCCGTTGCGCCGACACGTTGACGAAGTTGGTCGTGCTGAACGAGGCCCTCGTCGTCGTGCCGCCCGTCTGCAATGCAGCGGAATCCGCACGAGCGAAGCACCCCGGCCTTCGTGTACTTCCCGCTGCTCGCGCAGGGCACTGAACGTGATCGTTCCGCCGCCCTTGACCGACCGCCTTGAAGTCCTTGACGGTGGCACGCGTACGGCAGACTGCTGTCACGAGCGCCGCGAACAGAGCCGCGACCAGTCCGACTGATCGCAATGACGCGCTTCATGCGTATCCCTCCCTTCGAGACGACTCGCGCCAGCCGGGCAGCGCATACGCCTGACCCGCTCGAGATCCCGATCCTATGCCCGGGTCGACTGCCCGCGGTCAAGGGCCCCGGCCAGTCTGCCGACCCACGCGTGCCGACCGCGCCCACTCAACGACGAAGCCGCCCGACGGGCGGCTTCGAAGTCAAGAACCGGCGGCGACCTACTCTCCCAGGCGGTTGCCCACCAAGTACCATCGGCGCTGAGGGGCTTAACGGCTCTGTTCGGAATGGGAAGAGGTGTTTCCCCCTCGCTATGACCACCGAAATCGCTGCGGGACCGACCGCCCCCGGCGAGGCTTGAAAACTGCACGCAGGCCAAAAAAAGGAAAAACCGTCAAGCCCTCGACCCATTAGTACCGGTCTGCTGAGCACGTCACCGTGCTTACACAGCCGGCCTATCAACCTGGTGGTCTACCAGGGGTCTTACTCCCTCAAGGGGATGGGAGAGCTCATCTCGAGGTTGGCTTCCCGCTTAGATGCCTTCAGCGGTTATCCAGTCCGCACGTAGCTAACCTGCAGTGCCCTTGGCAGGACAACAGATACACCAGAGGTGCGTTCATCCCGGTCCTCTCGTACTAAGGATGACTCCTCTCAACTCTCCAACGCCCGTGGCAGATAGGGACCGAACTGTCTCACGACGTTCTGAACCCAGCTCGCGTACCGCTTTAATGGGCGAACAGCCCAACCCTTGGGACCTACTCCAGCCCCAGGATGCGACGAGCCGACATCGAGGTGCCAAACCGGTTCGTCGATGTGGACTCTTGGAACCGATAAGCCTGTTATCCCCGGAGTACCTTTTATCCGTTGAGCGACGGCGCTTCCACTTGCAACCGCCGGATCACTAAGCCCAACTTTCGTTCCTGCTCGACCCGTCGGTCTCGCAGTCAAGCTCCCTTGTTGCCTTTACACTCTACGCACGATTTCCAACCGTACTGAGGGAACCTTTGGGCGCCTCCGTTACTCTTTAGGAGGCGACCGCCCCAGTCAAACTGCCCGCCTGACACTGTCCGCATCCCGGATCACGGCGATGCGTTAGAAGCCCAGAGCACCAAGGGTGGTATCTCAAGGTTGGCTCCCCGGCAGCCGAAGCCACCGGTTCAAAGCCTCCCACCTATCCTGAGCGAGATGTCCCAGACTCCAATATCAGGTTGCAGTAAAGGTTCACGGGGTCTTTCCGTCTTGCCACGGGTACTCGGCATCTTCACCGAGACTTTAATTTCACCGAGCCCCTCGTTGAGACAGCGTCCAAGTCGTTACGCCATTCGTGCAGGTCGGAACTTACCCGACAAGGAATTTCGCTACCTTAGGACCGTTATAGTTACGGCCGCCGTTTACCGGGGCTTAGCTTCGCTGCTTCGCGCCGAAGCGCTAACAACTCCGCGTAACCTTCCGGCACCGGGCAGGCGTCAGCCCCTATACGTCGTCTTTCGACTTAGCAGAGGCCTGTGTTTTTGGTAAACAGTCGCTTGGACCTATTCACTGCGGCCCCCTCGGGCTCCGTCAGCAAGTGACTTCACCCTACCGGGGCGTCCCTTCTCCCGAAGTTACGGGACGATTTTGCCGAGTTCCTTAACGAGGGTTAGCTCGCTCACCTGAGTATTCTCTACTTGTCCACCTGTGTTGGTTCTAGGTACGGGCACGAGCGTCCTGCCTAGAGGTTTTTCTTGGAGGCATGGGTGCGGGGACTCGCCGGCGGTCAAGCCAGCTGGCATCGCGCCTCGCGTCAAACGCCGCGGCGGATTTCCCTACCGCGACTAGCTACGCGCTTGCCCCAGGACGACCATCGCCTGGGTTCCCTTGCCCTTCCTCGTCACCCCTTCGGTCATAGCGGACGCGACGTGGTACGGGAATATCAACCCGTTGGCCATCGGCTACGCCTCTCGGCCTCGCCTTAGGTCCCGACTAACCCTGAGCAGACGAACTTTACTCAGGAAACCTTGGACAATCGGTGGAGGGGATTCTCACCCCCCTTGCGTTACTCATGCCGGCATTCTCACTTCCCGTCGCTCCACGGCCGCTCACGCGACCGCTTCACGGCGAACGGGAACGCTCTCCTACCGATCGGCCGCCCGCAGGCGGCTCGATCCCACAGCTTCGGAGGCTGGCTTTAGCCCCGTTGAATTCTCCGCGCCCGAACACTTGACCAGTGAGCTGTTACGCACTCTTTCAAGGGTGGCTGCTTCTAAGCCAACCTCTTGGTTGTCTAGGCATTCGAACATCGTTCTCCACTTAGCCAGCACTTAGGGTCCTTAGCTGGTGGTCTGGGTTGTTTCCCTCTCGCGTACGAAGTTTATCCCCCGCACGCTGACTCCCGGGGTGAACATGATGGTCTTCGGAGTTTGCCTGAAGTCGGTAACCTGGTAGGGCCCCTAGTCCAAGCAGTGCTCTACGGCCATCACGTACATACCCGAGGCTATACCTAAATATATTTCGGAGAGAACCAGATATCTCTGGGCTTGCTTAGCCTTTCACTCCTATCCACAGGTCATCCGCCCAGTTTTCAACCTAGGTCGGTTCGGTCCTCCACGAGGTCTTACCCCCGCTTCAACCTGCCCATGGATAGCTCGCCCAGTTTCGGGTCTACCGCCAATGACTGAATCGCCCTGTTCGGACTCGCTTTCGCTGCGGCTCCGCTCATCGCTTAACCTCGCCACTGACGAGTAACTCGCCGGCCCGTTATGCAAAAAGTACGCCGTCACGCCCGAAGGTGCTCCGAC
>CAVYXB010000014.1:0-239472 GCA_963772345.1 uncultured bacterium | reverse complement strand
AATACAAGGGCGGCCTCATGGACGGGGCCCCGCTCGAGCCCGACCAGTTCAACGCGATCGCCAGGCTCCCGGGCCTCGACGTCCTTCACGGACAGCTCGTCGGCGTCGCCGCGAGCCCGTTGACGGGGCTGACGCGAGGGCTCGCGTCGATGGTCTCGGGACTCGCCGTCGCGCTGGGGGAGATTCGGGACAAGGGCCTGGTCGAAGGGGAGGCGCCGGCCGAGGCCGAGCAGCCGTCCGGCGACGCCGAGGAAAACGGGGAAGCCGGTGAGGAGTCCCGCCCGAGGCGGAGGCGGCTGACGAGGAGCCCCGCGGCGACGCCGGGGAGAACGGCGAAGCTGGCGAGGAGAACGGCGAAGCTGGCGAGGAGGAGCCCGCCGAGGAGCCGTCGGGGGAGGCCGAGGAAGAGGCCGGTGAGGAAACTTGAGAACCACTAACCAAGAAGGAAGCGAGACATGGCAAACGTAACGACCGAGGATTGGATCGAGGAGCTGAAGGGCATCTCGGTGCTCGAGCTCTCGGAGCGAATCAAGGCGCTGGAGGAGGAGTTCGGCGTGTCCGCGACCGCTGTTGCCGCCGCCGCGCCGGCCGCCGGCGGAGGCGCCGCGGGCGATGGCGAAGGCGAGGAGGAGTCGGCCACCGTGGACGTCGTCCTCACCGCTCCGGGCGACAAGAAGATTCAGGTCATCAAGGCGGTGCGCGCCGCCACGGGCCTCGGCCTCAAGGAGGCCAAGGCGCTCGTCGACAGCGCGCCGAAGGCCGTCAAGGAGGGCATCGACCGCGAGGAGGCCGACAAGCTCAAGGGTGAGCTCGAAGAGGCCGGCGGCGAGGTCGAAGTCAAGTAGCCGGACGGGCGTGCTCGCCGAGTGCCCCGCTTCGGTTTACGCGGCCGCGCCTGCTAGGCTTGCCTAAGCGTGCGTGGTTGTGGTATTTTGCGGGGTCGCGCGCCGGTGAGCCCTGTTAGCCCGAATCTACTCGCGCGGATTCGCTTTCCCCGACCATCTGAGGAGTCGCCCAGTTGGCCAGATCTCATGCTGCCCCTGTCACCCGGAGGACCTTTTCCCGTCTCGAGAACCCGCTTGAAGTTCCACACCTGATCGACATCCAGCGCTTCTCCTTCGAGCACCTGACTGATCCGAAGGAGGGCCTGCTCAGGGAGACGATCGACGACATCTCGCCGATCGAGGACTACACCGGCAATCTGGCGATTGTCTTCGGTGACTTCAAATTCGAAGAGCCGACGCATTCGGTCGCGGAGTGCCGCGAGAAGGACATCACCTACTCGCGACCGCTCAACGTCACCGTGGCGTTCCAGAACCGCGAGACCGGTGAGATCCGCGAGCAGACCGTCTTCATGGGGGACTTCCCGTGGATGACGGAGCGCGGCACCTTCATCATCAACGGCACGGAGCGTGTGGTCGTGACGCAGCTCGTCCGGTCCCCCGGCGCCTATGTGATGGAGCCAAAGGACCGCGAGAAGCAGGTCTTCATCGCGAATCTGATGCCGGCCCGCGGCTCCTGGCTCGAGCTCGAGATCGACAAGAAGGGGCGCGTCTACGCCCGCATCGACCGCAAGCGCAAGCTCCCGGTGACGGTGCTGCTTCGGGCGATGGGCTTCGTCACGGACGAGGAGATCCTCGAGCTGTTCGGCAACTCGGTCTACATCCGCCACACGATCGAGGCCGACACCGAGCCGACGAAGACCGAGGAAGGCGCGCTGGTCGAGCTGTTCAAGAAGCAGCGGCCCGGCGAGCCGCCGTCGGTCGACGCGGCCCGGGCGCTGATGGAGCAGCTGTTCTTCGACCCGAAGCGCTACGACCTCACCCGGGTCGGCCGCTACAAGCTGAACGCCCGGCTCGACCTCGACGTCGACCTTGACACCCGCGTCCTCACGAAGGACGACATCGTCGCCCTGATCCGCGAGCTGACCACCATCCCGAAGCTGCTCGGGATCCCGGAGGAGATCGACGAGGAGAACCCGATCAAGGACTACGCCGCAGAGGCCCAGACCTACCCGCGGGATCCGATCAACGACCACCTCGACGAGTACGAGCACTTCGGGAACCGTCGCCTCCGCACCGTCGGCGAGCTGATCCAGGACGCGTTCCGGGTCGGGCTCTACCGGATGGAGCGAGTGGTCCGCGAGCGCCTCACGACCGAGGACTCCGACGCGATCACGCCGCAGACGATCATCAACATCCGGCCTGTGGTCGCGGCGCAGAAGGAGTTCTTCGGCTCCTCCCAGCTCTCGCAGTTCATGGATCAGACCAACTCGCTCGCCGGGCTGACCCATCGGCGCCGCCTCTCGGCGCTCGGGGCCGGAGGCCTGACTCGCGAGCGCGCACCGATCGAGGTTCGCGACGTCCATCCCACCCACTACGGCCGCATGTGCCCGATCGAGACCCCCGAGGGCCCGAACATCGGGCTGATCGGCTCCCTGTCTTCGTACGCCCAGGTCTCCGAGCACGGCTTCGTGACGACGCCATACCGCGTGGTCAAGGACGGCGTGGTCACCGACAAGATCGTCAACCTCGACGCAACGCAGGAGGAGGAGCAGACGATCGCACAGGCCAACGCTGAGATCGACCCGAAGACCAAGCGGCTCAAGGGCCCGCAGGTGATCTGCCGCTCGGCCGACGGCGAGCTGGTCTCGGTGTCGCCGAAGCAGGTGGACCTGATGGACGTCTCCCCGACCCAGATCTGGTCGGTGGCGACGGCGCTGATTCCCTTCCTGGAGCACGACGACGCCAACCGTGCGCTCATGGGCTCCAACATGCAGCGCCAGGCCGTGCCGCTGCTGAAGCCCGAGGCACCCCTCGTGGGCACGGGCATGGAACGGCGGGCCGCGATCGATACCGGCGACGTCATCCTGGCCGAGAACGACGGCGAGGTCGGCTACGTCGACGCCGAGCGCGTCGTCGTCACCCACGGCTCCAAGAAGGACGAGTACGAGCTGCTGAAGCACATGCGCTCCAATCAGGGCACGATCATCCATCAGCGCCCGATCGTCTCCGTGGGCGACAAGGTCAAGGCCGGCGACGTGCTGGCGGACGGCTCCTCGACCGCGGGCGGCGAGATCGCGCTCGGCAAGAACGCGGTGGTCGCCTTCATGTCCTGGGAGGGCTACAACTTCGAGGACGCGATCATCATCTCCCAGCGCTTGGTCAAGGACGACGAGCTGACCTCGATCCACATCGAGGAATACGAGATCGACGCCCGCACGACCAAGCTCGGCGACGAGGAGATCACGCGCGACATCCCGAACCGCTCCGAGGAGAGCCTGCGGAACCTCGACGAGCGGGGGATCGTCCGGATCGGCGCCGAGGTCGCCTCAGGCGACCTGCTGGTCGGCAAGGTCACCCCGAAGGGCGAGACCGAGCTGACCGCCGAGGAGAAGCTGATCCGCGCGATCTTCAAGGAGAAGGCGCGCGAGGTCCGCGATACCTCCCTCAAGGTCCCGCACGGCGAGGGCGGAGTGGTGATCGACGTGCTCACCTTCGACCGCGACGCCGGCGACGACCTGCCGCCCGGCGTCAACAATCTCGTGCGCGTGTACGTCGCGACCAAGCGCAAGATCGCAGAGGGCGACAAGCTCGCCGGCCGCCACGGCAACAAGGGCGTGATCTCGCGGATCGTGCCCCAGGAGGACATGCCGTTCATGGAGGACGGCACGCCCGTTGACGTGATCCTGAACCCGCTCGGCGTGCCGAGCCGGATGAACATCGGCCAGATCCTCGAGACTCACATCGGCTGGGCCGCGGCCAACGGCTGGTACGACGACGGAACCCAGGCCTACAAGGAGGCGCAGCGAAACGGCGACCGCGTCTACGTCGCCTCGCCGGTCTTCGACGGGGCCACCGTGGAGGACGTCGACGAGGCGCTCGTGCGCTGGCAGGACGAGCACGCAGCGCGCGGCATCGATCTGGCGATCGACAAGAGCAGTCGCGAGGGGACCCGGGCCTTCGGGACCACGAGGCTGTTCAACGGCCGCACCGGCGAGCCCTACGAGAACCGGGTCACCATCGGCAACATGTACATCCTGAAGCTCCTCCACTTGGTCGACGACAAGATCCACGCTCGCTCGACCGGGCCGTACTCGCTCGTCACCCAGCAGCCGCTCGGCGGGAAGGCGCAGTTCGGCGGACAGCGCTTCGGCGAGATGGAGGTCTGGGCGCTCGAGGCTTACGGCGCCGCCTACACGCTCCAGGAGATGCTCACGGTGAAGTCCGACGACACGGTTGGGCGCGTGAAGGCCTACGAGTCGATCGTCAAGTCGGAGAACATCCCGGAGCCGTCGGTTCCTGAGTCGTTCAAGGTCCTGCTCAAGGAGATCCAGAGCCTGGGGCTTGACGTGAACCTGGTCGCCGAGGAGGGATCGATCGAGCTCGGCGAGGAGGACGACGAGCTCCTGCGCGCGGCCGAGGAGCTGGGCATCGACCTGTCCGGGGTCCGCGCCGAGGGCGCGGACGGCGGTGGCGACGGAGCCGCCGACGAGCGCGAGGAGCAGGTGGTCGCAGAGGGTGAGGCCGGGAGCACGAACGGCGCCGGCGCCGAGGAAGAGACAAAGGTCGAGGAGTAACCGGACCTCGACGAGTCACACGAACCAAAAGGACTGATGGACATAAACAACTTCGACGCCATCGAGATCGGCCTCGCCTCCAGCAAGAAGATCAGGAGCTGGAGCCACGGCGAGGTGACGAAGCCGGAGACGATCAACTACCGGACGCTGAAGCCCGAGAAGGACGGGCTCTTCTGCGAGCGCATCTTCGGTCCCACCAAGGACTGGGAGTGCTACTGCGGCAAGTACAAGCGGGTCCGCTACAAGGGCATCGTCTGCGAGCGCTGCGGCGTCGAGGTGACCCGCTCCAAGGTCCGGCGCGAGCGCATGGGCCATATCGACCTGGCCGCTCCGGTCTCCCACATCTGGTTCTTCAAGGGCGTCCCGAGCCGGATCGGCTACCTGATCGACATGCCCCCCAAGGAGCTCGAGAAGGTCCTGTACTTCGCGGCCTCGATCGTCACCTGGATTGACGAGGAGGCCCGCACCAAGGACCTGCCGAAGCTCGAGAAGGAGGTCAAGAAGGTCCTCGACTCCTACGCGGCCGAGCGCGAGCAGCGGACGCAGCAGCTCAACGAGTCGCTGGAGCGCCGCATCGCCTGGCTCCAGGACGAGGGCACGAAGGACGGTTTCGACGAGGAGGACGAGCTCTGGGCCGATGGGCTCGGCGTCAACCCGAAGAAGCTCGACGAGTCCGAGCGCAACAAGCTGATCAAGGAGACCCGCAAGGCGCTGGAGGGCGAGATCTCCGACACCGAGGCCTACCTCGAGGACGCCACCGAGCGCATGGAGGAGGTCTGGAAGACCTTCCAGGAGATGAAGGTCAAGGACGTGATCAACGACGAGGCGGTCTTCCGCGATCTGAAGGACCGGTTCGGCTCCCCGTTCGGGTGGGGCGAGTACTTCCGCGGCGGCATGGGCGCCGAGTCCGTGCGCGACCTGCTCGACCAGGTCAACCTCGAGGCCGAGTGCGAGGAGCTCGAGCAGACCATCAACTCCTCGAAGGGGCAGAAGCAGGCCCGTGCGGTGAAGCGGCTCAAGGTCGCGTCGGCGTTCCTTCACTCCAGCAACCGGCCGGACTGGATGATCCTCGACTGCGTGCCCGTGATCCCGCCCGAGCTGCGGCCGATGGTCCAGCTCGACGGCGGCCGGTTTGCCACCTCCGACCTCAACGACCTGTACCGGCGGGTGATCAACCGGAATAACCGCCTCAAGCGCCTGCTCGACCTCGGCGCGCCCGAGATCATCGTCAACAACGAGAAGCGGATGCTTCAGGAGGCGGTCGACGCGCTGTTCGACAACGGCCGTCGCGGCCGTCCCGTGACCGGCCCCGGCAACCGGGCCCTGAAGTCGCTCTCCGACATGCTCAAGGGCAAGCAGGGGCGGTTCCGCCAGAACCTGCTCGGAAAGCGGGTGGACTACTCGGGCCGCTCCGTGATCGTCTCAGGCCCGAGCCTGAAGCTGCACCAGTGCGGGCTGCCGAAGCTGATGGCCCTGGAGCTGTTCAAGCCGTTCATCATGGCCCGGCTCGTCGAGCGCAAGGCCGTCCAGAACATCAAGGCGGCCAAGAAGATGGTCGACTCGATGATCCCCGAGGTCTGGGACGTTCTCGAGGAAGTGATCAGCGAGCACCCGGTGCTGCTCAACCGCGCGCCGACGCTCCACCGCCTCGGCATCCAGGCGTTCGAGCCGGTGCTGGTCGAGGGCAAGGCGATCCAGATCCATCCGCTGGTCTGTCACGCGTTCAACGCTGACTTCGACGGCGACCAGATGGCTGTCCACGTTCCGCTGAGCGCGGAGGCCCAGGCGGAGGCGCGGATCCTGATGCTCTCGTCGAACAACATCCTCTCGCCCGCGCACGGGCAGCCCCTCGCGACGCCGACCCAGGACATGGTGCTGGGCATCTATTACCTGACCTACGGTCCCGGCGCCGAAGAGCTCGCCGCGCTGGATCAGGAGTTCAAGTCGGACAGCGGGAAGAGTCGCAACGGCCAGCGCCCGCACTCCTACCGCTCAGCCCAGGAGGCCGAGCTCGCGTACGAGAACGACCTCGTCGAGCTCCACGACTACGCGGAGTACCGGCGCCCCGGGGACGAGCACTTCCTCACCACCGTCGGACGGATCATCTTCAACGACAGGGTGGAGCGAGCGCTCTCGACAGCATTGGGTGACGAGTACGACGCGGAGCTGTTCGAGTTCGTCAATCACACGCTCAAGAAGAAGGGCGTCAACCAGGTGGTTGCCGACCTGATCGAGGCCTACGGCGCGGCGTCGGTGGCCCAGGTGCTCGATGCCTTCAAGGACCTGGGCTTCCACTACGCGAGCCAGGCCGGCATCACGATCTCGAAGAACGACATCGTCTCGCCTCCGAACAAGGAGGAGATCCTCGACCGCTACGAAGAGCAGGCGCAGGAGATCCAGGGACAGTACGAAGAGGGCTACATCACCGCCGAGGAGCGCAAGGACTCGGTAACGGAGCGATGGGACAAGGCCACGGAAGAGGTCGCCAAGGCGATGGAGGACAACCTCGACGAGCTGAACCCGATCTACATGATGGCCAACTCCGGGGCCCGCGGGTCGTTCAAGCAGATCCGGCAGCTCGCCGGGATGCGCGGCCTGATGGCCAACCCGAAGGGCGAGATCATCGAGCGGCCCATCAAGGCCAACTTCATGGAGGGCCTGTCGGTGCTCGAGTACTTCATCTCGACCCACGGCGCCCGCAAGGGCCTGGCCGACACGGCGCTCCGGACGGCCGACTCCGGCTACCTCACCCGCCGTCTCGTCGACGTCGCCCAGGACGTGATCGTCCGCGCCGACGACTGCAAGACGAAGGAGTTCGTGGAGATGCCTCTCCGCGGCGAGGACGGCCGTCTGAACGACAACCTGATGGGTCGGGTCGCCGCAAAGAAGTTCGCAACCAAGCGCGGCCGTGAGCTCCTGAAGCGCGGCCAGGTGATCGACATGCCGGAGCTGGAGGCGATCGCCGAGGCCTACGGCGACGAGGAGGTCGAAATGCCCGTGCGCTCGGTGCTCAAGTGCGAGCTCGAGTCGGGCGTGTGCCAGAGCTGTTACGGCCGGGCGATGGCCACCAGTGACATCGTCGAGCTCGGCGACGCGGTGGGGATCATCGCGGCACAGTCGATCGGCGAGCCGGGCACTCAGCTCACCATGCGCACGTTCCACACCGGAGGCGTCGCCGGATCCGACATCACGCAGGGCCTGCCCCGCGTCGTGGAGCTGTTCGAGGCGAGGAAGCCGAAGGGGCTCGCGCAGATGGCCCGGGAGGACGGCAAGGTCGCCGTGGAGGAGACCGACAAGGCGGTCAAGGTGATCATCACCGACTCCAAGGGCGAGGACGAGTCCTACTCGTTCCCGGCTCGGACGCGTCTGAACGTCAAGCACGGCGAGCGGATCGAGTCGGGCACCCAGCTCAACGAGGGCTCGCTATATCCCTCGGAGCTCCTGGAGATCCGAGGGCGCACCGATACCGAGCTCTACCTCGTGAGCGAGGTCCAGAAGGTCTACAAGGCCCAGGGCGTCGACATCAACGACAAGCACATCGAGCTGATCGTGCGCCAGATGATGAAGAAGGTCAGGGTGGAGTCGAAGGGCTCGACGACGCTGCTGCCCGGGGCACTCGAGGATCGCCATCGCCTGAAGCGGCTCAACAAGAAGGTGAAGGACGACGGCGGTACGGCCGCGAAGGCGGAGGAGGTGATCCTCGGGATCACCAAGGCATCGCTGGCGACGGAGTCGTTCCTATCCGCGGCCTCCTTCCAGGAGACCACCAAGGTGCTCACCGATGCCGCCCTCGAGGGCAAGCGCGATCGCCTGGTGGGGCTGAAGGAGAACGTAATCATCGGCAAGCTGATCCCGGCGGCCACCGGGCTGAAGCACTACCGCTCGCTTGAGATCGAGCCGGTGGAGCCCGCCCAGCGGCCCGAGGAGGACCTGCTCGACGAGGAGGAGCTCGCCGCCGAGCTGGGGCTCTCCGAGGACGGCGAGGAGGTCACCGAGCTCGAGGGCTTCGGTCCCTCGTTCGCCGAGGAGCTCGAGGAGCTCGCCCAGGAGATCGAGACCACCGACGGCGACGGCGAGTAGGGGCGGCTAGACCGACTCGGTTTCGCTCGGCTCGGCTGAACCACGAGCGTGCGCCGTCGCGGCGCGCGCGGGCGCGGGCGGGGTCAGCACCCGGAGGCGGCCACCCGGTGGGCAGTTCGGCAGCGGCTGCGCGTCCGGGGCATGGGGCCCCCGTCGTGGGCCGCGCGGCCGGCGGGGTCGCTTGCGGCCGTGACGGAAAAGGTCATCCTCGCTGGCCGGGGGTGCTTCCTCCGTCTCGGGGGTCTGATGGATGGCCCACCACACGAGGTAAAGAAGGCCCGCGATCGGGATCTTGAGGATCACCGCGAGGAAGAAGATCGGCCAGAATCCCTCCACCGGTCAGGCAGTGTATCCCGCGCGGACCCAGCTCAGCAACGCCTCCACGTGGGCATCGGTGAGGCCCAGGGCGGAATCCGTCGGGACCAGGAGGGTCGGTGCGTCTCGCATGGCCGCCCAGTCCTCGCAGGCGGGGTCGATGCTGTCGTCCACCCAGGCGAGTGGGCGATCCCCCGCGTAGCGATCGATGGGGTCGATCTTCCAGTGCGCCGAGCCGAAGCTCGCCTTGCCATCGAAGGTTAGGAACGGAAAGTGCTCGGGCAGTCCCAGGATCTCCGGAAGGCGGTCGTTCGCTCGCTCCTCCCAACCGGTCGCCCAGACGATGTCGTACGCCTCGGCCAGCCTCAGGACCCGCCCCCCGATCTCGTTCGGGATGCAGTGCGCCATCCCGTCGATCAGGTGGAAGCGCCCGGGGACGTCGCCGAGGGAGCCCTCGAAGCCGAACAGGCTGATCACGCCGTCGACGTCGAGGGCGAGTATGGGCCGGTCGTTCGCAGAGATCTTCTCAGCGTACCGAGGCCGATCGCTAAGATCCCGCGTCCATGCCGACCACGAGTCAGCTGATCAAAGGGAGCCGAAAGCGCCCGACCAAGAAGGTCGCGACGCCGGGCCTGAAGTCGGGCCAGGGGCGCAAGCGGCGCATCGCCGCGCCTCAGCGGCGGGGGGTCTGCACGCGCGTTTACACGACGACGCCGAAGAAGCCGAACTCGGCGCTGCGCAAGGTCGCCCGCGTGCGGCTGACCAACGGCATGGAGGTGACCTGTTACATCCCAGGCGAGGGGCACAACCTCCAGGAGCACTCCGTCGTGCTGGTGCGCGGCGGTCGCGTCAAGGACCTGCCGGGCGTGCGCTACAAGGTCGTCCGCGGCACGCTCGACGCCTCGGGCGTCTCGGAGCGAAGGCAGTCGCGCTCCCAGTACGGCGTCAAGCGATGAACTGGGCCACCTGATGCCCCGCCGGGCGCGCGCGCCGATCCGCCCCGTCGAGCCGGACGCGATGCATCGCAGCCGGCTCGTGCAGCAGGTCATCAACAAGGTGATGTCCGCCGGCAAGAAGTCGATCGCCGAGCAGATCGTCTACGACGCGCTCGCCGTCGTCGGCGAGCGAACCGGCCGCCCGCCGGTCGAGGTGCTCGAAGAGGCGATCAAGGAGCTGACCCCCGCTCTCGAGGTGCGCTCGCGCCGCGTGGGCGGCGCCACCTACCAGGTCCCGGTCGAGGTCCAGGCGCGCCGCGCCCGCACCCTCGCGGTTCGCTGGCTCGTCCAGTTCGCCCGCGGCAGGCGCGAGAAGTCGATGGCCGAGCGCCTCGCGAACGAGATCCTGGACGCCACCCGCCAGCAGGGCGGGGCGTGGAAGCGCAAGGACGACATCTACCGCATGGCGCAGGCGAACAAAGCGTTCGCCCATTACCGCTGGTAACCCGTCGCGACGCGCCCTAGCCGGCCTTTGTCCCGACCCGCTCGCCTCGCCTCTTCCGAGGACCGCGCCCCGAGCCACCAAGCCATCGTGGGCGCAGGGCCCGTAGCTGGTCCGCAGTGAGCATGGCGAGTGCGGCGCCGCTCAGGGTCAAGGCCACGGCGCCGACCATCTCCAGCCAGAACCCGGCTTCCGGCACCGCCTTGGCGTCGATGCCCTGGTCCGCGAGCGTGCAGACCCCGGAGATGCTGCCGACGTCGTTGGCCTTCGGCACGTCTACGACTCCGAACAGGAGCAGGGCAAGGAGGCCGGCGATCGGGACCGCGACCGCCGCGGGCTTCGAGGGGCCGACCAGGGCGAGGATGACGGCCGCGATCGCGAACGCCGCGAGCACGGCGAGCGCGTAGTGATGGCGGTCCGCCGCCTCGAGGTTGCACAGCGCCGTGCCGGTGCCCTGCGCCCCCGAGACGAGCTGAAAGGTGGTCATGCGCTCGGACACCCCGAGGATCACGGCCGAGACCACGCACGCGTACGGGAGCAGGCGGACGAGGCCGGCCGGCCGGGGCGCCGGAGCGTCGGCGGTGCTCACGTCCGCGCCTCCTCCACGCGCGAGCCCGAGGCCCGCAGCGCGCTGGAGCCGGCGCGCCGCGCTCCCCGCCGGCGGCGATCGCGCTTGGCATCGCGCTGAGCGCGGAGCTGAAGCGCAAGGATCGGGCCGACGACGATCAGCGTCACCCCGGAGAACAGTTGGACCCAGAAGTTGCCCAGGAGAGTCGCCCTCGCCCCCTGAAACGCGATCCCGGCGGTCCCCTCGCGCAGTCCCTGCGGTGCGTCCACCGCGAGGCTGATCGCAACCACGGCCGCGCCCAGGAAGATCAACAGCCTGGCGAGGCGCCAGTTCCTCGCCACCGCCGCCGCGAGCACCAGCAACGAGGCGATCGCGATCGCGAGCACCCAATCACCGTGGGGGGACCGAGGGGAGCGCTGCTCGATCTGCGGGGCCTTCGCGCCCTCGCCGAGGCTGGCGTACTCGGGCGCGCCCACCTCGACGGCGCGATAGTCGCCGAACTGCGAGACGCCGAGACTGATCACGGCGGCGAGGGCGACGACCGCGAGGCCGCGGGCCGGTGTGATGTGCCGCTCGGCGAAGCCGAGCGTTCGCCCGGCTCCTCGACGGACCGACCCGAGCGGAGACCTCGGGGCCCGACCCCGGCGCCTGGCCGGGCGCTCTCGTCGGGTGGCGGCGCGCCGCTTCCGCGGCCGCTCGGCGGCCCTCGATCGGCGCGCGATTCTCCTGTTCGAAAGCCTCATCCAGGCACCCTGGGGAGCATCATGCACCTGCTATATTCAGCCGTCGCCCGTGCGCAGGCAATTGCGCGGCGCGCGAGCTGGAATCCAATCCATGGAGAGCCGCACGATATAGGCGTTTTGGGCTGAGCCGAGATTCGCGCCGGGGCCCGTGTGGGCCTTTTTTTTGCGCTGAACCGGCTCGCCGGTCGTCTCCTCTCAAGCGGCGCTGATGCGCCGGCTCGACCACAGCAGTTCAACCACAACCCCAGTCACGAATGGCACGAACTTTCTCGCTCGAAAAGACCCGCAACATCGGGATCATGGCGCACATCGACGCCGGCAAGACGACGACGACCGAGCGCATCCTCTTCTACACCGGACGCACGCACAAGATGGGAGAGGTGCACGAGGGCGCCGCCGTCATGGACTGGATGGAGCAGGAGCAGGAGCGCGGCATCACGATCACCTCCGCCGCGACGGCCTGCGAGTGGGAGGGGCATCGGATCAACATCCTCGACACCCCGGGCCACGTCGACTTCACCGTCGAGGTCGAGCGCTCGCTGCGCGTCCTCGACGGCGCGATCGCGATCTTCGACTCGGTTGCGGGGGTCGAGCCCCAGTCGGAGACCGTGTGGCGCCAGGCCGACAAGTACCGCGTCCCGCGAATCGCCTACGTCAACAAGATGGATCGCACCGGCGCCGACTTCCAGCGAGCGGTCGAGACCATGCGTGAGCGCCTTGGCGCCCACCCGCTGCCGATCCAGCTTCCGATCGGCGCCGAGGACGGGTTCGAGGGCGTGGTCGACCTGATCGAGAACAAGGCCCTCGTCTGGAACGACGAGCTGGGTACCGAGTTCACCTACCACGAGATCCCGGCCGAGATGGCCGAGGTGGCGCACGACGCGCGCACCCAGCTGATCGAGGCCTGCGCCGACTACGACGACGAGCTGATGGAGGCCTACCTGAACGACGAGGAGATCCCGCACGAGCGGATCGCCAAGTCGCTTCACCGCGCCACGCTGGACATCAAGGTGACCCCGGTTCTCTGCGGCTCCTCGTTCAAGAACAAGGGCGTCCAGCCGCTCCTCGACGCGATCGTCGAGCTCCTTCCCTCTCCGCTCGAGGTGCCGCCAGTCCGGGGCATCGAGCCACCCCGCAAGGGCGAGGACGGCGCCGGACGGGAGGCCGAGCGCCCGGCCGACGAGAGCACCCCCTTCGCGGCCCTGGCCTTCAAGGTCATGGCCGACCCGTACGTCGGCAAGCTCACGTACTTCCGCGTCTACTCGGGAACCCTCAGCGCCGGCAGTCGCGTCCTCAACGCCTCCAACGGACGCACCGAGCGCATCGGCCGGCTCCTGATGATGCACGCGAACCACCGCGAGGAGATCGAGGAATGCTTTGCGGGCGACATCTGCGCCGGCGTGGGCCTGAAGCAGACCGGAACCGGCGACACGCTCTGCGCCCCCGACGCGCCCATCGTGCTGGAGACGATCGAGTTCCCTGAGCCCGTGATCGCGGTCGCGATCGAACCGAAGACCAAGGCCGACCAGGAGAAGCTCTCCGCGAGCCTCGCGCGGCTGGCCGAGGAGGACCCCACATTCCAGGTCCAGTCGGACGAGGAGACGGGACAGACGCTGATCCACGGGATGGGGGAGCTCCACCTAGAGGTGATCGTGGACCGGCTGCTGCGCGAGTTCAGCGTGGACGCCAACGTGGGCAGACCTCAGGTGGCCTACCGCGAGACGATCCGCCGCCCGGCCGAGAAGGTCGAGGGCAGGTTCGTGCGGCAGACGGGTGGTCGCGGCCAGTTCGGCCACGTCGTGATCAACGTCGAGCCGGCGCCGGGCGAGGGCTTCGACTTCGTCAACAAGATCAAGGGCGGCCGGATCCCGACCGAGTTCATCCCCGCCGTCGAACAGGGAATCGAGGAGGCGCTGGGGAGCGGAATCCGCGCCGGCTATCCGATGGTGGACGTGCGAGTGGAGCTCATCGACGGCTCCTATCACGACGTCGACTCCTCGGAGATGGCCTTCAAGATCGCCGGATCGATGGCAGTCCAGGAGGCGGCGCGGCGCGCCAACCCGATCCTGCTCGAGCCCGTCATGGCGGTCGAGGTCGTCACCCCGGACGATTTCCTCGGCGAGGTGATCGGCGACCTCTCGCGTCGGCGCGGAAAGGTGCAGGGCCAGGAGCCGCGCGGGAACGCCATCGCGATCCAGGCTTTCGTGCCGCTCGGGGAGATGTTCGGCTACGCCACCGACCTCCGTTCCTCGACCCAGGGCAGGGCCAACTACACGATGCAGTTCGAGCGCTACGACGAGGTCCCGGGGAGCATCGCCGAGCAACTCGTCGAGCACCGCAGCCCCGAACCCGTGGCGGCAGCGTAGTTTTCCTATATTTCCGGGGTTCGCCCGCGAAAACCGCGCCGCGGTGCACACCCAGCAAAAAGACCAGCCAAGACTTCGAGAACCACGTTACTTAAAGGAGCGAGATGTCCAAGGAGAAGTTCGAGCGCGATAAGCCGCATGTGAACGTCGGCACGATCGGTCACATCGACCACGGCAAGACGACGTTGACCGCGGCGATCACGAAGGTGCTCTCAGAGAAGAGCTCCGAGACCGAGGAGCGCTCGTTCGAATCGATCGACAACGCTCCGGAGGAGAAGGAGCGCGGGATCACGATCGCGACCTCTCACGTCGAGTATCAGACGGAGAACCGCCACTACGCCCACGTCGATTGTCCGGGGCACGCCGACTACGTGAAGAACATGATCACCGGCGCCGCCCAGATGGACGGGGCGATCCTGGTCGTCTCGGCGGCGGACGGGCCCATGCCCCAGACCCGCGAGCACATCCTGCTCGCGCGGCAGGTGAACGTCCCCTACGTCGTGGTCTTCCTCAACAAGGTCGACATGGTGGACGACGACGAGATCCTCGAGCTGGTCGAGGAGGAGGTCCGTGACCTGCTCAAGGAGTACGAGTTCCCGGGAGACGAGACGCCGGTGATCAAGGGCTCCGCGCTCAAGGCGCTCGAGGGCGACGAGGAGGCCCAGAATGCGATCCTCGAGCTCGCCGAGGCGCTCGACACCTACATCCCCGAGCCCGAGCGTGACCTCGACAAGCCGTTCCTGATGCCGGTCGAGGACATCTTCTCGATCACCGGGCGCGGCACCGTGGCCACGGGCCGGATCGAGCAGGGGATCGTCAACACCAGTGACGAGGTCGAGATCGTCGGAATCAAGGACACGGCGAAGACCGTGGTCACCGGGGTCGAGATGTTCCGCAAGATCCTCGACCAGGGCCAGGCCGGCGACAACGTCGGCTGCCTGCTCCGAGGCACGAAGCGCGAGGAGATCGAGCGTGGCCAGGTACTCGCCAAGCCCGGCTCGATCACCCCGCACACGAAGTTCAAGTCCGAGGTGTACTGCCTCAAGAAGGAAGAGGGCGGCCGCCACACGCCGTTCTTCTCCGGATACCGGCCGCAGTTCTACTTCCGGACCACCGACGTGACCGGGGTCTCGAACCTCCCCGAGGGCACGGAGATGGTGATGCCGGGAGACAACGTCGAGATGACGATCGAGCTGATTGCTCCGATCGCCATGGACAAGGGCCTTCGGTTCGCCATCCGAGAGGGTGGTCGCACCGTGGGCTCGGGGGTCGTCAGCGAGATTCTCGAGTAGCGACCCGGGGCCGCCACATGGCGGCCCTTTGTACGAATTATTGGATACGACCGGGGCGGCGCCCCAAGATCGGGGCGGCGCCCCCTCTGCGCGATAGGACCGAATGTCAGCGATAACCGCAAACAAGATCCGCATCCGCCTGAAGGCGTACGACCACGACGCCATCGATCGGGCGGCGCGCGAGATCGTCGAGACGGCGCAGCGAACCGGTGCCCGCGTCGCCGGGCCCGTGCCGCTGCCCACTGACAAGAACGTCTATTGCGTGATCCGGTCGCCCTTCAAGGACAAGGACTCGCGCGAGCACTTCGAGATCAGGACCCACAAGCGCCTGATCGACATCCACCAACCGACCCCGAAGACCATCGACTCGCTGCAGCGCCTCGACGCCCTGCCGGCGGGCGTGGACATCGAGATCAAGACGTGAGGGTCCCGAGCGCGACGACGGATATGGCAGCGATCATCGGCAAGAAACTCGGCATGACCCAGGTCTTCACTGACGACGGGACGAGGGTGCCCGTCACCGTGATCGAGGCGGGCCCCTGTTCTGTGACCGCTGTCCGCGACGCGGAGCGCGACGGCTACGCCGCCGTACAGCTCGCCTTCGGCGGGGTCCCGGAGCGAAAGCTGACCAAGGCTGAGCTCGGCCATCTGAAGCGGGCGGGCGCCGAGCCCGCCAGGACTCTCGTGGAGTTCCGCGACCAGGGCGAGCACGAGGTGGGGGAGGAGCTACGCGTCGACCAGTTCGAGCCCGGGCAGAGGGTGAAGGTGTCCGGGGTGGCGATCGGGAAGGGCTTTCAGGGCACGGTTCGCCGGCACAACTTTGGGCGTGGCCCCGTGTCGCACGGCTCGCACAACGTCCGCGCGCCCGGCTCGATCGGCGCCAGCGCGGACCCCGCGCGCGTGTTCAAGGGGATCCGCATGCCGGGTCGGATGGGCGGCAAGCGGATCACCCAACGCCGCCTCGAGGTCGTCGAGGTGGACACCGAGCGCAACCTGCTCCTGGTCAAGGGGGCCGTGCCCGGGCCGCGCAACGGCACGGTCGAGGTCCGGAGCGAGTGATGGCTACCAGGTCCGCAGCCACGAAGGCCCCGGTGCTGGGCAAGCAGGCGAAGGCCGACCTCCCGTCGGCCGTCTTCGGCGAGGAGCTTCACGAGTCGCTCCTGCAGGAGGCGGCCCGCGCGGACATGGCGGCTCGCCGTCGCGGCACCGCATCCACGCTGGGTCGCGGCCAGGTCGCGATGACAACGGCGAAGGCATGGCGGCAGAAGGGCACCGGTCGAGCGCGGGCCGGGGCGCTGAGCGTCCCTCATCGACGTGGGGGAGGCGTCGCGTTCGGGCCCAAGCCACGCGGCTACGCGATCAAGGTGAATCGAAAGGCGCGCCGTCGTGCGCTGCGGGCGGCGCTCTCCGTGCACGCCGCGCGCGACACAGTGGCCGTGCTGGAGGGCGAGAGCTTCGACAAGCCGGCGACCAAGCAGGCGGCGCAGGCGCTCCAGAAGTGGGCCCCCCGACGCCCGACGCTGGTCGTCCTCGACCCAGAGGAGATCGGCGCCGTGATGAGCTTCCGCAACATCCCGGACGTCGACGTGCATGGCGGCGAGCGACGTGGGCGTCGCGGACCTCCTGGGCCACGCGTCCCTGGTCGTTTCCCAGATCAGCCCTGGAGACCCTGACGGCGCGCGCAACCGACGTCAGTCGCGGCCAGCGGAGCCAGCGCGGTTGGAGCAGCGACGTCCGACGAATCCGAGCGCAGCGAGGACTCGGAGGAATAAAGATGGATGCGCGCCAGGTGATCATCGAACCGGTCGTCTCGGAGAAGAGCTACGCCCTGATGACGGACGGCAAGTACACGTTCCGGGTCAACGAGCGGGCCCACAAGACGCAGATCGCGCGGGCGGTCGAGGAGGTCTTCGACGTCCGGGTGGCCGCGGTGCGGACCGCCAAGGTCCGGTCGAAGCCGAAGCGGCGGGGGCTCCACAGCGGGCGGACCCGCTCCTGGAAGAAGGCGGTGGTCCAGCTGGCGCCCGGCGATCGGATCGAGCTCTTCGAGGGCGCGGCGGTCGCCGAGTATGACGACGAGTGACGAGTAGCCGATAGATGCCGATCAGAAAGTCAAAGCCAACCTCTCCGGGGCGTCGCTTCGCCACCTTCCAGCTGCGCGAGGAGCTGACCGGGGACAGCGCCACCAAGTCGCTGACCGAGGGCAAGCCGAAGTCCGGCGGGCGAAACGCCCGGGGGCGAGTGACGTCGCGCCATCGGGGCGGGGGCGCGAAGCGCCGGTATCGCCGGGTCGACTTCAAGCGCCGCAAGGACGGTGTGCCCGCGAAGGTCGCGACGATCGAATACGACCCCAACCGCACCTGCTACATCGCCCTCCTCCACTACGCGGACGGCCACAAGAGCTACATCCTCGCGCCGCAGGGCCTGAAGCCCGGCGATCGGGTCGAGTCCGGCGAGAAGACCGACATCCGGCCGGGCAACGCGCTGCCACTGCGCGCGATCCCGACCGGGACCATCGTCCACAACGTCGAGCTGACCCCCGGCCAAGGCGGTCGCCTTGGCCGCGCCGCCGGCGCCGGAATCCAGGTAGCGGCGAAGGAGGGCGATCACATCACCCTTCGCCTCCCGTCCTCGGAGACCCGGATGGTGAGGGCTGACTGCCGCGCCACCGTGGGTGCCCTATCCAACGCGGAGCACCAGAACGTGAAGCTGGGCAAGGCCGGCCGTGCTCGCCACAAGGGGCGCCGGCCCCAGACCCGTGGCGTGGCGATGAACCCGGTGGATCACCCGCACGGTGGGGGCGAGGCCCACCACACGCCTGGAGGCCACCCCGAGACGCCGTGGGGCAAGCCCACCCTCGGCTATCGCACCCGCAAGAAGGGCAAGGCCTCCGACGCCATGATCGTTCGCGGCCGTCGCCGCGGGAAGAAGAAGCGATGACGCCGACGCTCGAAGGAAAGCGGGACTAGATGGGACGCTCGACCAAGAAGGGCCCGTTCGTCGAGGACCGCCTGCTCGCGCGGATCCAGCAGATGAACGAGAGCGGCAGCAAGCAGATGGTCAAGACCTGGTCGCGGATGTCCACGATCTTCCCCGACATGGTCGGCCACACGATCGCCGTCCACGACGGCCGCAAGCACGTTCCGGTGTTCATCTCGGAGTCGATGGTGGGACACAAGCTGGGCGAGTTCGCGCCCACGCGAACGTTCCGGGCGCACTCCGGGACCAAGGCGGAGCGGTAGGCGATGGCGGCCGCTGCCGAGAAGGAGCCGGAGGTTCCGATGGTGCGCGCGAGCGCCCGTTACGTGAGAGTGACGCCCCGCAAGGCGCGCCTGGTCGCGGACCAGGTGCGCGGCCTCCCCGTGCTCGAGGCCCGCACGCTGCTGGACTTCTCGAGCCGAGGCGCGGCCCGGGACATCGGAAAGCTGATCGCCTCGGCGGCCGCGAACGCCGAGGCCAACCACGAGCTGGTCGCGGACGACCTGCAGGTCGCAGAGATCAACGTGGACGAGGGCCCGACGCTCAAGCGCTGGCGCGCGCGGGCGCGTGGCCGCGCCACTCGGGTCGACAAGAAGACCGCCCACGTGAGCGTTGCGCTCACGCCGATCGAGGAGTAGCCACACACCATGGGACAGAAGATTCACCCTGAGGGCTTCCGCGTCGGCTACATCCACGACTGGAAGTCGAACTGGTTCAACCAGCGCGAGTTCGCGGACTACCTCTTCGAGGACATCGCAATCCGCGATCACATCCAGCACAAGCTCGCGCACGCCGGCCTCTCGGACATCCAGATCGTCAAGCAGCGGGGGGAGGTCACGGTGGACATCCACACCGCGCGACCCGGGATCGTGATCGGCAAGTCCGGATCCGAGGTGGACGCCCTGCGCCGAGATCTGCACAAGCTGACCAACAAGCCCGTGAAGGTGAACATCCGGGAGATCAAGCGTCCGGAGCTCGACGCCAAGCTCGTCGCGCAGTCGATCGCCGAGCAGCTCCAGAACCGGGTCGCCTTCCGACGGGCGATGAAGCGCGCGCTGACCTCGGCGATGCGCTCCGGCGCCAAGGGCGTGAAGGTGCAGGTGTCCGGACGGCTGGGCGGCGCCGAGATGGCCCGGACGGAGGGGTACTCGGACGGGCGCGTCCCGCTCCACACCCTCAGGGCCGACATCGACTACGGCTTCGTCGAGGCACGCACCACGACGGGACGGATCGGCGTCAAGTGCTGGATCAACAAGGGTGAGGTCATGCCCGAGGGCTACCGCTCCGGGCAGGCGGAGGACTCCGCAGACGTGGCCCCCGCGCCGCAGCCCGCGCGCCCGGGCCGACAGCGACCCGCACCGTCCAAGGCCAGGACAAGCAGCCATCGGGCGGCGGCCAGGCGCGGCCGGCGGGTGGCGCGCGCGCCGCTGAGGCCGCGACCCCCCGCGAAGAGCCGGCAAAGGCAGCGCCGTCGCCAAGCGCCCCGAGACGCCCCCGCACGGAGTGCCGAGGGGGACGCCGCTGAGGTGAACGGCCGGGGCTAGCGGCGAAGCCCGGGCTCAAGCTGGGGAGCCAGGCCGCTGAAGGTGGAGCCGGCTCGGGCTAGCGGCGAAGCCGCGGTCGAGGCGGAGGGCCTGCCGCCACGCCGGAGCCCGAACCCGGCGGAAACGGCAGCCGAAGGCGAGGCTTCCGAGCGGAGGTGACTACGTAAATGTTGATGCCGAAGCGCGTCAAGCACCGCAAGGTCATGCGCGGGCGCATGCGCGGTAACTCGAAGGGCGGCCACCAGGTGGCGTTCGGCGAGTACGGACTCAAGGCGCTCGAGCGCGGCTGGATCACGAACCGCCAGATCGAGGCCGCCCGAGTCGCGATGACCCGCAAGATCAAGCGCGGTGGGAAGGTCTGGATCAACGTCTTTCCCGACAAGCCGTTCACCAAGAAGCCCGCGGAGACCCGCATGGGCTCCGGCAAGGGCAACCCGGAGGGCTGGGTCGCCGTCGTCAAGCCCGGTCGGGTCATGTTCGAGCTGGCTGGCGTCCCCGAGGACCTCGCACGCGACGCCATCCGGCTGGCCGGGCACAAGCTGCCGATCAAGACCAAGTTCGTGAGGCGTGAGGGGGTGGCGGAGTGAAGGGCAACGATGCCCACGCCCTCGACGACCACGATCTGGTCGAGCGCCTCAAGACGGCGCGCGAGGAGGCATTCAACCTGCGCTTCCGGCACGCGACGGGCGAGCTCGAGAACACTGCCACCCTGGGCGACGGCCCGTCGCGACGTGGCGCGCCTGCTGACCGTCGCGCGCCAGCGCGGCATCGACCTGGACAAGGAACTAACGCGCTGATGGCCGAGGAAGAGAAGCAGGAGCAGGAGGAGATGCCCGCGGAGGACGAGCGCCGGCCGAGGAGCCCGCTGCCGAGCCGGCCGAGGGTGAAGCCGCTGGCGCTAGCGACGAAGTCGCGGAGCAGGCGGAGTGAACCTGCCGCCACGTCGGAGCCCGAACCCGCCGGAAACGAAGCCGAAGGCGAGGCTTCCGGCGGAGATGTGTCCGAGGATGTCGGCGAAGAGATTCTGAGCCCGAAGGAGCTTCGAAAGCGGCAGCGCTCCCAGGCTTCCGAGCCCGCTCGACCCGAGCGTTCTACGGAGGAGCGAGCCACCGAACGCGCGGAGCGCCGCGGCGCCGCGGCCGACAGTCGGCGCCACCATCGGGCCGCCCGCCGCAGAAAGCGCGGCGAACCCGGCACGGGCACTCCGCCCGCGCCGCACGAGCCCGGGCCGAAGAAGGTCCGCCAGGGCACCGTGGTCTCCACCGGCGGGGACAAGACGATCACGGTCGAGATCGCCGTGGTCAGGCGCCACCCGACCTACGAGAAGGTCGTGCGCCACACCAGCAAGCTGCGGGCCCACGACGAGGGCAATGAGGCGCAGCAGGGTGACGTCGTGCGCGTGGTCGAGTCGAGGCCCCTGTCCAAGACCAAGCGCTGGCGGCTGCTCGAGGTGTTGGAGCGAGCTCCCAGATGATCCAGCAGGAGACCAAGCTCCGAGTCGCCGACAACTCGGGCGCGCGCGAGATCCTCTGCATCCGCGTCAAGGGCGGTCACCATCGCCGCTACGCCAGCGTCGGCGATGTGATCACTGCCACCGTCAAGCAGGCCACCCCGCATGCAGGAGTGCGCAAGGGCGAGGTGGTCCAGGCGGTCGTCGTGCGCACCAAGAAGCAGCTCGGGCGCGCCGACGGGACCTACATCGCCTTCGACGAGAACGCGGCGGTGCTGATCGATCCTCAGCGCAATCCGCGCGGGACGCGCATCTTCGGCCCGGTCGCCCGCGAGCTGCGCGACCGGAACTTCATGAAGATCGTCTCGCTGGCTCCGGAGGTCCTGTGATGGCCAAGGGGATGAAGATCCGCAAGGACGACACGGTCGTCGTCACCGGCGGCAAGGACCGCGGCAAGACGGGGCGCGTCCTGAGGACCGAGCCGTCGAAGCGGCGGGTCTACGTGGAGGGCCTGAACATCATCAAGCGGCACGAGCGTCCCCGCTCGGTCAAGGACTCGCAGCGAGGGGCCCAGACCGGCGGGATCATCGAGAAGGAGGGGCCGATCCACGTCTCCAACGTGATGCTCCTCGATCCGAGCGACAACAGGCCCACTCGCGTCGGCGTGCGAGTGACGGGCGCGACGCGCGAGCGCTATGCGAAGCGAACCGGCAACGCGATCGACTAGGACTGGATCGAGACGATGGAAGCAACGGTTACAGAGGCTCAGCAGGCGGCTCCGCCGCCCCGGCTCCGCGATCGGTACGAGGGCGAGATCGTCGAGCAGCTGACCAGCCGGTTCGACTACGGCAACCGGATGGAGGTGCCGCGGCTGGAGAAGGTGACCCTGAACATGGGCGTGGGCGAGGCCAAGCAGACCGCCTCGGTGCTCGAGGCCGCGACCGAGCAGCTCGCGACGATCGCCGGCCAGAGGCCGAACGTGCGGCGCGCTCGCAAGTCGATCGCCTCCTTCAAGATCAGGGAGGGGATGCCTGTGGGCGTGGCCGTGACGCTCCGAGGCGCCCGTATGTGGGAGTTCGTGGACCGCCTGATCTCCGTCGCGATTCCGCGTATCCGTGACTTCCGCGGGCTCAACCCGCGCTCCTTCGACGGGCGGGGGAACTACTCCCTCGGGATCCGTGAGCAGCTCATCTTCCCCGAGATCGACTACGACTCGATCGATGAGGTCCGCGGGCTCGACGTGACGATCACGACGAGCGCCCAGACGGACGAGGAGGCCTTCGAGCTGCTGCTCGCCCTCGGCTTCCCGTTCTCGCAGGAGGGGCGACCGGGCCAGGTCGACCACGAGACCGAAGAGGAGGAGCGACGTCGCGAGGAGGCGCGCCAGCGCGCCGAGGCCGAGGCCGCTGCCCTGGAGCAGCTGAAGGAGGAGAACCCGGAGGCCTACGCCAAGCGCGTCCGTCCGGAGGAGGGCGAGGAAGGCGAAGAGGGCGAGGAGGGCGCAGAGGGCGCCGAGCCCGAGACGACCGCTGAGGAGGAGCCCGGTTAATGGCCAAGACGTCGCAGAGAGTCAGACAGCAGCGCAAGCCGAGGTACAAGACCCGCGCGTACAACCGCTGCCGCCGTTGCGGGCGGCCGCGGGCCTACTACCGGAAGTTTGGGCTGTGCCGGCTGTGCCTGCGCGAGCTCGCGCACAACGGATACATCCCCGGCATGACCAAGTCGAGCTGGTAAACAGAGTCAGATCACGATGCTGACCGACCCGATATCCGATTACCTCGCTCGCGTTCGAAACGCGATCGGCGCGCAGCACACCGACGTCGAGATCCCGGCCTCGCGGCTGAAGAAGGAGATCAGCCGGATCCTCGAGCGAGCAGGGCTACATCACCGGCTTCGCGGTGGAGCCCACGCCCGTCGGCGAGGTGATCCGGATCACGCTCAAGTACGCGGACGGGCGCCGGCCGGTGATCACCGGAATGCAGCGGATCTCGCGTCCCGGGCGGCGTCGCTACGCCGCTCACGGAGAGATTCCTCGGGTCATGGGCGGCATGGGAACCGCGATCATGAGCACCTCCACCGGCGTGATGACCGGCCACGAGGCGCGCCAAAAGGGCGTCGGCGGCGAGGTCGTGGCGTACATCTGGTAGTGCGCAGGGACCATGAGCCGAATCGGAAGGAAACCAGTCGCGATCCCAGATGGGGTCACCGTGGACATCAAGCCGGAGTTGATCTCGGTCAAAGGCCCGAAGGGCGAGCTCGACCAGGCCGTGAGCGGCGACATGAAGGTGCTCCAGTCCGACGGCACGCTCACCGTTGAGCGCCCGACGGACCGGGGCGAGCACCGCGCGCTGCACGGGCTGACGCGCAGCCTGATCGCCAACATGGTCGAGGGCGTGACACAGGGTTTTGAGAAGCGCCTGGAGATCCAGGGCGTGGGCTACCGGGCGCGCCTCCAAGGGAAGGCGCTCGAGCTCTCGGTCGGCTACTCGCATCCGGTCTCGGTGACCGCCCCGGAGGGGATCGAGTTCGAGGTCCCGACCCCGACCCAGGTCGTCGTCCGGGGGATCGACAAGCAGCTCGTCGGCGAGATCGCCGCGCGGATTCGGCGAACCCGCCCGCCCGAGCCGTACAAGGGCAAGGGCATCCGGTACGAGGGCGAGCACGTGCGCCGCAAGGTCGGGAAGCGGGCGTAGGCGGTCGGATGACGGTTTTGACTCGAGAGCAGAGGCGCTCGCGCCGGCGCCGTCGCGTGCGGGCAAAGGTCCACGGCACCTCGGGCCGCCCGAGGCTGTCCGTGTTTCGCTCCAACCGCGGCGTGTCTCGCGCAGCTGATCGACGACGACGCCGCTCGCACCGTGGCGGCCGTCTCGTGGACGGAGCCCGAGCTTCGGAAGCTGAAGGCGGGCGAGCAGGCCAAGCGAGCCGGCGAGCTCCTGGCCGAGCGAGCCAAGCAGTCGGGCGTGGAGACCTGCGTCTTCGACCGCGGCGGCTATCAGTACCACGGCCGGGTGAAGGCGCTGGCCGAGGGGGCTCGCGGGGGTGGGCTCACGTTCTGAGCCGTTAACTTGATGATGCGCATGAACCACGACATCGAGACAGTCAGCCCCCAGGGCCTCGACCTCCAGGAGCGGGTGATCGAGATCAACCGCGTGGCCAAGGTCGTGAAGGGCGGCCGTCGGTTCTCGTTCACCGCCCTCGTGGCCGTCGGCGACGAGAGCTCCGTCGTGGGGATCGGCTATGGCAAGGCGCGCGAGGTGCCGCTCGCGATCCAGAAGGCGGTCGAGAACGCCCGCAAGAGCCTGATCCGGGTTCCGATGTACGGCCAGACGATCCCGCATCGGATCATCGGCCGATTCGGCGCGGGACACGTGGTGCTCCGGCCGGCGAGCCCCGGTACCGGGGTGATCGCGGGTGGGGGCGTGCGTGCCGTGCTCGAGCTCGCGGGGATCCGCGACGTGCTCACGAAGAGCATCGGCACCCAGAACCCGATCAACCTGGTCAAGGCGACGATGCAAGGGCTGGTCAGCCTCCGGCGCCCCGAGCAGGTGGCCAAGCTCCGCGGCCTGAGCGTCAACCAGGTCCTCGGGATCGAGAAGAACGGCGGGAAGGTCGAGAAGCTGCCTGCCAACGGTGGCGATGCCGGGGCTGGTGAGGCAGCGGCCGCCAAGGATGAAGGCCAGACGGCTGAAGGTGGAAGCCTGGAGCACGGCTGAAGGTGGATCCGCTCGGAGCTAGCGGCGAAGCCGCGGAGCAGGCGAGTGACCTGCCGCCACGCCGGAGCCCGAACCCGCCGGCAACGGAGGCGAAGGCGAGGCTTCCGGCGGAGGTACTGGTTCCGTTGCCTAGCGTGCTGGTCAAACAGATTCGGTCCGTCAACGGAACCAGCCCCAAGCAGCGCGACACGCTCCGCTCGTTGAGGCTCGGCCGGATCGGCCGCGCGTCGAGCCATTCCGACAGCCCGGAGCTCCGCGGGATGCTGCGCGTGGTGGATCACCTGGTCGAGATCACGGAGGAGGGCACCTGATGGCCTCGCGGCTTTCGCCCGAGGAGGTCGGCCTCCATACCGTGCGGCCGAAGCCCGGATCGCGTCGCCCGCGCAAGCGGCGTGGGCCGCGGCGGGGGCTCGGGGCTCGGGAAGACCTCCGGTCGGGGGCACAAGGGCGCCGGCGCCCGCTCGGGCAACAAGCGCAAGCCGGGCTATGAGGGCGGGCAGAACCCGATCCACATGCGGACCCGCAAGCTCCGCGGCCCTCATCGAAAGATGTCGATGCCGTTCGAGCCCTTCCGAACCCACACCCAGCCGGTCAACCTGGCCGACCTGGAGGCGCGGTTCGCGGCGGGCGACGAGGTGACGCCGGAGACTCTGCGCGCGGCCGGGCTCGCCAAGCGTCGCCATCCCGTGAAGGTCCTGGCGCGGGGAGAGCTGACGAAGAAGCTCACCGTCAGGGCGCACGGCTTCAGTGCCGCGGCGAGGGAGAAGATCGAGGCAGCCGGCGGCACCGTGGAGGTCATCGACGCTGCGACCAGGGCGCGGCGACAGAAGGTGGGGCGGCCGGGGCTAGGGACGAAGTCCCGGTGCAGGCGGATGACCCTGCCGCCACGCGGAGCCCGAGCCCGACGGCCCGCGGACGCGAAGCTGAGGAGGCGGCGGAGTAGTGCTGCAGACGATCCTCAACTCGTTCGGCGTCCGCGAGATCCGGATGAAGCTGCTGTTCACGGCGGCGATGCTCGCGCTCTACCGCCTCGGGGCCTATATCCCGGCGCCGGGCGTGGACGTCGACACGGTCAAGAACATCGAGCAGAACTTCTCCGGGAACAACATCCTCGGGTTCCTGAACCTGTTCAGCGGGGGCAGCCTCTCCCGCCTGTCGCTGTTCGCGCTGGGGATCATGCCCTACATCACCGCGTCGATCATCCTCCAGCTCATGACCGTGGTGGTGCCGTCGCTGGAGCGCCTCCAGAAGGAGGGGGAGGTCGGCCAGCAGAAGATCACCCAGTACACGCGCTACCTGACCGTCGTGCTGGCCCTCGCTCAGTCGCTGGGGTATGTGTTCCTGTTCCAGTCGTTCCAGGATCAGGCGGGGACGAGCGTGGTGGGCAACCTGACCGCGCCGAAGCTCTTCCTGATCGTGATCGCGCTGACCGCGGGGACGACCCTCTTGATGTGGCTGGGCGAGCTGATCACGCAGCGCGGGATCGGGAACGGGATCTCGCTGATGATCTTCGCCTCGATCGCATCGCGGATCCCGAACGGCATTCAGGCCTGGTGGACGAACCCGGACCAGGTCTTCGTCGTGATGATGCCCTTCATCGCGCTCGCGGTGATCGTCGGCATCGTCTTCGTCCAGGAGGGCCAGCGGCGGATCCCGGTCCAGTACGCCAAGCGGATCGTGGGCCGACGGATGACGACCGGCGGCTCCACCTATCTGCCGCTCCGGGTGAACATGGCCGGCGTGATCCCGGTGATCTTCGCCGCCTCGATCATGGCCTTTCCGCCGACCATCGGGCAGCTTCTGAACACGCCCGCCGCCCTCGACTTCGCCGCCTTCTTCAGCCCGAACAGCTGGGCCTACGTGGTCGGCGAGGTCTTCTTCATCATCATCTTCACCTACTTCTACACAGCGGTGACCTTCAACCCGGTGGACCAGGCCGACAACCTGAAGAAGTACGGAGGCTTCATACCCGGGGTGAGACCCGGGCGACCTACCGCCGAATACCTGGACCGGATCCTGTCCAGGCTCACGTTCCCAGGGGCGCTGTTCCTCGGCGCGGTCGCCGCGTTGCCGACGATCCTGATCAACCAGACCTCGGCCAACTTCTTCTTCGGCGGCACCTCGATCCTGATCGTGATCGGCGTCGCGCTGGATACGGTCAAGCAGCTAGAGGCCCAGCTCATGATGCGCAACTACGAGGGCTTCTTGAAATAGCGGTTTTCGCGTCCGTTCGTCCCGTTCGCTGGTCCCCTGGAGTAGTGAGTACCAATGCCTGAGTTGAATCTCGTCCTGCTCGGCCCGCCCGGATCCGGCAAGGGAACCCAGGGTGAGCGCCTTCAGGAGGACTTCCGGCTGCCCTATTACGCGACCGGGGACATCCTCCGCGCCGCGGTTCGCGACGGCACGGAGCTCGGCACCGAGGCGAAGGGCTACATGGATCGGGGCGACCTCGTCCCCGACGAGGTCATGGTTGGCCTGATCGCCGAGCGCGTATCTCGCGGGGAGGCGGGCGACGGCTTCATCCTCGACGGCTTCCCCAGAACCACGGCTCAGGCCGAGGCCCTCGACTCGAAGATGTCCGAGCTGGACCGTTCGATCACGGTGGCGATCCTGATCGACGTATCCGACGACGACGTGATCCGCCGCCTCGGCGGGCGCCGCACCTGCGTGAAGGAGGGCCACATCTTCCACGTCGAGTTCGACCCGCCGAAGAACGAGGACGTTTGCGACATCTGCGGCGCCCGCCTGGAGATTCGCGACGACGACAAGCCCGAGGTCATCCGCAAGCGGCTCGACACCTACCATGACAAGACTGAGCCGGTGGTCTCCTACTACGAGGAGCGCGGGATCCTTCGCCGCGTTGACGGTTCGCGGGAACCCGACGACGTCAACGACCGGATCAGGGCCATGCTCGCAACCCTCAAGATGGAAGAAGAGCTCTGAATCACTCCGCCGACATCCTCGGCTCCGCCTCCGCGTCCGGCTTCGCCGGACGACCGCTCGCCTTCGGCTCCCTGCGCGGGTTCGGGCGCGGTCGGGGCGGCAGGTCCACACTCCCGACCCGGGACTAGGTCCCTAGCTCAGGCTGACGCTCGTGATCATCAGGAAGACGCCGGAGCAGATCGAGCGCATGGCCGCCGCCGGCGCGATCCAGGCGCGCTGCCTGCGAATGCTCCGCTCCAAGTGCCATCCCGGCGTCACAACCTCCGACCTCGACGAAGCCGCCGACCGCTTCATCGCCGCCCAGGGGGCCGAGGCCTCGTTCAAGGGGTATCGGGGCTTCCCGGGGTCGATCTGCGCCTCGCCGAACTCGATGGTCGTCCACGGAATCCCGGGCTCCTATGAGCTCAAGCGCGGCGACATCATCTCGCTCGACGTCGGCGTCACCAAGGACGGCTGGGTCGCCGACGCGGCGATCACGGTCCCGGTCGGCCCGATCAACCCGGGCGCCCGCGAGCTCCTCGACACGACCAAGGAAGCGCTGATCGCCGGGGCCCGCGAGGTTCGCCCGACGAACCACCTCGGCGATGTGTCGGCCGCGGTCCAGCGCCATGTCGAATCGCGGGGTTTCTCGATCATCCGCTCGCTCGTGGGCCACGGGATCGGCCGCGACATGCACGAGGATCCCCAGATCCCCAACTACGGGGAGCCCGGCAAGGGCCCAGAGCTCGAGCCCGGAATGGTCCTCGCGATCGAGCCGATGGTCAACGCGGGGGGTCCGGACGTTCGGGTCGGCGGCGACAACTGGGCCGTCTACTCGGCGGACGGCTCGTTGGCCGCGCATTTCGAGTTCACCGTCGCCGTGACCGAGGACGGGCCCCGAGTCCTGACTCCCTGGCACGAGGAGTGAAGCCGCTCGCCGTCCACGGCGAGGCGGCGGGGACCCTCTTCTGGATCTGTCTGGGCGGCTGGGCCGTGTTCGAGGTCGTGCTCGCGATTCGCGCGCGAGCGGGGCAGGCGGGACGCGATCGAAGCTTCGTGGCGCTCACCTTCTCGGTGCTCGGCGGGGTCGCCCTGGGCGTGATCGCCGCCCGAAGCGGCCACCTGGTCCTCCCGGGCCCGGGCTGGTGGCCTGTCGCGCTCGGACTGGCGGTGTTCGCCGTCGGCCTGGTAGTCCGAGCGTGGGCTGTCCACGAGCTCGGCCGCTTCTTCCAATTCACCGTGGTCATTCAGGCGGACCACCAGGTCGTCGACTCCGGCCCGTACAGGCTCGTGCGACACCCCAGCTATACCGGGCTGCTCATGGCGTCGCTGGGTCTGGGGATCGTGCTCGGCACCTGGCTCTCCATCGCGGCGTGCCTCCTCCCGCCGTTGATCGGCTTCGGCATCCGGCTTCGGTCCGAGGAGGCGGTGCTCGCCCGGGAGCTGGGTGAGCCTTATCGCGTCTACATGCGGCGCACCAAGCGCCTCGTCCCCGGAGTGTGGTGAGCGGTCAGCCGCGTCCGAGCTGGTCGCGATCGCCTGGATCCGCCGCCGGTTCCTCAGCGTCCCGCTGAGGAAGTCGCTGCTTCAGGTGACGCTTGCGGGCGCGATGGTCGCCGCCGTCGGGGTAGCGGTCGGTCAGGCGTAGCCCGCGCAGCGCTTGATCCGGGGCCGCGCCGGTTGGACGTTCGTCCGCCCGATGGAAGCGTGTTCTCGTCCCAGAGGTGGCGTGAACCGCCGACCAGCGCCGCAAGATCATTTGCCGCCCCCGCCACGTCCAGCTCGCCGTGGCTCGCAGTCTCGGAGGTGTCGTTCTCGCCCACGTCCATCTCCATCGGCCCGCGGCGCGAATCCCTGAACACCGGTGGCCGAAACAGCGCACCGATTCACCCGTGACGCCCAATCTGCCGATGGAGGGACCAATGTTTGTCCAGAGCGGACGGGAAGCGCGGCTCTTCGTGTGGATCCTGCTCGCGGCGAGCGCCGCGTGCGCGCTCGCCTATGCCGCATTCATCGCCGCCGGGCAGCCCGCCGCGCTGGACGATGCCGCCTCGATTTGGGTCTATCACGCGAGCCTCTTCCTCGCGAGCCTCACCTGCTTCGTCCATGCCGTGCTGGTGCGCGACCAGCGGGCGGCCTGGATCGCGTTCGGCCTGGGGTTGCTGAGCTGGACGGTGGGCGACTTGTACTGGACGCTGGTCTACACCGACGTGGCGAAGGTCCCGTACCCGTCGCTGGCTGACGCGGGCTACCTCGCGGCCCTGCCGTGCTTCTACGTGGGCATCGCCCTCCTGATCAAGCATCGAATCGGCCACTTCACCGCCGCCAGCTGGCTCGATGGGGCCATCGGCGGCTTGGCCGCCGCGGCTCTCGGCTCGGCCCTCCTGGGGCCCGCGCTGGTCGGACTGACGAACGGGAACGCGCCGGCCGTGCTGACCAACCTCGCGTATCCGCTCGGCGACATCCTGCTGATCAGCTTCATCCTCGGTGCGCTCGTCGTAAGCGGCATCCGCGGCGCGGGCGCGTTCCTCGCGATCGCAGCCGGGCTGATCGTCTGGACCCTGGGCGACGGCCTCTACCTCTACCAGGAGGCGACCGCGTCGTACAACGGCGGCTGGCTCGACGAAGTGTGGGTGCTCGGCGCGCTCGTGATCGCCAGCGGCGCGGCGCTCACCTTCAATCACCAATCGGAGCGGCGGCGTGTCTACAGCTCCCCGATGCTCTTTCCCGCCATCTTCGCGTCGATCGCCGTCGGGGTTCTCTGCTGGGACCACTTCAGTCGCCAGCACGTCGTCTCCGTGTGGCTCGCGGTCGCGACGCTCGTCGCGGTGATCATCCGCATGGGCATCAGCTTCCGGGAGAACAACGCCTTGATGGCGGCGCTCCACGACGACGCGTCCACTGACGCCCTGACCAAGCTGGCCAACCGCCGCAAGCTGCTCGACGACCTCGAGCGTGCTCTCGCCACGGGCCGGGACGCGCGGGGCAGTCACGTCTTCGCCCTCTACGACCTGGACGGCTTCAAGCTCTACAACGACACCTACGGCCACCCCGCGGGCGACGGCCTGCTACGCAAACTCGGGGCGAACCTGGCTGCCGCCGTCGAGCCGGGTGGGCACGCTTACCGCCTCGGCGGGGACGAGTTCTGCATCCTCGTGCCGTCGTCCGCCGGGGCCGCCGAGCGGATCGTCGAATCCGGCCGGGATGCACTCACCGAGCAGGGCGAGGGCTTTCGCATCGGCGCTTCAGCGGGAGCCGTCCTGATCTCGGCCGAGGCGACGGTCGCGAGCGAGGTGCTGCGGCTCGCGGACCGGCGCATGTACGCCGAGAAGGCCGCTCGTACGGGCCGCGTCGAGCGCCAGACCCAGGAGCTCTTCGCAACGATCCTCCGCGAGCATGAGCCTGAGCTGACCGACCATCATGAGGATGTCTCACGCTTGGCGGTCGCCGTCGGCCGCGAGCTCGAGTTCGACGCGGAGGAGACCGACGTCCTGCGACGCGCGGCCGAGTTCCACGACATCGGGAAGATCGCGATCCCCGCGGAGATTCTGTCCAAGCCGGCACCCCTGGACAACGTGGAGTGGGAGCTGATGCGCAAGCACACCCTGGTCGGCGAGCGGCTCCTCGGCACCTTCCCGTCGATGGTTCCCGTCGCCCGCCTCGTCCGGTCGTCCCACGAGCGCTGGGACGGCAGTGGCTACCCGGACGGTCTCTCCGGCGAGGAGATCCCGGTGGGTGCCCGGATCATCTCCATCTGTGACGCCTTCGACGCGATGCGAAGCGCCCGGCCCTATTCAGGCCCGCGGGACCAGGGCAGCGCCCTGGCCGAGATCCGCCGCGGAGCGGGCAACCAGTTCGACCCCCGGATGGTGGACGTCTTCTGCCGGGTGGTCGACCAGGTGGAGCGCGGTGCGGGCCGGTCGCCCGCCCCGGTGCCGCTGTCCGCTGTTCGCTGAGCTGCGACCGGCGGCCCCACGCCTCGCTCAGGCACGAATTCACGCCTGCTACCATTCTCGGTCGGCCGTAAGGCCGTGTCTTTTGCCCGCGGGCCCGATTCATGGGGCCGGCAGGCCTTCTCCGTAGTTGATTGGATACGACCCCAGATATGTTGGGCCGAGACACGCAGTGTCTCGGCAGCAGCAGGTAAGGCCGCGAAGTGGCCGCAAAAGGATTGGTTGGGCCGAGACACGCAGTGTCTCGGCAGCAGCAGGTAAGGCCGCGAAGTGGCCGCAGGAGATTTCGATGAAGGTTCGAGCGTCCGTAAAGCCGATGTGTGAGCGTTGCCGGATCATCCGCCGGCGCGGCGTCGTGCTGGTCATCTGCTCGAACCCGCGGCACAAGCAGAGGCAGGGCTGAGGCAGTGGCACGCATCGCAGGCGTAAACGTCCCGGTCAACAAGCGTGTCGAGGTGGGGCTCACGTACGTCCACGGCGTCGGCCCGTCCACGGCGAGCAAGATCGTCAAGGACGTTGGCGTCGATCCGGACACCTACGTCAAGGACCTGACGGACGACGAGATCGTGAAGCTCCGCGAGGCGGTTGAGTCCCGCGAGGTCGAGGGCGACCTGCGGCGCGAGCGCTCGCAGAACATCAAGCGCCTCTCCGAGATCGGCGCCTACCGGGGCCTGCGTCACCGGCGCTCGCTGCCGGCTCGGGGGCAGCGCACGAAGACCAATGCCCGCACGCGCAAGGGGCCCCGGCGCATGAGCGTCGCCGGCCGGCGCAAGGCCCCGTCGCCGAAGTAGGAGCGAGGGACTCGATGGCGCAACCGAAGAGAGGGGCCGCACGCGGCAAGGGCCGTTCCCGCCGCCGGGTGAAGAGGAACATCGCCTATGGCGTCGCCCACATCAAGACGAGCTTCAACAACACGATCGTCACGATCACCGACACGGACGGCGAGGTCGTGTGCTGGGAATCGGCGGGCTCCGCCGGGTTCAAGGGCTCGCGCAAGTCGACGCCCTTCGCCGCCCAGGTGACCGCCGACGCCGCCGCCCGAAAGGGCATGGAGCACGGGCTCGAGCGAGTGGAGGTCCATGCCAAGGGCGCGGGCTCCGGCCGCGACACGGCGATCCGCTCGCTTCAGGCGGCGGGGCTTCAGGTGACGACCGTGAAGGACGTCACGCCTCAGGCCCACAACGGCTGCCGGCCCAGAAAGCGTCGGAGGGTCTAGCGCGATGGCCAGAGACACCGGGCCGCAGTGCAAGCAGTGCCGACGCGAGGGCCAGAAGCTGTTCCTGAAGGGCGCGCGCTGCCTGACCGAGAAGTGCGGCGTCGAGCGGCGCTCCTATCCGCCCGGCGAGCACGGGCGAGGGCGCATGCGCCAGTCGGAGTACCGCCAGCAGCTGCGCGAGAAGCAGAAGGCCCGGCGCTACTACCAGGTGCTCGAGAAGCAGTTCCGCGGCTACTACGAGAAGGCCTCGCGCCAGCCCGGCATCACCGGCGAGAACCTGCTGCGGCTGCTCGAGCGTCGGCTCGACAACGTGCTCGTGCGGCTCGGTTTCGCGGCCTCTCGCCGCCAGGCCCGGCAGCTGATCCGCCACGGCCACTGGCTCGTCAACGGCCGTCGCGTCGACATCCCGTCTTACCAGGTCCGCCCCGACGACGTGATCTCCATTCGGCTCGAGTCCAAGGCGGCCGACGTGGTGCGGTCAGCGACCGAGCTGACGGCGGCGGTGCCGCCCTGGCTGCAGGCGGACCACGACTCGCTGACCGCGAAGGTGCTTCGCCTCCCCGAGCGCGGCGAGATCATGACGCCGGTCGCCGAACAGCTGATCGTCGAGCTCTACTCGAAGTAGGGCTCGCAACCCTAAGAAACACGATTCCAGAGGAAGCAATGACCACCCTGCCCGAATTCCAGATCCCGAAGATCTCCACCGAGAAGGTCGAAGACAACCGCGGTAACTTCACCGTCGAGCCCCTCGACAAGGGCTTCGGCTACACGTTTGGCAACAGCCTGCGACGCGTGCTGCTGTCGTCGCTGGGCGGCGCCGCGATCAAGAGCGTGCGAATCGAGGGGGTCGCCCACGAGTTCTCGACCGTCGCCGGGGTGAAGGAGGACGTCACCGACATCGTCCTCAACCTGAAGGACATCGTCGTCAGGATGCACACCGACGCGGACGAGGTCGAGGCTCCCCTGGTCGCGAGCGGTCCCGGCGAGGTCAAGGCGAAGGACATCGACCTCCCCGCCGGAGTCGAGATCCTCAACCCGAACGCGCCGATCGCGACGCTCGAGAAGCGAACCAAGCTCGAGATGTACCTGACGATCGGCCGCGGCCGCGGGTACTCGCCGGCTGAGGACAACAAGACCGAGGACCAGCCGCTCGGCGTGATCCCGATCGACTCGATCTTCTCGCCGATCCGGCGAGCGTCCTACGCCGTCGACTCCGCACGAGTCGGACAGCGCACCGACTTCGACAAGCTCTCGCTCGAGGTCGAGACGGACGGCTCCATCGAGCCCGCGACCGCGCTTCGAGAGGCCGCCGAGATCCTCATCAAGAGCCTGGCGATCTTCACCGACGCCGACCGGGTCGAGGAGCTGACCAGCCGCAACGGCGACGTGGCCGCGGAGGGCGCATACGCGCCGCTCGCCGCCGGTGAGGGCGACGACCGCCTGATCGAGGAGCTCGAGATCGGCGTGCGCGCTTACAACTGCCTCAAGCGGGCGGGAATTCAGACGGTCGGCGATCTCGTGCAGCGCTCCGAGTCGGAGCTGAACGCGATCCCGAACTTCGGCAAGCGGTCCACCGACGAGGTGATCGACGCCCTGACCGCGCTCGGCCTCTCGCTCCGCGAGGAGTAATGCGCCACCGCAAGACCCGTCACAAGCTGAGCCGTGACACGGCTCATCGGCGGTCGTTGCTTCGCAACCTCTCGCGCGACTTGATCGAGCACGAGCGGATCAAGACGAGCCAGGCGAAGGCCAAGGCGGTGAAGCCGGAAGTCGAGAAGCTGATCACGCTCGCGAAGCGGGGTGACCTTCACGCGCGGCGCCGGGCGCTCTCGGAGCTCGGCCAGGACCGCTTCGTGGTCCACAAGCTCTTCGAGGAGATCGCGCCGCGATACTCGGAGCGCCCCGGCGGCTACACGCGGATCGTGAAGCTCGGTCCGCGCCGCTCCGACTCGACCGAGATGGTCTTCATCGAGCTGGTCTAGCTCCGACTCGGGCGGCCGGTGGCCACCTATCGGCTCACGATCGCCTACGACGGGACGCCCTTCGCCGGGTGGGCGGCGCAACCCGGCCGTCGCACCGTGCAGGGCGAGCTCGAGGCCGCGCTGGCGCGAATTCTCGGTGAGCCCGCACGGCTCACCGTCGCCGGGCGCACCGACGCCGGGGTCCATGCCAGGGGCCAGGTGGCGAGCTTCGAGCTCACCGGGGAGTCGCCGAACGGGTTCGCACACCGGCTGAACGCGTTGCTGCCCGCCGAGATCTCGGTGGTCGACGCCCGTCAGGTCGTCCAGGGCTTCGACGCGCGCGCAGACGCCCGATCGCGCACCTATTGCTACCGGATCCTGGCCTCGCCGGTGCGTGATCCCTTCGAGATCGCTCGCGCGCTGTGGTGGCCGCACCGCGTCGACCCCGCGCCTGCTCGATGCGTGCGCCGCCGCCATTGCCGGCACCCACGACTTCACGGCATTCACCCCGACGGATACCGAGCACGTTCGCTTCGAGCGGGAAATCCTGCGGGCGGAGTGGCTGCGCCACGCGCTCTCGGACCCGCCCTCGGGTGAGCTGCTCGAGCTCTGGATCGAGGCCGATGCCTTCATGCGCCACATGGTCAGGGTGCTCGTCGGGTCGATGCTCGAGGTCGCGGGCGGCAGGCGCACGCTCGCGGACTTCGAGGCGCTCCTGCGAGGAGCGCCGCGGGAGCGCGCCGGGGAGACGGCGCCTCCTCACGGCCTCTACCTCGTGTCGGTTCGGTACTGAGCTCAGTTCTCGGCGGGGCCGAGCTCGACCTCGCCCAGGTTTGCTGGGCGGCCGGGCAGGTACATGGACGAGCCCGTGGCCAGCAACACCGGCTTTCCTTCGGCGTTCGTGACCGAGGCGCGGGTGATCGCGATCGTTCGGCCGCTGTGGACCACCTCGGCGCGGGCCGTGAGATCCGTGCCGTCGGGCGGGACCGGGCGCAGGAAGTTCGCCTTCAGGTCGAGGCCGGCGATCGCGACGCCCGGGACCGGCCATCGTCTCGACCGCAGCGAGCATCGCGAAGTCGGCCTGCATGGCGATCACGCCTCCCTGGAGGCGGCGGGCGGGGGTCGCGAGCCACTCGGTCGCGGGAAGCGTGAAGGCGGCCCGTCCCTCGCCGACCTCGGTGAGCCGCAGCCCGGTGAGGTGATGAAGGGGCGGCGCCGGGAGCTCACCGGCGAGCTGGCGGCGCAGGATCTCCGCGCCCGGAAGCTCGGACCAGACCTCCTGCGGGATGGTCGCCTCGGGGGCCGGTCGCTCGAACGGGTCCGGCGAGCCGTAGTCGCGGGGCTCGAGGATCGGCGGCTTGGCCGGTGGCTCGGGCGGATCGGGCAGCGGCGGGAAGACCGACAGGCGGGATGTCCCGTGCGCGATCAACCGCTCGCCGTCCGGCTCGAGCACGAAGACCTCCGACAGCGCGACCGACCGTCCCACGTGGATCGCCTGTCCATGGGCTTGGAGCGTCACCCCTGGTCGCGCGGGGCGAAGGAACGACATCGAGAGCTCCGCCGTCGTGTAGGTGGTCGCGGCCGGGAGCTGGGTCTCGATCGAGCAGCCGAACGCGATGTCGGCCACGATCGCCAGGACCCCACCGGAGATCACGCCGGTGGACGAGGCGCAGCCACCCCGACGCGGGCATCTCGGCCTCGGCCGTTCCGTCGCCGAAGCCGGTGGGCACCGCGCCGGTCAGGTGTGCCAGCGGGGGAGGGGGCGAGGTGCGCCGGCGCCAGCCCTGCAGTCGTTCGCGGCCCGGGAGGGCGACCACGGCCGGGTCGGGGTAGTCCCCGCGGACGGGCTCGGTCCAGACCGCCTGTTCGTCGGCGCTCGTGTCCAGCTGCTCGGCCACACGGCGAACCTAGCTGAACACAGCCCACCCCGTGGGCGCCGAGTAGCCTCACGAGGCGCTCGGCCTCATGCGTCGAATGCCCGACGGT
The DNA here is from genome assembly GCA_963772345.1 of uncultured bacterium. GTDB lineage: Bacteria > Actinomycetota > Thermoleophilia > Solirubrobacterales > 70-9 > AC-56. Next base: position 202,368 of record CAVYXB010000014.1, on the reverse strand, counting down.
GAGGATCTCCGCCCCGGAATTCACGCGCAGATTGTCCCGCCCGGGCACCCCTAGAATCGAGGCGGATGCGCGTCTTGCTCACCAACGACGACGGGATCGGCGCCGAGGGCCTCCACGCGCTTCGCCGCGCGCTGGCCGGGGTCGAGGGGATCGAGACGCACGTGATCGCACCGGACTCCAACCGCAGCGCCACGGCGCGCAGCATCACGACCCGGTCGCCGCTCGAGGTGGACGAGGTCGAGCTCGACGACGGCTCGATCGCATACGCGACCGACGGCACGCCGGTCGACTGCGTGCGGTTCGGCGAGCTCGGCCTGATCGGCGAGCGGCCGGACCTGATCCTCTCGGGGATCAACCATGGATCCAACCTCGGCGACGACATCACCTACTCCGGCACCGTGGCCGCGGCCTTCGAGGGCATCGTGCTCGGGATCCCGGCCATCGCGATCTCACAGCAGTCGGGGGCGCGCGAGATGGGGTTCATCCCCGGACGGGGCTTCGACTTCACGTTCGCCGCCCGGCTCGGCGCCGAGCTCGTTCGGCTGTCGAGCGTCGACCCGCTGCCCGCGGAGACTTTGCTGAACGTCAACTGCCCGGCGACGGAACCGTCCGGCATCGAGGTGACCCGGCTCGGCAAGCGGCTCTACAACGACGAGCTGCGGCTGGTCGACGAGAACGATTCGGGCCGGCGCCGCTACGAGATCTACGGCTTCGAGCCGTCCTTCGAGGACGAGCCGGGCACCGATCTCTCGGCGGTGGCGGCGGGGCGGATCTCGATCACTCCCGTGCACTTCGACCTCACGGACCACGAGGGCCTCGGTCGCCTCCGGGACTGGGATCTGGACCGAACCTTCCGCGACGCGCTCACAAGCGTCGCCGGAGGCACGTGAGCCCCAAGGACGCGGCGCAGCGAGCGGCCGAGCTGCGGCGCCAGATCGCCCATCACGACCGTCGCTACTACGTACTCGACGACCCCGAGATCGGCGACGACGCCTACGACGCGCTGCTCGACGAGCTGAGGGGCCTGGAAGAGGCGAATCCGAAGCTCCGCGTGCCGGACTCTCCCACCCAGCGCGTCGGGGGGAGGCCGCTCGAGAAGTTCGAGCAGGTGAGGCACGCCGAGCCGATGCTGTCGCTGGGCAACGCCCGGGGCGCCGATGAGTTCCGGGCGTGGGAGTCGCGCCTGCACAACCGGCTGCGACAGCTCGACATCGCGCCCGGCGACCTGCGCTTCGTCTCGGAGCCGAAGATCGATGGGCTGGCGATCTCGCTCACCTACGAGGACGGGACGTTCACGCGCGGGGCGACGCGCGGGGACGGCGTGATCGGCGAGGACGTGACCCAGAACCTGAAGACGATCAAGGCGATCCCGCTTCGGATCGACGACGCGCCCGAGTTGGTCGAGGTGCGCGGGGAGGTGTATCTGCCGCGCTCGGCGTTCGCGGAGCTCAACGAGGCGCGCACGGCGGCAGGTGAGCCGGCGTTCGCGAACCCGCGGAACGCGGCCGCAGGGTCGCTGCGCCAGCTCGACCCGGAGGTGACGGCCTCGCGCCCGCTTTCGATCTGGTGCTACGGCACCGGGGCGCATCGCGGGTTGGATCTCGAGACCCACGTCGACGAGCTGGACTGGCTGCGGACCCGCGGGTTCAAGGTCAACGAGGAGATCGCGGTGCACGAGAGCGCCGACGACGTAGCCGCTCGCTGTGAGTGGTGGGAGAGCCGGCGCGAGGAGCTCGACTTCGAGATCGACGGGGCTGTGGTCAAGGTGGACCAGCGAGCCCTGTGGAGGGAGCTGGGGGTCGCAGGCCGTGAGCCGCGCTGGGCGGTCGCATGGAAGTTCCCGCCGATCACCGCGACCACGAGGCTCAACAGGATCGTCTGGAACGTGGGGCGGACCGGCCGTCTGCTCCCGTTCGCGATGCTGGAGCCGGTCCACGTGGGTGGCGTCACGGTCTCGACGGCCACCCTCCACAACGAGGAGGACCTGGCCCGCAAGGACGCCCGCGAGGGCGACGAGGTCGTGGTGACGCGCGCCGGCGACGTGATCCCGCAGGTGATCTCGCCGCTCCTGCAGCGCCGCAAGGGCAAGCGCCTGCGGCGACCCAGGCCGCCGGCGAAGTGCCCGCGGTGCGGTACGAAGACGGTCAAGCCCGAGGATTCCGTGTGGACGATCTGCCCCAACCGGCGCGGTTGTCCCGGGCAGACCTTCCAGCAGGTGAAGCACTTCCGCGGCGCGATGGACATCGAGGGGCTTGGGGAGAAGAACGCGATCCGCTTTCTGGACGAGGGCCTGATCGGCGACCCGGCCGACATCTACGACCTCACGGCGGAGCGGATCGCCGAGCTCGACGGGTTCGGCGAGGTCTCGGCCCGCAACCTGATCTCCGAGATCGAGGCCTCCAAGCAGCGCCCGTTCGGCCTCGTCCTCTACGCCTTGGGCCTGCCCGGCATCGGCTACGTAAACGCCAAGGCGCTCGCCGAGCACTTCGGCGCGATCGACGCGCTGCTCGACGCCGACCCCGAGGACGATCGAGGAGGTGGAGGGAATCGGTCCGATCCTCGCCGAGCAGGTGACGGAGGAGCTCTCCGAGGATGCGACCCGGGACCTCATCCGGCGGCTCCGCGAGCGCGGCCTGCGATTCGAGCTCTCGGCCGCGGAGCGCCGCCCCCAGAGCGGCCCCCTCGAGGGCAAGACCTTCGTCCTCACAGGCACGCTCCCCGACCTGACCCGCGAGGAGGCCACCTCGCTCATCCGACGCGCGGGCGGCAAGGTCACGGGCTCCGTGTCCAAGGCCACCGACTACGTGGTGGCGGGCGACAGCCCAGGCTCGAAGCTCGCCAAGGCCGAGGAGCTGGGGACCACCGTCCTCGACGAGGAGGGGCTGCGGGAACTGCTCTGAGACTCGCAGCTAGCGACGAAGTCGCGGTAGGAACGGCTACGTCCTCGCCGCCACGTAACGCGCCCGAACCGGCCGAAACGTAGGCGAAGCCGAGGCTTTCGGCGGGTTATTCCAGTAGGTGGCGGCAGGTCGTACTCACTTCTAGCGTTTGTAGCGGGCGATCAGCGCCGCCATCCGGTCCTGGGCGCGCCGCGCCGCGTCCACGTTCACCGAGTTCATCAGGATCGAGAAGGCGACGACCCCATGGCCGGCATCGCAGTAACCCGACAGCGCGCTGACGCCGATCAGGGTCCCTGTCTTGGTCCGGCAGTGCCCGTCCGCCGCGGTGCCGTTCATGCGGCCCGCGACGGTCCCCTGCTCGCCGGCCAGCGGCAGCGAGCGGCGGTAGACCGCGCCGTCGGGCCGATGGTCCATCGCGATCAGCAGCCGGGCGACCTCGCGGGGCGACGCCCGATCCGCCCGCGAGAGGCCTGACCCGTTCTCCATCGACACCCGGGTTCCCACGCGGCGGGCGAACCTCCTCACCTTCCGTGCGCCCCGCCGCGTCGTCCCCTTGGCGCCCGCGCGAGATGCGGCCAGGCGCTTCAGCAGCATCTCGGCGAAGAAGTTGTTCGAGGGCCTGAGCGTGGCGGCGAGGAGCGTTCCCACAGTGGGCGAGCTCACGCTCCCGAGCGGCGCCCTCCGAAGCGCCCGGGCCGGAAGGTTGGCGCGGCCGGTCCCCTTTCCGACGTGGACCCCCGCCGCGCGGAGCTTGTGCCGCAGCGCCCGGGCGGCAACGAGCTCGGGGTTCTTCGCGTAGTGGCCGTGGACGATTCCGGAGTCGTAGGAGAGGCCGGACAGTGGGCCGAGCTCCCCCGAGGCGTCCACGCCGCTGGTCGGAATGCCGCGGCGGCGGTCGAAGATCGAGGCGTCCGCGAGCACCTTGCCGGTGACCCGCTTGATCCCCGCCTTGCGGACCTGGCTGGCCAGCCTGCCCAGCGGGGTCGATGGGAGGCCGTATCGGCGAGCGAAGCTGCGCTTCCCCAGCGCGGGGTCCCCGGCACCCACCACGACCAGGCTCCCGTGGAGCGTGTGGCCTTCGACCGCTCCGGCCGGACGCGGGTAGGCCCTGGTCTTGAACGTCGCCTTCGCCCCGTAGCGGTCGAGAAGTGCCGCCATCGTGAACAGCTTCGTGTTCGAGGCCAGGATCCGGCGCGTGTGCGAAGCCCAGCCGAACAACGTCCGCGTTGCGGGCGGCGTCGACGTCGCTCACGAAGGCCCCGCTCGCGCCGCCGACGCGCTTCATCTGCTTGGCGAGCCCATGACGCAGGTGCGAGCGGGAGATCGAGAGGGCCGAGTCGGGCGTCGCGAGCACCACGCACACGAGTCCGGCCAACAGCGATCGCCAGGCGCCTACCCGCCACGGCGGACCAGGGTAACCGCTGATCCAGGCATAATGACGGTAGCCATGGGGAAGGTCGTCGAGCTCGAGACCCCGCGGACGGAGTCGCGGGAGGCTCGGAGCAGGAGAGGTCGCCGACGTCGTTCGAAGACCGCGCTCGTTCTGGGCGGCGGTGGGTTCACCGGCGGCGTGTACGAGATCGGCGCCCTGCGCGCCCTCGATCTCCTGGCCGTCAACCGGACGATCAACCAGTTCGACGTCTACGTCGGCACCAGCGCCGGCGCCTTCGTCGCGGGCATGGTCGCCAACGGCATCACCCCCGAGGAGATGATGCGGGTGGTCAACCGCGAGCTCCCCTCGCCGCTCTCTGACATCTCGCTGGGAACGCTCCTGCGCCCGAACTACCGCGGCTTCGTGCGCAAGTCGATGACCTTCCCGCTGCGGGTGGCCGGCGTCGCCCGTGAGCTGGTCAGTCATCTGGGCGAGCTCTCCGCCGTGGACGTCGCCACGGGGCTCGCCAGCGGGCTGCCGGCAGGCATCTACTCCGGCGCCGGCATCGAACGCTACGTGGCCGAGGTGCTGTCCGATCCCGACCGAAGCAACGACTTCCGGATGCTCGACTCGCGAGCTGTATCTGACCGCCACCGACCTGGACACGACCGAGCGGGTGGTCCTCGGCGAGGGGGAGTGGGCGGACGTGCCGATCTCGACCGCGGTGGCGGCGTCAGGCGCGCTGCCGATGGTGTATGAGCCGGTTCGCGTCAACGGCCGGGAGTTCATCGACGGGGGCATTCGCTCGACCACCAACGTCGACGTGGCCGTGGAGGCCGGCGCGAAGTTCATCGTCGTCATCAACCCGCTGGTCCCCTACGTCAACGACTTCCGCAAGCGGATCCCGACGATGACGGGCACCCGCGCCCGGCGGGTCTCCGACATGGGCTTCACGCGCGATCGGGAACCAGGCCTTCCGGGTGCTCTCCCACGAGCGCCTCCACCTCGCGGTCGAGTACTGGGAGCAGCGCTATCCGGGCGTGGACATCATCCTGATCGAGCCCGAGCTGGACGACGAGATCATGTTCGGCACCTCGATCCTGGACTACAGCGGCAGGCTCGAGACCGCCAAGCACGGCTTCGAGTCCGTGACCCTCAAGCTGGCCCGGGACTACGACCGCTACAAGTCGATCGCCGAGCGCCACGGGATCCAGATCTCCGCCCGGCGCGTGCGCCACGTGCTCGAGCAGGTCGAGCGCGAGGAGGAGCGCCTGTCCGCGTGGCGGAGGGTGCTCGAGCAGACGACGGCGGCGCTCCTGCGCACGCCGAAGCAGGACGCCGCCCAAGGCGACGAGGCCGGCTAGCTAGTTCGCGTAAAGAGCCTCGATCTGGGGCTCGTACTTCTTGGCCACGACGGCGCGCTTCACCTTCAGGGTGGGCGTGAGCTCGCCGCCCTCCTGGGAGAGGTCGTGGGGAAGGATCTCGAACTTCTTCAGCTGCTCCACGCGGGCGAACTTCTTGTTGACCTCCTCCACGTGCTCGGAGATCGACTCCCGCACGAGCTCGTTTGAGGCGAGCGCCTCCGGGTCCTTTCCGAGCCCGTGCTCGGCGGCGAACTTCTCCGCCTCCTCCGGGTCGAGCGTGACCAGGGCGGTGAGGTAAGGACGGCGGTCTCCGATGAGGACGCATTGGGAGACGAGCGGATGCTGCTTCACCTCCGCCTCGATGTTCGCCGGGGTGATGTTCTTCCCGCCCGCGGTGATGATGATGTCCTTCTTGCGCCCCGTGATCTTGATGAAGCCGTCCGGGTCGACCTCGCCGAGGTCGCCGGTGTGCAGCCAGCCGTCGACCAACGCCTCCCGCGTGGCCTCCTCGTTCTTGTAGTAGCCCTGGAACACGTTCGGCCCCCGGACCAGGATCTCGCCGTCGTCGGCGATCTTCACCTCACAGCCTGGGAATGGCTTGCCGATCGTGCCGAACTTGAACTCCTCCGCGGTCGAGATCGTCGCGGCGGTGGACGTCTCGGTCATTCCCCAGCCCTCGACCACGAGGACGCCCGCCGCGTCGAAGAACCGCAGGATCTCGGGATTGATCGGGGCGGCGCCGGTGACGGCCTCGATGATTCGCCCCCCGAACAGGTTGCGGATGTGCGAGAGGACGAGCCGGTCCGCGATCTCGTGCTGAATGCGAAGTGGGGGCCACGGGCTGCGGCCCTGGCGCTCGAGCTCGCGCACGCGCCGCCCGACCCCGACGGCCCAGTCGAAGATGAGCTTCTGAACGCCGCCGGCCTTTTCCGCCTTCGAGGTGGCGGCCGTATAGATCTTCTCGAAGATCCTGGGCACGGAAGGGAAGTAGTGCGGCTTGACCTCGGCGAGGTTGGGGAGGATCTTCAACGGGTCGCGCTCCCAGTAGGCGAGCACGCCCCCGACCTCGAAGCTCAGCAGCTCGATCAGGAGCGCGAAGGAGTGGGCGAGCGGCAGGTAGAGGTAGGTGACCCGTCCGGCCTCGAGCACGCTCTGGGAGAGCGCCATGTCGAGCATCGCGCGGTAGTTGCCGTGGGAGATCACGCATCCCTTGGGCGGCCCGGTCGTGCCGGACGTGTAGATGAAGGTGCAGATGTCGTCCGTCGTCACCGAGGCCCAGCGGGCCTCCCACTCGTCCGTCGTCGAGCCCCGCGCCGCGCTCGATCAGCTCGTCGGTCGAGATCGTGTCCTCGCTGGAGCCGGTCATCGAGACCACGTGCTCGAGCTTCGGGCAGGCGTCGCGGATCTCCCTGATCTTGGCGAGCTGCTCGTCGTCCTCGACGATCACCACCTTGGCGTCGGAGTTCTCCAGGACGTACTGGCACTCGTCCGGGGAGTTCGTCTGGTAGATCGGGACCACGGTGGCCCCCGCCGACAGGGCCGCGAAGTCGTAGTAGGACCACTCGGGCCGCGTATTCGAGAGGATCGAGACCTTGTCGCCCTTCTCGACGCCGAGGGCCATCAGCCCGAGCGAGAGCCGCTCGACGATCTCCCCGACCTCGGCGAACGTCTTCGACACCCACTCGGAGGAGCCGGGGTCCTTGTAGAGCACGGCGTCGCGTGTCCCGTGCCTGCGCGCGGCCAGGGGAAGCAGGTCGGCGACGGTCTTCGACCCGGCTCCGGCAGCCGTCTGCGCGCCGACGGTCGCAGTCTCCATCAATCTTCTCCTTCCGCTGTACGACTGACCGGGCGGACCATCGCCGCCCTTCTCAGAAGGCTATCTCAGCGAATCGATCAGACGGCGGTCTGAGCCTGGTTCGCGCTGCCGAGTCACGCGGCGCATCGAGGAAACGAACAGGGTCTTGTCGATTCGGCCGTTGAAGATCGGGACGCCCATCTCCATGCACTTCGAGATCACCTCGCGCCGTTTCATGTTGACTTCCTCGGCGAGCTCGGTGGGCGTCAGGTGAATGGCCACTCGCAATCTCCTCCTGTCGCTTGCGGTTACGATTTTTATCGCTCAACCCGGACATGTCAACAATTTTGGCCGGAATTTCCGCCATTCAGACCGGGTTGGGCACGTCGATGAACTGGTGCTCCAGCTCGAATCGCTCGGCGGCCAGCTCGCCGAGTCGGCGGATTCCCATCGTCTCGGTCGCGTAGTGGCCGGCGGCGATGAAGTGGAGGCCGCCTTCGCGGGCATCCGCCATCGCGTGCTCGGCCGGCTCGCCGGTGAGGAAGGCGTCCAGCCCCAGCTCGACCGCGTCATGGATCTCCGAGGCGCCCGCCCCGGAGATGATCCCGATCGAGCGCACGGTTTCCGGGCCTGCATCGAAGACGAGCGGCTCGCGGTCGCAGGTCGTCCTCGACCCGCCGCATCAGCGCCGCCGCCTCGATGCCGTCGCGGTTGCGGCCGATCACGCCGATCGCCCGCCCCTTGACCTCCCCGAAGGGACGCGGGTCGGGCTCGAAGCCGAGCCGGCCGCACAGCAGCGCGTTGTTCCCGATCACGGGGTGCGCGTCGAGGGGCAGGTGGTAGCCGGCGACCGAGAGGCCCGCATCGAGCGCGATCCGCAGGCGGGCGGCCATCTGCTCGCTCAGGGCGCGCGGATGGAAGTCCCAGAAGAGACCGTGGTGGACGAGCAGGAGCTGGGCGCCCGAATCCGCGGCGCGCTCGAGCAGCTCGCGGTGCGCGGAGACGCCGGTGGCGAGCTTCGACACCTCGCCCGCCCCGGGGACCTGAAGACCGTTGGGGCCGTAGTCCTCCCAGCCCCTGGCGTCGAGCAGGTCGTCGCAGAACTCGATGATCTCCTCGCGGCTGGCCACGTCTACGATGTTCCCATGCCCGAGCCGACGCCATCGGTCGCCCAGGCGAGCTCCTTCCTCGACTCGCTGATGGACACCGAGCTGTATTCGATCGGCGCCTACTTCTGCGACGAGCATCCGGAGCTCGTCGACGAGGTCGTGGCCCGGAGCGAGGAGATCGAGCGGCAGGGGCTGGAGGCCTACTCCCGGGACAACGAAGGGCTGATCGAGGAGAGCTTCGAGACCCTGCTTGACAGGCCTCGCGGTCCGCTACTACAAGGCGGTAGCAGGCTGAGGGTGAGAAGCAGCTGGGTGCCACGCCTCCTGCTGGGCGTGGGGGCGATTGCGCTGATCGGCGCGATCGTCTCGATCGCGATCGGAACGGGCGGCCCGAAGGTGATCAAGCTGAAGGGTGGAGACCAGGTCCAGGAGCTGGTCGGCGGGATCCAGCAGGACGGTGCCGACCTCGGACCGCCGGACGCGGCGGTCACGATCTCGGTCTTCAACGACCTCCAGTGCTCGACCTGCGACGACTACGAGGTCCACACGGTGGACCCCCTGATCGAGGAGTACGCGCGAACCGGCGAGGCCAAGTTCGAGTTCCGCAACTACTCGCTGGGACAGGCCGAGACGACCAAGGCCGCCTATGCCGCGACGGCCGCCGGTCAGCAGGACCGCGAATGGCAGTTCGTGGAGACGTTCTTCCGCAACCAGGATGCGGCGCCGGCCGGCAACGTCTCCGAGGAGTTCCTGAACGACATCGTCAACTCGATCACCGACCTGGACCTCGACGACCTGGAAGCAGGACATGGCCTCGCCCGAGGTGAAGGCGCGCGTTGACGCCGACGCCCAGCTGGCCGCCGACTACGGCCTGCGCGTCAACGGCCCCTCGATCGTCGTCGAGGGCCCCGGCGGCACCAAGGTGCTTCAGGACTCGCCGTCGCAGGAGGAGGTCCAGGCCGCGGTACAGGCGGTGGAGTGAATAACTCCGCCGGAACAACTCCTCCGCTTCGCGTCCGCTCCCGCTCGAACGCCTGGCCCTCACCTTCGGCTCGGGCATTCCCATCTGCTCCCGCGTCCGGGGGCGGCGGGTTAGGGCCCGTTACGTGGCGGCAGGACGTAGCCGCTACGTAGCCGTCCTACCGCGACTTCGTCGCTAGCTCCGCGGGGTACCTAGAATGGTCTTCTTCGGGGCGTGGCGCAGCCTGGTAGCGCGCACCGTTCGGGTCGGTGAGGTCCCCGGTTCAAATCCGGGCGCCCCGATTTAGACCTCCTACACCTCGGGCGTCGACGCGACCGCGCGACTGAGCCGCCGCCCGAGCGCCCCGAGGCGCTCCACCAGTTCCGGCGGCTCGTGCACCTCGAAGTCGACGTCGAGCATCGCGACGCGCATGGCGAGCCACCCGAGGTCGTCGTCGCCTGCCCGGAACTCGCAGGTGCGTGCGTCGATGGGCGCGATCGTCCCCCAATGCGACGGCACACGGCTCGTGACCTCGCCGGCGGGCGCGTGCAGCGTCACCCTGGCCTCGAAGCGGTGCGGGGCCGCGGTGATGCTCCGCTCGATGTAGGCAGCGGCATCCCGCGCCGGCAGCGTGCGGGGGCTGAAGCGCACACCGGTCGCGGCCGGGCGGGCCAGCCGGTCGACGCGAAAGGTCCTCCAGTCCTCGCGGCGGCGGTCCCACGCGACGAGATACCAGCGGCGCCCGAGGTTGACGAGCGTGTGGGGCTCGACCTCGCGCCGGCTCTCGGTGCCGTCGCGACGGCGGTAGGCGAACCGAAGGCGCTCGAAGTCCCGGCACGCGGCGGCGATCGCCGTGAGGTCCTGCGGGTCGACCGTCGGGCCACCGACCGGGAGCGTGATCGTCGCCGACCCCAGCGCGCGGACGCGCCGGCGCAGGTGCGCCGGCAGGACCTGCTCGAGCTTGACCAGCGCGCGCACGGCGTTCTCCTCGATGCCCGTCACCGAGGCGCGCGCCGCGGTGCGTAGGCCGACGGCGATCGCGATCGCCTCTTCGTCGTCCAGGAGAAGCGGGGGCATCGCCGTTCCGGCGCGAAGCCTGTATCCGCCGGCGGGCCCCGTCACGGACTCGACCGGGTAGCCCAGGTCTCGCAGGCGCTCGACGTCGCGACGGACCGTCCGCCCGGACACCTCGAGCCGGTCGGCCAGCTCGGAGCCCGGCCATTCACGGCGCCCCTGGAGGAGCGAGAGCAGCTCCAGAAGCCGGCTCGAGGTCTGGCTCATAAGGACTTCATGGTCCGAAAAGTTGAGGACAGATACTGACCTAAATCGACCCTAGGGTGCGAGCCAGTCAAACGACCGAGAGGAGCATCAAATGCCCGAGCGAGACGGATACATACCCGGCGTGCCCTGCTGGATCGACACGAGCCAGCCCGACCCCGAGGCCGCGGTCGCGTTCTACACGGACCTGTTCGGATGGGAGTTCGAGGACGTCATGCCGCCCGACTCCCCCGGCAAGTACTTCATCGCCCGGATCAGCGGGGGTGATGTCGCCGCCGTGGGCTCCGTGCCCGAGGGCGCGCCGCCCATGGCGATGTGGAACACCTACGTGTGGGTCGAGAGCGCCGACGACACCGCAGCGAAGGTGCGAGACGCCGGCGGAAACGCCGTGATGGAGCCCTTCGACGTCATGGACGCGGGCCGGATGGCCGTGTTCACGGATCCCGAAGGGGCGGCGTTCTGCGCCTGGCAGGCAAAGGAGCACAAGGGCGCCAAGGTCGTGAACGAGCACGGCTCACTGAACTTCAACTCGCTGAACACACGTGACGCCGAGGCGGCGAAGCCCTTCTACAAGTCCGTGTTCGGGTGGGAGGTCCTGGGTCTTCCCGGCGGGGCGCAGATGTGGACGCTTCCCGGCTACGGCGACTACCTCGAGCGAGACAACCCCGGCCTCCGCGAGCGGGTGGCCGAGGTGGGCGGGCCCCCGGGGTTCGAGGACGTGGTCGCGGCGATCAACCCGATCCCGGACGATCAGCCCGACGTCCCCGCGCACTGGAGCGTCACCTTCGGGGTCGACGATGCCGACGCGATCGCCGACCAGGCGAAAGAGCTCGGGGGAAAGGTGATCGTTCCTCCGTTCGATGCCCCGTGGGTGCGGATGGCGGTGCTCGCCGATCCGCAGGGCGCGACGTTCATCGCGAGCAAGTTCGTGCAGGAGAACAGGGACCTCGCCGCCCAGACGGGCTCGGCGGCAGGCGCCTCGTAGGCCGGCTCGGCGGGGGCGCCGGAGCACTGCGCCCCCGCCGCGCCTGCGCGCGCTAGGCGGCGAACCGCTCGGCGGCTCGGGCGCGAGCCTTGGCGGCCTCGATCTCGCGATCCTTCGGCGGTGCGGAGGTCACGAGCCGGTCGAGCAGCGTCGCCGAGGCGAGGGCGACCGCGTCCACGGCCTCCTCGAACGCCTCTGCGTTGGCCCGCGAGGGCTTGTTGAAGCCGCTGATCTTCCGGACGTACTGATGGGCCGCTGCGTGGACCTCTTCCCGGGTCGCCGGCGGTTGGAAGTTGTAGAGCGTGCGAATGTTTCGACACATGGCGTCGATCGTAGACGACCGATGATTCTCGCCGGATCCGTTGGTCTTAGGGTCAGCGAGTCAACTCGAGGAGGTTCAAAGTGGGAAAGGTGGTCGTAACGGAGTTCGTGACGGTGGACGGCGTTGTCGAGGACCCGGGTGGATCGGAGGACTTCGACCGCGGCGGCTGGGCGTTCAAGTTCAACCGCGGCGACGACGGGGACAAGTTCAAGATGGATGAGGCGATGGAATCGGAAGCGCTCCTTCTCGGCCGCGTCACCTATGAGGGCTTTGCCGAGGCATGGCCCAGTCGCGAGGGCGAGTTCGCCGACAAGTTCAACACCATGCCCAAGTACGTCGTCTCGACCACGCTCGAGAATCCCGATTGGACCAACTCGACCGTCATCAGCGGTGAGGTGGGCGCGGAGGTCTCCAGGCTGAAACAGGAGCTGGACGGGGACCTCGTCGTCCATGGCAGCGCTTCCCTCGTGCAGGCCCTCACCCAGGAGGACCTCGTCGACGAGTATCGGCTGATGGTCTTCCCGACCGTGCTCGGAAGCGGAAAGCGCCTTTTCGGGGACACGGATGTCGCGAGGACCCTGGAGCTGGTGGACGCGAAGCCGGTCGGCCCCGACGGCGTGGTGATCCTCACCTACGTCCCGGCCGCCGCCGAGTCGTGACGGCATCTCGCCCCTAGCCCGGCGCTCCTCCAGGATAATGGCGGTCATGGCCGCGGGGAGAGGGTGGCTTCGGAGGCTGGAGCTGGCAGCTGCGGTCGCAGCGCTCGCGCTGGGTCTGCATCTGGCCGCGCCGACGCCGGGCGGTGCGCACGGACGCTGCGACTGCAAGCGTCTGGCGCAGCGCGCCGCACCCCGGGCTCCGTTGTCCGCCTCGGGTCGGTGGATCACCGACGCCCGCGGCCGGGTGGTGATCCTGCACGGGCTCAACATGGTCTACAAGCGGCCGCCGTATGCGCCGCATGCGGTCGGCTTCGGCGCCGACGACGCGAGGTTCCTGCGCTACAACGGGTTCAACACGGTCCGGCTCGGGCTGATCTACAAGGCGGTCGAGCCGCAGCCCGGCAGCTACGGCCGGGACTACATCGACACGATTCGCTCGACCGAGCGCATGCTCGCAAGCCACGGGATCTTCTCCCTCCTGGACTTCCACCAGGACCTCTACAACGAGAAGTTCGGCGGAGAGGGATTTCCCGACTGGGCGGTGCTCGACGACGGTCTGCCGGCCGAGCCGCTCACCGGCTTCCCGACCTCGTATGTGACCAGCCCGGGGCTCAATCGGACATTCGACAACCTGTGGGCGAACGCGGACGGGCCCGGCGGGTTGCCGATCCAGGCGCGCTATGCCGCGGCGTGGGCTCGGGTCGCCACGGGGTTTGAGGACGATGCGGGAGTCCTCGGGTATGACCTGATCAACGAGCCCTGGCCGGGCAGCGACTTCTCCACGTGTGTCAACACGGCGGGCTGCCCGAACTTCGACTCCGGCAAGCTCGGCCCCTTCTATCGCCGCGTGATCAGCCGTATCCGCGACGTCGACCGCCGTCACCTCGTCTTTTATGAGCCCAACGTGCTGTTCAACTTCGACGCGGACACGAGGCTCCCCGACCTGGGGTCCCGCAATCTCGGCTTCAGCTTCCACGACTACTGCTTCCTCGGCCTCGTGAGCGGCGCGCCATCCACCTGCCCGGCGGCCGAGCGGCAGGTGTTCGACAACGCCGATGCGCGGGCCAAGAAGACCGCTAACCCGCCGGTGCTCTCTGAGTACGGGGCGACCGACGACATCCCGACCCTCGAGCGAATCGCCGGCTTCGCGGACCAGCACATGGTCTCCTGGCAGGAGTGGCACTACTGCGGGTGCGATGACCCCACCACGAGTGGCCCAGGCGACACGCAGGCGCTCGTCAAGGACCCGAGCAAGCCGCCGCGTGGCTCGAACGTCTTCCGCGACAAGCTGAAGGCGCTGGCCCGGCCGTATCCCCAGGCGATCGCGGGTACCCCTACCCGGTTCTCGTTCGACCCCGCCACGCGCCGCTTCGAGCTCAGCTACACCCGTCGTCGGGCGGGAGGACGGGGCAGCTTTGGGCGCGGGTTGAGCACGGTGTTCCTGCCCGCGGTCCAGTACCCCGACGGCTATCGCGTCCAGGTCAGTGGCGCGTCTCTGGCGCGCCAACCGGGAGGCCGCCGGCTGCTGATCCGCGCTGACCAAAACGCCGGACGAGTCGAGCTCACCGTCACCCCAGCGCCCTAGCCGCGCGCGGATGGAGCGCGGCGGGTAGGGTGGCGGCCGCGGATGAAGGTCTTCGTCGCCGGAGCGAGCGGGGTGGTCGGAAGGCCGCTCGTGCGTCAACTCGTGGATGCCGGCCACGAGGTGGCCGGGATGACGAGTCGATCGGAGAACGCGGGCGCGATCGAGGCGGCGGGCGCGACGTCCGTGGTGTGCGACGCATTGAACGCTCCGGCCGTCGCCGCGGCGGTGAGGGACGCGGCGCCCGAGGTGGTGATCAGCCAGCTCACCAGGCTTCCCCGCGACTACAACCCGCGCAAGATCGACTACGGACCCTCCAACAGGGCGCGCACCGAGGGGGGCCACAACCTCATGCAGGCGGCGACGGCCATCGGGGTCCAACGTTTCATCACACAGAGCGTTGCCTTCATCTACGCGCCTGAGGGCGCGATGGTCAAGGACGAGGAGGCTCAGCCGTGGATCGATCCGCCTCAGCCGTTCGCCGACGGCGCCAGATCGACCCTCGACCACGAGCGCGAGGTGGTGGAGGCGACGGGGATCGACGGCCTGGTGCTGCGCTACGGGCAGTTCTACGGGCCGGGCACCTACTACGCCTCGGACGGAAGCATCGCCGAGCAGGTGCGTCGACGTCGCTTCCCGATCGTCGGCAGCGGCCGAGGGACGTTCTCGTTCATCCACACTGAGGACGCCGCCTCGGCCACGGTCGCCGCCGTCGACCGCGGGGCGCCGGGCATCTACAACGTCGTCGACGACGAGCCCGCGGCGGGGCGGGACTGGCTTCCGGTCTACGCCGAGGCGCTGGGCGCGAAGCCGCCCCGCCGGGTGCCGACCTGGCTGGCGCGGATCGTCGCCGGGCGGTTTGCGGTGATGATGGCGACGGAGCTCCGCGGCGCCTCCAATGCGAAGGCCAAGCGCGAACTCGGCTGGGAGCCGCGATACCCGAGCTGGAGAACCGGGCTTCTCCGAGGCGCTTGGATAGGCTGAAACAAGACCAACCGAAGTCCAAGGAGGCGGCGCATGGCTTACTCCGTACCTGATCTCCCTTACGACTACAACGCCCTCGAGCCCCACATCGACGAGCAGACGATGCGCGTCCACCACGACAAGCACCATCAGGCCTACGTCGACAAGGCGAACGCCGCGCTCGACGGCACGGACTGGGCGGACTCCGACGTGGACGAGGTGCTGCGCAGCCTCGACCAGCTCCCCGACGACATCAAGACCGCTGTTCGCAACAACGCCGGCGGCCACTCCAACCACAGCTTCTTCTGGCAGATCATGAGCCCTGACGGCGGGGGGGAGCCCGACGGCGATCTGCGCTCGGCGATCGACGAGAAGTTCGGCTCCTTCGACGCGTTCAAGGACGAGCTCAAGACCGCCGGCGTCAACCGGTTCGGCTCCGGCTGGGCCTGGCTCGTGCATGACGGATCGGGCCTCGCCGTGGTCTCCACCGCGAACCAGGACTCGCCGATCTCCGATGGGCAGACGCCCCTGCTGGGCGTCGACGTGTGGGAGCACGCCTACTACCTGAAGTACCAGAACCGGCGCCCGGACTACCTGGATGCCTGGTGGAACGTCGTCAACTGGTCGGAGGTTGCGAGCCGGTTCGGCTCCGCCGGCTGAGCCGGCGGCACGAAGGTCATCGCGCGCTCCGCCAGGGCGGCGATCGTCAGGCTGGGGTTGACGCCCGGGTTCGCCGGGACGGCGGAGCCATCGCAGACCAGGAGGTTCCGGTAGCCGAAGGCACGGTGCTGCGAGTCCACCACGCCGCGCTCGGGATCGGGGCCGATCACGGCCCCGCCGAGGATGTGGGCCGTGGTCGGGATGTTCATGGTCGACTCCGTGAGCCCGCTCTGTGGGATGCCGCCGGTGCGCCCCGCAAACCATCGGGCGGCCCGCTCGGCGGCCGGGAGGTAGGTCGGGATTGGGGCGCTCGGGGTCCTGCTCAGTCTGTAGCCGCACACCCCGCCCGAACCGGGCGGGCTCGGCGCGCAGGCGCATCGCGGCGTCGACGGTCTGCATGACGAGCAGGATCACGGTTCGCTGCGACCACTTCGCGGGCGAGAGAAGGCGGACCGTGCTGAGCGGATGCCGGAGCATCGCGGCGATCCACTTCATTGGGCGCGTGACCCGGGTGCCCGGCCCGGTCATCGCGGTGAAGAGCCGGCTGATCGCGTCTCCCGCCCGGCCGTACGTGACGACCTCGATGTGAGTGTCCGGATCCGGATAGATGCTCGACGTGATCGCCACCGAGCGGGCGAAGTCCCGGCTGTCATCCGGGGCCGTGACCGCCTGGATCGACTCGGAGTTGGTCCGCACCACGTGGCCGAGGCGTTCGGACAGCCGGGGCAGCGCGCCCGAGTGCCTGCAGTCGGCGAGCAGCTGGTTGGTGCCGAGGGGTCCGGCAGCGACCACCACGCCGCGCGCCCTCAGCGTTTGCTCGCGCCGGCGCGCCCAGGCCCCGGGATGTGACGTGACGACCTCGAAGCCGTCGGAGCCGTCGGCCGCGCCGAGCGGGCGGATCACGGTGGCCTGGCGCTCCGGAAGGACGTGGACGCCCTGACGCTCCGCGAACCAGAGGTAGTTCTTGACCAATGTGTTCTTGGCGCCATAGCGACACCCGACCATGCAGCTCCCGCAGCGGATGCAGCCGGAGCGAGGCGGCCCTTCGCCGTCGAAATACGGGTCCGGGACCTCAGTCCCTGGCTCCCCGAAGAAGACGCCGACCCGAGTCGGCTTGAACGTGTCGCCGACGCCGATCTCCTCCCCGTACTCCCTGAGCAGCTCGTCCGCGGGCGTCATCCCCTCGTACTCGGTCACCCCGAGCATCCGCTCGGCGGTCTCGTAATGAGGACGCAGCTCCTCCTCCCATTGGGCGAGCCCCTCCCACTGGGGGTCGGCGAAGAAGCCCGGTCGGGCCCGATAGAGGGTGTTCGCATAGCCGAGGCTCCCGCCTCCGACCCCGGACCCCGAGACGATGAACACGTCCTTGAACAGCGTCATGCGGAAGATGCCCCGCATCCCCAGGCGGGGCATCCACACGTACCGGCGAAGGTTCCAGGCGGATCTCGCGAAGTCGCGATCGCGGAAGCGCTTTCCGCACTCCAGGACGCCCACCCGATAGCCCTTCTCGGCGAGTCGCAGGGCCGACACGCTGCCCCCGAAACCCGACCCGATCACGAGCCAGTCGTAGTCGTAGCGGCCCCCCGGCGCGCTGCTCATGGCAGCAGCATAGGCCAGCCCGCGAGCCCTCCCCATAGGATTGCGGCACGGCGCGTGAGCGCGAAAGGGTCGCGCGAAGGAGGAACTTGGCCTACTTCAAGGACGCCCAGGAGGTCTACGACACGCTCGGGAAGCTCTTCCAGGACCTCGTCACCGACGACGAGCTGGCGCCCAAGTTCCGCCAGCGGTCCCTCGCTACAAGGCGCAGCTCGAGCGGCAGGGCCTGACCGACCTGATCGACGCGTGAGCGCCAAGGACGAAGCGCATGCATGGGCGGAGACCGTCCAGGCCGTGGGGGCGAAGCGGGGGCTGACCTATGACCCGGTGGGCGGGATCAACCCGGTGGGCGGCCCTGTGGCGCTCTGTCCCGGCGGCACCAACCGCCTCACCGGGCGAGCTTGCCCCCGAATTCTGGGGCGCGTCATGCGACGCCGACGAGGCCGCCGAAGGGGGCCTGTTCTCCAAGGCGGTGCTTCCGAGGGCGGTGCTGGCGAAGTCGCATGTTCCCGACCTGGCCAAGGTGATGCCCCCGTTCAACGTCGAGTCGGTGGAGCGGCAGCCCGGAGGAGCTCGTGATGCAGAAGGCCTCACGCCGCAAGGTCGAGTTCGAGAGTCTCGAGTTCAACAAGCGCTTCCTGGCCACCGTCCCCAGCGAGTACGACCCGATCGCGCTCCGGGAGACCTTCAGCCCGGGATTCCTCGAGTGGGTGACGGCGATCGACAACGAGGTCGAGTTCGGAGTCTCCGAGCAGCAGCTCTGGTTCCTGTGGCGGCTGGAGGACCGCACGCCCGGGCAACTCGAGGCGGCGCTCGACACCGGCGGTGGGCTCTTCAAGCGGGTGCGAAACGAGATCGAGGAGTCGGGCGTCCACACCTACCCCGTCGGGCCCCTGGCACGCCGGGCTCGAGCCGTTCCCGGACAGCTAGGTCGCGGTCGCCTTGCGCCTGCGAAGCTCGCGGCGGGCGGTCTTGTAAAAGCGAATCGACTTGGAGAGGTTGCGGCGGTAGACGGTCAGCTGGCTCTCATTAGGCAGCTCGAACCCACCCACCAGCTTGTGGGGGACGAGCGAGAGGACGCCATCGTCGTCGGTGGCCAGATCGCCGCGCACCTGGAAGTTCTCCTGCCACGTGAAGTCGGGGCTGTGGCGGTGTGCGGTCACGCACGCGCGGCCCTCCGCCAGCGGCAGGCCCTCCGGCCGCTTGCCGAAGACGATCCTCCTGCGTGTCGGGGTCGGTGCTCACCGGCAGGCGGACGGCGAGCGGGAAGCCGTCCGGGGCCACCCAGCCGAGCACGGCCGTCTCGTAGCGGCCGCCGAGCTCCTCGATCCGCCCGCCCCAGGGCACGCCGCCGCCGGTGGGCGGCTCGAGCGGCTCGAGCGGCTCCTCGCTGTGACCGGATTGAACCTCCTCCACATGCGCCCCGAGGCACTCAGGCGCCTTCGAGACGTCGCCGTGGTCCCACACGAAGACCCGCTCCGGGCGCACGTGCACGTAGATCCGCGTGTAGTACCAGCCGAACATCCCGCGCAGGAGCCTTGGGCGGGTGCATGTTCCGCGTCCCCGGGAGCTTCTCCAACGACTCGCGCCAGTACCGCTCCCGGTTGGCCGTGAGGTCACGGTCGTCGACCTCCGCCGTCCCCTGCACGAGCACCTGCAGGCCGCTGTTGATCCCGGAGCCGGTCGGGTCTGAGAAGAGCAGCGCCACCTGGGGGTTGCGGCGGGCGTCGTTGGCCTTCTTCGGATAGCCGAGGCCGGTCGTGACGTCGACGGCCGAGCCCGCCGTCGCGCGTAGTAGGGAGTCACCGGCCAGACGATCGGCTGCTGGTGGGCGTCGATCGTCACGTATTCGCAGGTGATGAAGCGCTGAAACGCCTCGCGGACCTCCGGCGGCAGGGTTCCGGTCATGTCCTCAGGCTCGCCAGGTTGACGCGGCGCCGGTCATCGGGCAATCGTATTCAGTAGCCCTGGTCGCCGGGAAGTACCACCCTCCGCTCGCTTCCCTCCCCGACGACACGGGGCAACACCGGCTCGATCACCCGCTCGCGAGCCGCCGCGAGCACCTCCTCGGCGCTCGTGTACGGGAGCAGCGACTCCAGATGCTTGATCGTGGGAAAGACGAGCTCGAGCTCCCCGGCCGCGTGGCGCTCGAGGGCCTGGCCCGGCCCGATCCAGGCGGCCTCGGTGACCTCCTCGCCGTCCGGGCGGGGCGGCGAGTGGGCGGGCGCGAGGGTGACGTAGAAGCGGGTGTCGAACCGCACCGGGACGAATTCCGGCGTGATCCAGCGCGACCAGGCGACGAGCTCAGCGTCAGCCCCGAGCTCGATGCTCGCCTCCTCCTGCAGCTCCCGGACGGCGCAGGCGCGATGGGATTGCTCGTCGTCCCCGGCGTCGGCGCGTCCACGGTCCCTCCCGGGGAAGACCCAGACCCCGGGCATGAACCTGGCCGCCGGGCTACGCCGGACGAGCAGCAGCTCCAGATCCCGGTCGCCGTGGCGACCCCCTCTTCGGAGGAGCATCAGGGATGCCGCCGGCCGAGGTGTCGCTGGGCTCACCCGGTGAAACCTACCCCTCCCGTCGTCGGCGGATGGATGGATGGAGGCCGCGAGGATTGGGAAGCGGGTGGATGTGCGCGCCGCCTCGACCCCCGTCCAACGTCGCACGGCGTCCACATCGACCCCTCCGAGATCGACACCAGCGACGGGTTCAGCCCCGGGGCGATGATCGTCCTGCAGGGTGCCGGGCCTGGACAATCCCGCGGCCTTCAGCCAGACGGGCGCGGTCCCCGTCACCGACATGGCCCGCTCGTTCGACCGCAAGCAGCCGATCGTCCTGATCGACGCCAAGACCGGAAAGCGTCAGCTGATCTGGTCCGAGCTCGACTCGCTGGCGTCGAGCCCGGACCAGACCGACCTGATCATCCGGCCCGGCCAGAACCTCAAGGAGGGGCACCGCTACATCGTCGCCCTGCGCAACCTCAAGTACGCCGGCGGGAACACCATCCCGGCGCCTCAGGGCTTCAGGCTGTACCGCGACCGCATCCACACCAAGGTCCCGCTGATCGAGCAGCGCCGGCCAGCACTTCGAGCACATCTTCGCGACGCTGAAACAGCGCGGGGATCGCGCGGAACGACCTTTACCTGGCGTGGGACTTCACCGTCGCCAGCGAGCGAAACATCTCCGAGCGCATGCTTTCGATCCGAAACGACGCGTTCGCGCAGCTGGGCGACTACGACCTCTCCGATGGGCAGGTGCAGGGCCAGGCGCCCTCCTTCTCAGGTCACCGACGTCTCGAGGACCTGACTCCGAGCGACCTCCCACGGGACGTCAGAACGTCCGCGAGGTCACCGGGACCTTCGAGGTCCCGTGCTACCTGAACCAGCCGGGCTGCCCGTCCGGGCTCGCGCTTCGATCTCGGCCCCGACGGGCTTCCGCAGCGGATTCCGGGCAACACGATGACCGCGCGCTTCACCTGCAACATCCCGCGTTCGGCGGTGCAGGACGACGGCTCGGCGGCGCCTCGAGGTGGCCCACAAGGTTCGCCCGTCGCTGTACGGGCACGGGCTGTTCGGCAGCTTCGACGAGGTGCACACGCAGAACGTTCGCCAACTCGGCAACGACAACGGCGTCATGACCTGCGCCACCGACTTCATCGGGATGGCCGAGGAGGATGTCGGCCCCGAGGCGATCCCCGCGCTGCCCGACCTCTCCAAGTTCCCGGCGCTCCCCGATCGCCTCCAGCAGGGGTTCCTCAACTTCATGTACCTCGGCCGGCTGATGATCCATCCGGACGGCTTTGCCAACGATCCCGCGTTCCAGTTCGACGGCGCAGTCCGTTCATCGACACCAACGCGCTCTTCTACTACGGCAACAGCCAGGGCGGGATCGCCGGCGGCGCGCTGACCGCGCTCTCGCCGGACTTCACCCGCTCGGTGCTCTACGTCCCGGGGATGAACTACTCGACCCTGTTGACGCGCAGCGTGGACTTCGCGCGACTACGCGTTGATCCTCTACCCCTCATACCCGGTGCGAGGGGGAGCGCCCGCTGCTCATGTCGATGATCCAGATCGATGTGGGATCGCGGTGAGCCGGACGGCTACGCTAACCACATGACCGTCGATCCGCTGCCGGACACCCCCGCCTGACTGGCGGGCGCCGACCATCGGACGAATCGATCACCAGCAGGAGCGCGGCGGGCCGGATAGGCTTGCGCCATGCGCAGGGTGGGATCCGCGACGATTTGCTTGGCGTCCGTCGCGGCTGTGTGTTCGGCTCTGGCGGCGTGCCCCGCGATTGCGGCTGCCCATGGCGGCATGCCCTTCCGGGCCGGCGCCGCGTCGGTGAGCTTCACGCCGCCGGCGGCCGGGAAGCTCGCGAACGATCCGGCCGACTGCACTGCGCCCCCGACATACGACGGCCGCCGGGACTTCGCCTTCGAGGAGCCCTACGACGATCAGCAGGGATCCGGCCACTACGACCCCGGCGACCCGTACATGGATTGCAACGGCAACGGGCGCTGGGACGGCAATCTGCTCGGAGGCGGCGCGGGCTCGCCGCGCTTCTACGACCACGTCGCCGACCAGGTTGGCGCCCGCGCGATGGTCGTCTCCAACGGCCAGCGCCGGGTGGCGGTGGAGGTCCTGGACAACGAGGGGGCGTTCAACGTCTACCTGCAGCGCATCCGCCAGCAGGTCGCCGCTGATGGGGTTCACCTCGACGGCATCTACATCAGCTCGAACCACGACGAATCGGCGCCCGACACGATCGGGATCTCAGGCGTGAACCAGTTCACCTCGAGCGTGAACGCCTACTTCGCGGACTACATGGTGAAGCGGTCAGCCCAGGCGATCGAGCAGGCGGCGCGCAACATGCAGCCTGCGAAGCTCCGCTTCGCGGAGCCGCAGGAGCCGGCCAACCTCCGCCAATGCTGGTCTTCGTACCCGTACGTGGACGATCAGCTCATGCCGACCGTCCAGGCGCTCGACCGCGGAGGCCGGGCGATCGCCACCCTGTCCAACGTCAGCCAGCACGCCGAGTCGCTGGGCTTCAACCCGAGCGAGCCTCAGCGACGGTGGGTCAGCGCCGACTGGGTCCACTTCTTCCGCCAGCGGATCGAGCAGCGCTTCGGCGGCGTCGCGATCGAGATGGCCGGTTCGGTCGGGAGCGTCGAGACCCCCGAGGTCTTCCCCGGCGCGATCTCGAGCATCCCCCAGCGCCACATCGACGAGAGCCATCCCGCCGGCTGCCGAACGCTCTTCGACCCGAACGGCACGCCCGCCGTGCCCGGGTACCACCTCGAGACGACCGCGCTGGGCAACACGCTCGCGAGCGCCGTCAACGATGCGCTGCTTCGCAATGCCCAGGAGTCGCGTTCCACCAACATCTGGGGCGCCCGGCGCGACATCTGCATCCCGCTCACGAACCAGTTCTTCGCGATCGGGGCGAACATCGGGGTCTTCGCGGAGCGGCCCGGCTACGGAAGCGACTGCACGGTCAAGTTCCCGGTGGCCGCGAACGGCTCGACGTCCGGTGACGAGCTCAAGAGCCAGGTGGCGGCGTTCAGGATCGGCGACGGCAGCTTCATCTCGGTGCCGGGAGAGGTCTTCCCGTTCACCTACCTCCGCGGCTTCCTCGGCCCGAACGACATGCCGCACTCCCAGTACAAGCTGCCTCCGTGGCCGCTTCCCCACATGACCACTCGCTACCGCTTCATCGACGGGCTGGGCGAGGACATGCTCGGCTACATCTTCCCCCGCGGAAACGGGGTGGGCGTTCCCGGCGAGAACGGCAACTCCCTCGATCCGGACGACACCGACCGCTTCGGGTGCGGCCACTCGGACGACTCGGAGTCGGCCAGCTCGCAGACGGGCAACATCGCGGCTCGCGCGATCATCGGGCTGCTCGACCAGCACGGCCACGCGCAGAGGGTGGTCTCAGGGCAGGTACGTCCTCCCGAACGGGACGCGGTCGCGGGACCCGCTGGGTGGCCCCGAGGTCAAGTGCGACGTGGACACCACCTTCCACTTCGCCGGCCGGGCGGTCGGCGTGTGGCAGCCGGGCCAGGGCGTGGTCCACCCGCAGGCGTGGATGTCGCTCGACGGCCGGCGCCAGGCGCGTCCCGATCGCAACACGCGCGGCTACTTCACGCCGGGCGGCAAGCGGGTTTGGGTGGACGTGTTCGCCCCCCTCTCGGGCGGCGGCTGAGGCAAGCCACTCCCGCATGCGCACCTCGCTAAGCTGGCGCGCGATGCCGACCGAAACCGAGACCGCCCAGCTCTGGATCTGCACCTCCTGCGGGTTCATCTACGACCCGGACGAGGGCGACCCCGACGGGGGAATCCCTCCGGGCACGCCGTTCGACAAGATCCCGGACGACTGGTTCTGCCCGGTCTGCGGCGCCCGCAAGGCCGACTTCGAGCCGTACGAGGAGTAGCGCCGGCGACTCAGGCGGGGCAGCGCTGCTCAGATTCAGCCGGGGGTGGTCGCATCCAGCGCGCGGCTGCGCTGCCGGCGAACCCAGCCGCGCCAAACGGCGGCGCCGAGCGCCGCGAGGAGAGCGAACGGCACCAGCGCGGCGCCGCCGACCAATGCTGCGCCCGCGGTGACGGTGAGCACGCGGCCGGCATCGTGGAAGGCGTCCCCGATCGACCACGCTCCGCCCGAGGCTGCGTTCTCGTCGGCGACGATCGTCACCCCGACGGGCACCAGATGGACGCGCTGCTGCGCCGTGGCAAGGTCCTTGCGGGCGGCCGCGAGCTGACTCTCGACGATGCGCAGACGAGCCCGGATGCTCTGTCGCTCGGCGATCGTCGTCGCCTCGCCCAGCTGGCGGAGCAGCGTGTCGCGCTCGGCCGCCAGGTCGTCGATTCGCTTTCGATCCGAGACGAACCGCTTCGTGATGTCGTGAGTGCCGTCGGTGCGGGAGACGACGTGCCCCAGGTCAGATAGGTCGCCCATCGCCGCCGACAGCTGCCCGGCCGGGATTCGCAGGTCGAAGCTTGCGCGGCCCCGCTCGGCCCCCTCCACGCTGGGGTCGCCGCCCGACACGTGGGAGCTGAGCACGAACCCGTGATGGTCCCGGACCACGTCGAGCACGCCGTCGGCGGCGTCGCGGAAGTCACCGGGTGCGGTCGCCAGCTCGAGGTCGACGTTGCGGGCCTGCTGGCGGCTGGTGGCCGCCGGCGGCCAGGAACGGCCCCTGGGCGCGCGCGCGATCTGCGGGTGCCAGCTGGTTCTGCACGCTCGAAGCGGTCGTGTCGGCCCCGTGGCTCTGCCCCGTGGCGGACACGTTGGGAGGCGTGAACTGGACTTGTGGCCCGGGTCGATCGGCCGATCCGTTGCCCGTGGAGGCCGGCTTGGCGGACTGCGGGTGGGGCGCTCTCGCCTCCCGCGAAGATCCCGCTCTCGGAGATCCCCACGCCCGCCGCGATCAAGAAGACGGCCGCCGCGCTGAAGGCGGGGACCAGCCGGCGGGCGCCCTTGCGTCGCAGCCCGGCGAAGGCGTCCGACGCCCGGCGCGAGGCGCGTCCCAGGCGATCGGATTCGCGCGGGCGGAAAGCCGTCGGCAGCGAGCTCGTCGAGGAGCGTTTCCGCCTCCGCGCTGGCCTCGGG
Organism: uncultured bacterium; assembly: GCA_963772345.1. Taxonomy (GTDB): domain Bacteria; phylum Actinomycetota; class Thermoleophilia; order Solirubrobacterales; family 70-9; genus AC-56. The sequence continues at coordinate 177,211 of CAVYXB010000014.1, read as the reverse complement.
CCGCTCGGAGCGGATCTCCGCCGCGAGTAGGGCGAGGTCCTCGAGCTGGGGGTCGACGGGCCGCCCGGCGAGCGCGCGGTCGATCGCGTCGAGCTCGCGCTCGATCTCCGGGTCCAGCGGCAACTCGCGCTCACGCAGCCTCATCGCACGCACTCCTCAGCTTCTCGATCACCCGGTGGAGCCGGGTGCCGGCGTTTGTCTCCGAGACGCCGATCACCGCGGCGATCTCGGAGTTGGTCAGCCCCGCGAAGAACTTCAGCGCCACCAGCTCCCGCTCGCGCGGGGCCAGCGAGGCGATCGCAGCTCGTAGCGCCGCACGGCGGAGCGCCACATCGGCGCCCTGCTCGGGCGCGATCGCGGCGTCGTCGGCCGGCTCGGCCGCAAGCGGTGGCCTGGCGGCGGCGCCTGCGCAGCTCGTCGAGGGCGGCGTTGCGCGCGATCCCGAACAGCCACGCGCGCTTGGTGCCTCGCTTGGGGTTGAAGGAGCGGCGGCGTCGATAGGCCCGCTCGAAGGCGAGTGCCGTGACGTCCTCGGCGGCGGCGCTGTCCCGCAGCAGCCCGGCGGCGTAGGCGTAGACGTCGTCCCGGCTGGTGCGGTAGAGGTCCTCGAACTCGGCCTCAGCATCGCTCGGAACCTGGACGGCGGGTGCGGCCAGCGTCTCCTCCACGCCCCTACTACGCGCGACAACGTTCCTCATCACACCGACTATCGGCCCGTTCGGGGGCCCGCAGTGCAACCCGGGCAGTTGGGCGGCGGGGGGCCTACGCGGCCTGCGCCAACTCAGCCGTGACGGGCTCGTCCGTGGCCCCAGCGCAGGCCGCGCGGATCGACGCCGCGACGATCTCCACGAGGCGGGTCAGGTCCTCGGCGCTGATCGCGAGCGGCGGCATCAGCACCACCACGTCGCCGAGCGGGCGGATGATCGCCCCGCGCTCGCGGGCCTCGAGCGTCACCCGATGGCCGAGGCGAAGGGCCGGGTCGTGCTCTCCGAGGTCGATCCCGATCATGAAGCCCCGGCCTCGCACCTCGGCGACCTCGGGCATGTCGGCGACCGGCGCCAGGAGCTCGCCCAGCAGCCGGATCTTCGGCTGCAGGCGAAGCAGCGTGTCCTCGGTCTCGAAGGCGTCGAGGTTGGCGAGCGCCGCGGCGCAGGCGAGCGGGTTGCCCGTGAAGGTGTGGCCGTGAAAGAACGTGCGCGCGTCCTCGGGATCGCCGAGGAAGCCGTCGTGAACGCGCTCGGTGGTCAGCGTGGCCGCGAGCGGCAGGTAACCGCCGGTGAGCCCTTTGCCGAGGCAGAGGAAGTCGGGGGCCACGCGCTCCTGCTCGCAGGCGAACATCGTCCCGGTGCGACCGAACCCGGTGGCCACCTCGTCGCAGATCAGGAAGACGTCGTGGCGGTCGCACAGCTCCCGGACCTGGCGCAGGTAGCCGGGCGGCTGGAGGCGCATCCCGGCGGCTCCCTGGACGAGCGGCTCCACGATCACCGCCGCTATCTCCTCCGCGTGAAAGTCGAGCACGCGCTCGAGCTGTGCGGCGTCGCCCGGTTCCACGCGATGCGCCTGAAAGAGGAGGGGGGAGTAGGCGGCGTGGAAGAGGTCGATGCCACCGACGGAGACGGCCCCGAGGGTGTCGCCGTGGTAGGCGTTTCGAAGCGAGACGAATGAGGTGCGGCGCGCGTGCTGGCCGCCCCGCTGCCGCCAGTACTGGAAGGCCATCTTGAGCGCGATCTCGGTCGCGCTCGATCCAGAGTCGGAGTAGAAGACCCGGCTGAGGCCGGGTGGCGCGAGACCCACCAACCGGGCGGCGAGCTCAGCGGCGCTTCGGTGGGTCAGGCCCAGCATGGTCGAATGGGCGACCCGATCGAGCTGCTCGCGAACGGCGCGGTCGATCAGCGGATGCCGGTGGCCGTGGACGTTGCACCACAGGGACGAGACGCCGTCGATGTAGCGCGTGCCGTCGGCGTCGATGAGATCCGTGCCCTCGGCGCGCTCGATCGCCATCGGCTCCTCCCGACACCAGTCGAGCTGCTGGGTGAACGGATGCCAGAGGTGTTTGCGATCCCAGTCGGCGACGGTCTCCCCAGTAGAGACCGATGCCCTCTTGCGAACCCCCATCGCGGGCGACGATAGAGCGGCGGGCGGCGGAAGCGATAATCCGCCGCGTGGAAGCGCCGCGACTCGACCACGTGGTGATCAAGGTCTCCGACTGGGAGCGCTCGAACGCGTTCTATCGCGACGTCGTCGGGGCGGAGCTGGTCGAGCTTCCGCGGGGAAGGGCCGCCTACCGGCTTGGAAACGCCCAGATCAACGTGCACGGGCCGGGGTCCAACCCGGGAGTGCTCCCGGTCAAGCCGGTGGAGCCGGGGAACAGCGATCTCTGCCTCGAGTGGGCGGGGCCGATCGAGGACGCCGTCGCTCGTCTGGAGCGTCACGGAGTGTCGATCGTCGACGGGCCGATCGAGCGCGAAGGCGTTCGCGGCACCGGCCGAAGCGTCTACTTCAACGACCCGGACGGCTCACTGCTGGAGTTCATCTCGTACGAGTGACGCCGCGTCGGAGTCGCCGAGAGGGAGCCGCTCGGGAATCCGCGAGGTCCGCGACTTCTCTAGTCTTACCTCGCTTGTTCAGATCGAATGAGCGCGCCGAGCTTTGGGGGAGCCGGGGCGTCTCGAGCGGACCGGAGATGTGCGGCAGAGGCGCCGAGCGTGGGGCAGACGAAAGGAGAGGCATGAGGCTGAGGATGGGGACTTTCGCGACGGCGATCGCGCTTTCGCTCGCGGTCGGAGCGGTTCCGGCGTTGGCGGGCTCGGGCGGTCACGCAAAGCGACAGAAGGTCTTCGTCGTCTGCAAGCACGGTTGCCCCTACCGCAGCATTCACGCCGCGCTCGACGCCGTCAAGAGGGGCAACAACTCGGTGATCAAGATCAGGCCGGGCGTCTACAGGGAGGGCGTCACCCTCGTCGGCCACCGCTACGACGGGCATCAGCTTCGTCGGCGCGAGCAAGAACCCCCGCAAGGCCGTGCTCGAGGGCAAGAACGCAAAGCTCAACGGCACCAATCGAGCAGGCGCAGAACGCCATCGACGCCACCAACGTGAACGGGCGTGAAGATCAAGAACCTCTGGGCCAGGAACTTCCCCACCAACGGCTTCTTCGTCCACTCCGACAACGGGACCACCAACTGCAAGGGCTTCCTGATGAAGAACGACCTCGCGTCGTTCAACCGCTCCTACGGCCTGTTCGCGAAGCGCTGCATCGGCGGCCGGATCACCCAGTCGACGGGGTGGGGCCACGGCGACTCGGCGATCTACATCGGCGAGACGCCGCCGCAGAACGAACCCGAAGTGGACCGAGATCGACCACGACGTCGCCTACGAGAACGTGCTCGGCTACTCCGGCACGAACTCCAAGTACGTCGACATCCGCGACTCGCAGTTCTTCAACAACGGTGCCGGCGTGGTTCCCAACACGCTCGACTCGGAGCGCTTCGAGCCGAATGCCCAGGGGAAGATCCGGGACAACCTGATCTACTGGAACAACTTCAACTACTACCTGCCGAACTCGCCCGGTGAAGACGGTCTCCGGCGGCCTCGGTCCACGGTGGCGCCTACAACTATCCGACCGGGATCGGCGTCGTCCTCTACGGCTCCGACGGCTGGGTGGTCAGGGACAACCGGATCTTCGGCAACTTCATGTGGGGCACCGCCAGCTTCTCGCGACCCGTTCAACGCCGGGCATGACGCGGTGAACCAGCACAACCGCTTCATCGACAACAGGATGAGCCGCGGCGGGACCGACAAGAACCGCTTCGACTTCTTCAACGACGGCTCCGGGAAGGGGAACTGCTTCGAGGGCAACTCGTCGTCGAGGTTCGACCGTCACGCCAGGGGCGACGCACTCGACGGCGTTCCTGTATCCGGGCTGCCCCGCGCCCGCAAGCGCGGGCACGGGCACCGACCAAGGCGACGGAACCCTTCTTGGCGTCGGTCCAGGTCGGCGAGCTGGTCGAAGTACGTGACCGGCCGCCCCGCCCTGCAAGCAGCAGGACTCCTGGGTCGCGCACCCGCATCCCGGCGTTCAGGGGCATCACCCCGATCGACACCAAGAACTTCGGGAGCTGCTCCTGATGAGCCGCCGGCGTGGACTCCTCGCGCTCGTGGCCCTGGTCGCCGTCGCGGCCGGCGTCATGGCCTTGGGCGGCGTCGGGACGGCGCGCTCGACCAAGCCCAAGGTGGTCAAGCTGTACGACAACTACTACTCGCCCGTGAGCGTGAAGATCCGCAAGCGCGGCAAGGTCAGATGGAAGTGGACCCCGGTCTTCAACACGCACAACGTGAAGTTGACCGAGGCGCCTCGCGGCGTCAAGAAGTCGGAGTTCCGCTCGCAGACGTCGTCGAGCCCGACCTACACCTTCACCAAGCGGTTCACGAAGCCGGGCAAGTACCACTTCATCTGCACGATCCACCCGGTGGAGATGCAGATGGACGTGAAGGTCCGACAGGCCCAGGTGAGGTTGGAGCGAACGCTCACTCTGGGGCTCACGGGCGGACCCCCGGCAAGCCGCCGTGCCCGGGATTCCTCTAGGCTTAGCGCGCTTGGTGCCCTGAACGGGCGCAACGCAGGGGAGTACAGGCTCCCTTTGGTGGCAACGGAACTGCCGCGGAGCCGCACAGCGGCGGCATGGGAAGGAGACACATGAGGCTGAGGATGGGGACGTTCGTGACGGTGATCGCTGTTTCGCTGGCGGTGGGTGTGCCGGCCGCGATCGGCAAGGATCAGAAGGTCTACCCCGTCTGCCAGCACGGCTGCAAGTACCGCACCATCTCCGCGGCGGTCAAGGCGGTCAATGACGGCTCCAACTCGGTGATCAAGATCCGTCCCGGCACCTACAAGGAGGGCGTCACCCTGGTCGGCCACCGCTACGACGGGCTCAGCTTCGTCGGCTCGAGCGGCAATCCCCGCAACACCATCCTCGAGGGCGATAACGCGAAGCTCAACGGGACCAACGAGATCGCCCAGAACGGCATCGACGCCACCAACGTCAACGGCCTGCGGATCGAGAACCTCTGGGCTCGCCACTTCCAGACGAACGGCTTCTTCGTGCACTCGGACACCGGGACCACGAACTGCAAGGGCTTCCTGATGAAGCACGACCTGGCGTCGTTCAATCGCTCCTACGGCCTGTTCGCCAAGCGCTGCATCGGCGGCCGGATCACGCAGTCCACCGGCTGGGGGCACGGCGACTCGGCGATCTACATCGGCGAGACGCCGCCGCAGGCGAAGCCCAAGTGGACCTCAGATCGACCACGACATCGCCTTCGAGAACGTGCTCGGCTACTCGGGCACCAACTCCAAGTACGTCGACATCCACGACTCCGACTTCTTCAACAACGGCGCCGGCGTCGTGCCGAACACGCTGGACTCCGAGGCGTTCCAGCCCAACGCCAACGGTCGGGTCCGCGACAACGACATCTTCTGGAACAACTTCAACTACTTCCTGCCCAACTCGCCGGTCGAGACGGTCTCCGGTGGGCTCGGTCACATCGGCGACGCGACGATCAACTACCCGACCGGGGTGGGCGTGATCCTGTTCGGCTCCGACGGCTGGACGGTTCAGGACAACAGGATCTTCGGCAACTTCATGTGGGGTGCCGCTGCCTTCTCGGACCCGTTCAACAGCGGCGCCGTCAACCAGAAGAACCGGTTCATCGACAACCAGATGGGCCGAAACGGCACCGACACGAACCGGTTCGACTTCTTCAACGACGGCTCTGGCAAGGGGACCTGCTTCACGGGGAACACGTCGTCGACCTTCGACGTCACCCCGGACGCCCACCATTCGCAGGGCTTCCTCTATCCGGGCTGCCCCGCCCCCAACAAGGGAACCGGCAGCAACCAGGGCGACGGGGCCTCGGACTTCAGCGGCCAGGTCGGCGAGCTGGCGGGTACGTGCTCAGCAACCCGCCCTGCAAGCAGGAGGACTCCTGGGCGCGGCATCCGCATCCGCCGTTCGAGGGGCGCACCCCGATCGACACCCGCAACTTCGGCAACTGCTCGTGATCGCACCCAGCGGCGGAGATCCGTCCGCTGGCCGCCGCCATCGCGGCAGCGTCGCTCTGGCGCTTGGGCGGCGGGCCGGGCGGCGGCAAGGCGACGCCCAAGGTCGTCCAGGTGAAGGACGACCTCTACACGCCGGTGTCGGTCAGCCTCGCAAGAACGGCTCGGTGAAGTGGAAGTGGGTGAACACGATCCATACCCACAACGTCAGGCTCGACAAGGCGCCCGCGGGTGACGAAGTCCAAGTTCAACTCGCAGAACTCGTCAGCCCGACGTACACTTTCACCCGCAAGTTCACGAAGGTCGGGAAGTATCACTTCATCTGCAGCATTCACCCGACGAAGATGCAGATGGACGTGAACGTCCACAATTGAGACCCGCGCCCGCCGGGCGCTAGCCGACATGGACCCGACGCAGTTCGATCGCCGACACCTCCTCGCCGGCGGCGGGGCCGTCTTCTTCTGCACGCTCGCCGGTCACAAGCTGTCGATGGACAAGCCGGCGAACCTGCCGAAGCTCGCCTCCGGGGTTCCCGTCCCCCCGAAGGTCTCGAACGCCGACGGATCCTCGAAGGCCGGGGCGACCGCGGCCGCAGCGAGCAAGAAGGCAGGCACGCGCGAGTACTGGATCCGCGCCGAGCGGGTGAGGTGGAACATCGTCCCGACGCACCGCGACCAGATGATGAACCGGCGGGTCAAGGGCAGGACGGGATTCGACGCCTACGCCTACCGGCGCTACACGGCGAACTTCGCGAGCCCGATGGGCCCCCCGACGATCCCCGGCCCGCTGATCGAGGCGAACGTGGGCGACCAGGTCGTCGTGCACTTCTCCAACCGGGTGGACGTGCCGACGACGATCCACCCGCACGGGATCTTCTACAGCGAGGACATGGACGGCGCCTACAAGGGCCGGTTCACGGACCCCGGCGGTTTCGTCCAGAAGAACCGGACGTTCACGTACGTCTGGGAGGCCAGGGCGGACTCGGTGGGCACCTGGCTCTACCACGACCACGGTCCCATGGACCCGGTCCCGGTGTTCAAGGGGATGTTCGGCCCGCTGATCGTGCGTGACCCGTCGGCCCCCAGCCCGCCGGACAAGGAGTTCTTCCTGGTCATGCACAGCTTCTCGCCGGTGGCGACCAGCCTCAACCAGCAGTTCGCCTGCATCAACGGCCGCGCCTATGCGGGCAACACCCCCACGCTGCGGGCCCGCGTCGGCCAGCGGGTCGCCTTCCACGTGATCGCCCTGGACGACGACTTCCACACCTTCCATCTGCACGGCCACCGCTGGGTGGACACGAGCGGCTACGGGACTCAGGGCAACCCGGGTGCCGGCAAGTCGGTTGACACCAAGACGCTCGGGCCGGGCGAGTCCTTTACGTTCGAGTTCGTCGAGGACAACCCGGGCCGCTGGTTCTACCACTGCCACGTGTTCAGCCACCTTCACATGGGGATGAACGGGTGGTACATCGTCAGCTGAGTCCCGGGCGACTCCGGGCGGCGGCGCTCGGCGGCCTCGCGCTTGCCGTCGTCCTGCTCGCTGCGTCCTCGGCGTCGGCGGCCAACCGACGGGTGGCGATCAGCCACTACCGATGGTCCGCGCCCCAGATCCAGCTCGACCTCGGCGAGCACGTGACCTGGTATTGGGTCGGCCCGGACACGATGCACTCGGTGACCGGGAGCTCGGCCAACGACGCCGGGCTGGACTCCGATCCCGGCAAGGCCACCCCCAGGCACCAGATCGGGGACAGCTTCGAGCTCACCTTCAACACGCCGGGCACGTACGACTTCCAGTGCAAGCTCCACCCGACCGTCCGCGGGACCGTGCACGTCTCCTCGGTGCCGGGCGATCCCGACACGGAGGTCGACCCGGTCCCGAAGAGCCACGTCGACCTGACCGCCCCGTACGTGGACGGGCTCAGCCTCCGCAGCAGCTCCTTCGGGAAGCGCGGAACGTCCCTGCGCTACGGGATCGACGAGCGCGCGACCGTGGACGCCGAGTACTACCGCCTGGTGCCGCGCCGCCATCGAAGGCACGCGCCCCCGCGCGCGCAAGTTCGCCGGCTGGCAGCAGTGGCACGCCTACGTCGGCCTCAACGACGCCAGGTTCGCCAACCGCGGCCGCCACTTCCACCCGGCGCCGGGCCGCTACCTCGCGACGCTCCGCTTCACCGACGCGAGCAACAACACGGCGCGCACCGCGTCACCTCCGCTTCACGATCCGGTAGGCGCGCGCAGGCGGGTTCAAGGGCGCGGCAAGGGGCGGTGGGCCCGAACTCGCTGATGATGGTCCGTGGCCGCCGCCTGTGTGATTGTGATCACATAAGCAACTATTTAGTTGCCAAATGGTTGCGCTAGTGCAATGATTTGAGGCGTGCAAGGAACGGCAACTGCCAGGCGGGTCGAGGAGGCGAAGCGCGGCGTCGGCGCCGCGACGGACGACGAGGCCCGCGAGATCGCGCGGCGCCTGGGCGCCGTGATGTTCGGAACGGCCTCGACAGCCGGCGAGTTCCTCCGCACCCTCGAGGAGAGCGGGCTGACGCTCACCCAGTGCAAGGTGCTGACCGCGCTGGGCGCCTCCGGCAACCGCGAGCCCAAGGCCGCCAAGGACATCGCCGTCCCGATCGGGGCGTCGCTTCCGACCGTCAGCCGTGCCGTCGACGTGCTGGTGCGCCGTGAGCTCGTCAGCCGCGTCGAGGACAGCGACGACCGCCGCGTTCGCAACCTCGTGCTCACCGAGGACGGCGAGCGTCTCGTACGCCGGCTACTGGCCACCCGCATCGACGGGCTCGCCGCATTCATCGCCGACCTCACCCCCACACAACGCCGCAAGCTCGCGAGCGCGCTCGACTCCCTGCTGGAACGAGAGGAGATCGCCATCGCCTATCGCGAGATGAAGGAGGACGCGAAATGACCCGATACCGCCACCTGATCACCGACGAGAATCGCAAGTGGTGGACGCTCGGGGCGATGTGCTTCGCGCTCTTCATGCTGATGCTCGACAACACCGTCGTGAACGTCGCCCTGCCCTCGATCGAGCGCGACCTCGGCGCGAGCCTCTCGAGCCTCGAGTGGACCATCAACGGCTACACGCTCGCCTTCGCGGTGTTCCTGGCGACCGGCGGACGGCTCGGCGACATCTTCGGCCGTCGGCTGCATGTTCCTGATCGGCGTGACGCTCTTCTCGATCGCCTCGGCGACCGCCGGCCTCGCCCCCGACACCACCTCGCTCGTGGTCAGCCGCGTCGTCCAGGGCGTCGGCGGCGCGCTGATGATGCCCGCCACCCTCTCGATCGTCACCAACGCATTCCCGCCCAAGCAGCGCGGGATGGCGATCGGGACCTGGGCAGGCGTCTCGGCGTTGGCGCTGGCGATCGGCCCGGTCCTGGGCGGCTTCCTCACGGAGGACGTCTCATGGCGCGCGATCTTCTTCATCAATCTCCCCGTCGGCCTGGGCGCCGTGCTGGCGACCCTGTTCGCCGTTCGGGAGTCGCGCGACGACACCGTCGGGCGCGAGGTGGACTACCTCGGCGTCGCGACCCTGACCGCGTCCTTGACCGCGCTCGTGCTCGCGCTCATCGAGGGCAACTCTTGGGGCTGGAGCTCGACTGCGATCCTCGGCGCTGTTCGCCGGCTCCGTCGTCCTGATGGCCGCGTTCGTCCTCGTCGAGCTTCGGGTCAAGGTGCCGATGGTCGAGTTCAAGCTGTTTGCGAGCCGCAACTTCGTCGGCTCCAACGTGATCGCGCTGATCGTCACCTTCGCGATGATGGCCCAGTTCTTCTTCCTGGCCCTCTACATGCAGAACATCCTCGGGTACTCGCCGCTCCAGGCGGGGGTCCGATTCCTCCCGGCGACCCTGATGATCGTCGCGATCGCGCCGCTCGCCGGTCGCCTGACCGACCGGATCGGCGCCCGGATTCCGATCGCGGTCGGCCTGTCCCTGGTCTCGGTGGCGATGGTCTGGCTGACGACGATCGACACGGCGACCACCTACGGGGACCTCCTGCCCTCCTTCGTCCTGATGGGCGGCGGGATGGCGCTGGTCATGTCACCGATGTCGACCGCCGCGATGAACGCGGTCGCCGACGTCAAGGCCGGGATCGCCTCGGGCATCCTGTCGATGAACCGGATGATCGGCGGCACGCTCGGCGTCGCCGTGATCGGCGCGGTGTTCCAGGCCGCGGCCAGCTCGAAGCTCGATCAGCTGCTGGCGGGCTCGGGCCTGAGCGCGGCGCAGCGCAGCGACATCGCGCACGGCCTCGGTGGCGGCCAGGCGGGCACCCCCGCGGGGTTGAACCACTCGCAGGCGGCTCAGGCGGCCTCCGCCGCCCATGACGCCTTCATCAGCGCCTTCGCCTCCTCGATGAAGGTCGCGGCCGCTGTGACGATTGCGGGCGTGGTCGCGGCGGTGACGCTCATCCGCTCGAAGCCGCGCGAGGCGGAACCGAGCGCATCGGCGCCGCGGACGCGCTCTCGAGCCGGCAACCGGCGAGCACGCGACGACCTAGCTCCGTCGGTCCAGCGCTTGCCCCTCCCGGAGGTATGCTGCCTTCGGGAGGGGAGCGCAACTGGCCAAGCTTCGCAGCCAGACTCACCTACGCGAACGTCATCTCGACACTCGCTCTGCTGGTCGCTGTGGGGGGTGGCACGGCGTTCGCCGTCAACCACATCAACGCCGACCAAGGTCGACGGCCTGAACGCCGCGAGGCTCGACTTCGAGCGCCCGATCACCGTCGGCCCCAACCCGAAGTTCAAGCGGGTCTTCGATCAGGGTGGCCTGCTGATCAGAGCCAGATGCGGCGATCTGAGCGGCTTCTTCATGGACGTCCAGGCGCGGACCAGGGTCGACAACGCCGAGATCCAGGCGGTGACGACGGATAGCAGCAACGAGCAGGACGAGGCGATCGACCGCAACTTCGACAAGGCCGACTCACTCGACGTGCCGCTCGGAGCCGGTTCGCAGGGCGAGGGGACGCTGACCTACTCGACGCCAAGCGGCTCGCACGTCTCGCTCGTCTTCCAGGCCGACACGGGCGGGCTCAGCCTGGGCAGCCAGAAGGCGTGCCTGCTCGGCGGCACCGCGCTGCACGCGCCCGGCTGACCGACTCAGGAGCCTGACTTCGACTTCGAAGCGTCGCGGCGCTGGCGGTATCGGCGCACCTTCGCCCGGTTGCCGCAGACCTCCATCGAGCACCAGGTGCCGGAGTGGTTCTTCGAGTGGTCGTAGAACGCCCACTGGCAGTCGTCGGCGGGGCAGACCTTGAGCCGGGACCACGTGCCGGCGACCATCGACTCGTAGGCGATCGCCACGAGCGGTGCCAGCACCGCGCCCTCCCCCTCCCCCGCGATCGCGAGCACGGGGTGTCCGTCGGGATCGAAGCGAACCGAGATGCTCGCCTCCTCGGCGACGTGGTTGAGGCTCTCGATCGCCGCCGGGTCGCGCTCGCCGCCGTTGTTGGCCAACAGCAGCCGGCGGAATGACTCTCGCAGCTCGAGCGCCCGCTCGAGCTCGGGCTGGCCGACATCGGCTCCCTCGACGAGGAGGTCCCGCGGCTCGAGCCACGCGGCGAGCGCCTCCGGGCTCGTCAGCTCCTCGATCCCGTCGTCGATGTCGAGCGTGTTCACGAACTCGCGGAGGTCCTCGAGCTGCCCCGGGGCGGTCTGGTCGCTCATGGGTTGATTGTAACTGGTATTCGGCCTTGACAAGTTACTGTAACCACTGTAGGGTGGTTGCCAGTTATCAGCGAGCCGATTGGAGCCAGAGATGCGAACGGGTGACGGCAGACGCAACGGCCACGGAGATCTCATTGGAGCGCGAGGTCGACTCGTCACCCGTTTGAAGGCCGCGATGCTCGACCGGGAGCGCGCCTACGCGGCGCAGGGCGAGCGCGGCGATCTCGCCCGTCGGCTTCGAATCGACCGGGGTCGACGCGACGCCGGATGAGCCCCGATCCACCGCCGAGAAAGAAGGGAGACCCGATGAACGCATACCTCGCCAAGCCCGTGAAACACGACCTCAAACGGCGGGGGCAGAGCAGAGCCAACAAGTCGGCTCGAGGGCGAGGCCGACTGCTTGCGCGCCTCAGGGCCGGAAAGCTCGACCGCGCCCTGGCCGCAGGCGCCTCGCCGGACTCGAGTCCGCGCGCTGGCCCTTCGCGCCGAGACGTTGAGCAGCCCACGGATGCGAAGCACGCTGGGCCAGGCGGTGGAGCGGCTGATCGAGCGATCGGGCCGGCATCCGCTGGGCCCCCGCGTTTCGCCCAGCCGCGCACACCTCGACGCGGCGCAGGACGAGCTCGGCGAGCTCGCCCGGCGCCTTCGAGCCGACCGGCTGACGGACGCTCGCGGCGTCGCGCGCGTCCAGGAGTTGCTGAGCGATGGCGGTGGCCCCCTGTTCTGGGACCGAAGCCACGAAGACCTGAGAACCACGGTTCGAACGGCGATCGCCGCGCTCGAGCCGAGCCCCGACCAATCACGAGCAAGGGAGATCCCATGAACGGACTGATGACCGTATATCTCGCCCGGGTCTTGAACGACGACTTCAGGCGCCAGGCGGCGGCAAACTCGGCCAGGAATCGGTCGCGCGGAGATCGAGTCGCCCGAGCACCTCGGTCGGAATCTCGCCGAGCCGCTCGATCGCGCTCCGGTTCGATCGCTCTACTGCGCCTGGGTCGTCGGGCCAGGGCGTGAGCACGACGAGCCTCGCCTCGAGCCCGACCGCGCGCGTCGCCTCGACCGTGAGGAGCGTGTGGTTGATGGTTCCGAGGCCGGGCCGGCGGCGATCACGGTCGGCATTCCCAGCTCGCGGGCGAAGTCGCGCACCAGGTAGCCGAGCGTCAGAGGGACGAGCAGCCCGCCGACCCCCTCGCAGACGAGGAAGTCGGCGGCCTCGCCGGCGGCCCGAGCCGCGGCGACGAGGGCGTCGGGGTCGATCGCCTCGCCGGCCAGCTCCGCGCCGAGGTGTGGCGAGACCGGCGGCCCGAAGCGGTAGGGAGCGATCTCGTCGTCCGATTGGGCGGACCCGGACGGCGCGGCGAAGGAGCGCGTGGTCGGGCTCTCCGCCCTCCTCCAGGCCGCTCACCGCGGGCTTGAAGACCGCCACCCGCGCCCCGGTTGCCGCGACCGAGCGCGCCATCGCCGCCGCCACGACGGTCTTGCCGACCTCCGTGCCCGTCCCCGTGACGAAGACCCCGTCCAAGGTGCCGCGGGCTACCCCGCGCGATCGCCTAGGCCGCCCGCGGCAGCCCGGGGCCTCGGCCCGCGCCGGCGGCCGGCTCGGCGATGCCGAGCTCATGAGCGGCCTCGCCGACCACGTGCGCCGCGGCCTGGAGCTCGTCGGGGCGATGGTTGGCCATCACTGACAGGCGGAGGCGCGAGGTGCCGTCCGGCACGGTCGGCGGCCGGATCGCCTGGGCGAACACGCGGTCCTCGAGGGCGCGCTCGCAGAGCTCCATCGCCAGCTGCGGCATCGCCGACCAGGACCGGCACGATCTGGGTCCGGGACCCGCGGACGTCGAGGCCCTGATCGGCGAGCGCCCGTCTGAGGATCGCCCCGTTTCGCCCCAGGTGCTCGACCATTCCCGGCTGGCCGTCCAGCAGCCGGAGCGCCGCGAACGCCGCCCCGATCACCGGGGGCGGCAGGGCGGTCGAGAAGATGAACGGGCGGGCGACGTTGGTCAGCAGCTCGACGATGTCGGGGCTCGTGCACACGTACGCGCCGTAGCTTCCGAGCGTCTTCCCGAGCGTGCCGACGATCAGGTCGACCTCGCCGGACAGCCCCGCCTCGGCCACCGCCCCGCGGCCGCCCGGGCCGAGCGACCCCGTCGCATGGGCCTCGTCGACCATCAGCCGGCATCCGTAGCGGCGGGCGACCTCGAGCAGGTCCGCGATCGGGGCCACGTCCCCGTCCATGGAGAAGACGGCGTCGGTGACGATCAGCGCCCCTCTGCCGCCCGCCTTGCGAAGGCCCCAGGCGAGGTGCTCGAGGTCGGCGTGGCTGTAGACGAAGCGCTCGGCCCTGGAGATCCGGCAGCCGTCGATGATGCTCGCGTGGTTGAGCTCGTCCGAGAAGACCACCTCGCCGCTGCGCGCGAGCGCCGCGATCGTGCCCAGGTTGGCCAGGTACCCCGAGCCGAACAGGAGCGTCGCCTCGTAGCCGGAGAACTCCGCGAGCTCCCGCTCGAGCCGCCGATGGAGCTCCATGTTCCCGGAGATCAGGCGGGAGGCGCCGGCGCCGGCGCCGAACCGCTCCGCCGCGTCCGCCGCGGCCTGGCGAACGCGGGGATGGTCCGCGAGGCCGAGGTAGTTGTTGGAGCAAAGCAGCAGGACCTCCGCGCCGTCCAGGGTGATCCTCGGGCCCTGCGGGCCCTCGACCAGCCGCAGCCGACGATGGAGCCCCGCCGCCCGCAGCTCGTCGAGGCGCTCGGCGACGTCGCTCACGGTGCGCCCTCGCCGGCTAGTCCCCCCAGCCCGCCGGCTGGTCCGGCTGGCCTGCATCGGCGCCGGAGCGGGCTCGGGATAGGGCGGCGGCTTGCGCCGCTTCTTGATCACGCGTAGCTGGGTCGAGGGATCCCAGAAGTTGGCCTCAGCCTGGCTGTCGATCAGCTCGTCCACCGGGGTCGGTGGCGTCTCGCCATCGAGCCAGCCGGCCCGGTTGTCGGGCCGCGGCTCGGACCCGTTGTCCTCCTGTCGCGCGACGTTCAGCCCCAGGTCCTCGAACATCGCCCGGTCGTCCGCCGGCTCGGCGCCCAGCGTGGTCAGGAAGTTGCCCATCATCACCCCGTTCAGCCCGGCCTTGACGGCGAGGGGCTGGAGCTCGTCGAGGTTCTCGACCCGCCCGCCGCAGAGGCGGAAGAGGGCGTCGGGCAGGATCAGGCGGAAGATCGCGACCCACTTGACGACCTCCCACGGGTCCATCAGCGGCCGGTCGCCGAACTTGGTCCCCGACCGGGGATTGAGGAGGTTGATCGGGACCGACGTCGGGTTGATCTCGGCCAGCTCGAAGGCCATCTCGACCCGCTGGCGGGGCGTCTCGCCCAGGTTCAGGATCCCTCCGACGCAGGTCTCGAGGCCGGCGTCCTTGACCGCGTCGATCGTCCGGATGCGGCCCTCGTAGCGGACTGTGGTCGACACCTCGGGGTAGTAGGAGCGGGACGTCTCGACGTTGTGGTGGACGCGCTGAACGCCCGCGTCGGCCAGCCGCTTGGCGCGTTCGGGCGAGATGTGGCCGATCGAGACGCAGCGCTTCAGGTTCGTGTTCTCCGCGACCAGCTTCGCGCCATCGACGATCTGCTCGAAGTCGCGCTTGGAGAGCCCCTGGCCCTGCGTCACCATGCAGAACCGGTGAGCGCCCGCCGCCTCCGCGGCCCTGGCGTGCTCGAGGATCTGCTCCGCGTCCATCATCGCGTGCATCGGCGTGTCGGCCTCGGCGTACCGCGACTGGGCGCAGAAGCCGCAGTCCTCCGCGCATCCGCCCGACTTCGCGTTGACGAGCGAGCACATGTCCGTCGAGTCGCCGAAGCGCTCCGTGCGCACCTCCCAGGCCCGCTCCACGAGCGCGGTGATCTCGTCCCGGGTCGAGATCTCAGCCAGCTCGAGGGCCTCCTCGAAGGTGATCAGCGGCGCCATGGGGACGCTCCGCGCGGTCGTTTGGTCAGCCACCCGGCGTTCATGGCCGAACCATCAGGCTAGGCTCACGCCCGGACGGCGAATCGCGCGTAGGATTGCTCGCTTGCCCGGGAAGCTGACCTTCTGGAGGCGGCGGGCGCTCGCGTTGCTCGGCGTCGGTGGGATCGCCGTGCTCGCCTGGGTCGTCCTCGCCGACGGCAGCGATGGCGCCGGAGGCGCGCGCGGGCTCACCGCCAGGCAGCTCGCCGGCCAACGGCTGGTCGCCGGCTTCCCCGGCGGGCGGGTGCCGGGGAAGCTTCGGCGCCTGATCCGCGAGGGCCGCCTGGCCGGCGTGATCCTGTTCGACGACAACCTCGGCAGCCGCCGCCACGCGGGCGCCTGATTCGCCACCTGCAGGCATCCAGCGGCCGTCGGGCCTGCGCCAGCCGCTGCTGGTGATGATCGACCAGGAGGGGGGCTGGTGAAGCGCCTCGGGAGTCCGCCCGACGCCTCGGCACTCGAGATGGGGCGGCGCGGGAGGCGCTACAGCCGGCGCCAGGGCGCCGCGACGGCGCGAAGCCTGAAGTCGCGTCGGCGTCAACGTCGACCTGGCGCCCGTGCTCGACGTCGGGCGGCATGGGAGCGCGATCCGCGCGCAACGGCGGAGCTTCGGTTCCAGCCCGCGCCGCGTGATCCATACCGCCGTCCCGTTTGCGGCGGCCCTCGAGCGCCACGGGGTTGCCGCCACCGGCAAGCACTTTCCCGGGCTCGGGGCCGCGCGCCAGGACACCGACTTCGCGGTCCAGCGAATTCGCCTGCGACGCTCGCGGCTGCGGCGCGTGGACGAGCGGCCATACCGCGATCTGGTCGCGCGCGGCGGCGACATGGTGATGATCAGCACCGCGATCTACATCCACTTCTCGCACCGCCCGGCGGCCTTCACGCGCGAATCGCCACCGGCGAGCTGCGCCACCGGCTCGGCTTCAGGGGGGTCTCGATCAGCGACGCGCTCGAGACCGTCTCCGCCCGCGACTACGGCGGGCCCGCGAAGGTCGGGCTCGCGGCGGCGCGGGCCGGCACCGACCTGCTTCTGTACACGGACTACCGCGCGGCGGCGAAGGCGGGCGGCGCGCTCCGGACCGCCTGCGGGCCGGGCGTATGTCCCGCTCCGGGTTCGAGCGGTCCGTCCAGCGCGTCCTCGACCTGCGCTCTCGGCTCAGGTCCCGCTAGCTCGCGAATCCATCCACCACTCGCCGCTACTTCGACGGCGATCGCGTGTTTGGAGCTTCCGACGGGGGTCTCGACGACGGAGGAGGGGACATGAGGGAGGATCGGACGCGCAGGCCGGGAGGGGTCAACTCGCGGGGCAGGGTCCTGCTCGCGTTGGCCGTGGGCGCCGCGATCGCGGTCGGCGCGCTCGTGGCGGCCGGCTCGGGGGCCTCGCCCGCCTCGCCGGATCGCGCGGCGGCAGCCCCATCGTCGCCGAACGTGCTGGTGATCGAGTCCGACGACCAGACGGTCGAGTCGATGAAGGCGATGCAGAACGTCAACTCGCTGATCGGGGCGGAGGGGGCGACGTTCAAGAACAACTTCGTCAACTACTCGCTCTGCTGTCCGTCGCGGTCCACCTTCCTCACCGGCGAGTACGAGCACAACCACGGGGTGCTGGGCAACAGCCCGCCGAATGGCGGCTTCCAGCGCTTCCAGGCGCTGCACGGCGACAACAACCTGGCCGTGTGGCTCGAGGACGCGGGCTACTACACCGGTCTGATCGGGAAGTACCTGAACGGCTACAACAACGACCCGGCGGTTCCCGCCGGATGGTCCGAGTGGCACGCGGCCGCGCCCGACACCCAGGAGGTCTACGACTACACGCTCAACAACAACGGGAAGCTGCGCGACGTACGGCCACGCCGCGGCCGACTTCAAGCAGGACGTGTTGACACAGAAGGCGGTGGACTTCGTCGATCGCCGCGCGCCGAAGGCGAAGCCGTTCTTCCTCTGGCTGACCTACACGGCGCCGCACGCCGGCGGCCCCAACCCGAATCCGCAGCCACCCGCAAACTGCCAGGACACGGCCAAGCCGGCGCCACGGCATGCGCATGCGTTCGACTCCGAGCCGCTGCCGAAGCCACCGAACTTCAACGAGCAGGACGTCTCGGACAAGCCGGCAGCGATCCAGCGGCGGCCGCTGCTGAGCGCCGGCCAGATCGCCGACATCCAGCGCAAGTACCGCTGCCGCCTCGAGTCGATCCTCTCCGTGGACGAGGGCGTCAAGCAGCTGGTGGACGCCCTCCGGGCGTCCGGGCGAGCTCAACAACACGCTGGTCATCTACACCTCGGACAA
The DNA here is from genome assembly GCA_963772345.1 of uncultured bacterium. Taxonomy (GTDB): domain Bacteria; phylum Actinomycetota; class Thermoleophilia; order Solirubrobacterales; family 70-9; genus AC-56. Next base: position 159,202 of record CAVYXB010000014.1, on the reverse strand, counting down.
CGGCTTCTTCCATGGCGAGCACCGGATCCCGGGCGGCAAGATGCACATCTACGAGGAGTCGATCCGGGTGCCGCTCGAGATGCGTGGGCCCGGCATCCCGAAGGGGGTGAGCGTCGACCCGCTGGCGATCAACGCCGACCTCGCGCCCACGATCGTCGACGCGGCGGGCGCGACCCCCGGCCTGACCATGGACGGGCGCTCGCTGCTGCCGGTGACGCGGAAGCCCGGCATCGAGAAGAACCGCCAGCTCTTGGTCGAGGAGCCGAGCTTCGAGGCGATCAGGACGGAGCGCTACATGTACGCCGAGCACGGCACCGGGGAGCAGGAGCTCTACGACCTGGCGAACGATCCATACGAGCTCCAGAGCCGCGATGGCGATCCCGCGTACGCGTCGGTCAAGGCGCGCCTCGCGAACCGCCTGCACCGGCTCGAGACCTGCTCGGGGGCGAGCTGCCGCCTGCACGGCCCGGACCCCTCGCCCTAGGCGCCCGCCCAGCCACGGGGAAGTCAGAATTCAAACGTCGTGAGCGTGCACCGCTGTTAACATCGCCCAGCGATGAGCAGGGGGGTGAGGCGCGTCGCTCCGCTACGGAGGCGCCTTTTCAGTTTGGTAGTTGCCACGGCGGCGGTGACCGCCGCGCTCGCGCTTGCCGGCCGGTCGGACCAGCCGGCCGTGGGGCGCGCAGCGGTCTCCCCGGACGCGCCGAACGTGCTGGTGATCGAGACCGACGACCAGACGCGTGGAGTCGATGAAGGTGATGCAGAACGTCAACTCCCTGATCGGCGCCCAGGGAGCCACGTTCGCGAACAGCTTCGTCAACTACTCGCTGTGCTGCCCCTCGCGGTCCACGTTCCTGACCGGCCAGTACGCCCACAACCACGGCGTCTGGAGCAACCAGCCTCCACAGGGCGGCTTTCCGCGCTTCGAGTCGCTGCACGCCAACAACAACCTCGCGGTGTGGCTCCAGGGCGCCGGCTACTACACCGCGCTGATCGGCAAGTACCTGAACGAGTACGAGAACAAGCCGCCCGTCCCGCCGGGCTGGTCGGAGTGGCACGCCGTCGCTCCCGACGACCAGACGGGTCTACGACTACACGCTCAACAACAACGGCGAGCTCACGGCGTACGGCGATGGCAGGTCGGACTTCAAGGACGACGTCCTGACGAGGAAGGCCGTCTACTTCCTCAGTCGCCGAGCGGCGAAGCCGCGGCCGTTCTTCCTGTGGCTCACCTACACGGCGCCGCATGTCGGGGGCCCCAACCCGAACCCCCAGCCGCCCAATGACTGCACGCGGCACCGCAAAGCCCCCGCCGCGTTACGCGCACACGTTCGACTCCGAGCCGCTCCCCATGCCGCCCAACTTCAACGAGGCCGACGTCTCGGACAAGCCGCCGGCCGTCCGCAACCTGCCCCTGCTGGACGATGCCCAGATCGCCGACATCCAGCGCAGGTACCGCTGCGAGCTGGAGTCGCTGCTGGCGGTGGACGACGGCGTTCAGAAGGTGATCGCCGAGCTGGAGGCCAAGGGCGACCTCGACAACACGCTGATCATCTACACGTCCGACAACGGCTACTTCCACGGCGAGCACCGGATCCCGAGCGAGAAGCTGCGGGTCTACGAGGAGTCCATCCGGGTCCCGCTCGAGATGCGGGGGCCGGGCATTCCCCCGGGGGTGACGATCGACCCCCTGGTGACCAACGCCGACCTGGCGCCGACGATCGCCGAGGCCGCGGGCGTGACGCCCGGCCTCGACATGGATGGCCGGTCGCTCCTCCCGGTGATCCAGAGCCCGGCGACCGACAGAAACCGCGACCTCTTGATCGAGCAGCCGACCTTGAAGGCGATTCGCACACCCCGCTACCTCTACGCGGAGTACAAGAACGGCGAGAGCGAGCTCTACGACCTGCAGAACGACCCCTACGAGCTCAAGAGCCTCGCGCGGGCAACCGCCTACGCGTCGGTCAAGTCCACGCTTCGGTTCCGGCTCCATCAGCTGGAGAGCTGCGCCGGAGCCGACTGCGTCATGCACAAGCCCGACCCCCCGGCCCCATGATCCGGGGCCGCCTGTTAGGGTGAGAGCAGCTATGGGCAGGCGGGGGAGTCTCCTCACAGCGATCCTCGCGACGCTGGCCATCACTGGTTCGTTGGTGGTCGCCGGCTCGTCGAGCCATGCGCCGACCCTGGGCGAGGCGGCCGCGGCCTCGCGGCCGAACGTGCTCGTGATCATGACCGACGATCAGACGCTCGAGTCGATGAAGGTGATGCAGAACGTCAACACGATGATCGGCGACCAGGGCGTGACGTTCGCGAACAGCATCTACAACTTCTCCCTGTGCTGCCCGTCGCGGTCCACCTTCCTGACCGGGCAGTACGCCCACAACCACGACGTGTGGAGCAACCAGGCGCCCGACGGCGGGTTCCAGCACTTCGAGGCTCTGCACGCCAACAACAACCTCGCCGTCTGGTTGCACCGCGCCGGTTACTTCACGGCGATGATCGGCAAGTACCTGAACCAGTACAAGAACCAGCCGGGCATACCCCCCGGGTGGTCCGAATGGCATGCCACGGCGCCGTACGACCAGCGGGTCTACAACTACCCGATCAACAACAACGGCACCCTGACCCAGTTCGGCCAGGACCCGAGCGACTTCAAGGACGACGTCCTGACCCGCAAGGCGGTGGAGTTCGTGAACCGCCGGGCGACGCAGCCGAACCCGTTCTTCCTCTGGCTCACCTACACGGCGCCGCACGTCGGGGGCCCCCCGAACCCCAATCCGCCGCACGACTGCAAGGACGCCGCCAAGCCGGCGCCGCGGGACGCCAACGCGTTCAACAACGTCCCGTTGCCGAAGCCCCCGAACTTCAACGAGGCCGACGTCTCGGACAAGCCGCAGGTGATCCGACAGCTGCCGCGCCTGACCCAGCAGCAGATCGGCAACATCCAGCGCAAGTACCGCTGCGAGCTCGAGTCGCTGCTGGCGGTCGACACCGGCGTGAAGAAGGTGATCAACACCCTCAAGGCCAAGGGCGCGCTCGACAACACGCTGATCATCTACACGTCGGACAACGGCTACTTCCACGGCGAGCACCGGATCCCGGGCGACAAGTCACGCGTCTATGAAGAGTCGATCCACGGACCGCTCCTGATGCGCGGCCCCGGCGTCCCCCAGGGGGTCACGATCAACCCGCTCGTGAGCAATGCCGACCTCGCGCCGACGATCGTCGACGCGGCGAACACACATGCCGGGTTGACCATGGACGGGACCTCGCTGCTGCCGATGGTCAGGCATCCGCTCACCGACAAGAACCGCGAACCTCCTGGTGGAGGAGCCCACCTACTCGGCGATCCGGACGCCTCGCTACGTGTACGTCGAATACGACAACGGGGATCGGGAGCTCTACGACCTCCAGAACGACCCGTACGAGCTGCAGAGCCTGCAGAACGCCCCCGCGTACGCCCCCGTGAGGCAGACGCTCAAGACCCGCCTCCACAGCCTCGAGAACTGCGCGGGGGCGAGCTGCCGCGTCTACCAGCCCGACCCGACGCCGTAGCTAGCGACCCGTCCACCGCGGGGCGCGCTTCTCGGCGAACGCCCTGATGCCCTCGCGGAAGTCCTCCGACTCAAAGCACGAGCGGCGCAGCTCGACCAGCTCGCGCTCCTGCTCGGCGGTCAGTCGCGGATACGAGTTGAGCGTCTCGATCGCCCGCTTGTTGCCGCGCATGGAGAGGGGGGCGTTGGCCGCGATCTCGGAGGCCAGGCCCAGCGCCGTGTCCGGCAGCTCCCCCTCCGGAACGGTGTCGTGGATGAGCCCAACGGCCATCGCCCGCGGCGCGCTGAGGTTGCGCCCGGTGAGGAACAGCTCCTTCGTCCGCGCCACCCCGATCACGTCGATGAACTTTTGGAGCCCGGTATGGCCGTAGATCAGTCCCAGCTTGGCGGGCGGCATGCCGAGCTTCGCCCCCATGACCGAGAGGCGCAGGTCGCAGCGGACGGCGAGCTCGAGCCCGCCCCCCAGGCAGTGCCCGTTGATGGCCGCGAGCACGGGGTAGGGATGCGCGGTGATCGCCTCCATGGCCGCGTGGAACGGATGAGCCACCAGCGCCTCGGCATCCGCGGCGAAGCTCTCGTCGGGAATGTCCGCGATGTCGTAGCCGGCCGAGAAGACGTCCCCCGCGCCGGTGACGATCACGCATCGGACCTCGATCCCGCGATCGAGCTTGGGCATCGTCTCGGCGATCGCATCCAGGATGTCGTGGTCCAGCGCGTTGCGTCGCTCGGGATTCGAGATCGTGAGCCGTGCGACCGCGTCGGCAGGGTGATCGAGGATCAGCTTCCCGCCGGCGAGCACGGTGCGCCCGTCCTCGGAGGGTGGCTCTGGAGACTCGGGGCCGGCGGTCATTCGAGGACGACCAGGACGTCGCCCTCCTGGACCGACTGGCCCTCCTCGCAGGTGATCTCCTTGACCGTCCCCGGATCCTCGGCCTCGACCGGCATCTCCATCTTCATCGACTCGAGGATGACCACGGTGTCGCCCTCGTCGACCTGATCGCCGACGCCGACCTCGATCTTCCAGACCGTGCCGGTGATGTGGGCCTCGATGTTCACGGGCGTCGGCTCCTGGGCTGGGGGCATGTGCGCGCCACGGCGGGGGAGAATATCCGGCCTTGCACACCGAACGGAAAGGCGATCCAGTGGTGATCGTCGCGGCGCACAACGAGGCCGACCGAATCGGCGCCACCCTCGACGCCCTGGCAGGGCGTTCCCGGGCGCCGAGATCGTGGTCGCCGACGACGCGTCCACCGACGGCACCTCGGACGTGGCGCTGGCCCGGGGGGCCCAGGTGGTCAGCCGGCGCCGGCCGCACGGCAAGGGGGCGAACGTGACCGCCGCCGCGGAGGCCGCGCTGGATCGCGATCTCGGCGACCCGCACGCCGATGTTCGTGCTGTGCGACGCGGACCTCGGCGCCTCCGCCGGCGAGCTTGCGCCCTTGGTCGGCTGCCGTGGAGGGGGGCTCGTGCGACCTGGCGGTGGCCGGCTTCCGAAACCGGGTGGGCGGGGGATTCGGGATCGCGCTCGGATTCGCGCGCTGGGCGATCGAGCGGCGGTGCGGATACCGGGCGAGCGCGCCGCTCTCCGGCCAGCGCGCGATGCGCGCGACGGTGCTGCGCGACGTCCTGCCGTTCGCCCACGGGTACGGCATGGAGACGGGGATGACGATCGACGCGGTGCGCGCCGGCCACCGGATTCGGGAGGTGGAGCTCGACCTCGAGCACCGGGCCACCGGGCGCAGCCTCGGCGGCTTCGTGCATCGCGGCCGCCAGCTCCTGGACATCGCCCGCGCCTACCTCGCGCGCAGTTAGCCTGCCTGCCGTGATCCTCGCCATCGACCAGGGGACGACCGGCACCACCTGCCTGGTGTTCGATCGCGAGGGACGGATCGTCGGGCGGGCCTACTCCGAGTTCGAGCAGCACTTCCCGCGCCCGGGATGGGTCGAGCACGACGCCAACGAGATCTGGCGAGGTGACGCGGGGGGTGGCCGCGGACGCGCTCGCCGACGCCGGGATCGGCGGCGCCGACCTCGACGCGATCGGAATCACGAACCAACGCGAGACGGTGGTCGCCTGGGACCCCGCGACCGGCGAGCCGGTCCACCACGCCCTGGTCTGGCAGGACCGGCGCACGGCCGCGCGCTGCGACGAGCTGAAGGAGGCCGGCCACGAGGAGCTGGTGCGGGCGCGAACCGGGCCTCGTGATCGACCCGTACTTCTCCGGCACCAAGATCGAATGGCTGCTTCGGAACGTCGAGGCCGCCCGCGACGCCGTCTTCGGCACGATCGACGCCTGGCTCGTCTTCAAGCTCACCGGCCGGCACGTCACCGACTTCTCGAACGCCTCGCGGACGATGCTGTTCGACATCCACCGGCTTCGCTGGGATCCGGAGCTCTGCGAGCTGCTCGGCGTCGACCCCGCGAGCCTTCCCGAGCCCGTGCCCTCCTCCGCAGGTATACGGGACCACGGATGCCTTCGGCGGCCGCGTGCCAGTGGCCGGGATGGCCGGCGACCAGCAGGCGGCGCTGTTCGGCCAGGCCTGCCGGCACGCCGGAATGGCCAAGAACACCTACGGGACCGGGAGCTTCGTGCTGCTCAACGCGGGCAGCGAGGCGCCGGAGCCCGGCGAGGGCCTCCTGACCACCGTCGCCTGGGGCCTCGGCGGGAAGGTCGACTACGCGCTGGAGGCCGCCGTGTTCGTCACCGGGGCGGCCGTGCAGTGGCTTCGCGACGGCCTGGGCATCATCGACTCGGCGGCGGAGATCGGAGCAGCTCGCGGCGATCGATCCCGGGCAACGACGGGGTCTATTTCGTCCCGGCGCTGACCGGGCTCGGCTCCCCGTACTGGGATCCCTACGCTCGCGGCACGATCGTGGGGCTGACGCGGGGCACCGGCCGAGCCCACCTCGCCCGAGCCGCGCTGGAGGCGATCGCCTACCAGACGGTCGACGCGGTGCGGGCCCAGGAGGATGCCGCGGGCGCCTCGCTCGAGGTGCTGAAGGCGGACGGCGGAGCGGTCTCGAATCGCTGGCTGATGCAGTTCCAGGCCGACGTCCTCGGGACGCGAGGTCGTGGTTCCCGAGATCGCCGAGACGACCGCCGCCGGGGCCGCCTACCTGGCGGGGATCGCCGACCGGAGTATGGGATCCCGCCCAGGTCGAGGCCGATGTGGCGCGAGAACGGCGCGATACGAGCCCTCGATGGGCTCCGATGAGCGCGCCGCGCTCCTCGGCGGCTGGAGGCGCGCGGTGGAGCGGGCAAGGGGCTGGGCAAGCGCGTAACCGCCGCGTCGCGAGGGGGTAGGAGGGGTGAATCCGGCTCTCCGGAACCGCGCCCATGGCCGACATCAAGCCCCAGGTCTACAAGGACCCCCGACCCGCCGAGTACTTCACGCGGTTCCACGAGCGCTCGCGCACGCGAGGAGCCCGACTGGGTCTACGACGTGGCGCGGATGATCCTGACGCCTCCGACGCTGCTCTTCTACCGGGCCCGGGCGATCGGCGCCGAGAACGTCCCCACCTCGGGGCCGGTGATCCTGGCCCCGAACCACTTCAGCCAGTGGGACCACTTCTTCGCCGCCGTCTACCTGCGCCGGAAGGTCCGCTTCATGGCCAAGTCCCAGCTGTTCACGAACCCGGTGATCAAGTACATCTTCTGGCACGGGGGCGCGTTCCCGATTCGCCGCGGCCACCAGGACGAGGAGGCGTTCAAGACCGCCTACGCGATCCTCGATCGCGGTGGGTGCCTGCTGATGTACCCGGAGGGTGGCCGCTCGCGAACCGGAGGGCTCGGTGAGCCGCGACCGGGGGTCGGCCGGATCGCGCTCGAGTCGGGCGTCCCGGTCATCCCGGTCGCGATCCACGGCTCGATGGGGGTGCGCCGGTGGCGAAAGCTGAGATTCCCGAAGGTGACGGTTCAGTACGGCGAGCCGATGCGGTTCGACCCCGTCTCGGAGCCGACTCGCGACCAGTCAGCTCGAGGTCGCCGGCGAGGTCTTCGACCGAGTGCGCGAGATGTACCAGGCGCTCGAGGAGAAGGGCCGCAGCGGGGTGATCAAGTCCCTTCGGGAGGGGATCGGCGCCCCCGCCGATCGCCAGCATCCCGGCCGGGTCGCACTCGCTAGCGGCCCGCCGCGGCCGTCCGCTCACTCGTACTTGGCGTCGAGCGTCGCCCATTGCTCGGGGTCGTGGCCCGGCGACGATCACGGCCTGGGGGTACTCCCGATGGAACAGCTGCAGCTCCTGCAGCGAGCGGCGCCAGAGGTGAGGATCCTGGGGCCTGGGCTGCCCCGGGCCGCCCTCGAGCTGGCGCACCGTGTAGACGGCGTCGCCGGCGATCACGAAGTCGCGGTCCTCGAGGCGGGCGAGCACGCACATGTGCCCCACCGTGTGGCCAGGGGTGAAGGCGAGCCGGATGCTGCCGTCCCCGAACAGGTCGAAGGTCCGCGCGAAGGTCGAATAGGAGTCGACCCGTGGCCCGTCGAAGTCGACCAGCCGGTAGTCGAACGCGTTGTCGTAGTGCTGCGGCCGGTAGCCGCGCAGGAGCGGCCTCGCCCCGGTGGTCGCCGCGGTCCATTCGGCGCTCGAGAGGACGAAGGTGGAGGACGGGAACTCCGAGATCCCCGAGGCGTGATCCATGTGCAGGTGGGTCATGACCACGAGCGGGATCGAGCGGGGCTCCGCCCCCCGCTCCCTCAGCTGAGACGGAAGGTCCCGGCCGGACTCGATACGCGGCCGTGCGAGCCGGGAGGCGAGGCGGCCGAAGTTCTCGCGCGGCTCCGCGGCAATCGACGAATGGAGGCTCGTGTCGACCAGGATCGAGCCCGCCGTCGGGATGAGTGATCAGGAACGCTGGGCACGGGACCCAGATCCAGCCCTTCGCGCGTGAGGTGAACAGGCCGGTCACCTTCAGGCTCTCGAAGGGCCCTCCCGGGCGCTCGAAGGAGGCGCGCGGGAACTCGCACCTCGCCTCCGGAGAGCGGCTGGACGGTGACCGTGGCCCCGCGAGAGCCGCCCTGGCAGCGGCTCGTCGAGGGGCTTCGGCTCGGTGTGGACCTTCATCGGGGGCCGCTCAGCGTACCGGGGGGCGGGCGGGCCGCCACGGACCCCGAGGGCGTTCGGGCGCCGCCTTGCCGCGGATAAGCTCCCGCCGCATGGCCGAGGACGCGCCGTCCCAGATCTTTCGCCCAGGGCTGCTGGACGGGCGAGTGTGCGTCGTCTCCGGCGCCGGCACCGGGCTCGGCCGGGCCATCGCGGTCGAGCTCGCGGCGCTGGGCGCGACGGTGGTCGGCTGCGGGCGGCGCGCCGGAGCCGCTGGACGACGCGGTGCAGGCGATCGCGAGACGCGGGCGGCATCGCCGAGGCCGAGCCGATCGACATCCGCGACGCCGAGGCGGTCGACCGCGCTGTTCGACGGGGTCGTCGAGCGACACGGGCGCGTCGACGTGCTCGTGAACAACGCCGGCGGCCAGTTCCTGAGCCCGGCCGAGGCGATCACCGCCGAAGGGCTTTCGCACCGTGACCGAGCTGAACGTCCAGGGGACCTGGCAGATGACGCACGCGGCGGCCACCAAGGCGTTCATCCCGCAGCGCTCGGGCAAGGTGGTGAGCGTCACCCTCTCGCCGCACCACGGGATGCCGGGAATGGTCCACTCGGGCGCCGCGCGCGCCGCGGTCGAGAACATGATGCGAACGCTGTCCGTCGAGTGGGCGCGGTTCGGGATCAAGCTGTGCGCGGTCGCCGCCGGCCAGTTCGACACCGAGGTGCTGCGGACCAAGTACCCGCCTCAGGTCGCCGAGCACGTCCATCGCACGATCCCGCTGGGGCGCCTGGGAACGCCCGAGGAGATGGCCTGGATGGTCGCCTATCTGGCCTCGCCGGCCGGCGACTTCCTCTCGGGGTGCGTGATCACGGTCGACGGCGCGCGCGACAACTGGTTCGGCACCTGGCCGCCGGCGACGGCAACCGGCGAGTCCGGCGAGCCGCTGGCCGAGGAGCGAAAGCCAGGCGGCTGAGTCGCCGGCCTCCTAGGCGTACATGCCTCCGAATTGTCCACCCGTCACGTTGAGGATCTGGCCGTGGACGTAGTTCGCGAGCTCCGACGATGAGGAACAGGACCGGGCCGGCCGCCTCGGCGGGCTGCGCGGGGCGCCCGATCGGGATGATCATCGAGGCCATGGCGCGCTGCTGCTCCGGGATGCCGAGTTCGATCTTCTCGCCCGCCGCGCTCGATCGCCTCGGCCTGCTCCTTCGCCTGGGTCAGGCGGGTCTCGACGAATCCGAAGGCAACCGCGTTGACGTTGATCTTGAACTGACCCCATTCCTTGGCGATCGTCTTCGTGAGGCCGGTGACGCCGGCCTTCGCCGCCGAATAGTTCGCCTGACCTGCGTTCCCCATCGTTCCCGAGATCGAGGTGATGTTGACGATCTTGCGGAAGCGCTCGGTCCCCTGCCCGACCTCCTGCTTCGCGGCCTCGCGCCACGAGGGCGCGAGCGCCCTGATCATCCGGAACGGAACGATCGTGTGGATGTCAAGCATCGCCTGGAACTGCTCGTCGCTCATCTTGTGCACCACCCCGTCCCAGGTGTACCCGGCATTGTTGACGACGATGTCCACCTCGCCGAAGGCCTCGTTGGCCTTGGCCACCAGCTCGTCGCACGCGCCCGGCTTCGTCAGGTCGCCGGCGAACACGGCGGTCTCGCCCTCGATCTCGCCGGCGGCCTGCTCGGCCACGTCGCCGTCGATGTCGTTGATCAGGACCTTCGCTCCCTCGCTGATGAACAGCTCGGCCGTCGCTCGGCCGATCCCGCGCGCCGAGCCGGTGATGATCGCGGCCTTGCCGTCAAGTAGTCCCATCTGTGCTCGTTCTCCTCTCGAAGGGCTTTCCCGGAGCGCGAACCGTATCTGGGTCGTCGCCATCCGGGCGTGGTAGCGTCGCTCCATGTCGGAGGGGAACGTCGACCTGATCCGTCGCTTCTACGCGGCTTTCAGCGAGCGGGATGGCGCGGCGATGGCCGCCTGCTACGCGCCGGACGCCCGCTTTACGGATCCCGTTTTCCAGGACCTTCGAGGCGACGAGCCGGGCGCGATGTGGCGGATGCTCACCGGCCGCGCTGACGACCTCGAGGTGGAGCTGGTCGAACACGATGCGGACGGCACGGGCGGCTCGGCGCGCTGGATCGCCCGTTACACCTTCACGCAGACAGGGCGGTCGGTCACCAACGACGTCCGCGCCAGGTTCCGATTCGACGACGGCCTGATCGCCGACCATCGCGACGAGTTCGACTTCCATCGCTGGGCACGCCAGGCGCTCGGCACCTCGGGCCTGCTGCTTGGCTGGACGCCGATCCTTCGGTCCGCCGTGCGCCGGCGGGCGCGAGCGGGGCTCGACGAATTCATCGCCGAGGAAGCCGGCACTTCCGTCTGACCTCCGGTCTACGGTCGCGCCGTGGACGATCGTCGCCACGGATTCCTCGCAGGGATGCTGGTCGGCTTGGTGGGCATCGGCATCCTCGTGATCAGCGCGATCGCCCTGTTGATCGCGCCGGTGGTGGTCTGGTTCGCCTGGAACGTGCTCGACTTCGGCAAGGCGATCGGGGCGGGGGACCTGGGCTTCTGGGGGATCATCCTGCTGTCGATCTTCCTCGTGGGCGGGGCGTTCATCCGGATCGTCGTGGTCAGCCTCGTGTTCCTCATCGACCCTGCCTGGTTCTCGAAGGCCGGAACCCTGATGTGGCCGGAGCCGACCTTCAAGATCTGGGTCGCAACGGTGCTCCTGGTGCTCGTCGCCTCGCACTCCGCCGCCGCCACGCGGCGGCGTTCCGAGCAGCGCGCCAGCGAGCCCGCGAGCTACGCCTGACGGAAGCTCAGCAAAGGCTGCGCGGGATCACGAGGCGCTGGATCTCGTTGATGCCCTCGGGGGACGTTGAATGCAACCCCCCTAGACACACCGCGGGCTCCGAACTAGGGTGCCCGCGTGAGAAACCGCTTCCGCAGGAAACCGCTGGCCAGCGAGCTCACAGTCGCGGAGCATCGCCGTCCGCGCCGCTTCGCTGACCGACTCGAGGGCGTGTCGATCCTCAGCAGCGAGGACGGTGCCGATTTCGTACTTGTGAACCTCGATGCCGTCCAGGCCGAACTCGATGCGTTTCCCGTCGACCCAGGCCAGATTGCTGAGCATGAGCGCGAGGCGGTAGTCCGGAGAGCGATCAACAATCCGGCGAACTGGATGCACGACCCCTCAAACGCCCCGGACGCTCGCTACGGCGCGTTCGAGGTTGACCGTCGCCTTGCCCAGATCAAGTTCAGCGGTGAGTAGGACGCGCTCTACAGCGAGCGCGCGATCACGAGGCGCTGGATCTCGTTGGTGCCCTCGTAGATCTGGGTGATCTTGGCGTCGCGCATCATCCGCTCGACCGGGTACTCGTTGACGTAGCCGTATCCGCCGAGGACCTGCACGGCCTCGGTGGTCACCCACATCGCGGTGTCGGACGCGAACAGCTTCGCCATCGCGGAGTACTTGCCGAGGTCGGGCTCGCCGCGATCGACCTTCGAGCAGGCCCGGTAGAGCAGCTCGCGCGCGGCCGCGGTGCGCGTCTCCATCTCGGCCAGCTTGAACTGGATCCCCTGGAAGGAGGCGATCGGCTTGCCGAACTGGCGGCGCTCCGCGGCGTAGCCCGCCGCGTAGTCCGTCGCGCCCTGCGCGATGCCCACCGCTTGGGCCGCCACCCCCAGCCTCGACCGGTCGAGGGTTCCCATCGCGACCTTGAAGCCCTCGTTCTCCTCGCCGATCAAGTTCTCCTCCGGGACCCTGACCCCGTCGAAGATCGGCTGCCCGGTGGGCGAGCCGCGGATGCCCATCTTGTGCTCGAGCTTCCCCACGGAGAAGCCGGGTCGATCCGCCTCCACCACGAACGCCGAGATTCCGTGAGAGTGCCCCGCGTCGGGGTCGGTGACGCAGAAGACGACGTAGAAGTCCGCCACTCCGAGGTTGGTGATCCAGTTCTTGGTGCCGTCGATCACCCACTCGGCGCCGTCGCGCACGGCGCGCGTGCGCATGCCCCCCGGGTCGGAGCCCGCGTCGGGCTCGGATAGCGCGAACGCGGGCGTCCACTCGCCGGTCGCGCAGCGCGGGAGCAGCCGCTGCTTGAGCTCGTCCGCGCCGAACAGCCTGATGGGAAGCGTCCCCAGCTCCTGGACCATCAGCATCAGGGCGCTCGAGGCACAGGCCCTAGCCACCTCCTCGACCGCGATATTCAGCATCAGCGTGCCCGTTCCGGTGCCGCCGTACTCGGCCTCGAACGGAAGGCCGAAGAGATCGTGCGATGCGAACAGCTCGCGAAGGTCCTGGGGGTACTCCGCCTTCTCGTCGATCTCGGCGGCCCGCGGCGCGACCCGCTCGACCGCCATCTTCCGGATGGTCTCGCGAAATTCGAGGAAGTCCGGTGGGAGCGAGTAGGCGGCGTTTGCGCCTTCGACTGCCGTCGTCATATCGAGCAGCCTATCCAGGGTGTTACAGGCCCAGCTGGCGGCCGAGGATCTCCTTCATGATCTCGTCGGTGCCGCCGCCGATGGGGCCGAGGCGGGCGTCGCGGACGGCCCGCTCGATGCCGTACTCCCGCATGTACCCGTAGCCCCCGTGAACCTGCAGGCACTCGTCGGCGACCTCGAGCAGCGCGCGCTGCGTGAAGAGCTTGGCCATCGTCACCTCTCTGATCGCGTCGTGGCCATCGGCGAACAGGCGCAGGGAGTTGTAGGTGATCGCCCGTGAGGCCTCGATCGTCGTCGCCATCTCGGCGAACTTGTGCCGGATCGCCTGGAAGCGCCCGATCGCCCGGCCGAATGCCTTCCGCTCCTTCGCGTAATTGAGCGTGGCCTCGAACACCTTCTGCATGCCCCCAACGGCGCCGAGCGCCATCGCCAGGCGCTCCCACTGGAAGTTGGCCATGATCAGGTAGAAGCCGTGATCCTCCTCGCCGAGCAGGTGATCGTCGGGGACCTCGACGTCGGTGAAGGTGAGCTCGCCGGTGTCCGATGCGTGCCAGCCCATCTTCTCCAGCTTGCTGGTCACCTCGTAGCCGGGCATGTCCCGCTCCAGGACCAGGAAGGAGAGGCCGTGGTGCCCGCCCTCGGGGTTGGTCTTCACGGCGCAGACCAGGAAGTCCGCGCGAACGCCGTTGGTGATGAACGTCTTCGATCCGTTCACGACGTAGCCGCCGGCCACCTTGCGGGCCGCGGTGCGAATGTCGGCGACGTTCGAGCCGGCGCCGGGCTCGGTGATGCCCAGGGCGCCCACCAGCTCGCCTCGGATCCCGGGCACGATCCACCGACGTCGCTGCTCCTCGGTGCCGAAGCTGAACACCGGTGGCATCGCGATCTGGGCGTGGGCGTTCAGCCCGGCGGCGACCCCGCCCGAGCCGCCCGAGCGCGAGAGCTCCTCGATCCAGACCGCGTCGTGGAGATGGGTCCCACCCTGGCCGCCGTACTCCTCAGGGAACTTGAGCCCCAGGAACCCCAGCTCTCCGCAGCGGGCGAAGAGCTCGCGCGGGAACTCGCGCGCCTCTTCCCAGTCGTCGACGTGGGGCGCGATCTCCGCGGAGACGAACCGCCTCACCGACTCGCGAAGCTCCTCGTGCTCGTCGGTGAACGGGGGCAACGTCGCCCGCTCGCCCGTGTCCTTGACCACGCTCAACCTTCCGACCCCTCTGGCCGGCCTCGCTGGGCACCCGCCGGCGGCCGCCAGTCCTCGAGCATCGTGTAGCCCCGGCCCTCGTGGTCGAAGCCGAGCAGGTCGCCGGTGGGGTTCTTGCGGTCGCCGTGGTGGTAGGCGCGAACCTCGCAGATCTTGCCGTCGCGGAGGCGGAAGAACTCGGCGCCCGCGGTTGATCCGCTTCTCGCCGGTCTCGGGGTTCCGCCAGGTCATCGTCCACTCGATGCAGACGTCGTCGCCCTGCTCGATTCCGGACTCCAGGTACCACTGACCGTCGGCCTCCTCGACGCCCCACTTGGCGTTCTCCGCGATCGCTTGCGCGCCGCGGTGGGGGCCGAGACGCGTGTAGTAGTGGACCGCGTCGTCCGTGAAGTGCGACGCGATCAACTCCACGTCGCCGGTGTTCAGCGCCTCGTAGTAGGAGCGGATGTGTTCGAGATGGCTCACGGCGCCGATTCTGACCGATCAGACCGCCCCGAGGGTGCGGGGTGCCACGGAAGGCGACGACGTCGCGTGAGGATGCGAACATGTGTTCGTGTCGCGTCCTGGAGCCACGATCCTCCACGCGGACCTCGACGCGTTCTATGCGTCGGTGGAGCAGCGGGACGATCCCCGCTTGACGGGATCCCCCGTGATCGTCGGGGCTGGGGTCGTGCTCGCCGCGAGCTACGAGGCGAAGGCCTGCGGGGTGCAGACGGCGATGGGGGGCGCCCAGGCCCGGCGGCTGTGCCCTCACGCGGTTGTGGTGCCGCCCCGAATGTCCGCGTACGCCGAGGCAAGCCGCGCGGTGTTCGACGTGTTCGGGCAGACGACCCCTCTGGTCGAGGGGCTGTCGATCGACGAGGCGTTCCTCGACGTGCGCGGCCTGGAGCGGATCGCCGGCCCCCCGACGCGGATTGCCGCGCGGTTGCGGCACGAGGTTCGCGAGCGCGTCGGGCTGCCGATCACGGTGGGGATCGCGTCCACCAAGTTCCTGGCCAAGGTGGCCAGCGGGGTGGCGAAGCCGGACGGCCTGCTCCGCGTGCCCCCGGGCGGCGAGCTGGCCTTCCTTCACCCGCTCCCGGTCGAACGGCTATGGGGCGTGGGCCCCGTCACCGCCCGGAAGCTGCACCGGAAGGGACTCGAGACCGTGGGCGAGGTGGCCGAGCTCGCCGAGCCGGATCTCGTCGCGATCCTGGGTCCGGCCGCCGGGCGCCATCTCCATGCCCTCGCCCATAACCGCGACCCCAGACGGGTGCGAGGGCGGCGCCGTCGGCGCTCGATGGGCTCCCAGCGCGCCCTCGGCCGCTGGGCCGGGTCCCGGGATGACCTTGACGCGATCCTGATCGGGCTCGTCGACCGCCTCGCCCGCCGGTTGCGAGCCGCCCGCCGCACCTGCCGCACGGTCACCCTTCGGCTCCGGTTTCGAGACTTCTCCCGCGCGACCCGGTCTCGAACGCTGCCGGAGCAGACCGCGCACACCCAGCTGATCCTCGCCACCGGGAGAGGTTTGCTCGCCCAGGCCATGCCGGTGATCGAGCGCCGAGGCATCACGCTCGTCGGGCTCGCGTTGAGCAACCTGGACGACGACGGCGCGATCCAGCTCGCGCTGGCTCTCGATCGGGAGCGTCGCAGCGCGCTCGACATCGCGGTCGACGACATCCGTGATCGGTTCGGGTCGGGCGTGATCACCCGCGCCGTGCTCCTCGGGCGCGACCCGGGCATCACCGTTCCGCTGCTTCCGGACTGAGGTGCTACAGACCGTACGAGCGGCCGATCACGTCGAGCATGATCTCGTCCGTGCCGGCGCCGATCCGGTTGAGGCGGACGTCGCGGTAGGCGCGCTCGACCTCGTACTCCTTCATGTAGCCGTAGCCGCCGAGGATCTGGACGCACTCGTCCGCGACCTCGCAGCACATCCGGGAGGCGAACAGCTTCACCTCGGTGATCTCGCGCACCGGGTATTCGCCGTTCGCGTAGCGCCAGGCCACCACGTAGTTGAACTGCTTCGCCGCCTCGATCTTGGTCGCCATCTCGGCGAACTTGTGGCGGATCGCCTGGAACCTCCCGATCGGCCTGCCGAAGGCCTCGCGCTCCTTCGCGTACTCGAGCGTCTTCTCGAACAGCCGCTCGGCCCCGGAGACGCTGCCGGCGGCCGCCACCATGCGCTCGCTCTGGAGCTCCCAGCTGATGTGGTAGAAGCCCTTGCCGATCTCGCCGAGCACGTTCTCGGCGGGCACGCGGACCTCGTTGAAGGCGAGCTCCCCGGTGTCGGAGGCGTGCATGCCCATCTTCTCGAGCTTCCGCGAGACCTCGAAGCCGGGCACGTGGTTCCCCTCGGAGTCGCGTAGGTCGACGAGGAACAGCGTGATGCCCTCGTGGCGCGCGTCGGGGTCGGTCTTCGCGACCAGGAGGATGAAGTCCGCCCGGGGGCCGTTGGTGATGAACGTCTTCGAGCCGCTGATCACGTATTCGTCTCCGTCGCGGATCGCCTTGGTTCGTATTCCCGCGACGTCAGAGCCGGCCTCGGGCTCGGTGATCCCGAGGCAGCCGATCTTCTCGCCCTTGATCCCCGGCACGAGGTAGCGCTGCTTTTGCTCCTCGGTCCCCAGGAGGTGGACCGGGGGGAGGACCATGTCGGTCTGGACCGCGAAGCCCATGTTGGTGCCGCCCGATCCCGAGTAGCTCATGCACTCCGCGCGGACCAGCGAGTAGTAGTAGTCGCCGCCCTGGCCGCCGTACTCCTCCGGGAAGCAGAGGCCGAGGTATCCGAGCTCGCCGGCGCGGAGCATCGCCTCGTTGGGCCAGGTCGTCTCCTCCCACTCGTTGCGGTGAGGCCAGAGCTCCTTCTTGACCCAGGACTCCATCGACTCGCGGAGGTCCTCGTGCTCGTCGGTGAACAAAAGGTGCTTACGACTCGCCTCGTGCTCCGGCTTGATCACGGTCGCTGTGGCCACTTGCTTCGCTCCTTGTCGGGGTCGGCGCTCACGCCCGTGGCGTGCGTGCGAGCAGCATAGAGTATTACTTCATACTTTGTGCTACGGTGGCCGCCGGTGGCCGAGCAGCTCGTCCTCTACGCAGTCGAAGACGGTGTCGCGACCGTCACCCTGAACGACCCCGAGAAGCGCAACCGGCTCTCGGGGGAGATGCTCGCGCAGCTCGTCGAGGCGGTTGCGCGGGTCCGCGACGACGAGGAGGCGCGGGCGCTGGTGCTGACCGGGGCCGGCAAGGCGTTTTGCGCGGGCGCCGACCTCGGCGGCTTCGGCTCCGACGCCCCCGCGATCTCCAAGCACTTCGGAACCGACCTCTTCCTCGAGTTCTTCCGCCTGATGCCGAGGCTCGGCAAGCCGTCGCTGTGCGCCGCCAACGGACACGTCGTGGCGGGCGGGCTGGGGCTGGCGCTCTCGTGCGACCTGGTGATCGCCAAGGAGGGCGCCGACTTCTGGACGCCGGAGATCAACATCGGCGCCTTCCCGTACATGATCATGTCGATCATCTACCGCAACGTCCCCCGCAAGGTCGTCAACGAGATGATCCTCTTGGGGGAGCGGCTGTCCGCCGCCGACGCGGTGCGCCACGGGTTGGCCAACAAGGTCGTGCCGGAGGGGGAGTTCGACGCGGCGGTCGACGAGGTGGCGCGCAAGCTGGCGTCCAAGAGCCCCGTCTTGATGCGCCTCGGACACGACGCGATGTACCGCCAACAGGACATGGCGCTCGACGACGCCCTCGAGTACCTCCGCTCGCAGCTCTCGCTGACCTTCAGCACCGAGGACATCGTCGAGGGAGCGCAGGCGTTCTTCGAGAAGCGCGAGCCGCAATGGAAGGGGCGGTAGGTGAGGGACGAGCAGAGGAGCAGCACCCGGGGCGAGTTTCCTTCGCTCAGCGAAGAAAGCGCCACCCTGCCGCGCGGCCACCCCCTCAATGCTCGGAAGGAGAATCAATGGCGACTGAGGAGAAGGTCGGGTCGGAGCACCAAGGCGAGGCGGCCGAGGCGCCGGACCGCGTCGAGGCCGGCGAGGCCACCGGCATGCGACCGCTCGTCGAGGATCTTCACGCCCGCCGCGAGCAGGCGAAGCTCGGGGGCGGCCCCGAAAAGATCGCCGTCCAGCACGAGCGAGGGAAGCTCACCGCCCGCGAGCGGATCGACCTGCTGGTCGACCCCGGCACGTTCGTCGAGATCGGGATCCACGGCGGGCCGCACTTCTCCCAGCGCTCGATGGAAGGCCGGGAGGCGCCCGCCGACGGCGTGATCACCGGCTGGGGCGACGTCGACGGTCGCACGTGCTGCATCGCCGCCTACGACTTCACCGTGATGGCGGGATCCATGGGCATGACGGGGGAGCTCAAGGTCTCGCGCCTTCGGGAGATGGCGCTGCAGAAGCGGATGCCGCTCGTCTGGCTGCTCGACTCCGCGGGCGCCCGGATCCAGGAGGCGGCGGGCTCCCTCTTCGCCGGCTCGGGGCACCTGTTCCGCGAGGAGGTGACGATGTCCGGGGTCGTCCCGCTGGTGGCGGCGATGCTCGGCCCGTGTGCGGCCGGCACGGCCTACATCCCCGGCCTGTCGGATTTCGTTCCGATGGTCGTGGGCCAGGGGGCGATGGCCCTGGCCGGGCCGCATCTGACGAAGGCGGTGACGGGGGAGGACATCTCGATGGAGGAGCTCGGGGGAGCGCGAGTGCACTGCCGGATCTCGGGCGTGGGCGACCTGGAGGTGAAGGACGACCACGAGTGCATCGAGGTCGTCAAGAGGTACCTCTCGTTCTTCCCGTCCAACTGCGAGGAGCGCCCGCCGGAGCGAGCGACGAAGGACCCCGACGACCGCATGTCGGAGAGGCTGCTCGACATCGTGCCCGAGTCGGCGCGGCATCCCTACGACATGTACGACTTGATCGGTGAGATCGTCGACGACGGTGAGATCTTCGACCTGAAGCCCAAGTTCGCGAAGACGATCATCACCTGCCTGGCGCGATTCGGAGGGCAGCCGGTGGGGATCGTCGCGAACCAGCCGAAGCAGCTCGGCGGGATCCTCGAGAACGACTCCGCCGACAAGGCCGCGCGCTTCATCAACCTCTGCGACGCGTTCAACATCCCGCTGGTCTTCCTTCAGGACGTGCCCGGCTTCATGGTGGGCTCCAAGGTCGAGCACGCTGGGATCATTCGCCACGGCGCGAAGATGCTCTACGCGGTGTCCCGGGCGACGGTCCCGAAGATCACCGTGGTCGTCCGCAAGGCCTACGGGGCCGGCTACTACGTGATGTGCGGCAAGGCCTACGAGCCGGACCTGATCGTCGCCTGGCCGACCGCCGAGATCTCCGTGATGGGCCCTGAGGGAGCGGTGAACATCATCGGCCGCTCGGCGATCGAGGCCTCCGACGAGCCTGAGAAGACCCGCGCCGAGATGCTCGACCGAATCAAGGCCTCGATCGATCCATACATCGCGGCGCGCAACGACGTCATCGACGACGTCATCGACCCGCGCGAGACCCGCCCGACGATCATCAACGGCCTGCGGATGGCGGCCGACAAGCGAGTGGACCGCCCCTTCAAGAAGCACGGGGTGATGCCCGTATGAGCCGCTTCGAGGACCCGGTGATCCTCTCGTGCAGCATCTCCGGCGCGGTGGCCAACCGCGACCAGTGTCCGGCGATTCCGTACACGCCCTCCGAATACGCGGCCGAGGCCAGGCGGATCGTCGACGAGGGCGGCGTGCAGATCCACATCCACGCCCGCACACCGGAGGGGGTTCCGTCGTACGAGATCGAGGACTTCCGCGCGATCACGGAGGCGATTCGGGCCGAGGTCGACGACGTGATCGTCAACTACTCGACCGGCGCGATCGGCGTGCCGATCGAGAAGCGAATCGAGTACCTGCGCGAGCTGAAGCCGGACGTCGCGGCGTTGAACATGAGCTCGATGAACTACGCCAAGTACTCGCGGCGGCGCAAGGAGTTCGTCTTCAAGGCGGTGTTCGAGAACTCCTTCGACACGATCATCGAGTTCCTGACCGCGATGCGCGAGCTCGGGATCCGGCCCGAGCACGAATGCTTCGACGCCGGCCACATCGCCAACCTCGATCCGCTGATCGACATGGGCCTGCTCGCGGAGCCGCTGAACGTCTCCCTCGTGATCGGGGTCAACGGCGGCATTCGGCCCAACGCGAGAAACGTGGCGCTGATGGCCGAGCAGATCCCGGGCGGGGCCGAGGGGCGAAACAACTGGCAGGTGATCGGAATCTCCCGCGACCAGTGGAGGCTGATCGGCGCGGCGCTCGCGCTGGGGGGCAACGTCCGCGCGGGCCTCGAGGACAACTTCTACCTGCCGAACGGGGAGATGGCGCGCTCGAATGGCGACCTGATCGCCAAGGCCCGGCGAGATGGCGGAGAACGTGGGCAGGCGCCCGGCGACGGTGGCCGAGGCCCGGGAGCTCCTGGGGGTGCCGAAGCGGGAGGTGCCGACGCGCCGGGAGATGCTCGCGCATCCGATCGAGGCATCCGAGGCCTCGCCCGAATGAGCGCTTCCGCCCTGGGCGACATTCGCGTGCTCGACCTGACGCGGCTCCTGCCCGGCGGCTTCTGCTCGCTGCTCCTGGCCGACTTCGGGGCCGACGTGGTCAAGGTCGAGGACACCGCGATGGGCGACTACGTCCGCTGGGCGCCGCCCTACTACGGCTCTGAGGATCGAGCAGCCGCTCGGCACGCGCTCGGCGCTCTACCTGGCGCTGAACCGCGGCAAGCGCTCGATCCGACTGGACCTCAAGTCCGACGGCGGCCGCGAGGCGATGCTGAGGCTGGCGCCCCAGTTCGACGTCGTGCTGGAGAGCTTCCGGCCCGGGGTCCTCGACCGGCTGGGCTGCGGCTATGAGGCGCTTCGCGAGGTCAACCCGGGCGTCGTCTACTGCGCGATCACCGGGTATGGGCAGACAGGGCCCAGCACCGACCGCGCCGGACACGACATGAACTACCTCGGCGCTGAACGGGCTGCTCGGCCTGACCGGGGAGCCCGGCGGCCGGCCGATCTCCTCGGCCGGCCAGATCGCCGACCTCGGCGGCGGCGCCCTGATGGCGGCGTTCGGGGTGATGGCCGCGCTTCGCGAGCGGG
Source organism: uncultured bacterium (assembly GCA_963772345.1). Taxonomy (GTDB): domain Bacteria; phylum Actinomycetota; class Thermoleophilia; order Solirubrobacterales; family 70-9; genus AC-56. The sequence continues at coordinate 137,860 of CAVYXB010000014.1, read as the reverse complement.
AGCGCTCGGGCGAGGGCCAGCTCGTCGATGTGTCCATGACCGACGGGTCGCTCGCCTGGCTCGCGATGGTGGCGGCGCAGTACCTTTGCGACGGCCAGGTTCCGCGTCGCGGCGAGGGCCAGCTCACCGGCGGCTTCCTCTGCTACCTCCCGTACGAGGCCGCCGACGGCTGGATCACGTGCGCCGCGCTCGAGCCGAAGTTCTGGCGCGCCTTCTGCGAAGGCGTGGGGCGGCCCGAGCTGGTGAGCGCCCAGTTCGAGGCGCCCGGCTCCGAGTCCTGGCGTGAGGTCGCAGAGGTCTTCAAGGGTCGAACCCGCGCCGAGTGGCTGGCCTTCAACGACGAGCACGACGCGATGATCGAGCCGGTGCTCGACCTCGACGAGGCGCTCGACTCCGAGCTGGTCCGCGAGCGCGAGATGGTCGTCGAGCTCGACCAGCCCGACCTCGGCACAGTGCGCCAGCTCGGGATTCCGGTGAAGCTCTCGCGAACGCCCGGGCGAGGTCGAGCGCCCGGCCCCGGCGCTCGGCGAGCACACCGAAGAGGTGCTGCGCGAGGCCGGATTCGGCGACGAGGAGATCGACTCGCTCCTCTCCAGCGCCGCCGCCGCCGGCCCCAACGAGGCATCCCAGCAGCGGGAGTTCCTCGCGTGAGCGCGCCTCAGACGAGCAGCGAGGAGCTTCTGAAGATCTCGGAGCTCGCGGATCGGTCGGGCGTCCCGGTGGCGACGATCCGCCACTACCTGCGCGAAAGCCTTCTCCCCGAGCCGGTGAAGACGAGCCGGAACATGGCCTACTACCCGCCCGAGTTCGTCGACCGGATCCGGCTGATCAAGCAGCTCCAGGAGGAGCGGTTCATGCCGTTGCGCGTGATCCGCGAGCTGCTCGAGCGCGAGGACGCGGAGCCGGAGCGCCTGCGAGCGATGCTCGACCTCGAGGACCGGATCCTCGAGCGGGCGCTCGCCGGCGAGCGGGAGCGAGTCCCGAGCGACGAGGTGCGCGACCGCTACGACGTCCCGAGGGAGGTGCTGGACCGGCTCGCGGAGCTCGGCGTCCTGAGCCCCAACGGGGTCGGCTACTCGCCGTCGGACGTGCGGATCATCGAGGCGATCACCCGCTTCCGGGCCGGCGGCTACGACGAGCGGCTCGGGTTCACCGTCTACGACACCCTGCGCTACAAGCAGGCGCTCGAGCCGCTCGTGGCCGAGGAGGTGGACGTGCTCACTCAGCGTCTCGCGGGAGACCTCGACCCGAACCGGGCGATCGAGATCGTCGAGGCGGGGGTCGGCCCACTGAACGACCTGATCGCGGCGCTCCACACGAAGTTGCTCGTAGCCGAGCTGGAGCGACAGCGCACGCGGCGCGGCTGATCGGACGGCGCTCGGATGACGAGGTCCGTCCGAGGACCGGAGGGCGATCTCGCCGCAAACGGTGGCTGCCGCCGGCCTGTTCGTCGCGGTGGCCGGCCTGATCCTCGCCGGGGTGACCGGGGCTCCCTATCTGAGCTCCGACGGCGTCAACGGCTGGATCGTGGTCTTCGCCGCGGGGCTCTTCGCCGCGCTCGTCGCGGTGCCGTTCGGAGTCGAGGCCCGGCTGCGCTCGAGGTATCCCGATCGCGAAGCGCGCTGGGACCGCGCCGTGCCGGTCTGGGGCGGGATCGGCCTCCTCGTGCTGGTGGCCGGGGCGCTCGTCGGAGCCGGCGGAAGCTTCTCGGGCGACTCGCTGGCCGGCGCCGCCGGGCTGTTGGCGGTGGTCGAGGGCGGGCTCGTGGTGGTCACGACGCTCTCCATGCTCCTCTCGGGCTAGGTTCTGTGGGATGAGGGCGGTCGTCATCACTGGGGCGTCCGGGGGCATCGGTCGCGCCTGCGCCCTTCGCCTCGCACGCAACGGGTTTCGCGTGTTCGCGGGCTACCGCAAGGAGGCGGACGCCGCGAGCCTCGCGGACGAGGCCGCGGGCCAGCTCGAAATGCTGCCGATCGACGTGACGGACGCGGACCAGATCGCGAGCGCGAGCTCCGCGGTCACTGACGCCGTTGGCGCCGACGGCCTCTGGGGCCTCGTCAACAATGCGGGCGTCGCGGTCCCTGGGCCCGTCGAGTCACTGCCGATCGACGATCTCCGTCGCCAGCTCGAGGTCAACCTGGTGGGCCAGGTGGCGGTCACGCAGGCGCTTCTGCCCTCGCTGCGGCGCGCCCGCGGGCGGGTGCTGAACATGACGTCGGTCGGCGGCCGGGTGGGTACCCCGTTCATGGGCGCCTACCACGCCTCGAAGTTCGGGCTCGAGGGGATCTCCGACGCCCTGAGGCGCGAGCTTGCCGGCGTCGGGGTGGACGTCTGCGCGATCGAGCCCGGGAGCATCGCCACCGCGATCTGGGATCGAGGTCGCGAGCATGCCGACGGCGTGATCGCCGGGATGCCCGCCGCCGCCCGCGAGGCGCTACGGCGACGACCTCCGTGCGGCGCTCGACGCCGCGACCCGCACGGGCGAGCGCGGCATGGAGCCCGACCGGGCGGCGCGGATCGTGGAGCGCGCGCTGACCGTCCGTCGGCCGCGCCCGCGCTATGTGGTGGGCGCTGACGCCCGGGCGATGATCGTGGCCCAGGCAGTGCTCCCGACGCGGGCTTTCGACCGACTGATGCTCCGCGCGTTGGGCTTTCGGGGCCATCCGGGGCGGCCGCGTGGCTGAACCTATACTTGTCCTAGATTGACTGGTCAATCAGCCGCCGGTCAGGTGCAGATGGAGATGCGCGCCGCCGCCGTACAGCTCAACTCGACGGCCGACAAGGCCCGCAACCTCGAGACCGCCGAGCGCCTCGTGCGCGCCGCCGCGAGCGACGGGGCGACGCTCGTCGTGCTGCCGGAGAAGTGGAATCTGCTCGGGGACGCCGCGACCGCTCGCAGGAGGCGCGGAGCCGCTGGACGGCCCGACGATCTCGCGCCGCCAGCGCCTGGGCGCGCGAGCTGGGGATCCACCTGGTCGCCGGGCAGCATCGCGGAGCGGGCGGAGGGGCACGAGAAGGCCTTCAACACCTCGGCCCTGATCGGCCCCGATGGCGAGCTGGAGGCCCGCTACCGCAAGATCCACATGTTCGACGTCGACGTCGGCGGTGTCGCCTACCGCGAGTCCGAGCACGAGGAGCCGGGCGACGAGCTCGTGGTCACGCGGTCTCGTCGGCGAGCTCGAAGGCGTCACCCTCGGGCATGACCGTCTGCTACGACCTTCGTTTCCCGGAGCTCTACCGGATCCTGGCCGTGCGCGAGGCGACCGTCATCACCGTCCCGTCGGCGTTCACCCTCGACACCGGCAGGGATCACTGGGAGGTCCTGCTGCGGGCTCGCGCGATCGAGAACCAGGCCTTCATCATCGCCCCCAACCAGATCGGGGAGGCGCCGCCGCACTACCGCTCCTACGGCCGCTCGATGATCGTCGACCCGTGGGGCGTGGTCCTCGGCCAGGCGCCGGACGAGGAATGCTTCGTCGACCGCCGACCTGGACCTCGAGCGCGCAGGAGCGGGTGCGGGCCGACGCTGCCGTCGCTCGCCAACCGTCGGCCCGAGGCCTATCGCTGGCCGGAGGCCGAGGGGCTGAGAGTGTGACGGCGGCCAGCTGATGGATGCCAAGGCCCCTCCGGTCGACAAGCGTCGCCAGATCCTGGACGCGGCGATCCACGTCTTCGCGCGCCAGGGATTCCACGCCTGCCGGGTCTCCGACATCGCGGACGAGGCGGGCGTCGCCTACGGCCTCGTCTACCACTACTTCAAGTCCAAGGACGAGGTGCTCAACGAGCTGTTCACGGAGCGGTGGTCGCTGCTGCTCGCCACGATCGAGGAGGTCGACGGCCAGGAGATCAGCGCGCGGGAGAAGCTCGACGCCGTGGCCCGCTTCATCATCGACTCGTATCGCCACGAGCCCGACCTGATGAAGGTGATCATCGTCGACGTGACGCGCGCGGCGAACTCGTTCGGGCGCACCCATCTGCCCGAGATCCGCCGCGCCTACGACCTGATCGCCAAGATCGTCGCCGATGGCCAGCGAGCGGGGACGTTCCGGCGGGACGTCGATCCGGAGTTCGCCTCGATGTGGTTCTACGGCGCGATCGAGCAGCTCCTCTCGGGCTGGGTCTTCGACCTGATCCCCGGCGACGAGGCGGACTTCGACCGCGCCCGGGAGATGCTCGTCGAGACGATCTGCGGAGGGCTCGAGGCCCGCAACGGCGCGGGGCCGGCGCGAGGCGCCCGTGATGTGGGAGTCGCTCGGCACGACCCCTCGCCAGGATCGCCTCCTCCATGGTGCGGCGAAGGCGCTGAACGTCGTCGTCGGCTTCCTCGCGCTGCCGCTCTGGCTGTTCGGGCAGCGGCTCTCCGAGCCGTTCCGCCGGCTGCTCGCGCGGTTCGACTCCGAGCCGCCACCCCTGCCGATCCCGCAGCCCGCGCGAGCGCTCGATGGACGCCCTGATGGCCGATCTGGCGGCGATCCCCAACCACCTCCATCACTCGGAGATGGCGATGGTGCGCAAGGGGCTCGCCGACCTGTCGACCTTCGTGCTCGCCAACCAGCGCGAGGCGGCCAACCTCGGCTACGCGTATCCGGCCCAGTTCTCGGACCACGTGTTCGAGGGCGCCGATGGCGAGCGGATCGCGGCCACCGTCGGGCTACAGGAGGGCGGCGGGCGGCCCGGCCTGATCGTCGTCCACGGGCTGTTCTCCTCGCGGCGGTTCGACTACGTTCGCCAGATAGCCGTCCGCGCCTACTACGAGTGGGGCTTCAACGTGCTCGCCCTCGATCTGCGGAGCTTCGGGCTGACCAACCTGACCAGCGCGGCGCCGACCACGGTCGGCTGGAAGGAGGGCGAGGACATCATCGCCGCGGGGCGCTACCTGAAGGAGCTCGGGGCGACCACGGTGGGAGCGCTCGGCATCTCGCTGGGGGCTCCTCGGTCCTCGGCGCCTGCCACCCGGAGGGCGCCGCCGAGGCGCTGGACGGGGGCATCCTCGCGATCTCCCCGCCCGCGGACCCGAGGGCAATGGCAAAGCGCCTCTCGGTGCGGCTTCCCCGCACCGATCCGGCCTACGTGCTCAACCTCGCGTTCTGGGCGATGCTCAAGTCCCGTGTCCGGCAGGCGCGGCTGGGAGGGGATCGAGGACTTCGTAGATCCGGTCGAGCGTGTCTCGGCTCCGTTCTACGGCGTCGAGCCGGACGAGCTCTGGTCGCGGGCGGCCGCGGAGGAGCACATCGCACGCGGCCAGGGTGCCGGTACTCGTCCTGCACCCCGAGGACGACGACGTCATCCCGGTCGACCACGCGCAGGATGCTGGCCGACGCCGCGGCGGACTACGGAGCTCGTTCGCGTCTGGATCCTCCCCGGCGGAGGCCACGGCGCGATCGACGCCGTCGATCGAGTCTGGTTCTACGCGGTCGTCCGGGGTTTCTTCGAGCGCTGGGCAGGGTACGGGAGCGGGGACGGCGCCGGCGACGAGTCGCGCGGACCGCTCGCGGTCCAAGCTGATTTACTCCGCGCGCGAGGTAACGGACGTGGAGAACGACATCCTCAGAAGACTGCTCTGGACCGGGCTCGTGGCCGCGGCCGGAGCGCGCTCGCGACCGTGGCGCGCGAACCGGGTGGCGGCCGTGATCTGGGCGCGGGTCTTCGGGGAGGAGCCGCCGGAGTGAGCGCCGACGGCCCCGACGACCCCGAGCCTCCGCCCGACGGACAGGTCGGTCGGCGAGCTCGTCTTCGACGTCTCCGAGCGCGTCTCGATCCTGATCCGCGAGGAGATCGAGCTCGCCAAGACGGAGATCCGCGAGAAGGTCTCCAAGCTCCTCCAGGGCTCGGTGGTCGGGATCGCGGCCGGGGTGTTCGCGCTCATGGGGCTCGCGATGCTCATGCACGGCATCGCCTGGCTGCTCAACGACCTGTTCTTCTCCGGACCACGTCTGGATCGGCTTCATGATCGAGGCGCTGTTCTGGTTCTGCGTCGCGGCCGGGGCCGGGCTTGTTCGCCTACCGCTCCGTTGCAGGCCGGCGCTCCGCCGACGCCGGACCTGGCGATCGAGGAGGCGCGGCGCACCAAGGAGACGCTGGAGGCCGGCACCCGGTGAGCGAGCCCCAGGACGTCGACGTCAGCGGGGCGCGGCGAGCCGGTCCATCAGCGCTCGCACCCCGCTGCCGGGGCGAAGCTCGGACCAGATCCGCGCCGACATCGAGCGCCAGCGCACCGAGCTGGCGCGCTCGGTCGAGGCGCTTCGCGGCCGCGTCGCCGAGCTCACGGACTGGCGCCGCCAGATCCGCGACCACCGCCGCGAGCTGGCGATCGGCGCCGCGGTCGTCGGCTTCGCGGTCGGCGGCCTGATCGCGCTGCGCCGCCGCCGCTAGGCGCGCAGCGTGGCAGCCCGCTCCATGGCCATGCGCTAGGCAACGTCAGGGAGGCCGTGGGTGTCCGGCGGCGCGTCAGCGCTGAGCGCTGGCCCGCTGGCGATGGACCAGGCGCAGGTGTCGGGCCAGGCGGTGGCCAAGGTCGTGCTGATCGTCGCCGGCGTGGTCGGCGGCCTCTACTTCGCATACCTGATCCGGGAGGTCGTCGGGCTCTTCCTGATCGCCGCTTTCTTCGCGGTCGCGATCGCCCCGGCGGTCAACTGGCTCGACCGCGCGCCGCGTTCCCCGCTGGGTCGCGATCCTGCTCGTCTACCTCGTCGATCGGCGGCGAGCATCTTCGGCATCGGGCTGCTGATCGTGCCCCCGCTGGTCAACGGGGTCACGGACCTCTCGAACGACCTGCCCGGCTACGTCGACGACCTGCGACACAACCAGACCTTCCGCGACTACGACAACCGCTACCACATCACCGAGAAGCTGACGCGAGCAGGCGCAGCAGCTCCCGACCAAGCTCGGCGACGCCGCCGGCACGCTGCGAGACGTCACCGTCGGGCGTCTTCAACCGCTTCGTGCAGCTGTTCTCGATCCTCGTGATCACCTTCTTCCTGGTCAAGGACGGGCACCGATTGCTCGAACTTCCTCTACAGACAGCTGCCGCCGGAGCGGTCCCGGCGGCTGCGGAAGATCGCCGCGGACATCTCGGACGCGATCGCCGGCTACGTGTTCGGCAACTTCGTGATCAGCGTCCTGGCCGGCCTGGTGACCTACGTCACCCTGCGGATCCTCGGGGTGCCGTTCGCCCTCCCGCTGGCGATCCTGTTCGGGTTCTTCGACCTGATCCCGCTGGTCGGCGCGACCCTGGGCGGGATCCTGGTCGGGATCGTGGTCGCGTTCGTCAGACTTCCCGGTCGGGCTGATCGTCTGGGTCGCGGTGCTGATCCTCTACCAGCAGGTCGAGAACAACCTGATCCAGCCGTTGGTCTACGGGCGGGCCGTCGAGCTCCATCCCTTGATCGTGATCGTGGCGATCCTGATCGGCGCCGCGCTGCTCGGCGTCCTCGGCGCCCTGATGGCGATCCCGGCGGCCGCCGCGGTCCAGGCGGTGGTCCGCGACTTCTGGCGCTTCAGACAGCGGCGAGGAGCCGCGCCGCCCCTCCAGACGAGGTGCCCGCGGAGGCGGGTTAGGGAGCCGCCTCGAGCCCGTTCAGCCAACGCCCGGGGTCGGCGTCGACGCCTCGATTTCGGCAAGCCGGCGATACAGCGCATGGTCGCTCGGCCGTGTCGGGACCGCCGCGTGCCCGGTCACGACGCGGTGGGCGCGAACCGCGGCCGCGAGCGCCTGGAAGCGCGGGGCCTCGCCGGACGACCGCGGCCCGGGGGGCCGGGCGGCCGGGATCGGGAGCTCCTGGGTGGGGGGTGTCGCCTGGGCGTCGGGCATGCTCGGACTCCTTCCTTAGTTTGTAGACCTAAATAGTCAAGATAGCACCGAACGGCAGCGGCTGGGACGACGCTCGCCAGCGCCGCTCTCAGCCGCAGGGCTGGAGGAGGGGACCCCGCCGACTCCGATCAGCCCCGGGCCCGACGTGCGCGCCGATCACGGGGCCGATCTCGGAGACGAACGCGGGATCGGACCCGAAGATCTCGCGGCCCTGCTCCACCAGGCGGCGCGCCGTCTCGCGGATCCTGGATGTGCTGGACCACCCAGGCGTCGGCGCCGTCGTGCGTGGCGCTGGCGCGCGTACTCGACCAGCCGCTCCAGCGCGCGGCGCCGGGTCCGCACGCGCTCCACCGGCGTGATCTCCTCGCCAGGGTCAGGATCGGCTTGATCTGAAGCGCCGACCCGAGCCACGCCTGGGCCGCGCCGATCCGCCCGCCCTTTCGCAGGTATTCGAGCGTGTCGATCGCGAACCACATCTCGAGGCGCTGCCGGCATCGCTCGGCGGCCGCGAGGGTCTCCTCGCCGCTCGGCGCCGGCCGCCGCCGCGTTCGCGGCCGCCAGGACCACCAGTCCCTGGCCGCCGCACGCGGAGCGGCTGTCGAAGACGTGGATCCGCTCGCCACCTTCGCCCTCGTCCAGGAGGCGCTGGCGGGCCTGTCGCGCCGACTCGCAGGTCCCCGAGATGCCGGCCGAGAGGTGGATGGAGACGATCTCGCGTCCCTCGGCGAGCAGCGGCGAGTAGACCGAGAGGAAGTCGCCCACCGAGGGCTGCGACGTCGTGGCCCCCTCGTCGCTTCGACGGAGGCGCTCGTAGAACTCCGCGTACTCGGATTCGGCGATCTCGATCTCCGGCCGCTGCTCCCCTTCGAGCGAGACGTAGAGGCTGACCCGATGGATGCCGTGCTCGGCCATCAGCTCGTCCGGCAGATAGGCCGTCGTGTCCGTGACGACGGCGGTCGTGGGACCCGAGCTCACCGACCCCTTGTATCACGGCTCTACCATCCCGTAGCTCGTGGCCAAGACCCTCGTCACCGGCGGCAGCGGCTTCCTGGGCTCGCACGTGGTCCGGGCGCTCGCGGAGCGCGGCGACGATCTGCGCCTGCTGCTGCGCCGCGGGTCCAGCGTGGACCACCTCTCCGACCTCGAGATTCGAGCGCGCCGGCGGCAACGTGCTCGACCGGCGCACGGTGCGCGCCGCGATGGAGGACGTCGAGCGCGTCTTCCATCTGGCCGGCACGACCTCGATGCGCCCGAAGGATCGCGACCGGGTCTTCGAGCTCAACGCCAAGGGCACGCGGATCGTCCTCGAGGAGGCGCTGGCGGCCGGCGTGGAGCGGGTCGTGCACGCATCCTCGGTCGCCGCGATCGGCCCAGCCAAGCCGGGGGGCACCGCGGACGAGGACCAGGCCTTTCGGGCCGGAGAGCCTGGGCATCGCCTACGTCAACTCCAAGCACGAGGCCGAGGTCGAGGCGCTGCGGCTCGCCGCGCACGGGCTTTCCGTGGTGATCGTCAACCCGTCGTTCGTCCTCGGCCCGGACGATCCGAAGGGGACGTCGATGGGGCTCGTACGCCGCTTCCTGCTGGGTCGCATCCCGGCCTACGTGGAAGGAGGGCTCAACATCGTCGACGTGCGCGATGTCGCTCAGGGCCATCTGCTCGCCGACGAAAAGGGCGAGAGGGGCGAGCGCTACATCCTGGGCGGACGCAACTTCACGCTCGACCGGCTGTTCGCCGACTTCGCCAGGATCTCGGGACGGGAGCCTCCGGTGAAGCTGCCGGCCGCGCCGACGTCCCTCGCGGTCGAGGCGATCGCGCGGGTCGGGCCTGCCGATCGCGGTCTCGCCCGACGAGGTCCGCTCGGCGAGTCAATGGTGGACCTATCGCAACACCAAGGCACGCCGGGAGCTGGGGTTCGAGCCCAGGCCGCACGAGGAGACGCTCGAGGACGCCGTGCGCTGGCAGATGTCGGCAGCTCGGCGACCGCGTGCGGCAGGGGCGGGCCCCGCAGGAGGCCGCGGTCGCGGCCGTCGCGCCGCTCTTGCGGCTGGGAGAGCGGGTGCTCGGCCTGTGATCGTCCTCTACCGCTGCCCTACGCGCACCAACGTGCTCTGCCCGTGCGGGGCGGTGGCCAGGAGGCTGGACAAGCTGGGCGTCGAGTACCGGACCGAGCGGGTCCCGTACCGTCGTTCGGGCCGCCCCGAGATCGAGGAGCTGACGCGGCAACGTCGCGTCCCGGTCCTGGTCGACGGCGACGAGGTGGTCCACGATTCGAAGCGGATCCTCCAGTACCTGGACCACAAATACGGTCGCTGACCGCGATCGCCTATACAATTTGAAGCGATGGAGACTGCGCAGACGGCCATCAACCTGACGGACAAGGCGGCGGGCAAGATCAAGGATCTGCTCGCGGCGAACGAGAACTCGCCGGAACAGGCGCTCCGCGTGGCCGTGCGTGGCGGGGGTTGCTCTGGATTCCAGTACGCGCTCGCGCTCGACCAGCCGAAGGACGACGACCACGTTTTCGAGCACCAGGGCGTCTCCGTCGTCGTCGACAAGGTCAGCATGCAGTTCGTGTTCGGCTCGGAGGTCGACTACGTCGACGGCCTCCAGGGCGCCGGGTTCGTGGTCAACAACCCGAACGTCGTCGCCGCGTGCGGCTGTGGCTCGTCCTTCCAGGTGCGCGAGGACGCAGCCGAGCGCGCCGCAACCGTCTGAGCCGACGCGCGGTCTCGAGGGTCTGATCAGCCCAGCTTGAGCGGCGGGCTCTGCTGCGGGTCGGTGGGCTGTGGCTGCGCCGGCGCCTGCGGCCGGCTCGGGCTGCTCCACGCCGAGCAGCTCGGACAGCTCGCCCGTCTCGAGCATCTCCTCGACGATGTCGCAACCCCCGACCAGCTCTCCGTTGACATAGAGCTGCGGGAACGTCCTCCAGTCGGAGATCTCGCCAGTCACCTCGCGCAGCGGGTCGAGGACGGGCAGGACGTCCACCGCGCCGTACTCCACTCCGAGCTGCTCGAGGACACCGACCACCCGCATGCTGAAGCCGCAGCGCGGCATCTCGGGCGTCCCCTTCATGAACAGGAGCACCTCGTTCTCCTGCAGGAGCTCCTCGACCTTCTGCTTGAACTCCGGGTCAGCGGCCATGGACTCACCATAGCGAGTCCGGTCGCCGGCCTCAGCGCAGCGGCTCCGCGCTGATGGAGAGCGCGTGAATCGTCCCGTCGTCCATCCGCGCCTGAACGGCGGCCCGGACCATCCGATGCTGATCGATCCTGCTCAGTCCCTCGAACTGCGGCGCCCGAACGATCGCCCTGAGGTGATCGCCGCCGCCCGTCTCGTCGACCACCTGGACCTCGGCCCCGGGCAGGGCCTCGGCGATCATCCGCTCGATGTCCGCGAGGTCAGCCACCCGCGGAGCTCGGCACGCCTGCCCGAGCCGCCTCGAGCATCTCGCCGATGCGCACGAACTTCACCCGGGGGCGGCCGAGCGGCTCACCGCGCTCGCGCTCGGCCCGGTCGATCGCCTCCCACCCCGCATACGTCACTGAATCGGGCGTGCGCTCGGCGAGCAGCTCGACGATCGCCGATGGATCGTCGGCGAGATCCGGCGTCGGAACGCGTCCCGCCTGGGTGTCCTCGAGTAGGTTGTCGACCGTCTCCTGGGCGTCCTTCTTGTTCGTCCCGATCACACCCGACGGCCCCCGCTTGATCCATCCGACCGCGTATTGCCCGAGGACCTGCTCGCCGCCCTGTGGCTCGGTCACCCGGCCCCCCTCGATTGGGGATCACGGCGCGGCGTTCGTCGAACGGGACGCCCTCCAGGCCCACCCCGGCGTATCCGATCGATCGCAGGACGAGCCCGCACTCGATCGTCTCCCGATCTCCCGTGTCCCGGGCCCGGATCGCCCCGGAGTCGTCGCGGTAGAGCTCGTTGCGGGCGACGACCAGGCGCTCCACCTTGCCATCACCCTGGATCTCGACCGGCGAGCGAAGGAACCGCAGCACGATTCGCTTGCGCTTGCCCTCGGGCTGACGGTTGGGAGAACTCGGTGAAGATCTCGACGTTCTTGCGGGTGGTGATGTCCGCCTCGTCGGACTCCAGATACGCGCGGCTCAGGTCGTCCAGCTCCATCTCGGCGGGATCCACGTTGGACGTCGGCGTCCTGCATCTCGCCGAGCTCCCGGAGCTCCGGGTTGGTGAACGCCGCCTGCGCCGGCCCGCGGCGCCCCAGGATGACGATCTCGCGCACGCCGCAGTCGGCGAGCGGGTCGATCGCGTGGTCCGCGGTGTCGGTCTCCTCGAGCTCGGGGCGCGTGAGCGCGAGCATCCGGGCGACATCGGTGGCGACGTTGCCGTTTCCGATCACCACCGCCCGTTCGCACGAGAGGTCGAACTCGAGATCGGCGAAGTCGGGGTGGGCGTTGTACCAGGCGACGAAGGCGGTGGCCGCATGCGAACCGGCGAGCTCCTCGCCGGGGATCCCGAGGTGACGGTCCGTGGACGCTCCGTACGCATGGATGACGGCGTGGAAGCGGTCGGCCAGCTCAGCGGCGCTGACGTGGCCGCCGACCTGGACGTTGCCGAAGAACCGGAATCCGTCCCGGGCCGCCGTCTTCTCGTAGACGCGGATCACCGATTTGATCTTCGGGTGGTCGGGGGCCACCCCCGCCCTGACGAGGCCGAACGGGGTCGGCAGGCGGTCGAACACGTCCACCTCCACCGCCACGTCCTCCTGCCGGAGCAGGTGGTCGGCGGCGTAGAAGCCGGCCGGCCCGGAGCCGACGATCGCCACCCGCAGGGGTCGCTCGGCGCTGCCCAATCGGTCGCTCATGGAGGCGGGCACTTTAGAGGCTCGCTAGAGGACGGCCGTGGGGTGTGCCGTCGCCGTGCCGTCGAGGGCGTCGAGCGCCCTGGGGACCGACATCGAGACGCAGGTGAAGATCGGCGTGTCCCGGAGCGTGTACGCGCTCGATTCCGAGCCGCGGAGCTCCTGAACCAGGTCGAGGAACTCACCGGGGTCGTCGGCCTCGAAGCTGACGACGAACTCCTGATCGTCGAGCCCGAACGAGTACGCCGTGTTGATGGCGATCTCCGGGTAGCGGCGGCCGATCTGGATGTGGTCGTCCATGATGCGCTGGCGCTCCGAGGGTTCCAGGCGGTACCACTCCCGCTTCTTCTCGAAGGGGTACACGAACAGATAACGCCGTTCGGAGGTGCAGATCTCGGGCCGCGCCTCCGACTCGGAGTACGGCGAGCGCTTGGTCATCGCGAGGTAGGAGTGGGGGGTGGCCATCCACTTTGCGAGCCCGCTCTGCGAGAGCACCACATGGAAGGTGTGGACGTCCTCGAGGATCGGGCTCTGGGAGAGCAGGAGCAGGTCCGTGTCGCCGCGCGTGCCCACGGTTGAGTAAGCGCGAAGCGATCGGTCCTCGGCGAAGTCCTCGCAGGCGGCGAGGAACTCCCGTTTATCCTCCGCGCGCGCGTCGGGATCGCGGCGATGCCACGCGGGGTCGAGCTTGAAGAAGGTGAACTTTGCGAACGTGCGATCGGCCATCGTCGCGATGGTAGTGGTTGCGTTGCTCGTGGCCTTCGAGGGGGTGGCGGGCGGGTCATCGATCGCCAGCCATGCCTTCCCAACCACGGCGACCGATCACCCGCCCGCCCCCGCAGGGGACCCGCACCCGCCGCGCATCACCATCGCGCTGATGCCCAAGGGCACGACGCCGGCCGAGCTGGCGAGCGTTCCCGGGATGGCGGTCGGACTGATGAGCGCGGGGGTCGGCGACGTTCCCGCCGAGCAGACCTACCTTGACGTCGGGCAGGGGGCGCGGACCGCCCCCTCCCTCTACGACCAGCCGCTGCCGCCGCTCCACGCACGCGGCGAGGGCGCGGCGGCCGCGATCCCCTCGCGCGAATGGGACGCGGCTCGAAGCCGCGCTCGGGGCGTTCCGGCGGACCTCGTCCCCGGGCTGCTGGGGTCCACGCTGGGAGCGGCAGCGGTGCGCGCTCGCTCGTCCGTGGCCGACGCCGCCATCGCGATGGTCGTTTCAGAGAACGGACGCCTCCCCGATGCGGCTCGCTGCACACGGCGCGCCTGCCCGCTCGTGGACCTCGTCGAGGCCAATTCGTCTCGCCTGGCCGCGCTCGCGGGCCGGCTGCGGGGCGACGACCTGCTGGTCGCGCTCGAGAGGCCGCCCCCGGCGGCGAACAGGGCGCTTGCAGTGGGGGCCGTGGGGAGGGGCTTCGGCGGCACGCTGACGTCGGACTCGACCCGCATGAGGGGGTATGTGCTGTCCACCGACCTGGCTCCCACCCTTCTCGCGCGTCTCGGCCTGCCGGTGCCGAGGCAGATGACCGGCGAGCCGATCCGAGGCGAGGGTGAGGTGGACCCGGGCTACGTCGATCGGCCTCGCGGACCGGCTGGCGACGATCGGCCCGCGAAGAGGGCCCGTCGTGGGCGTCAGCGTCCTGGCGTGGGTGGCGTTGACCGCGCTCGCCGGCATCGCCTTCGGACGCCGTGGCCTACGAATGGCGCTCTGCGGGTTGGCGGTCGCCGTCGCGTTTCTGCCCGCTGTGCTCCTGCTGACGGCCGCCCTCGAGCCCAGCGAGCTGGTCGAGCGCCTGATCGCCGGGGTTGGCCCGCCCGCACTCGCGATCGTCACCCTGCGCCTCGCTCGGGAGTTCGGGGCCCTGGCGATCGCAGGCGCGGTCTCGGTGTCGGCCTACGCGGTCGACGTGATCGCCGGGTCACACCTGACGGAGCTCTCGCTCGCCGGCCCCAACCCGGCCGGCGGCGTCCGGTTCTTCGGCGTCGGCAACGAGCTCGAGGCCGTGGTCGGGGCGCTCGTTCCCATCGCGACGGGCGCAGGGCTGGTCGCCTGGGCGCCGCGGGCCCGGCGGCGAACCGCCGCGATCGCCTTCGCCGTCACGGCCGCGCTGGCCGTCGCGGCGTTCGCCCCCGGACGGTTCGGCGCCGACGTCGGCGCGGCTATCGGGCTCCCGGTCGGCGCGGCGGTTGCGGCCGGCGTGTGTCTGGGCGCGGGTCGGCGACGCTTCGCGCTCCTGCTGGCGGCGCCGGTCGTGGCCGTCGCGGCGCTCGTCGCGGTGGACCTCGTCAGCGGCGGCGACGCGCACCTCACTCGCACCGTGCTGCGAGCCGGCGGTTTCGACCAGCTCGCCGAGACGGTTCAGCGGCGCCTCGAGCTCTCCGTCCACAGCTTCGGCCGCTATGCGAGGACGGCCATGTTCTGGGTCGTCGTGGCGGCCCTCGTCGCGGGAGTGCTCGGTCGTCGCCGGGTGGAGGGCTGGTTCGGCGATCGGCGCTGGGCCTGGGCGGGCGTCGTCGGCGCGCTGGGAGCGACGGTCGTCGGCACGCTTGCCAACGACTCGGGAGCGCTGTTGCTGATCCTCGGCACGACGGTGGTCGGCGCCACGGTCGGGCTCGCATGGGCCACGCACGCTGAAGCGGCCAATTCGACGTAACCACGGGGGACGTGTCTTGTAAGGTGAACAGACTCGTCTTTCGGGCCCGCGTGCCTGCCTCTTTCACCGCTCAATTCCATGCGAATCGCGATCGTCAGCCCCTATTCGTGGACGTATGCCGGCGGTGTCAACCGCCACGTCGAGTCACTCGCTGATGCGTTGATCGGCCGCGGGCACGAGGTGCGGGTGCTCGCGCCCTGGGATCCTCCGGACCGACGCAGCAAGGTCCTTCACCGCGGGGCCGCCGAGCGCCGTAGCGCTCCCGACTACCTGATCCCTCTCGGGCGAACCGTCGGGATCGGCGCCAACGGCGCCGTCTCGAACGTGTCGGTCTTTCCCTACGGGCCGACCACCATGCGGCGCGAGCTCAAGGCCGGGCGATTCGACGTCGTCCACGTCCACGAGCCGCCCGCCCCGGTGTTGAGCTGGGATGCGTGCTCGTTCCCCGACGCGCCGGTCGTTGGCACGTTCCACGCCTACTCGACCAAGCGGATGCCGAACACGATCGCCAATCTGCTCGGCGCGCGACGGAAGTTCAACCAGCTGACCGCGCGGATCGCCGTCTCCGAGGCCGCCGCCTGGACCGGGCGGCGGTGGTTCGGTGGCGAGTACCACGTCATTCCCAACGGCGTCGACGTGGACGCTCCGCCCGCCGGCCCGAAGCCTCGCTCGGAGAAACTCAGGGTGCTGTTCGTCGGGCGCTCCGAGGAGCGCAAGGGGCTGCCCGTTCTCCTGCAGGCGTTCGAGGGCTTGATCGAGCACGTGCCCGCGCGGCTCACGTTGATCGGCGCGAGCCCGGAGGACGTCAAGCGTTATGTGCCCGATCCCGCGACCGAGGCCAGCATCGAGAACCTCGGCCGGGTTTCGGGGCAGGACCTTTGGCGGCAGCTCCACCAGGCCGACGTCCTGTGCGCGCCTTCGCTCGCGGGTGAGAGCTTTGGAATGGTCCTCACCGAGGCCTTCGCCGCCGGAACGCCGGTGATCGCCTCCGAGATCGCCGGTTACTCCGACGTCGTCACCGATGGCTCCGACGGCATCCTCGTGCCGCCGGCCGACCCCCAGCGCCTCGCCGAGGAGCTTCAGCGGCTCTACCTGGAGCCGGCTCGCCGCGAGGCCATGGGCCGCGCAGCTCAACGCACCGCGGCGCGCTACGCCTGGCCCCGGGTCGCCGAGCGAGTCGAGGACGTCTACGAGCAGGCACGGAGTGCGCCGGAGCCCTCGACCGCGGTGGGACGGATCGCCGGGAAAACCGGGTTCGCCCCCATCGACGGCGGTCCGCGTCGCCCACCCAAGCGCCTGCCCTCGCTCGATCCGCTCCCGGCGCAGGCCGCGGGGCGCCATCGCGTGGCCCGCCGCATCGCCTTGGGCGTGGCCGCCCTGCTGGGCGTCGGCCTGTCGGCGCTCGCGGCGCACAAGATCGGGCTCCAGAGCGTGGTGGCGAGCATCGTCCGCTCCGATGTCGGCTGGGTGCTGATCGCCACCGGGCTGATGATGAGCGCGATGTTCATGCGTGCAGTCTCGTGGCTCGCGATCGCGCGCTCCGCCCTGCCGCGGCGACCCCTGCGACGCCGCGACGTCACCTCCGCGACGATGATCGGCGTGCTCATGTCGGCGACCCTGCCGGCTCGGCTCGGGGAGCCGGCGCGCGCCATGGTCCTCGCGAGGCGCACCGGGCGAATGCGGGAGACCTTCCCGGTGCTGCTTGGGACGCTCGTTTCGCAGACGGCTTTGAACATCGTCGCGCTCGGTCTTTTGGGCGTGATCATCGTCGCGTCGACCGACCTCTTCCACTCGAGCTCCCAGAGGCTCTTCCTGTTCAGCTTCGCTCCGCTGATCCTGTTGGTCGCGGTGCTGCTGGCGCCCGTCGTGGTGCGCCAGGGCGGATCGGGGAGAGTCGCGCGGGTGGTCGGCGCGATGCGCGCCGCGCTGCTTCGAGTCCGCACCGGCCTGGTCGTCTTCCGCGACCCGCGTCGTGGCCCTGTCGCCGCCGGAGCGCAGCTCTTGGCTTGGGGGATCCAGCTCTTGGCCTGCGCCGCGTTGTTCGAGGCGCTTGGCCTGGAGGGCAACGTCGGGATCGGTGCCGCCGCCGCGGTCCTGTTCGCGGTCAACGTGACGGCGGTCGTGCCCGCGACGCCGTCGAACATCGGGGTCTTCCAGCTCGCTGTGATCAGCGTCCTCACCACCGGCTTCGGCGTGGGGGCCGCCGACGCCCTGGCCTACGGCGTGATTCTGCAGGCGGTCGAGATTGCCACCGCGGTGACCCTCGGCTTGCCCGCGCTCGTCCGCGAGGGCCTCACCTGGTCCGACATGCGGCTGCGCGCCTTGAGCGCCGCCCCCGTTCGCCTCTCGCCTCGCCCGAGCGACGCGAGGGACACGGTTTCGAGCTAGCCGGCGGGGGCGCTGAGCTCCCGTGCGTCTGTTGTAGCCTCACCGTCCCATGGCACTCTCGAACATCGCCGGCTTTCCACGGATCGGGCCCCAGCGCGAGCTGAAGTTCGCGCTCGAATCCCATTGGCGGGGTGAGACCTCCGAGGAGGAGCTCCTGGCCGTGGCGAAGGGCATCCGCCTCGACAATTGGCGGGTCATGCAGGGCGCGGGGATCGATCTGATCCCGTCCAACGACTTCTCGCTCTACGACCACGTTCTCGACACGATCGCGCTCCTCGGAGCTGTGCCGTCGCGCTACGGCGAGGTGGGGGAGTCCGTGGGGCTCGACACCTACTTCGCGATGGCGCGGGGACGTCAGGAGGGCGACGTCGATGTGACCGCGATGGAGATGACCAAGTGGTTCGACACGAACTACCACTACATCGTCCCCGAATTGGGCCCCGACACCAGCTTCTCCTTGTCGTCCACCAAGCCGTTCGACGAGCACTCCGAGGCCATGGAGGAGCTCGGGATCGACACGGTGCCGGTGATCGTCGGGCCGGTGTCGTTCCTGTTGCTGGGCAAGTCCGCCGAGGGCGTCCCCGAGGACTTCGACCGCCTTGGCCTGATCGAGCCCGTCCTCGAGGTCTATGGCGAGGTGATCGAGCGCCTGGCCCAACAGGGAGCCACCTGGGTCCAGCTCGACGAGCCCTGCTTCGTCCAGGATCGCTCGGAGCGTGAGCTGGACGCCCTCAGGCTCGCCTACGAGGAGCTGGCCAAGGTCCACGAGCGCACCCGGATCCTGGTCAAGACCTACTTCGACCACGCCGGCGATGCGTACGGGGTGTTGCGCGATCTCCCGATCGAGGGGATCGGGCTGGATCTCCACCGAGGCGCGACCGACGTCACCAGCGCGGTGGACCGGCACGGGCCGAAGAACGTCGAGCTGATCGCGGACGAGGGCGGGCTGGAGGACAAGTGGCTGTTCGCGGGCATAGTTGACGGCCGCAACGTCTGGATCAACGAGCTCGAGCACAGCCTCGACCTGCTTGGCGGCCTCCGCGACCGGTGCGCGGAGCTGGTCGTCTCGACTTCCTGCTCGCTGCTCCACACGCCGGTCGACCTGGATGCCGAGCCGCCCTCCGAGCTCCTCGACGACGAGCTGCGGTCGTGGATGGCCTTTGCGAAGCAGAAGGTCGGAGAGGTCGCGACGCTCGCCCGCGGGCTGGGCCAGGGCAGGGAGGCCATCGCCGCCGAGCTCGACGCGAACGACCGCGCGCTCGAGGATCGTCGCAACTCCCACCGAACTCGCAACCCGGCCGTGCGCGACCGGGTGGCGGCGCTCGGAGACGACGACGCCAGGCGAAGCAATCAGTTCGAGGTCCGCCGCGAGGCGCAGCGCGCACGCCTCGAGCTGCCCCTCTTCCCGACCACGACGATCGGGTCGTACCCACAGACGGCTGAGATCCGCCAGGCGCGCGCGGAGCTCCGTGCGGGAGACATCGATCGGGCGACGTACGACCGCCGCATGCGCGCCGAGATCGAGCGGGTCATCGACTTCCAGGAGCAGGTCGGCCTCGACGTGCTGGTGCACGGCGAGCCCGAGCGCAACGACATGGTCCAGTACTTCGCGGAGCAGATGGAGGGCTACGTGTTCACCCAGAACGCCTGGGTGCAGTCCTACGGCTCGCGGTACGTACGTCCGCCGATCATCTTCGGCGACGTCAGCCGACCGAGCCCGATGACGACGGACTGGACGGCATTCGCCCAGTCGCTTACCCCGAAGCCGGTCAAGGGAATGCTCACCGGCCCGGTGACGATGCTGCAGTGGTCGTTCGTGCGGGACGACCAGCCACGCTCGGTGACCTGCGAGCAGCTTGCGCTCGCGATCCGCGACGAGGTCGCCGACCTGGAGGAGGAGGGCATCAAGGTGATCCAGGTGGACGAGCCTGCGATCCGTGAGGGCCTGCCGCTGCGCCGCGACCGCTGGGACGAGTACCTGGGGTGGGCGGTCTACTGCTTCCGCGTCGCGAGCGCGGTGGTCAAGGACGAGACCCAGATCCACACGCACATGTGCTACTCCGACTTCGGCGACATCATGAAGCAGATCCAGCAGATGGACGCCGACGTCCTGCTGATCGAGGCCGCGCGCTCGCGGATGGAGCTGCTCCACGACTGGGAGCGCACCGGCTACGCGCAGGAGATCGGGCCGGGCGTCTACGACATCCACTCTCCGCGGGTGCCGCCGGCCGCCGAGATGCTCGAGCTGCTCGAGGCCGCCGCCAAGGTGCTCGATCCGGAGCAGATCTGGGTCAACCCGGACTGCGGTCTGAAGACCCGCACCTGGGACGAGGTGGAGCCGGCCCTGCGCAACATGGTGCAGGCCGCCGCACAGCTCCGCGAGGAGCTGGTGCCGGCGAGCTGACCCGCCGTCGGTGCGATTCAGGCCCGGCGGTCGAGGGCCTGGACAGGTGTGCAGTCGGCCGCGCCTGGATCGTTACCTACTCTTAACCCAGCGCCGCCGGGCCCTTGCTACGTTGCCGTCTGGGACTGGAAAGCGGCTGCCCGCCACGGCGGGCGAAGGAGTGAGAGCCATGTACCAAGGCACGATTTGTGGCAGAAGCCTCAAGGGCGACTCTCCGATGCGGCTCGAGTTGAACGATGGCACCCGCCTGATGCTCGACGCGACGGTCGACTCCGAGCACGTCGAATGGAGGCGGCTGGGTCGACGCCGGACGGCCATCTCCGTCTCGGAAGCGACGCGGTTGGCGGGCGACGAGTTCGCGGACTACGTGGCGATTCGCACCCGAGCGGAAGCCGAGTGGCTGAGGGCCGTCTCCGACTGGTACCGCGACGAGGCAGACCGCCTCCAGCGCGAGCTCGCCTCGGCTGAGGCGTAGCCGCGGCGATCGGCGTCTCTAGATGCCGAGGCGGTTTCGCAGGCCGCGGGCGTTCAGCAGCCGGTACAGGCGCCGGATGAATCCGCGCTGGCGCGCGCTGTAAGGGAACCACAGGAACTCGCGCTTCGGCTGGCGCAGCCGGGGCACGGTGATCGACTCGGAGCGACAGAACTTCCGGATCCCGATTGCGCCGTGGCGGTAGCCGATCCCGGAGCTCTTCCAGCCGCCCATCGGGAGGCCGAGAACCGAATAGTTGGTAGTGAACAGGTCGTTGACCGCAACGGTCCCCGCTTCGATTCGGCGCGCGATCCGCTCGCCGCTCTCGGCGTCGCCCGCGAAGACCGAACCGCCGAGCCCGTAGGTGGTGTCGTTGGCCATCCGGACCGCCTCGTCCGTATCGCGCACCTTCATCACGGGGATCACCGGGCCGAACGTCTCCTCGCGCATCACCTTCATCGAGTGGTCGGCGTCCGCGATCAGCGTGGGCTCGTACCAGTCGCCGGGCTGGTCCTTCCGCTTGCCGCCAGTGAGGATTCGAGCCCCCCGCTCCCGAGCGTCGTCAACGTGGTCCGCGACGATCTCGGTCTGGTTCGGCGACGTCATTGCGCCGACCTCCGCGGAGTAGCTGCGTCCGTCGGCGCCTTGGCGTAGGGACTCGACGTTCCTCTGCAGCTTGCCGACGAACTCGTCGTAGACCGGCTCCTCGACGTAGACGCGCTCGACCGACAGGCAGATCTGGCCGGTGTTCAAGAGGCCCCCGAACGCGGCCGCGTTGGCGGCCCGGTCGATGTCGGCGTCGGCCGTCACGATCATCGGATCCTTGCCACCGAGCTCCAGGCTGACCGGGGTGAGCGTGTCAGCGGCGCGCTTCATCACGACCTTTCCGGTCCGCTCCGAGCCGGTGAACTGGATGAAGTCGCACGCGTCGACGAGCGCTCCCCCCGTCTCGCCCATGCCCGTGACGACGTCGAAGACGTCCGGGGCGCCGATCTCCTCCTTCCAGGCGCGGACCAGCTCCAACAGGGTCAGCGGAGTGAACTCCGACGGCTTGATCACGAGCGCGCAGCCGGCGACCAGCGCCGGGATGCCATCCCCCAGCGAGAGGATCAACGGGAAGTTCCAAGGGCTGATGACCCCTGCCACCGGGAAGGGCCTCTGGACGATCTTCGCGCGCCGATGACGAAGCAGCGGCACGTGCGGCGTGATCATCTCATCGGCGAGGAAGCCCGGGCCGCGGTCGCACCAGAAGTTGATCGCATCGAGGAGGTAGAAGGCCTCCAGCGCGGCATCCGCCCGCACCTTGCCGGTCTCCTCCTGCATGCGGTCGTCCAGCTCGTCCTGGTGGTCGAGGATCCAGTCGCGAAGGCGCGCGAGCCAGCGAGCGCGGGCGGCGAACCCGATCGCCTCCCACTCGGCCTGTGCGGCTCGAACCCTGGCGACCACCTCCGTCACCCTCTCCGGCGGGTCGATCGGGAGGCTTCGGATCGTCGAGCCGTCGGTCGGGCGATGGACGTCGAAGCTCTCGCCTTGGGCGGGCGTCCCGTTGACCTCGGCGGGGGCGTCCGCCGAAGGCTCGCTTGCGGTAACGCTCTCCATCCGCTGGGGACTCTACCCGAGCCCCGCCGCCTCGTCGCTCACCGAGGGACGAGCTTGTAGACGGGGCCGCTCAGCGAGGCGACGTAGATCGACCCGCCAGGCCCCTCGCCGAAGGAGCTTGGGTCCTGCACGTGGATGCCGAGCCCACGGTCGCCCCTGCCTCGATTGCGGTGCGGGACGAAGCTGCGGAGCCCACCGGCGCAGTTGTCCGTGTAGAGGTAGCGGCCGCGGAGGCTTTGGAGCTGCCGGGCATGGACGACGTACCCGCCGATGATCGCGCAGCGGTTCGACCCGTGCGCGTACTCGAAGATCGGCGGGCGGTAGCGGTGCTTGGGCCGCGGCGCCTCGTTGTCGCCGGGGTAGTTGAAGCGGTGGAAGCCCTCGAAGTGGTCCCAGCCGAAGTTGGCGCCTCGCAAGGCGCGCTGTCCCTCGTAATCCACCTCCTCGTAACTGTCCTGGCCGACATCGCCGATCAGGATCCGTCCGCGATCGAACGAGAAGCGAAATGGGTTACGCAGGCCGAGCGCGTAGATCTCATCCCGCCCGGGCTTGCCCACGAACGGGTTGCTGCCCGGGACGCGGTAGCTCTTGCGCCCGTGCTTGTGCGGGTCGATCCGCAAGAGCTTCCCGAGCAGCTTGCGCTTGTTCTGGGCGTTCTCCAGCGGGTCCCCGCCGCCGCCCCCGTCCCCCGTCCCCGCGTACAGGAAGCCGTCGGGCCCGAATTGAAGCTGCCCGCCGTTGTGGTTCGCCTCTCCGGGGTGCGGGATCACGATCACCGTGCGGCGCGAGCTCGCCGCCGCGCGGGCGCCCGAGGGGGCGTGGAACTCGTCGATCTCGACGTTGCCCCGGCGATTCGTGTAGTAGGCGTAGAAGAGGTGGTTGCGCCCGAAGTGTGGATCGAAGGCGATCGACAGAAGGCCGCGCTCGCCTCCGGCGGACACTCGGCCCCGGATGTCGAGGAACGGCTGGGCCCTCACCTGGCCGCGATCGAGGACCTGGACCGTCCCTCGCTGCTCGACCACGTAGAGGAGCCGGGACTGGCCTGGCGCGTGCGCCACGTAGGTCGGGGCCGCGAAGTTCCCGATCTTGCGTTTGGCGACCCCGCCGCGCCCGTCGCCGGCACGCGCGTGGCGCTCGGCGGCCGCGCCGGTTCCGCCCGCGAGCAGCATGAGCGCGAGCATCGCAATGGCGCCGAGCGCCACCCGTGCCCCTGTCTTACGCCGCCCGCCTGGCACGCGCCCAAGCGTAGCGGTCAGGGGGTCTGCTTGATCCTGTACACCGGACCGTTCTGGGAGGCGACGTAGATGCGTCCCGTGGGGCCTTCCCCGAAGGAGCCCGGCACGCTCAAATGAAGGCCCGTGCTTTGGTTTCCGGTGGCGCTTCCCAACCTCGGGACGACGCTTCGGATGACCCCGCCGCACAGGTCCGTGTAGAGATAGCGTCCGCGAAGTGACGACAGGCTCCGGTCGTGAACCACGTATCCGCCGATGATGGCGCAACCGCTCGAGTGCGTGTACGTGAGGATCGGGAATACCGGGAAGGGCGGATTAGGGTTCGGGTCCGGCCGGTTCGGGTTGAACAGGAGGTCGCCCTCCCACTTCGGCCAGCCGAAGTTGGCTCCGCTGGCGCGCTGGATCTTCGTGTAGTCCAGCTCCTCCTCGGTGTCCTGGCCGACATCGCCGATCGCGAGCGAGTTGGACTTGGGATTGAACGAGAAGCGGTAGGGGTTGCGGAGCCCGTAGGCGTAGATCTCGTCCCGTCCGGGCTTGCCCACGAACGGATTGCTCGCCGGCACCGTGTACGGATGGCCGGCGCGTCGGTGGGGGTCGATCCGCAAGAGCTTTCCGAGGAGCACATTGAGGTGGCGGGCGTTGTCGCCGGTGTCGCCGGAACCACCCCCGTCGCCGATGCCCGCGTACAGGTACCCGTCGGGACCGAATTGCAGTTGCCCCCCATTGTGATTCGACTGCCCGGGGTGGGGGATCACGATCACCTTGCGGCGGGAGGACGGGACCACGCCCGGTGCCCGAGGGGGCGCGGAACTCGTCGATCTCGATGCTGCCCTGGCGGTTGGTGTAGTAGGCGTAGAGAAGGTGGTTGTTCCCGAAGCGGGGGTCGAAGGCGATGGACAAGAGCCCGCGCTCGCCGCAACAGGAAACGCGGCCGCTGATGTCGAGAAGCGGCTTGCTGAGGCGGTGTCCGCTTCGCAGCACCACCACCTTGCCGTCCTGCTCGACCACGTACAGGAGCTGCTTGAAGGCGGGCACGCCGGCGACATAGGTCGGTTGCGAGAAGTTGCCGACCTTCTGCAGCCGGAGACTCGGTGCCGCGCCCGCGCGCTCGGGCGAGCCCACTGCCTGGCCGGCGACGACCAGCAGGGCCGCCGCCAGGACCAGGGCGTGCGCGGCGGACCGCGGGCGGCTCGCCTTCGACTCAGCTCCCCCGGCCGGGCGCCTGCGCCGAACGGAGATCACGGCTGGTCTCCAGACAGCCGGTATACCGGCCCATCGAGCGACGTCGCATAGATGTGGCCGGCGTCGTCGGTGCCGAAGGAGCTCAGCGAGGGGATCTGGACCCCGAGGGGCCGGTCGTCGGTGGCCTTGTGGTCGGGCTGGGCCGTGAAGCTGTGCAGGTCACCGGCGCAGAAGTCCCCGTATAGGTAGCGCCCGTAGAGCGTGGGGAGGCCCTTGTCCCGGACCACGTAGCCGCCCGTGATGGAGCAGCCGGAGTCGTGGCTGTAGACGAACACCGGCGGCACCGCATCGGGAGCCTGCTGGTCGTCGTTGAACCGGTCAAAGCCCTCGTACGCCGACCATCCGAAGTCCGCACCGCGGCCCTCGCCCCGGGACACGAGGTCCACCTCCTCGAACTCGTTCTGACCCACGTCGCCGATCGACAGCGCGCCGGTTGCGGCGTCGAAGGAGAACCGCCAAGGGTTCCGCAGCCCGTACGAGTAGATCTCGGGTCGTGCGCCCGCCTTGTCGACGAATGGGTTGCTCGCCGGGACCGTGTACGGCTTCCCGTCCGATGGCCTGGGGTCTATGCGGAGGATCTTCGCCAGCAGCGTCGAGAGGTCTTGGCCGTTGCGCTCCGGGTCGTCCTCGGAGCCACCGTCGCCCAAGCCTATGTACAGCAGCCGGTCGGGGCCGAAAAGGACTAGTCCGCCGTTGTGATTCGGGAACGGCTGATCCACGCGAAGCACGACGCGACGGGTGCCCTCGTCGGCGACGAGGGGGTCGGACGACCGGGTGTACTCGACGACCCGCGTGTCCCCGGCGCGGTCGGTGTAGTCCACGTAGAACCGGCCGGAGTTCGCGTAGTCGGGCGCGAACGCCATCGAGAGAAGGCCCTGCTCGCCGCAGCACGAGACCTGGTCGGAGAGGTCCAGGAACGGCTGGGCGACCGGACGCCCGTCTCGCAACACCCGGATCTGCCCGCCCTGCTCGACCACGAACAAGTCGTGGCTGTCGTGTGGCGGTTGGGTGACGTAGACGGGTTGATCGAAGTCCCCCAGCTTGATCAGATGAACGCCCCCGACCCCGTCGCCCACGGACGTGCCGCCCCCGTCGGCATCGCGGGCCGCCGGGGAGCTCTGGCTGGACGAGGTCGTGCCGCCCTCGCCGCCGCACCCTGCCAGGAACAGCAAGGCGACGATCGTTGTCGAGAAAGTCCCGCCTTTCAGACGCCGGAGTCTACGGACCGCACTGCGTCACCACCCGCTGACCCTTGACGCAGGTCTCGGGAGGTTTGGACGCGATCGTGACGTGGAACTGGCCCCTGACCTTCCCGCCGCTCGGGGTCACGGCCTTGGCGTTTCCCTGCAGGCCGGCCGCGACGTCGTAGTGCACCGTGTACGTGCCCGCCTGGACGGGCGTCACGTGCCAGATGATGTCCTTCGTCTGGCCCGGCGGGACCGCGCCGAACTGGAAGGTGTCGTCTGGGCAGCCGCCGCGCTGGCCCTCGGCGCCGAGTGGAGGTTCTTCCGGGTGACGCCGTTGCCGAGGACCTTCGGGTAGTCGTTCTCGAGGATCCAGACCGGGCGGTTGGGGTCGGCCAGGGCGGGGTTGTTCAGGCGGATGTTGAACGAACCCTGGCCCGTGCCGGTTGCCTTGACGCCCGCCTTGATCCTCCCGGTGTTGATGGTCACGGCCAGATTGGGGATCGTGTCCGTGCCCGCGTTCTTGATCGCCAGCTCGAGGTCGGTGCTGTTGGCCAGCAGCTGTCGGCTCGGGAAGCTCGCCCTCGGCACCTGCACGGGGAAGTTGCCGGACGGCTCGGTGGCGTCCTGACGCTCTCCGCCCCCGCACGCGGCCAAGCCGAGCGCGAGCACGACCAAGGCGATTCCGGTTGCGGCGGTCGCGCCCCGGAGTCCCCGGTTGCCGGCCCTTGTGCCGCTCTCCCCCAAGGCGCGAGGAACATAGCACCTGCTAGCTGGGCAAATCGCGGTTGGCCGGCCGCGTGCCATTCAGCCAAAACGCTGGTGGTGGCGGTGCCTTGCCTCATGCAATACATTTAGGCGTGCGGCCCGTTGCCGGGTGCGGGCGTGGAGGAGATGATGGTCCGAACCGTCGCCGACAGGGCGTTCCTGCCCGCCAAGAGCCTGTTCGAGCAGGTGGGGAACATGATGATCCTCACCGGCAAGACGATCACGGCGACCGTCCGACCCCCCTACCCCTACGGCGGGGAGTTCATCTCCCAGTTCATCTTCGCGCTCCAGCTGTGCTGGTTTCCGATGCTGATCTCCACCGTCGCCTTCGGGTTCGGCGCCCCCGGCCTTCAGGCCGCCAACTTCCTCACCCTGTTCGGCGCCCTCGACCGCCTCGGGGGCTTCTTCATCCTCGCCTCGGTCCGCGAGTTCGCCCCGTTCGTGACCGCGGTCGTCGTCGCCGGGGTCGCCGGGACGGCGATCACCGCCGACCTCGGGGCCCGCAAGATCCGCGAGGAGCTCGACGCCCTGCAGGTGCTCGGGGTCGACCCGATCAAGAACCTCGTCGTCCCCCGGTTCCTCTCCTTGATGCTGATCACGGGGCTCTTGGACATCTACGCGCTCTTGTTCGGGATCGCCGGCGGGATCTTCGCCGAGATCGCCTACCACGCCCCGCTCGGCGGCTTCTTCGCCACCTTGCTCAACAACGCCTCGGTGACCGAGCTCTGGGGCTCGATCCTGAAGACGACCCTGTTCGGGGCGATCATCGCGATCGTCTGCTCCTACAAGGGGATGAACGCCTCCGGCGGGGCCGCCGGGGTCGGGCGGGCGGTCAACGAGGCGGTCGTGATCGCCTTCTTGGGCGTGTTCGCGTTCAACTACGTGTTCACCCAGACCCTGCTCGCCACCCATCCCGAGCTGAACGTCATTAAGTGAATAACTCCGCCGAGATGCTCCGCTTCGCGTCCGCTCTCGGCGGGTTAGGGCGCCATCGTGGCGGCAGGCCCACAGCGGTGGTCTCCTGATGGGCTGGCTGGCCGTACCCCGCGACTGGCTCTCCTCGCTCGGGGAGATCGCCCGCTTTTGCACCAAGACGATGGGGCTCGTCTACTCGGGCCGGGTGCTGCAGTTCTTCGGCGAGGCGCTTCGCCAGGCGGGGATCCTGATCCTCGGCTCGACGATCGTGATCTGGGGGCTGGTGTTCATCTTGGGCCTTCAGTGCGGGATCGAGGGCGCCTACTTCAACCGCTCGGTCGGCTCCCCCTCCTACGCCGGGGTGTTCGCCGCCTGGTGTGACCTTCGCGAGGTGATCCCCTACGCCTTCGGCTACATGATGGCCGCCAAGGTCGGGACCGGGATCGTCGCCGAGCTCGGCGCGATGCGGATCTCTGACGAGATCGACGCCCTCGAGGTGATGGGGGTCCCGCCGATGACCTTCTTGGCCGCGACCCGCCTGCTCGGCGCCTGGATGACGCTTCCGTTCATGTACCTGGCGGCGATCGGGATCGGCTACTTCGCCTCCTGGCTCGCGGTCGTCAAGCAGATCGGCGACGTCTCCTCGGGCGGCTACTTCCTGATCTTCTGGATGTTCCAAAACCCGCCCGACCTCTTATTCAGCGTGATCAAGGCGATGGTGATGGCGACCGCGATCGTGCTCGTCGGCTGCTACTACGGCTACACCGCCTCCGGCGGACCGGTCGGGGTCGGCACGGCGACCGCCAAGTCGATGGTCTTGAACATCGTCCTCGTCCACCTGATCGGGATGATGGGCACCCTGGTGTTCTGGGGCGCCAACCCCAGGGCGCCGATCGGGGGGTGACCCCCGCCAACCACGAGGAGGGCTGAGCGAAAGACATGACAGAGGAGAGGACAGGCGACACCGACGACGAGCGTGGCGGCTACGACGAGCCGGGCCGCTACGAGGAGCGTGGCGGCTACGACGAGCCGGGCGCCTACGACGAGACTGAGGACCTGGAGCCTGGACGGGAGCCGGCGCATGAGGGGCGGACACCGCCCGAGGCCGAGGAGGAGTATCGCGAGACGGCGCCCGAGCTCGGCGTCCTGAACAGGGACTACGCCATCCCCGGCGTCGATTCGTCGGAGACCAACCCGTATCGCTGGCACACCGGCAAGAAGCGCGACCACGGGGGCGAGGACGCGATCGAGATCATCGACCTCGTCAAGCAGTTCGGGCGCACCCGGATCCTCAACGGCCTCAACCTGGGCCTTCCCAACAACCAGATCTCGATGGTGCTGGGCCCCTCGGGCACCGGCAAAAGCGTGCTGATCAAGCACATCGTCGGGCTGCTCTACCCGGACGCCGGGGACGTGCTGGTACATGGTCAGTCGGTTCCGGCGTTGACCGACGACGAGCTGTTCGACATGCGCAAGAAGTTCGGCCTCCTGTTCCAGGACGGTGCGCTGTTCGGGTCGATGAACGTGTTCGACAACACGGCCTTCCCCTTGCGCCAGCACACCGACAAGTCCGAGGACGAGATCGGCGAGATCTGCAACCGGAGGCTCCGTGAGGTGGGACTCGCCGAAGCGACCCAGAAGATGCCGAACGAGCTCTCCGGGGGGATGCGCAAGCGGGCGGGCTTCGCCCGGGCGCTGGTGCTGGACCCGGACATCGTGATGTTCGACGAGCCTGATTCGGGCCTGGACCCGGTGCGAACAGCGCTCCTCTGCGAGCTGATCCGGGAGGTCCACGAGGAGAACGGCGGCTGCTACCTGGTGATCAGCCATGACCTCGGCACCGCTCGCAGGATCGCCGACTTCCTCGCCGTGCTTTGGAAGGGGCGAATCGTCGAGTCGGGCCCCGCTGCGGAGCTGTTCAACTCCGAGAACGAGTTCGTGGCGCAGTTCCTGAACGCCGAGACCGTAGGCCCGCTGGCGATGGATTGAGGAACCCGCCGACGTCCTCCCGAATAACTCCGCCGAAAGCCTCGCCTGCGGCTACGTTTCCGGCGGGTTAGGGCGCCGGCCTGGCGGCAGGCACCTCCGTCCCTACGGCGACTGCGTCGCTAGCCCGTTACCCCTTCACCTTGTGGCCGCTGGCGACGCAAACCAGTCGTCTCGAGGCCGCGGTCCGGGCCCGTCCATACTCTTGCTGCGGTGAGGATGAGGAATCGTTCTGGCGCGGATTGCCGGGCGTGCCGTGGAGCGGCCGACGCCCGTGATCGTGGCCGCCGTGCTGCTGACCCTGCTCGGGGCGGTCGCCGCGCTGCGCCTGGAGGCCGATCGGAGCCCCAGCTCCCTTGTGGACCGGGGCTCGTCCACCTACGCGGCCACTCAGAGCTTCTATAGGTCCTTCGGCGACGAGCCGGTGGAGGTTCTGGTCAAGGGCGATCTGAGCCAGCTTCTCCAGACGCGCAACCTCGGTCACCTGCTGGCGCTCGAGAGCTGTCTCTCGGGGAAGGCACCGGGCGGCAAAGTGGTCAGCGGCCGGCCGGCCCCGGCGCCGTGCGCGGCGATCGCACGGCTCGACCCGAGCGCGGTCGTCTTCGGTCCCGCGACCTTCCTCAATCAGCTCGCGATCCAGGCGAACAACCTGCTGGGGCAGGAGTCCCAGGCCACGATCGCGCGGGCGCGCAGCGCGGGCGCGCGAGCCGCCCAGCAGGCGAAGAAGCAAGGGCTGTCGGCCAGCGCACAGCAGGCGGCCACGGCCACGGCCGGGCAGCGGGTGTTCGCACGGTTCGAACAGCAGATCCTGCAACTCGGCCTCCGATACGGACAGGTGGGGCTGCCCCGTCTGGACGACCCGAGCTTCGTCTCGTCGGTGATCTGCGAGCCGGCGTCGAGCGGGTGCGTGCCGAAGCCCCGACTCGCCGCGATCGTTCCCAGCTCGCACGCCGCGCTGATCTCCGTCCGACTGCAGCCCGACCTCACGGACGCCGAACGCCAGCAGGCCATTTCGCTGTTTCGAGAGGCGGTGGCCGACCCGACCTTCAGGCTCACGGGGGGCGGTGGCGCGGAGGCCGCATCGCCCAGCTACGTGGTGAGCGGCGTGCCGGTGGTGTTCGCCGGCCTCGCGGAGGAGCTGTCGACGCAGGTCTTCATCCTGCTCGCAGCGGCGCTCGCCGTCATGGTGATCACGCTCGCGCTCGTGTTCCGGGCGCCGATGCGCCTCCTCCCGCTCGGAATCGCGCTCGGCGCGTCAGGGCTCACGTTCGGGTTCCTCTCGCTGATCGGCGGCTCGCTCACCATGGCGTCGATTGCCGTGCTTCCCGTGCTCATCGGTCTCTCGGTTGACTACGCGATCCAGTTCCAGGCCCGGTTCGTCGAGGCGATGCAGGCGGGCTCCTCGCCGCCCCGCGCGGCCGTGGAAGCGGCGGCGAGCGGGGGCCCGGTGATCGCAACGGCGGGCCTTGCGACCGCGGCTGGGTTCGGGGTCCTCGTGCTGTCGCCGATCCCGATGGTGCGCGGGTTCGCCCTGCTGCTCGTGCTCGGAATCGTGCTCGCCTTCGCCCTCGCGCTGACCGTCGGCCTGTCCGCCCTCTCCCTGCTCCCCGCGCCCGCTGGGCGGCACAGCTCGGCCCCTCCCGGCCTCGGCGAGGCGAGCGGGCCCGCGCCGCCCTGGCTCGCGCGACACGGCCCGTCACGGATCTCCTGAGCAGATGGAGCCGAGCCGCGGGCGCGTGGGCGGGCAGCGTGGGGCGGCGCGCCCTGGCGTTCTCGATCGCCGCCCCCGGCCGCGTATTGCTGGTGGCGGTGGTGCTGGCGGTCGCCGGCTGGGGTGTCGGAACCCGAATCCCGGTGATCTCGGACATCCGGGAGCTCGTCCCCGCCAACCTCCCGGCGCTCCAGAGCGTGGACCAGCTCGAGCAGGCCACCGGCGTGTCCGGGCTCACGTACGTCACGGTGAGCGCGCCGGACTTGACGGATCCGAAGGTGATCGCGTGGATGCGCGACTTCGAGCAGCGCGTTCTCCACAGCCACGGATTCAGCGGGCGGCATCCGTCATGCCGGGCGCCCGGAACCGAGATCTGCCCCGAGATCTCGCTCCCCGATTTCCTCTACGGCGGTCGCAACGGGACCCCGAGCGAGGCCCGGATCAAGGCGGATCTGCGTCTGCTGCCGGAGTACGTGTCGCAGGCGATCGTCACCCGCGACCCGTCCACCGGCAAGCCGGGCAACACCGGGGTGATCACGTTCGGGATCCGGGTGATGCCGTTCGACCAGCAGGAGCGACTGATCGACGACATCCGGGCCCAGATCGGTCCGCCAGGATCCGCGGACGGCCCCCCGCCGGGGGTCAGCGCCCAGGTCCTGGGGCTGCCCGTGCTGGCGGCGGACGCGAACTCCTCGCTGTCGGGAAGCCGCTACCTCGTGACGATCGCGGGGCTGCTCGCGGTGGCCCTCGTCCTGGGGGCGGTCTACCGCTCCGCGAGTCGAGCGCTCGTGCCCCTGGTCCCGATCGTGCTGGCGACCGGGTGGTCGTCGCTCGTCCTCTGGGTGACCGGAGTGCCGCTCAACCCGATGTCGGCCACGCTCGGTGCGCTCGTGATCGCGATCGCCACGGAGTTCAGCGTCCTGCTCTCGGCCCGCTACCACGAGGAGCGCAGCCGCGGCGGCACCATCGGTGAGGCGCTGCGCCGCGCGTACGCTCGCACGGGAAAGGCGGTGCTCGCCTCCGGCGTGACCGCCATCGCCGGCTTCGCCGTGCTCGTGTTCACCGACATCCGCATGCTGCGCGACTTCGGGCTCGTGACCGTGTTCGACCTGGCGGTCGCGTTGATCGGCGTCCTGGTGGTGCTGCCGGCGGCCCTGGTCTGGTCGGAGGGCGGGGTCGATCGCATGGCGGCGCTCGTGGCACGGCTGCGTCGCCGCGGCCGCCCGGCCGCCGCCGATGCCCGGTGAGGATCCCAAGCGGGGCAGGGCACCGGGCCGGCGCTATTCGGCCCTGGTCGGGCTCGCCTTCCTGATCCTGGTCACGATCGCCACGATCAACACGCTGCGCACCCCGGGCGGCGGGATCCTGGGCATCAGCGCCGGAGAGCGGGGCATGCCGCTGGCGGAGTTCGCCGTTCCGAACGCCCTCACGGGGCCGCTCGACAAGGACGCGAACATCGCCCAGGATGACTGCTCGACGTCTGAGAACCCGTGCCCGGCGGGCTCGAGGCGCCCGTCAGCCTGCCAGATCCACGTCCCGGGAGCGATCAGGGTCTGCGACCTCTTCAACCGGCCCCTGGTGCTCTCTTTCTGGTTCACGAGGGGAGCGAACTGCCTGCCGACCCAGGACATCCTCAATCAACTCGCGGCGCGTTACCGTGGCCGCGTGAACTTCCTCTCGGTCGACGTCAGGGACGACCCGGCGGACGTCCGGAAGATCGCCATGGACCACCACTGGACGATGCCGGTCGGTTATGACCGAGACGGTGCCGTGAGCGACCTGTACCGGGTCGGGGGCTGTCCCACCGTGGCCTTCGCGTATCCCGGCGGGATTCTGGCCTTCGCGAAGGCGAAGCTCAGCGAGCTGTCGGAGCGCCAGACGGCAGCCGACGTCAAGAAGCTCCTGCGCCTGTCCGCGGCCCGCGAGCGAGAGAGCCGCTGATGAGCAGTGAAGGGCTCGCCGAGGCCGGCTGGGTGAGCACGGAGCTCCGCGACGAGCTCCCCGGGCTCGCCCTCAGGTACGTCGTTGTCGACCGAGGCTCAGGCCGTACGCCGCGGTCCGTCAAGGAGCGCCTCGCGAGGCTCTCGGATCGCTTCTCTGGGCCTCAGGCGATCAACCTGCGTCATCAGCCGATCCCGTGGGCCTATCGCGTCTTCTACCGCCACATCGGTCTCGACCCGGACGAGCAGCACACCCCGGTCGAGGCGGTCGCCCTGGAGCGGATCAAGAAGGGAGGGTTCGTGAGCCAGAACCTGCTCGACGACGCGCTCACGATCGGGATCATCGAGTCCCGCGTCGCGCTACGGGCGTTCGACGCCGACCGGGCGGAGGGCCGGATCGGCATTCGCCAGACCCAGCCCGGGGAGCCGCTCGAGGGCCGCCCGGGGCCCCTGCCCGAGGGCACGCTCGTGATCGCGGACGAGGCCCGCCCGCTGGCGCTCCTGTTCGGGGCTGTGGCGGCCGGCAGGGGCGTGAGCCCGCGCACCACGCGAACGGCGCTCGTCGCCATCCAGGTCCAGGGAGTACCCGACGTCGCCGTCGAGGAAGCGCTCTGGTTGGCCTCCGACGTGCTTCGCGCGGGCTAGAATGAACGGGTCTTCGACTCCGAAGGGAGGCCTCGTGCCGGACGAACTGCTGGAGATCGAGGCGACGGATTCCTCGTCGTCGGCCGGGGCCCTGGACGCGCTGTTTCATGACAAGCGCGCGGACGAGCTCTCGGAGCGGCGAGCCCGCGGCGAGCTTCGCCGGCAGATCGGCGCCCTCGAGCGGCAGCTCGGCGAGCTGTTCGCCTCGGCCTTCCCCCGGCAGGGGATCGACTGGAGCGTCGGCGCTGTGGGTGGGCCCCGCGTGCTCGGGATGGCCGAGCTGGAGCGGGTTCGAGACGGCCTCGCGGTGAGGCTGCGGGACGCTCAGGCCGAGCTGGGAAGGCGCGGCGCGGTCGAGGAGACGAATCGCGGCCTGCTCGAGTCGATGATCGCGGACCCTCGCGAGCATCGCTGGGTACGGGTCTCCGCGGAGGACATCGGAGAGCCAAGCTGCCGGCAGTGGCACTCGCGCCCTCGGTGGGGCATCCTCGGGATGCTGATGGGCTGGTGGCGGGTCAAGCTCTCGTCGGGTTGTCCCTTAGCCAAGGGCCAGCGGGCCCCTGAGCAAGAAACGCAAGAAGCGTCGCCCGCGCCGTCCGGCGACTGAGCCCTCCTCCGGGCCGCCGGCGCCCAAGCCTGCACCGGTCTCGCGGGCTCGTCAGGCCGCGCGGGGGGATGAGCGGCCCCAGGCCCCATGGGGCTCGTTCCCTCTCGTTGAGCTCGTGGTGCTCTGCGGGCTGATCCTGGTGATCGCCGGCTTCGTCGTGCGCGGCTTCCAGGGGACCACGATGATCGGCGTCGGCTTGGCGCTCGGCGCCATCGCAGGGCTGGAGCTCTCCGTCCGGGAGCACTTCGCCGGCTACCGCTCCCACACGATTCTGCTCGCTGGGGCGGTGGGAGTAGCCGTGCTCGTGGCGCTCGCCCTGTTGGTCCCGTCCCTGTGGTTTCCGATCGCGTTGGCGGTCGCCGTGGCGGCCTTCGCGGTCACGGCTTGGGCGTTGGCCCGAGCGTTTCGCCGACGCTCGGGCCTCGCCTTCAAGGTCCGCTAGCGGGCCTGCCCGATGCTCTTGGCTTCGAGCGCTGCCGCCAGCACGTTGCGCTGCCGGTCGGTCAGGCGACCCAGCTCGCGATTCTCGTTCAAGGCCAGGGAGGAGAGGAACTTGCGAGCTCGGGTCCGGCCCCAGCGGCGCTGGCTCCGCAGGAGCTCGCCCACGGTCATGGTCTCGACCTCGGACGGGCAAGAGCGAATTACGTCGACTGCGGCAAGCTGGCCACGAAGGACGCTGCGCTTCAGGGAGGCGCGGGCGAGACGGACTCGGTTGGCGTGTGCGAGTGCCTGCATGTGCTGAGGTGGCGCAGGGACAACCGTTGAAGCAGCGGGCATCATCACTCCTCTCTGAAAAGTGATCGAGGGATCAGGGGTGGATTGCGGCGCTCCCCTTGCGGGAACAGCAGGGCACGAAATGGTCGGAACGAATCACTCTCCCCGTTCCGGCCGCCTCCTGCCCCAGGGTGCGTCCGGCGTTGGCGGAACCTATGCGAGTCCGATGGGGGGCGTCAACACGAGGCGCCACTTTCGTCCCGGAGTCGTTCGCTAAGAGCAAGCTTTTCTTGCGTGTCCGGGTCTTGTTCGAAATTGGACAAGCTGAAACTACCCACGCAGGGGGATGAAAAACGACCGATCGGACCGCACTGGCCCGTTGCGCGTTCAGCCTCGGGGCAGGTCCGGGAACTCGGCGGTCACCCGGCCGAGCACGTCCAGGGCGCGGTCCAGATGATCACGCTCGTGGGTGGCCATCAGGCTGGTGCGCAGCAGGGCGCCGCCGGGCGGCACCGCGGGATGGAGCGCGACGTTCGTGTAGACGCCGGCGTCGAACAGTGCCTTCCACAGGAGCACGGCCTGCCAGTCGTCGCCGACGAGGACCGGCACCACGGGGGTGATCGCCTCCGACCCGTCGGGCAGGCGGCCGGACTCGACCACTTGGAGGCCCAGCTCCGTGAGCCCTTTCCGCAGGTAGGCGGCATTTTCGAGGAGCTTCGCGAACAGCGGCCCGCCCTCGCGCTTGCAGATGCGCACCGCCTCCAGCGCGGCGCCGACCGCTGCCGGGACCGCGGACGCGGTGAACATGAATGGGCGAGCCGCGATCTTCAGATACTCGATCACGTCTCCTGGCCCCGCGATGAAGCCCCCGCAGGAGGCGAGGCTCTTGGAGAACGTTCCCATCCGTAGGTCAACCTGGTCGCCGACCCCGAACAGCTCGCACGTGCCGGCGCCGCGCTCGCCGAGCACCCCGACGGCGTGGGCCTCGTCCACCATGAGGCGGGCGCCGTGCGCCTGGGTGAGCTCGAGGACGTCGAGGAGGGGACAGACGTCCCCCTCCATCGAGAAGACGCCGTCCACGACGACCAGCACCCCGCCGCCATCCGCACCCGCGCGCTCGAGCATCCGGTCGAGCTTGTCCATCTGGTTGTGCCGGAAGGGACGCAGCTTCGCGCCCGAGAGGCGGCAGCCGTCCAGGATCGAGGCGTGGTCGCCGGAGTCGCAGATCACCGTGTCGCCCGGCTCGAGAATCGTGCCGATCGCCCCCAGGTTGGCCTGGTAGCCGGTGGTGAAGACGAGCGCGTCCTCGGTTCCCATCCAGTCGGCGATCTCCCGCTCGAGTTCGACGTGAAGGGGGATGGTCCCGTTCAGGAACCGGGAGCCGGTCAGCGCGGTCCCGTAGCGCTCCAGGGCCTCTCGCGCGGCGGCCTTGACCCTCGCGTCGCCGGTCAGCCCCAGATAGTTGTTCGAGCCGAGCATGATCGTCTCGCGCCCCTCCATCTCGACCACGGGCCCCGCCTCGGACTCGATCAGGCGGAAGTAGGGCAAGAGATCCGCCTCCTTTGCCGCCTCCAGCTGCTCCTTGCGGTCGTGGACGCGCGCCTTCTCGAACACGTCGACGGGAGCGCGGGTGGTCTCGGCCATGTGCGAAGTCTCCCACGCGGGATCGACGCAAAGCTCGTCGGCTTTGCGTCCACCCCGAGGCGATAGCGTGACGACGATGAGCACCGTGAACGTTCGTCCCGTCCGCGGGCGCCGCGATCTGAAGGCGTTCATCCGGCTGCCGTTCCGGCTTCACCGCGGCACGCCGTGGGTCCCGCCGCTGATGATCGAGCGCCGTGAGTTCCTGAACCGGGACAAGAACCCCTTCTTCGCCCATGGCGAGGCCGAGTACTTCCTCGCCGAGCGCGATGGCGGGGTCGTCGGCCGGATCACGGCTCACGTGGACGAGCGCTGGACCCAACACAACGGCGGCAACGACGGGATGTTTGGGTTCTTCGAGTGCGAGCGGAGCCCAGAGACCGCGCAGGCGCTCATCGACGCCGCTTCCGGCTGGCTCAGGGAGAGGGGGCGAGAGCGGATGGTCGGTCCCATGGACTTCACCACCAACGACGAGTGCGGGCTGCTCGTGGAGGGCTTCGAGCTGGACCCGTTCGTGCTCGAGCCCTGGCATCCCCGCTACTACCAGGAACTCGTCGAGGATCTCGGGTTGACCAAGGCCATGGACCTGCTCATGTGGAAGCTGGAGCTCGGTCAGCTCAAGCAGGGCGATCGGTTCCACGACCTGATCCATCAGGCCGCCGAAGCATCCACCAAGGAGCACGGCGTCGTGATCCGCCACATGCGCAAGCGGGACCTCGAGCCCGAGGTGATGCGGTTCATGGAGGTCTACAACGAGGCGTGGAACCGCAACTGGGGCTTCGTGCCGGTCAGCGAGGAGGAGGTCCGGTTCCAGGCCAAGAACCTGAAGCCGATCCTCGACGAGAACTGGGCCATGATCGCCGAGCGCAACGGCGAGGTCGTGGGGGCGGCGCTGACCCTCCCGGACGTGAATCAGGTGCTGAAGACGATGAACGGCCGCCTGCTGCCGGTGGGATGGTGGCGCTTTCTCACCGGGCGCCGGAAGGTGGATCGGGTGCGCGTCTTCGCGCTTGGGGTGAAGCCGCAGTATCAGCACCTGGGGGTCGCCGCGGCGCTCTACATCGAGCACATCGAGGTCGCCGCCCGGGTGCGGCAGAAGTGGGGCGAGATGGGCTGGATCCTCGAGGTCAATGAGCCGATGAACCGCGCCATGGAGGGAATGGGCGGCCAGGTCGTGAAGCGCTACCGGCTCTACGAGCAACGGCTGGCCCGCTAGCGCGTCGGATGCCCACGTCGGCTAGCGGCGTGGGCATTGCGCAAAGAGCGGAAGGGTGGCCGTTTGGCGGCGGGACCCGCCTATAGACTGGCCCCCATGGCGGAGGAAGCCGTACTCGAGGCCGAGGCCGTGGAAGAGGCCGACGTGACCGAGGATCAGGATCTGGGACAGGCCACCCGGCTCCCCGAGCCCTCCCGGCGCACCGACGTCGAGGCGTGGCGCGGGGAGATGAGGACGGCCGCGATCGCGGCCGCGGGCGGCATCGTCGCCGGGGCCGCCACTGTCGCGGCCGTGCGGGCCGTGCGCTCCACGGCGGCACCGCGCCGCCGGCGCGGGCTGCTTCGGCGGCGGGAGGAGCCTCGTAGCGTGATCGCGAGCCGTTCCTTCCTCGTCGACGTTCACATCCTCGGCAACGATCGGTAGCCGGGAATGACGGCCCGCGGCGGGCCGCGAGCGGCACCCGCCGGTGCATCCCTGGAGGCGGAGGTGAAGCCGCCCTGGCCCTTCCGGCTGCCGCGAGGCGGCGGAGGCGACGCGGTGATGCGCGTGCGCCAGGGCATCGTCACCCGCCTGCTGCACGTCGGCCGCGAGCCGGTCGTGGTTCGGGCATGGCAACGGCGGGATGGGCCGATCGCTTTCCACGCGGTTGCCTTGGGCGCCGGCGACCGCGAGCACCTGAGCATCGCGATCGAGCGCATGCGCTTCGCGCTGGGCGTGGATGACGACTATCGGGAGCTCTACGACGCGTTTCGTTCCGACCGCCTCCTCGGCGGGGCGATCCGGCGGAAGCGATGGCACCGCCCACGCCGCCGGCCCTGGGCCTGGGAGGCGCTTGCCTGGTCGATCACGAAACAGCTGATCGAGTCCTCGCGCGCGGCCGAGATTCAGCGTCGGATGGTGCTGCGGTGGGGAGCGCGATACGAGGGAGTGGATGGCGCGACCTTGCGCGACGTTCCCACCCCGGAATCGATCGCCGACCGAGCGCCGGCTGAGCTCGCGGCGTTCGACCTCGCCCCGGCGCGGGCTCTCGCCCTGATCCGCGCGGCACAAGAGATCTGCGCCGCCCGCGTCGATCCCTCCGATTCCGAGGGCGACCGTCGCCTGCTCGGGATCCGCGAGATCGGTCCCTGGACCATCCAGTGCCTGGGCCTCTACGGCCGTGGCGAGCCCGACTCCCTGCCCGCCGGCGACCTCGCGTACGTCAAGCTGGTGGGCCGGCTCGCGGGCCTTGGCCGCCGCGCGACCGTCGAGGAGGTGGAGGAGTTCTTCGCACCGTATGCGCCGTACCGGGGCCTTGCCGGCGAGTTCGTCCTCGCGGCCCATCACCGGGCGCTCGCGACGGGCCCGCCGCTGCGCTACGCGGCGTGAGCGCGCCTGACCGGGCGAGGCATCGGCACATCGTTCCGGTCGGCGCGGTTAGGGCTGATTAGGGGGCAGGCGCGCGAACTGCCTACGGAACCCCGTTCGGGAGGTAGTCGTTCGTCAGCACGTCCCCAGCGGCCGGAAGCGCCTTGATCACGCCGTGGTCGGCGAAGAAATGAGCGAAACGGGCCCACT
The DNA here is from genome assembly GCA_963772345.1 of uncultured bacterium. Taxonomy (GTDB): domain Bacteria; phylum Actinomycetota; class Thermoleophilia; order Solirubrobacterales; family 70-9; genus AC-56. The sequence goes on along the minus strand of CAVYXB010000014.1, from coordinate 98,348 downwards.
CCTTCGGGTCCATATAGCCGTATGGATGCTTGCTCGCCGGGTTCAGCAGCGGGAGCGTCCTTCTCACCTCCGCGGCTGTGGCCCGGGGGTCGAGCCCCTTGCCGGCGGCCAGGATCGTCTTGGTCGCGCTGGCCGGATCGGCCACGGCCGCCTTGGTGCCACGCTGCAGCGCGGCGAGGAACAGCTGGATCTCCCTCGAGGAGCTCGCGAGCTCGTCCGAGTTCGCGACCACGACGAGCTCGTTGTAGGTGGGGATGCCCAGCCGGTCCACCGGGATCACCGTCGGATCCTTGCCGCGCAGCTTCAGGTCCACCCCCTCGACGTTGAGGAACCCCCCGAGCATCGCGTCGGCACGACCCGAGAGGATCGCCGGGAGCAGGCCCTGCTGGACGTCGACGGCGTTCACGTCGCTCGTGCTGAGTCCGGCGCGCCCGAGAATCGTGCTGAGGTAGGCGTCCTGATACGGGATCCCGGCGGTGGCGATCGTCTTGCCCCGGAGGCCCTTGACGTCCGTGATGCCCGAGTCCTTGAGCCAGATCAACGAGGTGAGCGGGGTGGGGACAAGCGCGGCGACCGCCTTCACGGGGAGGCCCTGGTCGTGCGCGATCAAGACCTCGGGCTCGTACGAGATCGCCAGGTCCGCGCGTCCCGCCGCCACCTCCCTGATGGGCGCCGAGGGATCGGAGGGAACCTGTGGTCGAACGTCGAGCCCGGCCTGGCGGAAGTAGCCGCGATCGAGCGCCTCGAAGATCCCCGCGTGGTCTGGATTGACGTAGAAGTCGAGCGCGAGGTCGAGCGGCTGCTGCTGCGGGGAGGTCGTGCTCTCGGACTTCTCGCCACAGCCGGTGGCCAGCGTCGCCACGCATACGAGGACCGCCACCATCACGGTCCCGAGCGAGATTCGACGGCGCTTCGCCAACTTTCCTCCTTGGTTGCTCGGTTCAGGTCCTCGGCTCCCGCGGCCTCCACCAGGCGACTCGCCGCTCGATCAGCGAGAGCAGCGCGAAGAGGAGGATCGCGAGAGCGGACAGCACGGTAACGGCCGCGAACGTCCTGGCGGTCTGAAGCTGGGCCGAGGCCTCCTGGATCAGATGACCGAGCCCTGCGCTCGAGCCCGCCCACTCGCCGAAAACGGCGCCGATGACGGCGACGGCGACGGCGATCTTGGCGCCGCTCAGGAAGTACGGAAGCGCGGTCGGAGCTTCGACCCGCCAGAGCGTCTGCCAGCGGCTCGCGTCCAGCGTCCGGACCATCTTCACCAGGTCCACGTCGACGGAGCCCAGTCCGTCCAGCGTATTGACGGTGATCGGGAAAAAGCAGATCAGGGCGATGATCACGAGCTTCGGCCCGATGCCGAACCCGAGCCAGACCACGAGGATCGGCGCGATGACCACGATCGGCACTGTCTGCGACGCGACGAGGAGCGGGTAGAAGGCTCGTCGGAGGGTGGGAGAAAGGTGAAGGGCGACGGCGAAGGCCACCCCAGCGACCACGGACAGCGCGAAGCCTGCGAGCACCTCCTTGAGCGTGACCCAGCCGTTGTCCGCGAGCAGCGTGCGGTCGGTCCACAGCGATTTCGCGATCTCGCTCGGCGCGGGCACCAGGAACGGCTCGATGTGGAGGCTCGAGGCCAGCACGTGGAGCCGGGCCGCGAGCTCCCAGGCGCCGAGCAGCGCGATCACGATCGTCACCGGGGCGAGCCAGCGTCTCATCGCCTGCCCCCGGTCAGCGCGGCCAGGGCCCGCTCGCGGGCGGCAGTGAAGCTCGTGGAGGTGACCGTGCCGGTGCGCGGCAGGGCGCGCGGCGACGGCGGGCGCAGCTCGGCGACCGCGCGAGCCGGCCGCTCCGAGAGCACCGCCACCCGGTCCGACAGGTAGAGAGCCTCCTCGACGTCGTGGGTGACGAGGATCGTGGTGCGCGACTCGGCGGCGAGGGCCTCGGCCAGCCACTCCTGCATCTCGGCACGCGTGATCGCGTCGAGCGAGGCGAAGGGCTCGTCGAGCAGCAACACCGGTTTGCCGGCGAGCAGCGTGCGAAGGAACGCGATCCGCTGTTTCATGCCTCCGGAGAGCTCGGAGGGCCGCGCGCGCTCGAATCCGGCCAGCCCGAAGCGCTCGAAGAGGGGATGCGCCACGCGGCGCGCCGCGGCCCGCGAAGCGCCCCGGTTCCGGGGCGCGAGGGCTGCGTTGTCGATCGCCGTCAGCCAGGGCAGGAGCAGGTCGCGCTGCGGCATGTAGGCGCAGCGGCCGAGCCGGCCCTCGGGCGTGGTCGTTCCGCCGACGGCGATCGCGCCGGCACTCGGCTCGCGCAGGCCGCTGACCAGCTCGAGCAGGGTCGACTTCCCGCAGCCCGACGGGCCGACGATGCCCAGCACTTCTCCCGGCTTCACGACCAGCTCGAGCCGGTCGATCACCGGCAGCTCTCCGAAGGCGTGCGCGACGCCCTGGATCTCGACCGTGGCCGGCGCCGTGGGGTCGCGGGCGCATCGCCGCCGCCGCCGGGCTTGTGGCCGGGGGCCGTGTGAACCGGTTGAGGCTCCGCCACGGGAGCCTCGGGAGTCGATGTCATGCTCCCTCCGCGCGCATTACCGCGACAGGTTCTAAGGGTCAGCGCCGGGTGGCCATTGCCAGAGGCGCTATCTCAGCCCGCTAGCCCGCGAGCACCCCTGTTCTTCGTCGCAAGTCTACGAAAACCAGCACTTCAGGATCGAGTGTCCTGACAGGGCGAGGGCCCCCGCATCGGGGCCCTCGCCACGATTACGCGCGGCGCGCAGGTCAGAAGGTGAGCATCTTCTGCTCGTGGCTTGCCTTGCACACCTGCTTGTGGTGGGGCCTGTTGCTGATCGTCAGCTCGCCAACGATCACGTCCACCAAGGCCTCGCCCTTGCCGCTGAGGTCGTCGTCCACCTTCCAGCGGCCCGACCCATCGGCGTGGACGATGTAGCTGCGGCCCCCTGGGGTGTGGAGCCTGTAGCTGACCCTGAAGGTCCGGTTCTTGATGCACTTCGCCTTCGGCGAGCTGAGTGTGCCGGCGATCGTGCGGCCGCTCTTCTTGATCGTGCTGTGCACAGCGAACTTCTTGGTATCAGCGGTGGAAACCGCTGCCAACGTCATCGCTGCGCCGCACGCCAGCAGCGCCAATGGGACGAAACGTCTCATTTCCCCTCCTTGGGTTCGAACTTCCCCCTCCAACTACTGGGCGGGAGGCTACCCGATCATGCCTCGACCGAGGGCGTGCCGCCGGCGACCACGTTCACGAACTCCTCCAGGTGGCGGGTCGTCCAGCACTCGAACGCGGTCGTGCAGTGGGGCTCATACGCCGCCATCACCGAGTCGCCGTAATTCCAGTAGAGGCGCGGCTCCGGATTGAGCCAGAAGGTGCGGCCGGCGCGCTCGGCGACCCGTGCGAAGACGTCGGCATGGGGCTCGCGGCCGTTCGTGCGGGCGTCGCCGAGCACGATGACCGTCGAGCGTGGCCCGAGGTCGTCGACGATCTCCTCGAGGAACTCGAGCCAGACCCGGCCGTAGTCGGTGTAGCCCGAGACGTCCGCGACCCCGCCCTCGCGGCTGATCCGTTCCGAGATCGCGCGGAAGTCCCGCTCCTGCTCGAACACGTCCGTGACCTCGGAGATCCGCTCGATGAATACGAAGCTCCGCAGCTTTCGGAACGAGTCGTGCAGGGCGTGCAGCACCGAAAGGAAGAAGACGCTCGCCGACGTGACCGAGGTGGAGACGTCGCACAGCACGTAGATCTCGGGTCGGCGGGGGTGTTTGGGACGATGCTTGAGGCGAAGGGGTACGCCCCCCGTTTCGAGGGAGGCGCGCATCGTTCGGCGCACGTCCACGATCGCTCCCCGGCGACGCCCTCGATGCTCGTGGCCGACCGTGGCCAGGCGGCGCTTGAGCTGCGTGACGGCGCGGTGGACGGCCGCCAGGTCCTGGGTCGGGCTCGTGGGCAGCGCGCGGTCGAGCTCCGCCAGCGGCCGCGACGGGGGCAGCTTCTCCGTGCGCTCGATGAGTGCGCGCTCGAGCTCGCGGCGCAGGTGCTGCTCGAAGCGGTTGATCTGGTCGCGGTCCAGTGCCGGCTCGTCCGGCGTGCCCTGCTGCGTCTGCAGGCCGAGGGTGCGGCGGATTCGCTGGACGTCAACCCCGATCACCCCCGATCCCTCGCCGCGGCGCCCGAAGGCGGCGATCGCGAGGCGGGCCAGGTCGCGCATCTCGCCGTCGCGCCCCTCGACGATCGCCTGCCGGACTGCCTCGCGAAGCGCGTCGAGGTCGAGGCGGTCACCCCCGTCGTACCGGCGGTCCTCGCCGACCCCCCGTTCCAGCGCCTCGGCCTCGCTCGTGCGGAAGAAGAAGCGGTCGAAGAGCAGCTCGAACACGCGCCGATCCTCCTGCGACTTCGCGATCGTCGCGGCGAGCGCCTCGCGGAAGTCCTCCTGCTGCCTCCATGGCACCGTCTCCAGCGCCTCGAACGCGTCGAGGATCTCCGAGCTCCCCACGGCGACCCCTTCGCCGCGGAGCTCCTCGCAGAAGGCGACCAGGCGCGGCGCGAGCCCGGGCGGGAGCGAAGTCATGGAAGCCGTCCGCGAACGGCGGCGTTCATCCGGCCGCTTCCGCCCCTAGGCCCTCGACGCCGCCGAGCTTCAGCCCGACGCGCTCGGCGACCAGATCCATGTCGGAGCGGTGCTTCACGATGATGCTCATCGTGCGCTCGAAGACGGATTGGTCCAGGTCGTCGGCCCCGAGGAGGAGCAGGGCGCGCGCCCAGTCGATCGACTCCGCGATCGATGGCGGCTTCTTGAGGTCGAGTTGGCGGACCATGTGGATGACCTCCACCAGGCGGCGCGCGAGCTGCTCGTCGAGGTCCGGAGAGTGGAGGCGGACGATCTCCATCTCTCGCTCCACCTCGGGGTAGTCCAACCAGAGATAGAGGCAACGCCGCTTGAGTGCCTCGGTCAGCTCGCGCGAGTTGTTCGAGGTGAGGACGACGATCGGATGCGTGCGCGCGACGATCACCCCGAGCTCGGGAATCGAGATCTGGAACTCCGACAGGACCTCCAGCAACATCGCCTCGAACTCCTGGTCGGTCTTGTCGATTTCGTCGATCAGCAGCACGACCGGCTCGGTCGCGGCGATCGCCGCCAGGAGCGGCCGGGTGAGCAGGAACTCCTCGCTGAAGATCTCATCCCAGCCCTTGGCGGTCTCCGTCTCGTCCCCTCCCGCTCCGGAGGGCTGCGAATCGGGGTCGGCCTCCTTCGCCACCTGGATCCGCAGGAGCTGCTTGCGATAGTTCCACTCGTACAGCGCCTTCGCCTCGTCGAGCCCCTCGTAGCACTGCAGCCGGATCAGGGGCCGCTGAGTGGCGCGGGAGATCGCCTTTGCGAGCTCGGTCTTGCCCACTCCGGCGGGGCCCTCAACGAGGATCGGCTTGCCGAGCCGCTGCGCGAGGTACGACACTAGAGCGGCCGGCTCGTCCGCCAGATATCCGACCCTCCCCAGCCCCTCTCGGACCTCCGCGACGGACTCCGGCGTCGAGGCAGGCGGCGTCGCAGGCACGGAAGCGGAGGGCTCTGCGCCTTCGGCCATCCGCCGATGATAATGACGCGATGCCGGTCGCCGGGATCCTTCCGCAGTCCACCGGTCCCTACGTGGCCCTCATGATCCTCGGCTTCGCGGTAGGCATCCTCGGCCATCTCAGCCGCTCCAAGTGGCTCGTCACCGCGGGGATCATCATCATCTTCCTGGCTGCGCTCGCCTTCCCGCTCGTCCTGAACCTCCAGGGCAACAAGCCGGAGCCTCCCGGGCCGTTGCCAAGCCCCTACTGACCTGCGAGGATCGCGCGCGTGGGGCGCCTCGACGACCTCGATCTCTCGAAGTCGCTGACGCGCAAGGAGGAGGCACGGGAGCTGGATCGCGCCTGGGAGCGATTGACCCAGCTGCGCCTCACCCTCGGCGGGCTGATCGGAACCCACGAACTCGGCCCTCCGGTGTGCGTCGTGTTCGAGGGCTGGGACGCCTCCGGGAAGGGCGGGGCGATCAAGCGCATGGTGGCCCAGATGGACCCCAGGCACGTCCGGGTGGTGCAGTTCTCGGCGCCGACCGCGAACGAGAAGCGCCATCACTTCCTGTGGCGGTTCTTCCCCCTCCTCCCCGGATGGGGAGGGATGGCGGTCTTCGATCGCTCCTGGTACGGGCGAGTGCTGGTCGAGCGGGTGGAGGGCTTGGCCACGCGCGAGCAGTGGCTACGGGCGTACGACGAGATCAACAGTTTCGAGCGAACGCTCGCGGACGAGGGAATGATCCTGATCAAGCTCTGGCTCCATGTCTCGGATTCCGAGCAGCTGAAGCGCTTCGAGCGCCGCGCGAAGGACCCGTTGAAGGCGTGGAAGCTCACCGACGAGGACTGGCGCAACCGCGAGAAGCGCCCCGAGTACGAGCAGGCCTTCGAGGACATGATCGCCCGGACCGACCAAGCGTACGCGCCGTGGCACCTCGTGGAGGCGGACTCGAAGCGCTACGCCAGGGTCAAGGTGATCCGGACCGTGATCGAGCGGATCGAGGGCGGCATGGAGCAATGGGGCATGGAGCCCCCGCCGCCGCTCGGGAGCGACGGGGACTGATCAGGCCTAGGCGGGACCTACAGGATCGGCAGGTAGCGGTCGAGCTCCCACTTGGTGACCTGGACCCGGTACTCCTCCCACTCCTCGCGCTTGATGTCGACGTAGCGCTCGAAGATGTGGTCTCCGAGCGCCTTGCGGACGAGGTCCGAGCCGGCGAGCTCCTCGATCGCCTCGCCGAGCGTCTCCGGGAGCTGCTCGATCCCGCGGGCGACACGCTCGTCGTGCGTGAGCTCATACAGGTTGCGCTCCATCGGTTCGGGGCACTCATACCCCTGTTCGATCCCGTCGAGCCCCGCGTGCAGCATCGCCGCGAAGGTCAGATAGGGGTTGCACGACGGGTCGGGGCAGCGGAGCTCGCAGCGCGTTGCCTGCTCCTTGCCGGGGTGGTAGACCGGCACCCGCACCAGCGCCGAGCGATTGCGCTGAGACCAGGCGCAATAGACGGGAGCCTCGTAGCCCGGCACCAGGCGCTTGTAGCTGTTTACGTTGGGTGCGAACAGGGCAGCGATCTCGCGCGCATGGCGCAGCAGCCCCGCGATGTAGCTCTTCGCCGTGCTCGACAGATGGTGCGGGTCGTCGCCGTCGAAGAATGCGTTGGACCCGTCCGAGAACAGCGACTGGTGTGTGTGCATCCCGGAGCCGTTCTCTCCGAACAGCGGCTTGGGCATGAAGGTCGCGTAGACCCCGTGCTGGTTTGCGATCTCCTTGACCACGATCCGGTAGGTCATTGCGTTGTCGGACATCCGCAGGCCCTCCGCGTAACGCATGTCGATCTCGTGCTGAGAGGGCCCGACCTCATGGTGGGTGTACTCGACCGGGATCCCGACGATCTTCAGTGCGTTGACCGTGTCGCGGCGCAGGTCGGAGGCCGCGTCGAGCGTCGTCAGGTCGAAGTAGCCGCCCTTGTCGAGGATCGTGGGCGCTCCGTCCTCTCCGACCTCGTCGCTGCCGAAGTAGAAGAACTCGAGCTCCGGCCCGATGTTGTAGGTGTCGAACCCCATCTCCTCGGCGCGGGCGAGCGCCCGGCGCATCACGAAGCGCGGATCACCCTCGTACGGCTCGCCGCCCGGCTTGAGCACGTCGCAGAACAGCCGCGCCACGTTCCCCTTGTGACCGTTGGTCCGCCAGGGCAGGATCGAGTACGTCTCCGGATCGGGCATCGCGATCATGTCCGACTCCTCGATCCGGTTGAAGCCGGTGATCGACGAGCCGTCGAACCCCATCCCCTCGGCGAGCGCTCCCTCGAGCTCCTCTCGACCGACGGCAAAGCTCTTCAGCTGGCCGTTGATGTCGGTGAACCAGAAGCGAATGAACTCGACGCCGTCCTCTTCCACCCGCCGCAGGATGTCGTCGGGGTCGGTGCGCGGCTTGGTGACCGTTGCCATCAGTGGTCTTTCTCCTTTTCCAGTGTCTTGATCGGTCGCGGTTGTGGCGGGGCGCCGGGGATTTCCCGTGGCCCCCGAGGAGGCCTCCGCAATCTCCGCCTCGGTATGCGCGTAGCGGGCATTCTCGCCCTTCGCGGGCGCAGTTTCAAAGTCTTCTCGAAGGTATGCCCGGAGGTCAAGTAAGTCGTTGGCCCGCTGTCGAGACTTTGGCCTGGATCGTTGTGCAGATTGTCGAAGCCGCAGCGATCGCCTAAGCCGGGATCCGGGCTCCGGTGGGTGCGGGGCTGACCTGAAGCTCGCCCCCCTCCATCGCCATCTCGACGAGGGTCGGGTCGCCGCCAAGAGCCTCCCACCGCTCCCGCGCCGAGGCATGCAGGCGGTCGAGGAAGTCGTCGGAGTGCAGCGGGTCGTGGTGGAAGAGGAGCACCCGGCGGGCACCGACACGGGAGGCGAAGGTGAGCGAGTCGCTCATCCCGGAGTGGCCCCAGCCGACGTGGCCGGGGTACTCGTCGTCGGAGTACTGGCAGTCGTGGATCAGGAGGTCCGCGTCGCGGGCCAAGTCGAAGCCGGAGATCCACTCCGGATCCACGCTCGCGAGCTCCGTCCCGAGGACGGGCTCGTGGTCCGGGATGTAGCAAACGGTCGTGTCGCCCTCGGTGATCCGGAAGCCGAGCGTGGGCCCGCGGTGGTTGACCGCCTCGCAGACGATCGTCGCCGACCCGATTCGCCACTCGCTCGGGGGCGTATCGCGAAACGAGACCGAACAGGGCAGCTCGCGAACCTCGACCGGTGACAGGGGCGCCGATATGTAGCGGGCGATTCGATCCTCGAGGAGCGCCTCTGGCGAGGCGGGCCCCCAGATCGTGATCTCCGCGTCAGCGTGAAAGCAGGGCGGGAAGAACATCAGCCCCTGGATGTGGTCCAGATGCAGGTGGGTGAGAAGGATGTTGACGTGGGGCGAGGACGCGAGGCTCAGGCCCAGGGCCCTGATCCCGGTGCCCGAGTCCAGCAGCAGCTGCTCGCCGCTGTCCAGGACCAGCTGGACGGAGGAGGTGTTGCCTCCGTAGCGATTCATCTGCGGCCCCGGTGCGGGAACCGAGCCGCGAGCGCCCCAGACCCTGACCTTCACGCGCTCCCGCCTTTTTGCTCGTCGGTGGGCCAGAAGAGGACCATCGCCCCGGAGGATCCCTCTTCGGAGGCGACGATGGGAAAGGCGCTCGACGCGATCTCGCGCTCGCTGCCGGCCGCCGACCGGATCCGGAAGCTGGCGTGCGCCGGGCGGCCGTCGCGGATGGCACGAGTGGTGGGCAGCTCGTCCAGGGCCATGGGCTTGCCATCCTCCGCGAAGGGGCCGTAGGTGGCGGTCCACTGCTCCGGGGTCATCCGGCCGACGTCCTCGAACGGGCGGCCCAGCAGTGCCCCGGCAGCCTCGTTGTAGAAGACGAGCTCCGCTTTCTCGTCGACCAGGAATGCGGGCGTGGAGAGGCTGGTCAAGAGGTTGCGGGCGAGGATCAGCTCGAGGGGCTTCTGGGCAGGAGCCGCCATCCCGCCCATTGTCCCATCAACTGGCCCCCGCGCCGATTTCGTTGGCGCTCAGCACAACGCCGAGAGCTCCTCCAGCGACGCGTCGAGGCCGTCGGCCAGCCCGGCGACGCCGGGGACGGCGCCCGGATCGGTGCAGAAGCCGAACCCCATCCGGCCGGCCAGCGAGACCACGGACGCCCGCAGGGCATGACGGTCCGCGGGCTCCGCGACCGAGTAGAGCTCGCTCACGCTCGCGCCCGAGCAGCCGCACCGGGTCGCGCGGCCCGGGAACGTTGGAGACCGAAAGGGCGAACTCCCGGGGACCGGATGCGACGCCCGAGGCCAGCTTGTACAGCGGGCTGATGTGCGACAGGCTGTGGAAGAAGGAGTAGAGCTCGTCCGGGTCGTGGTGCTCCTTGCGGGTGCGGGTTTCGGCGTTGATCGCGGCCAGGCGCCTGCGGGGGTCGGGCTCGGAGATCGGAAGGTCGCAGAACAGGAACGAATCGCGGTTGCCGAGCGACGCGGCGTCCTCGTCGCGGTGGTGCATGCTCACCGGGACCTGCACGCGCACCACATCGGACGGCTCGTGATGGGTGGCGAGCCAGCCGCGGATGGCGCCGGCGACGACGGCGAGGACGACGTCGTTGACCGTCACGCCGGTTCCGAACGAGTGCTCGATGCGCTTGAGGTCCTCGAGCGCGCAGGCCGTGAACGCGACCTCGCGGTCGCCGCCGATGCGTCGGTCGAACGCCGTGTCGGCCCCGAGGGGCCAGAGCTCGCGGCGAAGTGTGCCGGGCAGCGCCGCGATCTCCCGGCCCGCCTGGCGCCAGCGGCGAGGCGAGGCGACCGAACGGGCGCCCGCGGCCAGCGCACCACCGGCGCCTCGAAGGCGGCTCGCCACGCCGGAGGCGACCATGCGGGTCCTCGCCGGCGCCGGCGCCGGCGTCCACGGTCGTGGCGATCCGGGATCGCTCCCCGCCCTCGTCGTCCCAGAGGAGCTGGGAGAGCATCCGCAGGGCTGTCACGCCGTCTGCGAGGCAGTGGTGGATCCGGATCACGAGCGCGGTGCGCCCGGCATCGTCGGGGCCGACGACGTCCACGCACCAGAGCGGCTGCTCGTGGTCGAGGCGCTCGGCCATCACCTTGCCCACGAACCCGATCAGCGCGTCGCGGTCGGTGACCGGCTCCGACGCGAGGCGCACGTGGCGGCGGATGTCGAAACCGTCGTCGTCCACCCAGGCCGGCGGCGCGACGCGCAGCGGCGTCGGCGCGAGGCGCTGGCGCGCGCGCGGAAGGCCGCCGAGGCGCATCTCGACGCGCTCTCTGAGGCGATCCACGGTGACGGGCGGCCCGTCGGGGCCCGGCTCGGTGATCGCGAGCTTCATCGTGTGCCCGGCGATCGCCTCGGACTCGAGGCGCAGGATCCGGGTGTCCTCGGCGCTGAGCCGGTCCATGGCCCCCGCGTTTATCGCAGAAAAGCGCTGCGGGGTGCGGTGCGAAGCAGCTTGCTACTGAACGGTGATCTCGCCCTTCATGCCGAGCTGCTTGTGGTTCCCGACCGGGCAGTAGAACTCGTACTTCCCGGGCTTCGAGAGGTCCACGCTGAGGATGCCCTTCTGGCCGGGCGAGAGCTCCGATGGGAGCTTTTGTTCGCCGTTCGGCCCCTCGACCTCGAGGCTGTGCACGGTCTGCCCGTCGTTGGACACGTTGAACGTCACCTGGCCCGCCTTCACCTTCGGGTCCGACGGGTTGAGCTTGAAGTCGGTCTCGCTGATGTCGACATTCGAACCGCTCCCGCCGGCCTGGGCCGCGGTGGTGGTCGAGCTGGCGGCGGTGCTGCTCGTGCTGTCGCTCGAGCCGCCGCAGCCGGCCGCGAACGCGGCGGTTGCCGCGGCGGCCACCACGGCGGTCAGTGCGATGGAGAGTCTGGCTCGCATCGGATGTGCTCCCTCCTTGTTGGTTGCTTAACTGAGCGCGTCGTTGGCGCCGGCCGAGTGGGCCGGCAGCGGCGCCACGTAGGTCTTCGAGCCGGCGCGCAGCCCGATCTCGGTTGCGTCGCCCGGGGTCACCCCGGAGCTCAAGCCGGCTTCGTCGCTCTCGCCGTCGTAGACGTAGCGGAACGAGCCTGCCGTGACCTTGGTGCCGTTGTCGCGGCGCAGCCAGACCGTGCACAGCGTCCCCGGGCGGAAGCCGCGGACCCGAACGCTGACCGTGCTTCCCCATGGCCGGGGCTCGAGGGTGGCCTGCGCCGAGGCCTCCTTGCGGGAGCGCGCGGAAGGCCACCGTCTCCGAGGGAGTGCTCGAGGGACCCGACCCGACCACCGCGATCAGCAGCGCCGCCGTGGCCGCCGCGGCGACCGCGCCCAGCCCCAGCCCCAGCCTCACGTGCCTGCGGCGCGCGGCACGGCGCTCGGCCGCGATCCGCCGGGCGATGCGGTCGCCGAGGTACGCGGGCGGGGCGGGGGCCGGGGTGAGTCGCTCGGGGTCGGCTCGGGAGAGCATGGCGGCCACCGGCGCGAGTGCCGCGGCCTCGGCACGACAGGCGGGGCACCCGTCGAGGTGTGCCTCGGCGGCGCTCCGCTCGTCGCCGTCGAGCTGCCCGAGCACGAGAGCGCCGATCCGCTCCCGCCAGATGCGACAGTCGTCAGTCCTCATAGCCCATCTCCTCGAGCGCGTTTCGGAGCGCCCTCAGGCCGTAGTAGACGCGGCTCTTGATCGTGCCCTCGGGCACGCCGAGCTCGGCGGCGACCTCCGCGTAGGGGCGGCCTCGCAGATAGGTCTCGACCAGGACCCGACGATGCTGCTCTCCGATCCGTCGGAGCGCCTCCTCCACCTGCCAGTTGAGCAGGACTTCCTCGAAGGGCTCGTGGCCCACGTCCGGCATCTCGCCGCCGACCGTGGGCCGCGTCGCACGCGCACGGCCGATGTCGATGACCACGTTGCGGAGGATCGCGAACAGCCAGGTGCGCAGGGAGCCGAGCTCCGGGTCGAAGCGGTCCGCCGCCCGCCAGGCCCTCAGGAAGGTGTCCTGGACCGCCTCCTCGGCGAGCCCTGGATCCTCGAGCGACCGCATGGCGAAGCCGTAGAGCTCTCCGGAGTGGGCGGCATACGCCTCGCGCACCCCGGAGTCGCGGGTCAAGAACGCCTCAGCCATGGCGCGGGTCTCCCGCGAGCGCCTTCATCGTGCAGGTAATACTCCCCCTGGACGCAGGGAGTTCAACCGCCCCCGCACTGTGACGCTTGTCCGCTCCGAGTCAGCGGCCTGGCGGACGCCCCCGCGTGCCCGCCGGGAACCGAACGACCACGACGGCCCCGGGGCGAACCCGAGGCCGACGCCGTCGCTAGCCGGTTTCCTGAGCGGGGACCGTTCTAGAGCTTGCCGATCTTGAAGATCTTCGTGCCGCAGTCCGGGCACGTGCCCTGGATCGCCGGGCGACCGTTCTTCATGGTCACCTGCTGGGGATCCTTGATCTCCACCTTCTTGCGTTCCTTCACGCAGTAACCGGTTGGCATCTGAGGGTCTCCTTTCAGGAACCTCGTGTGTTCGGTGCGCCGCCAAACGGCTCGACACTCGTGCCTAGCCAGGCGACGTTCGAGCGACGGTAGACGAATGGTCGGACGCCTGCACGCACGTTTAGTGCGCATCGCTACAAGCGGCCCGTGCCTACTGCCCTGTGCCTCCGGTGCCCGCGCCCGCGCTTCCGCCCCCCGCTCCGGCGCCAGTCCCGGTGCCGCCCAGGCCCGTGCCGGCGCCCGTTCCGGCCCCCGCGCCGAAACCGCCGGCCCCGGCCGTCCCCGACGATCCGGTGCCGCCGGACACCTGGCTGCGGAGCTCCTTGATGTCGTCCTGAATCACCTGCAGCTCGCGCTTGGACGTCGTCTGACCGGTGGAGAGCTTGTCCACCTTCGTCTCGAGATCCGTCAGGCGCTGGTCGAGCGACCGGACGCCCTTGTGGGCGGCCGTCGCCGCAAACTGCTCCACGCTCGAGAGCTGGTCGCGCATCGCGTTCAGGTCGTCCTTGGTCGCAGCATCCTGCTTGAGTGACAGCGTCAGGAAGAGCGCCACCCCCGCCGCGGCCAGCGCGAGCAAAACGAGCGCGCCGCCGATGTAGGTGCGCACGCCGAGCTTGCGGTCGAGGTCCGCGACCCAGGCGCGAAGACCGTCGATCCGCTCCTGGGGATCCTCCGGCTTGGAGGCGTTCGTGCCCGGCGCGGCGGTCTTGGGCGCGGTGGCCCCGACGCCCGAAGGCTGGGCGCCGGCTGCCGGCTTCGCTGCCGTGGAGGGCTGCTGGAGGCTCGTGGGCGCAGTAGCCGGGGTCGCGGGTGCCTCGCTCCTCGTGGCCTGCTGGGTCGCGGCGCCCGACGAGTCCGGCGCTCGCGGCTCGGAGTCGCGAGGCCTGCGAAAGCGGATCCGCGGGCGAGGAGCCATTGCGCTAGGAGCCGGGGCGCGGCTGGGCGACCTCGCCGTCCGGCGGATCGAGCGCCAGGCCCTCGGCGGCCCAGGCGTCGAGGCCGCCCTCGAGGTTGTAGGCGTCCCAGCCCGCCAGCCTGAAGGCGGCGGCGGCCAGCGCGGAGCGGCTCCCCGAGCGGCAGTAGAAGACGACCGGACGATCCTTGGGGATCGATTCGGCCTCTCCCTGAAGCTCGTTGATCTCGATGTGCCGCGCGCCCGCGATCCTGCCCGCGTCCCACTCCTCGGAGCGACGAACGTCGATCGCATCCGCGCCGGCTTCGATCAGCTCGGCTGCGCGGGCGGGCTCGATCCCGGTCTCGGTAGCCGTGTCTGAGGCCATGGCGTCAGCTTAGTGCGGTGCCGGGTGGCTGCGCATGCCGGGCCGCGACTCCTATTCTCTGCGGTCCCGAACCCGAACTCGAAGGAGGGTCCATGCCCGAAGCAGTGATCGTCGACGCCGTCCGCACCCCGATCGGCCGCGCGTTCAAGGGATCGCTCGCCTCCCAGCGCCCGGACGAGATGGGCGCGTTCATCGTCGATCAGCTGCTCGAGCGCCAGCCCGAGGTGGATCCGGACTCGATCGAGGACGTCTTCTGCGGCTGCGGCATGCCGCAGGGCCTCCAGGCCTTCAACATCGGCCGGATCATCTCGCTGCTCTCCGAGAAGCTCCCGCAGACGGTCAACGGCGTCACCATCTCGCGCTACTGCTCCTCGAGCCTCGACGCGATTCGGCACGCCGGCAACGCGGTCAAGGCGGGCGAGGGGGACGCCTACATCGCCGCCGGCGTCGAGTGGGTGAGCCGCTACAACGAGCGCACCGAGCCAGCCGGGATCCCGGATCGCAACCCCAACCTGATCGGCGAGAACGGCCAGCCGAACGCCTACATCGACATGGGGATCACGGCGGTCAACGTGGCCAAGCGTTACGAGGTGAGCCGGGCCGACATGGACAAGTTCGCTCAGCGCTCACAGGAGCTCGCCGTGGCCTCGCAGGAGTCGGGCTTCTACGACCGCGAGATCGCCCCCGTGACTCTCGACGACGGCACCGAGGTCGCGAAGGACGACGGTCCGAGGCCGAGCTCGACGCTCGAGAAGCTCTCCGAGCTCCCCGAGGCGTTCGAGGGCGGCGGAGGGGTCACCGCCGGCAACTCCTGTCCGCTCAACGACGGCGCGGCGGCCGTGCTCCTGATGTCGGACACCAAGGCCAAGGAGCTCGGCCTGACCCCGCGGGCCAGGATCGTGACCGCGGCCACCTACGGGAACGAGCCCGAGTACATGGGCGTGGCCCCGATCGGGGCGATCAAGAAGGTGCTCGAGCGCGCCGGGATGACGATCGACGACGTCGACGTCGTCGAGCTCAACGAGGCCTTCGCCGCCCAGGTGATCCCGATCATGAGCGAATGCGGGATCCCGCTCGAGAAGCTCAACACCCACGGCGGCGCGATCGCCCTCGGCCATCCGTTCGGGATGACCGGGGCCAGGATCATGACCACGCTCCTGAACGCGATGGAGACGGACGACCATCAGGTGGGCCTGGAGACCATGTGCGTCGCCGGCGGCCAGGGCAAGGCGATGATCGTGGAGCGATTGAACTAGGGCTCTGCGAGCGGTTGGACCGGCGGCCCACCCGGGGGCGGGGGCGTCAGCCCGCCGCCTCCGCCTTGCGCAGGCCGCGGAGGGCGAAGACCGACAGGAGGGCGGCCAGCCCGGCGGCGCACGCGAACGCGAGCAGCACGTGGAACGGCCCGCCCGCCATCAGGCTGCGGCCGGCTTCGATGATCGCCGTGAACGGGTTGACCTGGCTCACCGTCGCGATCCAGCCCTGGAGCAGGTCACGCGGGACGTAGATCGGCGCCGTCATCAGGATCATGAACAGGGGCAACTGCATCGCCGGCGCCGCCTGAAGCGTCCGAAGCCGGGTCATCATCCCGGCGGCGAACAGGAATGCCGCCACGAAGACGACCACGGCGAGCGCGAGCAGCCCGAAGAGGTCGACCCCGTTGCCCCCGACCTTCATCCCCGTCGCGAGGGCGACGGCGAAGACGACGGCCCACACGAACGCCGCGCGCACGATGGCCGCAACGCCGAATCCCGCGATCACCGCCGAGCGGTCGCCGCTGGACAGGAACAGTCGGCGGGTGAAGCCCGAGTCGAAGTCGGCGCCGATCGAGAACCCGATGAAGACGCCGCCGAAGGCCGCCGACTGCAGCAGCACGAAGACGAACTGGAAGGCGTCGTAGTTGTAGTAGTCGAACCCCGGCAGGTTGCCCACCGCGGACAGGCCGCCGGCGAACGCCATGTAGAAGAACAGCGGGAAGACGAGCGGGGGGAGGAGGAGCGCCGGCGCGCGGACCACCATGTGCAGGTTTCGCCAGGCCACTATCCGGACGACCGAGAGGTAGCGGGACCGCCGGCTCACGTGCGCACCATCCTCTCGCGCAGGGCGAGCGTGGCTCCGATGAGCGCGACGACGAAGATCCCCGCCGCGCCGCCGAAGCCGAGTGCAAGTGCCTCGGGGTCCCACCCCGTGATCACCAGGCTGCGAAGCCCCTCGATCAAATAGCTCACGGGGTTGATCGTCGCCACGGTGCGGTACCAGTCGTGAGCGATCAGGTCGCGGGGCATCGTGGCCGAGCTGAGGAACAGGAGGATGAACATCAGGGGGAAGAGCCCCTGGACCGCCTCGCTCGATCCCGTGCGCAGCGCGGCAAACAGCCCGATTGCCCCAAAGGCGGCCGCGATCAGCAGCGACAGGGCGAACAGGACGACGACGCCCAGGGGACCCGCGGCGATGTGAACTCCCGCAGCCAGCCCGGCGGTGAGGAAGGCCACCGCCTGGAGCGTGCCGATCAGGAGCACCCCGGTGAGCTGGCCGACGAGCAGCGAGGGACCGCTCATCGGGGTGAGGGACAGCCGATTGAAGAAGCCGGTGTCGATGTCCTGCGCGACGTTGGTCCCGGCCGTGTTGGTGGAGAAGATCGCTCCCTGCATGAAGGGGAAGGCGAGCGCGAACGCCAGGTATGAGGTCGTCGGGAACCCCGGGATGTCGGTTGCGGCGCTGAGCCCGGACGAGTTGATCGCGAGCAGGAACAGGGGGAAGACCAGGGGCGGGACGATGACGATCGGCTGCCGCGCCGTGCGGATCACCGACCGCCACGCCAGGTAGCGAGCCTGTTGAGGGAACTTCGCGGTGACGGTCGCTTCCGACATCGGATGCCTAGGCGGCCACGGTCGTGGCTCGGTGCTCGCCGGTGTCCTCTTCGGCGCCATCGTCGTCGCCGGCTCCCTCCAGCGACCGGCCCGTCTTGGCCAGGAAGACGTCGTCCAGGCTGGGGGCGTGGAGCTTGAGGTCGGCGACCTTGACCCCCTCGTGGTCGAGGCCTCGGATCACGTCGGCGAGCTCCTCCGTCCCGTCGGCGCAGCCGCACCGCCGCTGCGCCACGGGTAGCCGGAAGGGAGGTCCCGAAGCGCGAGAGCACCGCCTCGAGGCGCTCGACCTGGTCGTCCGTCCGTGGGAACTGCCTCGACCGTCGGACGGCCGATTTCGGCTTTGAGCGCCGCGGGCGTGCCCTCCGCGACGATCTGCCCTCGGTCGATGATCCCGAGTCGATCGGCGAGTGAGTCAGCCTCCTCCAGGTACTGGGTGGTGAGGAACACCGTGACCCCGTCATTGCGGGCCAGGCGCGCGACCTCGTCCCAGAGGGCCGCCCGGCTCTGGACGTCGAGCCCGGTCGTCGGCTCGTCCAGGAACAGGATCCTCGGGCGGTGGATCAGGGCGAGAGCGAGGTCGAGACGGCGCTTCATCCCGCCCGAGTACCCGCCAACCCGGCGGTCCGCCGCCTCGGCGAGCCCCACGCGCTCGAGCAGCTCGTCACCCCGCTCGGAGATCTCGGCCTTCGACAGGCCGTGGAGCCCACCCTGCAGGCGCATGTGCTCCCGTCCGGAGAGCAAGCAGGTCGAGCGCCGCCTCCTGCAGCGCGACCCCGATCGCGTCGCGCACCGCCGGCCCCTCGCCGACCACGTCGTGTCCACCGACCCGAGCCGAGCCCGCGGTCGGGGGGAGGAGCGTGGTCAGCATGTGCACCGTGGTCGACTTGCCCGCGCCGTTCGGGCCCAAGAAGCCGTAGATCTCGCCCTCCGCCACGTCGAGGTCGATTCCGTCGACGGCGCGGGGGCCGTTCTTGAACTCCCGGACCAGGCCCCGCGCCTCGATCCCGCGTCTGGATGTCATCGGACCTCCTTTCGGCCTTGGCCGGCCGCCGTGGACATGCCCACTGAGCCTAGTGAGCGGGCTCGCGTAGCTCGGAATCCGGCTTCGCCAGCGCCTATAGTCGCCGTCGCCTTGCTCGTGACGGTGGACTGAGTGGCCTACGAACGGGAGGAGACCCGGCGTCGGCGTCGCGCCTCGCCGGCCAGGTTCCGGCGGCGTCGCGTCGCGGCGCTCGCGCTCGTGGCGGTAGCGGCGCTTGTCGTGGGCCTGGCAGTTGGGTCTCGGAGACCACGGGCGCTCGCTGACGCCGAAGGAGCTCGTTCGGGCACATCGCGAGGCGCAGCCCGTTCCCTTCACCGTGTCGGCAAGCGGCGATCTGCTGATCCACTCTCCGGTCTGGGAGCAGGCGCTGGCGCTCGGGGGCGGCAACCATTACGACTTCGCCGGGGAGCTCAACGAGCTCAAGCCGTACGTGGCTAAGGCCGACCTCGGCATCTGTCACGTCGAGACGCCGATGACGCCGGCTCCGCCCTCGAGCTATCCGATCTTCAACACCCCGCCCGAGCTGGCGGAGGGAATCCGGGCGACGGGATGGGACGTGTGCGACACCGCCTCGAACCACTCCCTCGACCAGGGGCAGACCGGGATCGACGACACCGGCAAGGCGCTCGACCGCGCTCACATCCGGCACACCGGGTCGTTCCCGTCGGCCGCCGCGCAACGCAAGATCGTGTTGATGGACGTCAAGGGGGTGAAGGTCGCGTTCCTCGCGTTCACGACCGACACGAACGGGATTCCGGCGCCCCATCCGTGGTCGGTGAACATCGCGAGCGCCGGGCGTGTCCTGGCCGATGCCAAGCGCGCGAAGAAGATGGGCGCGGAGGCGGTGATCGTCAACCTCCACTGGGGCGGCGAGATCCTCCCCGAGTACCAGCAGGAGCCCAGCTCGGGACAGCTGGCGCTGGTCAAGAAGCTGACGGCCTCGCCGCTGATCACGGCCATCATCGGCCAGGGCCCCCACGCCGTCCAGCCCATCGAGCGCATCAACGACAAGTTCGTGGTTTTCAGCGAGGGCAACCTGATCTCCAACCAGAGCCCGGATGCGGGCCTCCCGGAGTCGAGCCAGGACGGGATGGTCGTCCTGCTCCACTGCGTCGCCGACGGGAACGGGGTGCGCGTGCAGAACGTGACCTACGTGCCCGTGTTCGTGAACCACCCCGACTACGAGGTCCTGCCGATCGGTGACGCGCTTCGCAAGGGGGAGGGGGATGCGACTCAGCTGCGAGACTCCTATCAGCGCACGGTGAGCGTGGTGGGCAGGAGCAAGAGCATCCAGCCCGTGCCGCCCAAGCTGCCGAAGGGGTAGTCGCCGGCCGAGTTACGATCGCGGGCGTGTCACTGCCCCTCAAGCCGCCGGTCAAGCCCCAGCTCGCGCTGTCCCGAAAGGAGCTGCCTGAGGGGGCCGAGTGGGTGTACGAGCCGAAGTTCGACGGCTTTCGGGTGATCGCGTTCGTCGACGGAGAAGACGTCTATCTCCAGTCCCGTGGCGCGAAGCCGCTCCGCCGGTATTTCCCCGAGCTCGACCTTCCCCCGGGCCGCTACGTGCTCGACGGAGAGCTCGTGATCCTCGGCGACGACGGGCACGAGGAGTTCGATGCCCTCCAGAACCGCCTCCACCCCGCGGAGTCGCGGGTGAGGATGCTCGCCGCCGAGACCCCGGCGTTGCTGAGGGCCTTCGACCTTCTCGCGGAGGGATCCCAAAAGCTCTTGGCGAAACCGTTCAACGAACGCCGCGAGCGCCTGGAGTCACTCGTGGCGGGCCTCAAGGGGCGGCGCAAGGCCGCGGCTGGGTCGATCGAGTTGACCCCGCTGCAGTGCGAGTCTCGCGAAGGCGGCGCCGTGGCTTGAGGATGGCGAGGGAGTGATCGCCAAGCAGCTCGCCGCGCCCTACCGGCCCGGGGAGCGCAAGGGGATGGTCAAGGTCAAGCGCGTCCGGACGGCGGATTGCGTCGTGGTCGGCTGGCGGCCGGGGAAGGAGGAGGGCACGGTGGGATCCCTCATCCTCGGGCTGTATGCGGGGGGCAAGCTTCGGGTCGTGGGGCACACATCGGGATTCCGGGCAGCCGAGAAGCGGGAGCTGGTGGACAAGCTGGCCCCTTACGAGACCGGCGAGCGAGGCTCCGGCGACCCCAGCCGCTGGGCGTCCGGCCGCGACCTGGAGTGGATCGAGCTTCGCCCGGAGCTCGTGGTCGAGGTGAGCTTCGACCACGTCAGCGACGGACGCATCCGGCACGGCACCAAGGTGCTGCGCTGGCGCGACGACAAGGCGCCCGAGGACTGCGGCTTCGAGCAGCTCACGTAATCGTCAGTCGCGGGAAGCCGGCCGGGGCGCCGCCCGGCGCCTACGTGCCCGGGGCGGTGTACCTCCAGCCGCTCCAGGCGCTCGTCTTGCGCTTGGCACCTCGCCAGTTCTGCTCGATGTGCAGGTGGTCGACGTGATCGCTGCAGGAGTCTCGACACGGTCGCCACCCCTCGCTGTCGTGGGTGACGCTCCAGAGGTGCTCGTTGTAGATGATCACCTCGATCCCCCAGCGGCGCGCCATGGCGCGCGGCCTGCCGAAGGAGTCGCCTCTGAGGAAGTAGCGGATGATCCTGTGCGCCTCGCGGCGCTGCCTCGGAACGGTGGCGTTCAGAGCCCAGTCGAGCGAGCGACCCTCGGCGTGGGTGGAGAGGTGATTGGTCCCCGCCACGTTGCGGCAGTTGTAGATGCCCAGCGAATGGCCTCGGAACCAGTGATCGATGTAGCGCCGGAGGGAGCGGGTGCCGGGCTGCGCCTTCCCGAGGCAGCGATTGCGCACCGGCGCATACCCGAGGCCCTCGGGCGACGGCCTTCCGCCATGGACCGGGAGGTCGAGGGGGTCGACTTGGGCAGGGTGCTTCCCGGGCTTGACTGTCTGGGAGTCGGTCCGAAGCGGCCCCGCATGCGCTGCGCCCACGACCCCGGACGCCGTCGCGAGCGCCATCGCGAGCCCGCCGCGGATCGCGATCCTCAGCCTCACTTCTTCCCGGCTCGGCTGGACCGGCGGGTTCGACAGCCGCACTTCGTGTCCGGCCGCTCGATCCGTCGTATGGCTCCCTCTTTTCGCCACTGGTGGAAGGATCGTGCCGCATTCGAGTCAGGAGGAGTTCGATGGAGTCGCTCACGACGATCACCTACGAGACGGATGGCCCGGTGGCGCGGGTCACGCTCAACCGGCCCGCGCGGGGCAACGGGATCACCCTCGAGATGCCGCGCGAGCTCGCCGCCTGCGTTGAGCGGGCCAATCTCGACCCCGGGGTGAGGGTGATCGCGCTGGCCGGAAACGGGCCGGGCTTCTGCGGGGGGTACGACCTCGTCGCTTCGGCGGAGGGCCGCTCGGACGGCCTCGGAGCGCGACGGTGCGCCCCGGCGGGTTCCCCGCTCGACCCGGCGGTTCAGGCCGCCAACCACGACCCGGCGCGTGTCTGGGACCCGATGATCGACTTCCAGATGATGTGGCGAAACGTCCGCGGGTTCATGAGCCTCTTCCACTCAGAGAAGCCCGTCGTCTGCAAGGTCCACGGCTTCTGCGTCGCCGGCGGCACGGACATGGCGCTCTGCTCCGATCTGGTGGTGGTCGAGGACGAAGCCAAGATCGGCTATCCACCGGCGCGCGTCTGGGGCGTCCCCACCACCGCGCTGTGGTCCTGGAGGATCGGGCCGGCGCGGGCCAAGCGGCTGCTCCTGACGGGCGACTCGATCTCCGGGGCCGAGGCCGTCGAGTGGGGGCTGGCCGCCGACGCTGCGCCGGCCGCTGCGCTCGACGAGCGCTTCGAGGCGCTGCTGGATCGGGTCGCGAAGGTGCCCATCAGCCAGCTCGTCATGCACAAGCTGCTGGTCAACCAGGCCCTCTACGCGCAGGGGCTCCACTCGACGCAGGTCCTGGGCACGGTGTTCGACGGCGTCGCGCGCCACACCCCCGAAGGGCACGCGTTCGCGCAACGCGCGGCCGAGGCGGGCTGGCGCGAGGCCGTCCGGGACCGCGACGAGCCATTCGGGGACCCGGGTCGCTCGACGTTCAGGGGGTAGAGTCAGCCGCCGCCGTGGCCGAAGACGCCCCCCAGATCACCGTCGACTCCATCAAGCAGCGGATCGCCTCGAGCTTCCCCGCGGACATGGGGGTCGAGCCGCTGGAGCTCGGCGACGAGCACTGCCGGGGCCGGATCGTCGTGGACGAGCGCCATCTCCATCCGGGCGGACTCGTCCACGGTGGCGCGTGGGTGGCGCTGGCCGACTCCGTTGCAGCCTGGCAGACCTTCCGGCATCTGCCTCCTCGCCACGACTTCACGACCGCGGAGATGAAGCTGAACGTATTTGCGGGTGGTCGGCCCGGCGACGAGCTGATCGCCACCGCCGAGCACCTCCACGCCGGTCGCTCGACGCACGTGGTGGAGGTTCGGGTTCACTGCGGCGACCGCCTCGTCGCGAACCTGCTCGTCACCCAGCTCGTGCTCGCGCCCCGCGAGGGCTGAGAGCGCCGGCTCAGCCCGGCCGGCAGCCCACCGGGCCGGAGACCCGGTTGAGGAGCTCCGTGAGCTGGTTCAGCTCCCGGGCGTCGAAGCGCTCGCCGAGCAGGCGGTCGATCGCCGCCAGGTGATCGGGCCACACCGCGTGGAGCTTGGCGATGCCCGCATCGGTCAGGACCGCGTAGCTGACCCGGGCGTCCTGCTCGCATACCCCCTTCTCGACCAGGCCCGTGGCCTCCATCCGGTCGAGCATGCGGGTGACGCCCGACGGCGAGAGCCGGATGTCACGTGAGAGGTCGATGCGGCGCATGGACTGCTTCGGTGCCCTCGAGAGGAGGAGCAGCACCTCGACCTCGCTCAGCGTCAGGCCGTGCTGCTCGACGAGCTGGGCGCTGAGCTCGCGCGTGAGCGCGGAGTGCGCGCCGATCAGCTGGCCCATCGCCTCGACTGCCGGAGACGTTGTCACCCTCAGCGGTTGCATGGACTTCGCTGCCCCGAGGTGTTCCGCCGGCTAGTCAGGCCCGGACCATTCGAAGGCCATGTGCTTGCTCGAGCGGCCGGCCCAATCCCACTCGAAGCCGAACGCCGAGACCTCGCCGGCGGTGGCGGTGCCGTAGGTGGCCACGCTTCCGGGCCCGACCTCCGAGCCGGGCGGGTTGTGAACGGTCGTCCGCCTCCCGGGGACGGAGGTCGGCCCCTGGAGCGCTCGGGCGCCGGCCTTCACCATGCCCGGGATCTCCGCCTCCCAGCTCGAGTGGTCGCTCGCGATCTCGAAGTCGATTCGGGCCGCCTCCATCCCGAGCATCTGACCGAGCTTGGCGGCGAAGGCGGCGGGCCATCCACCGGCCTGGCCGCTGAAGATCGTCTGCATCGCCTCGCGCTGCGACTCATCCGCGCGCTCGTCGATCAAGAACCCCATGTCCGCGGTCGTGCCCTCGTCCCAGATGTTTCCCTCGAAGTACGCCACCGCTGCGAAGTTGAGCCCGTCGAGGGCCACGTCGCCGAACTTGCCCTCGTCGATGTGCCAGACCAGCACGCCGGCACAGTCGCCCTCCGTGGGGGGCTGGGCGAATGTGCAGGGGCACGGGATGCCGCACTTGCAGACGTCGAACCAATCCCCGCTCAGCTGCCAACTAGGAATGTCGGGCATGAGGCTCACCTCCATGGGCTCGTCGACCCGCAGCCCGATCCTCTCACCGGCCCCGCTGCGAGTCAACCGTTTCGTGCGGCCGCAAACGCCTACGGAACCCGGTGGATCTCGAACATGTTCGTCCCCAGCTCCTGCTCGGGAAGCCCGGCGGTGATCCCGATCAGGCTCCCGCTGGGGGCGACGCCGGCCTCTCTCGCGAGCCGTGCGCAGTCGTCGAGCAGGCTCCGCAGGCTCGTCCACTCGTCGGCGAGGGCGGATTTGACGCCGAACAGGAGCTGCAGGCGTCGCACCGTCTCGATCCGCGGCGAGACCGCGAGCATCGGCACCCTCGGGCGGTGCGCTGAGACCAGACGGGCGGTGCGGCCGCTCCGGGTCGGGACGACCAGGGCGGCGAGGCCGAGCGTGTAGGTGGACCCGACCGCCGCGCGGGCCACCGAGCCGGCAACGTCCGAGGGCTCCGTGGCGACCCGGCTGAACACCCAGTCGCCGTAGGGCAGATCGGGCTCGGTCTCGCGCGCGATCCTGTCCATCACTCGCACCGCCTCCACCGGATAGTCGCCGACGGCCGTCTCCTCCGAGAGCATCACGGCGTCGGTTCCCTGGTAGATCGCGTTCGCGACGTCCGTGACCTCCGCGCGGGTGGGACGGCTCGAGGTGACCATCGAGGCGAGCATCTGCGTGGCGGTGATCGAGGGTCGCGAGCGCTGGCCCGCGAGCGCCAACAGCCGCTTCTGCACGGTGGGGACCCGCTCGATCGGCAGCTCGATGCCCAGGTCGCCCCGGGCGATCATGATCCCCCCGATCGCGGCACGCATGATGGCCTCGGCGTTCTCGGCCGCCTGCGGCTTCTCGATCTTGGCGATCAGCGGGATGTCCGCGCCGGCAACGCGAACCCGCCGCTCCACCCCCTGCAGGTCCTCCGCCCGGCGAACGAACGAGACCGCGATCAGGTCGATCCCGTGCTGGACCGCGAAGTCGACCCAGTCGAGGTCCGCACGACCCGCCGACGGGAGGTGCATCTCGGTGCCCGGCATGTTCAGGCCCTGGTGTGAGGCGACCCTTCCTCCCACCTCGACCCCGCAGCGGATCTCGTGAGTGCTGGCCCCGAGGACCCGCAAGCGCACTCTCCCGTCGGCGAGGTAGACCTCGTCTCCCTCGTGGACGGCCGAGGGCAGCCCCTCCCAGGAGACCGACAGGTGGTCCGCGGCCCCCACCCCCTCGTCGGTGGTCAGGGTCAGCTCGGAGCCCTCCCGGAGCTCCACCATGCCCCCCTCGACCTCGTCGATTCGAAGCTTCGGCCCGGGCAGGTCCCCGAGCAGCCCCACCTCTCGCCCGGCGGCCTCCGCCGCCTCCCGCGCCATCGCGACGTTGGCCGCGTGCTCCTCGCGTGAACCGTGGGAGAAGTTGAGCCGCAGGACGTCCACACCCGCCCGAATGAGGTCCGTGAGGCCCTCGACGGTGCGCGTGGCCGGCCCGACCGTGGCCACGATCTTCGTTCGGCGCTGAGGCCGCGTCGCGGATTCGCTCATGTCCGCGCCCCGGGCTTGACGTCGACGGTCGGGGCCTGGGGAGTTCGGGGCTGTCCCGGTTGCGCGGGCGGCGGGCCCTCCGGCGCCGGGTCTTCGGATTCGGGTGGTGGCTCGGCCGGTGCCTCGAGCTCCTGGATGTAGGGGAGCCGCCATGTGACCGCCGCGAGCACCAGCCCGGCCGTCACCGAGATCAGGCACAGGAACCACTGTCCCGCCGAGAGCAGCTCGAGATCGAAGAACTCGCGGACCGGTGCCGCCGCGAGCGCTAGCGCGTACAGCGCGCCGAGCCCGGCGATCATCGCCAGCATGTAGCTCTGGATGGTGATGTGCTCGCGGCCGGGACCGCGCTCCAGCAGGAGGATGAAGCACAGCCCCAGCACGATCAGCGTCGTCGTGGCTCCGGTCCGTCCCTCCGCCAGGGAGCCCCCGAAGATCTTGTCCACCGTGTAGTAGGAGAGCAGCGACCCGACGGCGATCCCCGCGCCGGCCGGAACCGCGAAAGCGGCCAGCGCCCTCAGCAGGCGGCCGCGGTAGAGCGGCCCCTCGCTCGGGGCGAGGGCCAGCACGAACGACGGGATGCCGATCGTCAGGAATGCGGCGATCGTCAACTGGCGCGGCAGGAAGGGGAACGAGCCTCCGAAGATCGCGGTGAAGAGGATCAAGAGCCCCGCGTAGACGGTCTTCGTCATGTACAGGCGGCCCAGGCGGTGGATGTTGCGGGCGATCCGCCGGCCCTCGGCAACGGCGCGGGGCAGCATCGAGAACTGATCGCGCATCAGCACGATGTCGGCGATCCCCTTCGTGACCTGGCTCCCGGACCCCATTGCGACCGCCAGCCGCGCCCGCTTCAGCGCCGGCACGTCGTTCACGCCGTCCCCGATCATGGCCGTGAATCGGCCATCGTCGGCGAGCGCGCCCACCAGCGCCTTCTTCTGGTCGGGGGTGATGCGGCAGAAGATCGTGTTCCGCTCGGCCGCATTCGCCAGGCCCGCGGCGTCCTCGGGGAGCTCCGGGCCCTCGATGACGCCCGCGTCCTCGGGGACGCCGACCCCGTGGGCGACGGCGGTCACCGTCTGGCGGGCATCGCCAGAGATCAGCTTCAAGTCGACCTGCTGGGACCGCAGGAAGTCGATCGTCTCGGCGGCGTCCGGCCGCAACTGCTCCTCGAGGGCCACCAGGGCGCGCGCCTCGAGCTTCGGCGGCGGCTGCCGGGAGGGCTCCTGCGGGAGCCGCGCCGACGTCTCGCCGAACGCCACCACTCGCCGTCCCTCGGTCGTGTGGTGCTCGAGACTCCGCTCGAGCGCCGGCGGGAGGTCGAGCACTCCCGCCTGCCTGAGCACGTCCGGAGCGCCGAGGACGTAGCTCGTGGGGGATCCGCCGCCCGTCGAGCGTCAGGCCACTCCACTTCCAGGCCGAGGAGAACGGCACCTCGGCGGCCACCTGCTCGGGCCTGCCGGGATAGCGCTCGGCGATCGTCTCGAGGGTCCGGTTTCGCGCTCCCGCGGAGTGCGCGAATCGGGCCAGGGCCGTCGTCACGGCGGCGGACTGGGCACCGTCGGCGACCTCGACCGAGATCAGGTCCAGGGTCCCGTCGGTGAGCGTCCCGGTCTTGTCGATGCACACGGTGTCCACCGCGGCCAGCGACTCCGTCGCCGCCATCTGCTGCACCAGGGTGTTCATGCGCGCGAGTCGAACGGCGGCGACCGCGAGCGTAACGCTCATCAGGAGCACCAGGCCCTCCGGGATCAGGGTCACCAGGCCGGCGGTCGCGGTCTGCGCCGCATCGTGGAGATCGACGCTCCTGATCGAGAATGCGAGCAGCAGCAGGATCGCCAGCGGGACCATGACGATCGTGGTCACCCTCAGCACGCTGTTGACCTCGAGCTGCAGCGGCGACGGTGGATGGCGGAAGGCACGGGCCTCCCCGGCGACCTTCTCGGCGTGGCTCTGCTCGCGGACGGCATCGACCTCGTAGTAGGCGGATCCCACGAGGCAGAACGAGCCGGAGAGGAGCCGGTCGCGCTCGTGCTTGCGGACCCCGTCGGACTCCCCGGTCAGGATCGACTCGTCCATGGTCAGGCCCCGCGAGGACACGACGACGCCGTCGGCCACGAGCTGATCGCCCGGCTCGACGAGCACGATGTCGCCCGGCACCACCTGGTCGCCGCGGAGCTCCGTCAGCCGGCCGTCCCGCACGGCGCGGGCCTTCGGCGCGACCAGGACCGCCAGGCGGTCGAGGGTCTCCTTCGCCCTCAGCTCCTGGCGAATCCCGATCGCCGAGTTGACCACCGCGATCAGGCCGAAGAGGGCGTCGGCGAACAGGCCGAGGGCCAGCATGAGGACGAAGAAGGCCCCGAGGATCGCGTTGAAGAGCGTGAAGACGTTGCCGGTGACGATGCTCGCCACCGAGCGGCTGGACGTCGGCTCGGGCTCGCCCAGCCGCGCGAGACGCCGCGCGGCCTCGTCGCTGGTCAGCCCGTGCGGGTGCGTGGCGGCTTCCACCGGACCATCTATACCGGAGCGCCGGTGTGGTCGTTGGTGGCCGTCGATAGCATCGACCGAGTTCCAGTGTCCGTGGAGGGATCGAACAGCGCGGACGGCGCCGCGGAGGCTCCATCGGTGGCCTTCCAGCGCGTCACGAAGCGCTATCCCGGCGCCGACCAGCCGGCGCTGCGCGGAGCTCGACCTCGAGGTGCCGGGCGGCGAGATCTGCGTCTTCGTCGGTCCCTCCGGATCGGGGAAGACGACGACCATCCGGATGGTGAACCGCATGATCGAGATCACGGAGGGAGACATCCTGGTCGGCGGACACCTCGATTCGCGATCGCTCGCCGGCTCAGCTGCGGCGGGAGATGGGCTACGTGATCCAGCAGATCGGCCTGTTCCCCCACCGCACCGTCGGCTGACAACATCGCCACGGTGCCACGGCTGCTCGGTTGGGACCGCGAGCGCACCCGAGCTCGGGTGGACGAGCTCATGGGGCTCGTGCGGATCGACCCAGGCCTCCGGGACCGGTACCCGGCTCAGCTCTCCGGCGGCCAGCAGCAGCGGGTCGGCGTGGCGCGAGCCCTGGCCGCCAATCCGGGAGTGATGCTGATGGACGAGCCGTTCGGGGCGGTGGACCCGATCAACCGCGAGCAGCTCCAGAACGAGTTCCTGCGCCTCCAGGCCGAGGTCCGTAAGACGATCCTCTTCGTCACCCACGACATCGACGAGGCGATCAAGATGGGCGACCGGATCGCGATCCTGCGGGAGGGCGGCCGCCTGGCCCAGTACGCGACTCCCGCCGAGCTCCTGATGGCGCCGGCGGACGATTTCGTCGAGGAATTCGTCGGCGCCGACCGAGCGCTGAAGCGCCTAGCGCTGATGCGAGTCTCCGACATCGATCTCTGGGAGGCACCGCTCGCGCACGTCGGGCAGGCGACCTCTGAAGCACGTGCGAAGCTCCCCGCTGCGGAGGTTCCATACGTCCTGGTGATCGATTCGGAGCGACGGCCGCTCGGCTGGCTCTCCGACGACAACCTGTCGGCCGAGACGGTCCCGGCTCGTCCGGACACCAGCCCCGACCCCGTGCTGGATCTCGACGACGTGATGCGAGACGCGCTCTCCGATCTGCTCCAGGCCGAAACCCGCTACGCGCCGGTCGTCGACGCCGAGGGGAGGCTCGCCGGGGTGCTCTCGGTGGAGATCATCTCTGAGTTCCTCACCTCACCGGAGGCGCTGACTGAGGAGCATCCCGCCGCTGAGCGTCAGGTCGGCTGATGGTGGAGCTCGCCGCCAAGGCGCCGGTCCTCGCCGCGGCGGGCAACGGCTGCGCGCCGGGCCTGCCGGCCGGCTTCTGCCACCACCACGCCGAGACCGGGTGCGTGGCGGGCAACGGGCTTTTCTGCGCCGGCTGGGCCGTCGACAACTTCGACCGCTACGTCGACCCGTTCTTCCGGCAGCTCGAGATCGTCGTGATCTCCGTCACGCTCGGGTTCGCGATCGCGCTTGCCCTGGCGCTGCTCTCCCACCGCCACCGATTCCTGGTGCCGCCGGTGTTGGGGCTCACCGGGGTGCTCTACACCGTGCCGAGCATCGCATTCTTCTTCCTGCTGCTGCCGATCACGGGCTTTGGCCTCGATACGGCGGTGATCGCGCTCTCGGCGTACACGCTTCAGATCATCTACCGCAACACCGTCGTGGGGCTCGCCAACGTGCCCGAGGACGCGAGGGACGCGGGACGCGGGATGGGGATGACCGAGCGCCAGCTGCTGTGGCGGGTCGAGGTGCCGCTGGCGGTGCCGGAGATCGTCGCTGGATTGCGGATCGCGACGGTGTCCACCGTCGCGATCGCCACGCTTGCCGTCCTGGCCGGCGCCGGGGGCTCGGGAGTGCCCCTGTTCGACCAGAACCACCTTCTACACGAACATCATCCTGGTCGGCCTCCTCGCGATCGGTATGGCGGTCGTCTTGGACCTCGCGCTCCTGCTCGTCCAGCGCCTGCTGTTGCCGTGGC
This sequence comes from uncultured bacterium, assembly GCA_963772345.1. GTDB lineage: Bacteria > Actinomycetota > Thermoleophilia > Solirubrobacterales > 70-9 > AC-56. The sequence goes on along the minus strand of CAVYXB010000014.1, from coordinate 68,432 downwards.
GCCGTGTGGGGCTGCGATGACCCTCCCGTTCGCATTCCTGCACTCGTTCGTCGGCGCCTTCGACTTCATCCTGCACCAGCGCGAAGCGGTCACTGGCGGGGGGGTTCAGGTCGGGGGGGCCGAGTACGTGTGGCACTTCGCCCGCACGCAGCTGGAGGTGACCGCGGTGGCGTTGGCGCTGGCGCTGGCGATCGCTCTGCCCGCGGGTCTCCTGCTGGGCCACATGGGAAGGGGCGAGTTCTTCGCCGTCGGCTTCGGCAACGCGGGCCGGGCGGTGCCGGAGATCGCCGTCATCTTCCTGCTCGCCGGCTTGATCGGCATCGGTCTGCGCAACGTGGCGATCGCGCTCATGATCCTCGGGCTGCCGCCGATCCTCACCAACACCTTCGTGGCGGTGCGCCAGGTCGATCCGACCGCCGTGGACGCGGCGAAAGGGATGGGCATGAATGGGGCTCAGGTGATCGCGCGGGTCGCCGGGTCGAGCTGCCGCTCGCGGCGCCGACGATCATGAGCGGGGTCCGGACCTCGGCGATCAACATCTTCGCCACCGCGACGATCGCCTCATTCGTCGGCCTCTCGACGCTCGGCGACCTGGTGACCGGGCGCAACGTCTACGGCGACGACGGGGTCGTCGCCGGGGCGATCGTGATCGCCCTGATCGCCATGGCGATCGAGCTCCTGCTCGCCGGGGTGCAACGGCTCGTGACCCCACGCGGGCTGAGGCTGCAGCGAATGCGAGCTGGCGCATAGGATCCCCTGAGCCCACAAAAGGGCGCACGGGTAGAGGACCAATCGATGCGGAGGGAGGCCCCCGCGATGCGCATGAACAACTGGCTGCGAGCGCTGTTCGCCGTCCTGGCCACCGCGGTGCTGGGGGTGGGAATCGCCGCGATGCGGAAGCGACAACAACGAGTCCTCGACCACGGCGAGTGCGGGCCTGATTCAGAAGAACCCCGACAACTCGGGAGTCAAGCTCACGGTCGGTTCGAAGAACTTCACCGCAGGAATTCATCCTCGGTCAGATCTACGCCCAGGGACTCGAGGCCGCCGGCTATGACGTGAGCACGAAGCTGAACCTCGGCTCGGAGACGATCGCTCTGAAGGCCCTCAAGGACGGCGAGATCTCGGGCTATCCGGAGTACACCTCGACCGCCCTGGGCTCGTTCTTCCAGGTCCCCGCCAACAAGATCCCGCACGACCCGCAGGAGGCCTACACCCAGGCGAAGGCGGACCTCGAGAAGGAGGGCTTGACCGCCTTCCCGCCGACTCCGTTCGCCGATTCGAACGCCGTGGGGACGCTCACGAGTACTGCCGATAAGAATGGACTGACGACGATCTCGGACCTGAAGGGCAAGTCGCAGAACATGGTTCTCGCCGGCTCGCCCGAGTGTCGCGAGAGGATCGACTGCCTGGCCGGACTCGAGAAGAACTACGGGCTCCAGTTCAAGAAGTTCACGCCGGTCGACATCGGCCTGCGCTACACGGTGCTCGACAAGGGCGACGCGGAGCTCTCGATCGTGTTCACGAGCGACGCGCAACTCGCGAACTCGAAGAAGTACACGGTGCTCGAGGACGACAAGGGCTTGATCCCTGCCGGGAACGTCATCTTCATCACCAGTCAGAAGGTGGCCAACGAAGCCGGGCCCGACTTCGCCAAGGTGATCGGCCAGGTGCAGCAGAACCTCACCCTGCCGGTGATTCGCGAGCTGAACGCGCGCGTCGACATCGACAAGGAGGAGCCCGCCAAGGTGGCGCACGATTACCTGAAGTCGTCCGGGCTGATCCAGTAGTCATGGAAGGGAGACTCCGATGGCGCTGAAGCTCGGACTCAATCTCGGCTACTGGGGCATCGGGCCCCAGGGCGAGGAGGCCGCGAAGGCCGTCCAGGCCGCAGAGCGCGCGGGCTATGACTCGGCGTGGGTGGCGGAGTCCTACGGGTCCGACGCGGTCAGCGTGCTCGCCTGGCTCGTCCCCCAGACCGAGACCATCAGGCTCGGCGCGGCGATCATGCAGGTGCCGGCGCGTGCCCCCGCGGCGGCGGCGATGGCCGGCTGCACGATCGACGCGCTCTCAGGCGGCCGCTTCATCTTCGGGTTCGGCCCATCCGGTCCGCAGGTCTCGGAGGGCTGGTACGGCGTTCCCTACCCGAAGCCCTGGGGCCGCACGCGGGAGTACGTCGAGATCGTCCGCAAGGTGGTCGCCCGCGAGGATCGCCTCACCTATTCGGGCGAGCACTTCCAGCTGCCCCTGGCCGGCGGCGAGGGAAAGGCGCTCAAGCTCAACTTCCACCCCGTCCGAAACCACATCCCGATCTTCCTCGGGGCGATCGGGCGCAAGTCGGTCGAGCTGGCCGCGGAGATCGCCGACGGATGGATCCCGATCTTCTCCTCGCCCGATGCCTTCGAGGCGACCTGGGGCGAGCACGTCGAGGCCGGGCTGGCCAAGGGCGGTCGCGAGCGCTCGGAGCTGGAGATCTCCCCGACGGTCCAGGTGGCGATCGACGGCGACCTCGACTCCGCGCGGGCGGTGGTCAAGGCCGGGCTCCTCCTGTACCTGGGCGGCATGGGCAGCCGCAAGACGAACTTCTATGTGGACCTCACCCACAGGTTCGGCTTCGGTGAGGTCGCCGACGAGGTCCAGTCCCTGTACCTCGACGGCAAGCGCGAGGACGCCTACAACGCGATCCCGGACGAGCTCGCGGACGCGACCGCGCTGATCGGCGACGAGGCCGAGGTGGCTGATCGGCTGTCCCGCTACACGGCAGCCGGGGTGGACCGGCTGATCGTCTCGCCGATCAGCCCCGAGCCCGAGCAGCGGCTCCACACGCTGGAGCGCCTCGCGGAGCTCGCGGGGACCGCGAGCGTGGAGCCGAGGGTCCAACAGGCTGGGTAGGGGAACGCGCCGTCCGAACTGTGGCGCTTTCCTTTCGCATAGCGGTGGGAAATCGCCTCACCTCGGACAGCTCGGCCTAGGCTGACCCCCACCCAGCAGTTTCGGCTACGACAGACGGGATCTCACCCACCCTTAACTCTTTCGCCGCCTCCTCGAACGCCGCGGTGTGCGCGTCGACGTGCTCCTCGGTGGTCGCGGGCGACATCAGGGCCATCATGTGGAACGGGGTGAGCAGGACGCCGCGGTTGAGCATGTAGAGGTGCATGAGGCGGTCGAGCGCGGGGTCGAACGCGGCGGCCGCCTCGCCGCCCGTCCGCGGCCGGGAGGGCGCGAACATGTACTCGGCGCGGCATCCGAGGCGCGTCACCTGCCACGGAAGCCCGTGCTCGGCGATCGCCGCATCCACCCCGGCCTCGAACCGTCGCCCCAGGCGCGATCATGTGCTCGAAGGCGGACTCGGTCAGGACCTCCGAGAGGGTGGCGCGGATCGCGGCCAGGGAGAGGGCGTTGCCCGCCAGCGTCCCACCGACCCCGCCCTCGTCCGCGGCGTCCCAGACGGTGCGGTCCAGCACGCGCTCGGCGACCGCCTCGCTCATCCCATAGGCGCCGACCGGGATCCCCCCTGCGATCGGCTTGCCGATCGTCAGCAGGTCCGGGTCGAGATCGTGCTCCGCCGTGTAGCCGCCGGCGCCGCAGCACAGGGTGTGAGTCTCGTCGATGACGAGGAGCGTTTCGTGCTCGCGGGTGAGCTCGCGCAGGCGTGCGTGAAAGCCGTCCTCCGGCAGCACGATCCCGACGTTCGTCAGCGCCGGCTCGGTGAGCACGCAGGCGACGTCTCCCCGGGCCAACTCCCGCTCCAGCGCGTCGAGGTCGTTGAACTCGACGACCCGAGTGGTCATCGAGGGGTCCACGGGGGGGCCGACGCTCCCGGGCCGCGGAACCGCTTCGCCCTCTTGAATCGTCACGACTGCCTCGTCGACGGTGCCGTGGTAGCAGTGGTTGAAGACGAGCACCTTCGCTCGGCCGGTGATCTCGCGGGCGATCCGGATCACGAAGCGGTTCGCGTCGGTGGCCGACACCGTGACCTGCCATAGCGGAAGCCCGAACCTCCGCCGGAGCTCCTCGCCGGCTGCGATCGAGTCGGAGCTCGGGAGCATCGTCGTGATCCCGGCCCGCAGTCGCTGCTCGACCGCCTCGACGGTCGCGGGCGGGGAGTGCCCCGTCATCGCCCCCGTGTCGCCGAGGCAGAGGTCCGCGTAGCGGTGGCCGTCGACGTCGGTCACGGTTGCGCCGCTGGCCTCCGAGAAGAAGATCGGAAAGCTGCCGGGCCAGCGGGTCATCCAGTTCATCGGCACTCCAGAAAGGAGCGAGCCCTTCGCGCGCTCGTGGATCTCCCGCGACGCGGGATGGGCTGCCTCGAACGCTCGCGATTCGCGCTCGTACAGCCGTGCGACCGTTTCCGGGGGGATTGGCTCGGCGCCTCTGGGCATGGAGGTTGAATAGTCTCGCCGTTTCCGATGAGGGTTGGTGTCCCCAAAGAGTCCCGGGAGGGCGAGCGCCGCGTGGCCCTGATCCCCGACAGCGTGGGCGCCCTCGGCGGCGAACGGCTCGAGCTCCTCATCGAGTCCGGCGCCGGCGAGGGCGCCGGGCACCCGGACTCCGCGTATTCGGAGGCCGGCGCACGCGTCGGCTCCGCGGACGACGCGTGGGGCGCGGACGTGGTGACCAAGGTCGCCGTCCCGACGCTCGACGAGATCGGCCGGCTGCGCTCCGGCCAGGTGCTGATCGGGCACCTGGCCCCGCTCACCTCGCCGGAGACCAACAAGGCGCTCGCCGACCAGGGGGTCACGTCCTTCGCGATGGAGGCCATCCCGAGGATCACCCGCGCCCAGGCGATGGACGCCCTCTCGTCGCAGGCGAACGTCACCGGCTATGCGGCCACGCTGCTCGCCGCCCGTGAGGCCGGGCGCTTCTTTCCGATGATGACCACCGCCGCCGGCACCGTGGCGCCCGCCAAGGTGATGGTGCTGGGCGCCGGTGTGGCCGGCCTCCAGGCGATCGCGACCGCCAAGCGGCTCGGCGCCGTGGTCACGGGCTTCGACATTCGCCGCGCCGCGTGGGAGCAGATCGCGAGCCTCGGCGGTCGTCCGCTGGAGCTGGACTTCATTCCCGACGCCGAGGCCGAGGGTGGATACGCGCGCCCGCTCACCGACGAGGAGAACGAGCAGGTCCGCCAGGCTCTCGCCGAAGCGGCCGCCCGCCAGGACGTGATCATCACCACCGCCCAGGTGCCGGGCCGTCCCGCGCCGCTGCTGATCACGGCCGACGCCGTGCGCGGCATGCAGCCTGGGTCGGTCATCGTCGACCTTGCCGGCGAGTCAGGGGGAACTGCGAGCTGACCGAGGCCGGCGAGACGGTGATCGAGGGCGGGGTCAAGGTGATCGCCCCGCTGAACCTCGCCAGCGAGATGGCGACGCACGCCTCGCAGCTCTACGCCAAGAACGTCGAGAACCTGCTCGGGCTGATGATCTCCGACGAGGGTGAGCTGAGCCTCGACTTCGACGACGAGATCGTGGCGGGGGCGTGCATCACGCACGAGGGCGAGATCAAGAACGAGCGGGCCCGCGAGGCGGCGGGAGCGAGCGCCTGATGGACCTGATCACCGAGATCACGATCTTCGTCCTGGCGGCCTTCGTGGGCTTCGAGGTGATCTCGAAGGTCCCGACCACGCTGCACACGCCCCTGATGTCGCAGACCAACGCGATCCACGGGATCATCATGCTCGGCGGGCTGATCGTGATCGGCACCGCGGACGGGACCCTGGACAAGGTCATCGGCACGATCGCGATCGCCTTCGGGACGATCAACATCGTCGGCGGCTTCATGGTCACCGACCGGATGCTGGGCATGTTCACGCGGAAGCGAACGCCAAAGCCGGACGCTTCCTCCGCTTCGCCTCCGGGCGCGTCCGCGTCCGATCCGAGAGCTCCGAGTCCGTCAGACGAGGCTGACGATGACCGTCCCGCTCGCGGCGTTCTCGCCGATCTCGCGACTTCGTGACGGTCTGCTACATCGTCGCGTTCTCGTTGTTCATCTTCGGCGTGCGCCAGGGCACGCATCCGACGACCGCGCGCCGCGGCAACCTGATCGCGGCCGCCGGCATGGCGATCGCTGTCGCGATCACGCTGTCGCTCGACGTGATCGGAAACGGCGTCCTGATCCTGGTCGGGATCCTGATCGGGACGCTGGTCGGGGCGGTCGCCTCGCGGCGGGTGCAGATGACCCAGATGCCGCAGATGGTCGCCCTCTACAACGGCGTCGGCGGCGGCGCGGCGGCGCTGATCGCCTGGGCGGAGTTCCGGCATCAGCTGTCGCTGGGAGGCGACATCCCGCTGGACATCCTGATCCCGATCCTGTTCTCGGCAGTGATCGGCTCGGTCTCGTTCTGGGGCTCGAACATCGCTTTCGCAAAGCTCCAGGAGCTGATCTCCGGGCGTCCGATCAGCTTCCCCGGACAGCACATCGTCAACGCCCTGCTCCTGGCGGCGATTCTCGCCGGTTGTGTCGTCCTGTCCGCCAACCACGACTCGAGCCCATCGCAGGGGCTGTTCATCGCCGTTCTGATCGCCGCGGCGATCCTCGGCAACCTGTTCGTGCTGCCGATCGGCGGCGCCGACATGCCGGTGGTGATCTCGCTCCTGAACGCGTTCACCGGGCTCGCCGCCGCGGCCGCCGGATTCGCGCTCGACAACGTCGTCCTGATCGTCGCCGGCACCCTGGTCGGCTCCTCGGGAACCATCCTCACGATCGCGATGTCGCGGGCGATGAACCGCTCGATCGGCAACCTGCTCTTCTCGGGCTTCGGCGCCGTCGCCACCGGGGCGGCCGCACCGGGCGAGGAGCGCCCCGTGACCTCGATCGGCGCCCAGGATGCGGCGATCAAGCTCGCCTACGCGGACTCGGTGGTCTTCGTGCCCGGATACGGGATGGCCGTGGCCCAGGCGCAGCACGCGGTCAAGGAGCTCGCCAACGAGCTCGAGAAGCGCGGCGTCAGGGTCGCCTACGCGATCCACCCTGTGGCCGGCCGGATGCCGGGCCACATGAACGTGCTGCTGGCCGAGGCCGACGTCCCCTACGAGCAGCTCAGGGAGATGGACGAGATCAACCCGGAGATGCCCCAGACCGACGTCGCCGTCGTGATCGGGGCCAACGACGTCACCAACCCGGCGGCCAAGAACGACCCCAACTCGCCGATCGCCGGGATGCCGATCATCGAGGTCAACGAGGCCCACGAGGTGATCGTGATCAAGCGCTCCCTGAGCCCGGGCTTCGCGGGGATCGACAACGACCTCTTCTACGAGCCGAACACGTCGATGCTGTTCTCGGACGCCAAGCAGGCGGCGTCCGACATCGCGGCCGAGGTCGGCGAGCTCTAGCTCGCCGCGGCGCGCCCGGCCTTCTCAGTCCTCGCGGCGGCGGCCGCGCTCGCGGACGAGCGGGCCCACGTAGCCGATCACGGCTCCCAGGATCGCGGCGATCAGCAGGGCGAAGATGAGCGGCGTCGTCGTGTCGATGAACAGGAACTTGACCTTGACCTTCTGGGAGTTCTGGAGGATGAAGATGAGCGCCAGCACCACGGCCACGCCGAGCGCCCAGCCCCTCCAGTTGCGCTGCTTGGCCTGCGGCTGAAGGTCGTGCGGTTCCGCCATCGCGCCGACTTTATCCGGACGACCGCGGTGGTAGCGCTCGCGCAGGTGTTGCCAACCGGAGGGCGCTAGCCGTTGCTGTGCGGCGACGATCTCGGCATCGACAGCGCGCCATCCGCGCGGCGATGCAACCTAGCGTCGCCGCGTGGCGGCCGGGCGCGGAGCCGACGACGTGGGACAGAGCACCGTCGAGTGGCTGGGGCTGGTGCTCGTTGTCTCCATCGCCTTCGTCGCCGTGCTCGGGATCGCTGGCGCGCGGGATCTCCGTCGTCGGGCTCGCGCAGGCGATCGCGACCCGGCTGATCTGTGCTGCCGACCTCTCAGACGCATGCTCGGCGTCCGGGCCGCTTGGTCGCCGCCTACGGACCGGAGCTCGCCGCGAAGGTGGAGGCGAACGCTCCGGAGATCGACTACGAGGACGGGATGAGCGAGCTGCCGGCGGACTTTCGCTCCTGTCGCGGTGGGCCGTGTAGCGAAGGCCCGGAGACCGGGGCCGTGCGCGCGTCCGCCACGGGCGACCCGGCTGTCGCCTTCGTCCACGTCGTGGACTGCCGTGACACGACGCCGCCGGGCTCGGCCGCGACGAACCGCTACGACTGCTCGGGCGAGAAGGCCGGGATGGTCTACGTGCAGTACTGGCTCTACTACGCGGATTCGTCAACTCCGCCCTGGAGCGACCTCCCGGGCAGCCCGGGCTCGCACGATGACGACTGGGAGGGCTACCAGGTCCGGATCGGAGCCGCCGGAACCGATGCCCGCGCCACCTCGCACCACGGCTACGACTATCGCGGCGGGCCGGTCAACTGGCCCTCGGATGTCGGCGTCGTCCCGAAGGCCGCCTGGGGCGAGGCCACGGGGCACCTCTACGTCTCGGACTCAAGCCACGCCGGGCACGTCTACGAGCCGCCCCGGCTCGCGCCCCTGCGGGGTGTGCGGACGGCAACGCGAGCCGCGGTCGGCATTGCCGCCGCGGCTTCGGAGCCCGATACCCGCTTCCGGAGCGAACGGGCGGTCCGCGTCACCTTGACGGCGCCGACCCGCCCGACCCGCTGGACGCCCGCCTCCGATCTCGTCCTGATCCCCATCGAGTCGCTTGCCCCGGGGGCCAGGAACACCCCGTTCGCGATCGACCCGCCGTGGCGAAAGCCCGTCTACTCGGACCCGGAGGACGAGGGAACGTGATCCGCGCCGCGCTACCGCGGCGGCATCCTCAGGGCGCCGTCGAGCCGGATCGTCTCCCCGTTCAGCATCGGGTTCTCGACGATGTGCCGCGCGAGGGCCGCGAACTCCGCCGGCTCGCCGAGCCGGTTGGGGAAGGGGATCTGGGCGCCAAGCTCGTCGCGGGCCTCCTGGGGCAGAGCGGCCAGCAAGGGGGTGTCGAACGTCCCGGGGGCGATCGTCATCACCCGTACCCCGCGGCTCGCCAGATCGCGCGCCGCCGGGAGTGTGAGTCCGACGATCCCCCCCTTTGACGCCGAGTATGCGACCTGGCCGATCTGGCCGTCGAAGGCGGCGATCGAGGCGGTGTTGACGCAGACGCCGCGCTCGCCGCCGTCGCCGGGCTCGTTGTCCACCATCGCGGCCGCGGCGAGGCGCAGGACGTTGAAGGTGCCGATCAGGTTCACCTTGATCACGTTGTGGAAGATCTCCAGGTCGTGCGGGCCCTGCTTGCCCGCCGTCCGCTGAGCCCAGCCGATCCCGGCGCAGCAGACGGATATCCGCAGTCCGCCATCCGCTTCGGCGGCCGCCTCGACCGCGGCGCGGACCTGGTCCTCCTCCATCACGTTCGCCTCCACGAAGGCGGCCCGCTCGCCGAGCTCGCCCGCGAGCGCCTCTCCCTTCTCGGGGTTGAGATCGCAGATGACCACCCGCGCGCCGGCCTCGTGCAGCGCCCGGACGGTGGCCGCCCCGAGGCCGGAGGCCCCGCCGGCGACGAGTGCGCTGACACCGTCGATCCGCATCGGCGCGGCAGCTTATTCAGGTCCGGTGGAAGATGGCCCCCAGCGCCAGGCTGCCGGGGGCGGTAGCCTTCCCGTATTCCGGCGCCCGTCCAGGTCAGCTCCCCCCAGGAGATCGCCGAGCGCTTGGAGGAGGCGCGCGTCCGCACCCTCCAGCTCGTCGAACCCCTGTCCGATGCCGAGCTCAATCGCGTCTATTCGGCGATTCTGAGCCCCCTCGCCTGGGATCTCGGGCACATCGCGAACTTCGAGGAGCTGTGGCTCGTGCAGACCGTCGGCCACCTGGAGCCGCTCGACGGGGAGCTCGGCCGCTTCTACGACGCGATCGAGAACCCCCGCTCGACCCGCGGCGACCTCCCGATCCTTCGTGGGGCCGATCTTCGCCGTTACCTCGACGATGTTCGCGCTCGCACCCTGGAGGTGCTCGACGGTGTGGATCTGGAGTCGGCGGAGGACCCGCTGCTCGCCGACGGATTCGTCTACGAGTTGATCCTGGCGCACGAGCACCAGCACAACGAGACGATGCTCCAGCTCATCCAGATGGTGGAGGCATACGACCCCGTCGAGCAAGAGCCCAAGCAGCCGCAGCGCGCGGACGACGGCCCCGAGATGGTCCGGGTGGACGGAGGGGAGGTCGAGGTCGGCGCCGCGGCGCATGGATTCGCCTACGACAACGAGCGCCCGCGCCACGCGGTCGAGCTGGAGCCGTTCTGGCTCGATCGAACCCCGGTGACCAACCGCTCGTACGCCGAATACGTGAGGGACGCCGACGTCGAGCCGCCGATGTACTGGGAGCCGGACGGCGAGGGATGGGTGCGAACGGCGATGGGCCGCCGGAGGCCCCTGGATCCCGAGGCGCCGGTGGTCCACGTCTCGTGGCACGAGGCGGACGCATTCGCGCGCTGGGCCGGGAAGCGCCTCCCTTCCGAGGCCGAGTGGGAGGCCGCGTCCGCCGGCGCGGACCCGGAGCTCGCCAACCTCGACCATCTCGCCTTCGACTGCTCGGCCGCGGGCGACCACGCGGACGCCCCCTCCGACTGCGGCGCCCTCCAGATGCTGGGGGACGTCTGGGAGTGGACCTGCGTCGGACTTCACGGCGTATCCCGGCTTTCGGGCCTTCCCCTACCGCGAGTACTCGGAGGTCTTCTTCGGCGAGACCTACAAGGTGCTGCGAGGCGGCGCCTGGGCGACCCGGCGAAACGTGATTCGCCCGAGCTTTCGCAACTGGGACCTTCCCGAGCGCCGTCAGATCTTTGCCGGCTTCCGCTGCGCCAAGGACGCCTGACCCGAAGGTGGCGCCGAAACGCATGGGGGACAGATGAGTCGAAGGAGGGAGCGTCATGAACCCGCTTGGTAACGCAGTCGCCGACGAGCGGATCACCGTCGACGTCCACCTTCCCCCCGGAGGACCGCTGTCCGGGATGGCCGCCGACGTGAGGGCCGGGCTCACCAAGCCATTCAAGGAGCTGTCCCCACGCTACTTCTACGACCAGCGCGGCTCCGAGCTGTTCGAGGAGATCACCGGCCTTCCCGAGTACTACCCCACGCGAGCCGAGCGGGCGATCCTCGAGCGCCAATCCGCGGAGATCTGTGCCGCCGCGGGCAACCCGACGACCCTGATCGAGCTGGGGTCCGGCTCGGCGGCCAAGACCCGCGTGCTCCTGGACGCGATGGGCGTGGCGGGCTGCCTGGAGGCCTACGCGCCTGTCGACATCTCGGAGCAAATCACCCGTGAGACAGCGGAGGCGATCGCATCGGAGTACGAGATCGTCGTCCACGGCCTCGTCTGCGACTTCGAGCGCGACCTGGAGCGCATCCCGCTCTCCGGCCCGCGCGTGATCGCCCTCCTCGGCGGCACGATCGGCAACTTCGAGCCGGCCCAGCGCGCGAGCTTCCTGGCCCGGGTGGCGAACCTGCTCGGGCCGGACGACCACTTCCTGCTCGGCACGGACCTGGTCAAGGACCGCGAGCCGTTGGAGGCCGCATACAACGACGCCGCGGGCGTCACCGCCGAATTCAACAAGAACGTCCTCAGCGTGCTCAACCGAGAGCTCGACGCCGACTTCGACGTCGACGCGTTCGAGCACGTGGCCTTCTGGGACGACGAGAACCTCTGGGTGGACATCCGACTGCGGTCCCTCGCCCGCCAGGTGGTCCAGATCTCCTCGCTCGACATGAGCGTGCCCTTCGGGCGCGGCGAGGAGATGCGGACCGAGATCTCGACCAAGTTCGCCCGCCAGGGCCTCGCGGGGATCTATGCGGAGGCCGGGCTCGAGATGGCCGACTGGTGGACTGACCCGGAGGACCGGTTCGCGCTCAGCGCTCGCCCGCCGCTCGGGCTAGCGACGAAGTCGCGGTTCACGCGCCTACGGCCTGCCGCCACGTAACGCTCCCGAAGCCTCAGCCGACGACCGGACGAATCCGAGCAAGCTCGGATCACCGGTCGCCTTCGGCTCCCTGGGAGGATGTCGGCGGAGTTATTCGGCGGAGTTATTCCGGCGCCAGTGCCTCGATCAGCTCTGCCATCCGATCCGGCGTCGTGACCGGGGTCAGGATCGGCAGCGTGATGCCCCCGTCCACGAAGGCGTCGAGGCGCTCTCGCATCTCGTCGGGCGTCCCGAAGACGAACGTGTCCTCGATCACGTCCCAGGGCGCCGCAGCGACCGCGCCCTCGCGGTCCTTGGCCCTCCAGGCCGCCACCATCTCGTCGATCCGCTCGCCGTAGCCGAGCCAGCGGAAGAACGCCTCGTACACCGGCACCGTTGCGTAGGAGGCGAACATGAATCGCGCGAGCGGCTCGACCTGCTCACGGTCCCCGGGGAGGCAGAAGAACCGGCAGAGGAGCTCGAACCCCTCGGGCGCCTGCTCCAACTCGGCCGTGACCCGCGGCAGCGCCCGCGAGCGGCAGGAAGTTGGTGAACGCGCCGGCCGCCCGCTCCACGGCCAGCCGAAGCATCTTGCCCCGCAGCGCCGCGAGCACCACCGGCACCGGCTCGGTGGGCGGCTGCTCGAGCTTGAAGCCGGTCGAGGTGCGCTCGCCCGCGAACGCGGCGTCGAGGAAGTCGAGCGTCTCGGCGATCTTCGACAGGGGCTTGGAGAACGGCATCCGGTTCCAGCCCTCGACGATCCGGTCCGAGGACGCGCCGATCCCGAGGGCGAACCGTTCGCCACTCGCGTCGGCCAGAGCCGCCGCCTGCTGGGCCAGCAGCGCGGGACCGCGGGTGAAGACGCCGACGACGCCGGTTCCGAGGCGCACCCGATCCGTCCAGGCTGCGGCGAGCGCGAGCGGGGTGAAGCCGTCTGGGCCTTGCGTCTCTCCGCTCCAGAGGTCGGTGTACCCGGCCGCCTCCGCCCCGCGGATCAGGTCCGCGTGGTCCCGAAGCGGCAGGCTCGGGAGCGGCAGCGTCAGGCCCCAGCGTTGCATCCTCGCGACCCTATTTGAATCCAGACTCGCACGGGCTTGCGGTCGGTTAAGCTCGCCGCGATGGACTTCTCGCGCCTGGATCGCAACAGGGTGCTGCTCGGGGGGATCGGCTCGATCGTCCTGATCATCAGCATCCTGTTCCTCCCCTGGTACTCGCTCGGGCATACGGTCAGCCGCGATCCCTCGAGCCAGAGCTATGACCCCAGCACGTTCATCTGCGGAACGGGTAACTACAGCTGCACCGGGTTCCAGACCTTCCCCATCGCTGCGCTGGCTACTGCTCGCTGGCGCCCTCGCCCCCTTGATCCTCGCCTGGATTCTCGTCCGCGGGCACAGGCTCTCGTGGGCGCCAGGTGAGCTGACCATGATCGTCGGCTTCGTCGCCATGGCGCTGATCGGCTACAACGGCCTGATCGACAAGCCCGGGACCGGCCCGCAGGAGATCGGGGTGAGCCTCGACTACGGATACTGGCTCGCTCTGCTCGGGCGATCGCGATCGCGGCGACGGGCTTTCTGCGCTCGCAGGTCGGCCAGAAGCGAGAGCGCAAGGCGCCGGGAACGGTCTGAGCGGGTAGGCGGTTCCCATGGAGGGCGAGGCTCCCAGCGTCATCTCCCACGACGTGCGCGCCGGCACGAGGCCGGATCGCAACCTGGCGTTGGAGCTGGTCCGCGTGACCGAGGCCGCCGCGCTTGCGGCCGCTCGCTGGGTGGGCCGGGGCGAGAAGGAGGATGCCGATCAGGCCGCGGTGGACGCCATGCGCCTGCTGCTGGACACGGTCCCCATGGACGGCCTCGTGGTGATCGGCGAGGGGGAGAAGGACGAGGCCCCCATGCTCTACAACGGCGAGCGGATCGGCGACGGAAGCCCGCCGGAGGTCGATATCGCGGTCGACCCGCTCGAGGGCACGCGGCTCACGGCTCGCGGGATGCCCTCGGCGCTCGCGGTGATCGCGCTGGCGGAGCGGGGGACGATGTTCGACCCCGGACCGTGCGTGTACATGGAGAAGCTCGCCGGCGGCCCCGACGTCGCCGATCTCCTGTCCCTTACCGAGCCGCTCCCCGATGTGATCCGAAGAGTCGCCGAGCGCAAGCGCGTCGACCCCGGGGACGTCACGGTGATCATGCTCGATCGCTCCCGCCACGAGGAGATGGTCGCCCGGATCCGCGACTGCGGCGCGAGGATCAGATTCATCACCGACGGCGACGTATCGGCCGCGCTATTCGCCGTCTCCGAGGGGACGGGCGTCGACCTGCTCTGGGGGATCGGCGGCACGCCGGAGGGCGTGCTGTCGGCGGCGGCGATCAAGTGCCTCGGCGGACAGATTCTGGGGAAGCTCTGGCCGCGCGACGAGCAGGAGCGCGAGGCTGCCCTGGCGGCCGACTACGACCTCGACGAAGTGCTCGACGTGGACCGGCTGGTGGCGGGGAGCGACGTCTTCTTCGCCGCCACCGGAGTCACCGACGGGGATCTGCTTCAGGGGGTCCGGTACGGCGGCGAGGGCCACGCGACGACCGAGTCGCTGGTGATGCGCTCGCGCTCGGGAACGGTCCGTACCGTCCAGGCGCGCCACGACCGGCTGAAGCTGCGCGAGGTGACCGGCGGCCGCTACGGCTAGCGGGCGCCTGGGCCGCTACTCGCTTGGCGGGCAGGGCGAGGAAGCCCTTGTCGCGCAGCTCGAAGCGCAGGGCGTTGATGACCGCGCCGGCCATCATCGAAAGGCTGACCAGGTAGAACCAGACCAGGGCGATGAGGACGAACCCGATCGTCCCGCCGAGCTCGCCCACGCTCGAGACCTGGGCGAGGTAGAAGGGGTACACCGCATTGGCGATCGCCGTGGTCACGGTGACGAACAGGGCGCCGGGCCAGACGGCATGCCAGGGCACGTGTCCCTTCGGGACGAAGTAGTAGATGACGCAGAACAGCACGAAGGTCGCCAGCAGCGCCGCGATCAGCAGGAGCACGTTGGCGATCCCGTTGATCCGGGCGAGGCCGAACGGCAGGTCGCCGGCGCTCGAGACGAGGATGGCCTCCAGGGTCGGAATGACCACGCTGGCCGCGAGGAACAGGGTGACGACGAGCAGCATCACGATCGCGAACCGCTTCTGCTCGAGCCACCCACGGCAGTCGACGTGATAGATCCGGCAGAAGGCGGTGTCCATCGCGCCCCAGAACGACGTCCCGATCCACAGCGCGCCGATCGCGGCCGCCACGCCGATCGTGGTGGAGCTGTCGCGGATTCGCTGCAGGACGTCGTCGAGCGTGTTGAGCTCCACCGCCGGGAAGAGGCGCTGAAGGTCGTTCAGCACGCTGGTCTCGACGTCCTGGCTCTGCAGGATGCGTCCGAAGATGAACAGGACCAGGAGGGCAAACGGAAACAGCGCCAACATGAGGTTGTAGGCGACCATGGCCGCCATCCCGGTGATGTTCTCCTCGTAGGCGCGGTACCAGAAGGCGCGCAGATACCGGTGCGGACGCCGTGGCGCTGAGGCCTCCCGGCGGCGGAGCCCGAGCGTCGTCAACCCCGCTCCGGACGCCGGACCGGCGGCGTCACCGGCTGTCTCCGGGCCCGCGCACGGCCTCGAGCGCGCGGCTCAGCAGCCGAACGCCGAGCGTCGCCGCCTCCGCCGCCACGGTGATTCCCGCCCAGGCCAGGTCCTCGACGCCGGGGCCGTCGCCGGTCTCGGGCGTTTCCGGTTCCGGTGACAGCGCCCGCCGGAGGCGTGGGTCCAGGCTGGGTGGGAGGCCGCTCGCTCCTACCTGCCCTGGTGCCCTCTTGGTCGCCTTCGACGCAGGCGCGGGACGCCCCTTCGCGCTGCCCTTGCCCCGCCGTGGGCTCCTCACGCCCGGCCGGGTGCTCGGCAGCTTCCCGAACACGCCGCTGTCCTGCGGCTCCGCCTCGGTTCGCTCGACTCGGTTCGTCCTCGTCCGACATCACCGGTTCGTATTCCACCGGTTGGGGAGGATGAACTCCGGGCGCCCCGGCATCCGTAACTCTCGATTACGGGCGGTGTTGTAGGAGCGGGATCCGGTCATCTGGCCGGCCCCATCATGCGCTGGAAGCCGCGGAATCCGCGGTTTTTCGCACGAGGTGGGCGGAAACCGCTTGACTTCAAAAAATATAGCGATTACCCTACGAACGGACGTTTGAGCGTCCTCGGGTTGGGAATGGATCCCACGTGAGGAGGACTTGTCACCACGGACCGGCCTCCGGTCCGTTATTTCCGCAATACCGGGCTTGCGGCACGGCCGTCGGGCGACGGATGTATGCGGGAGCCGGCCTGGACGCCGGGTATAAACAGATAGAGCCGAAAAAAATAGAGCCGAAAACATCCCCGAAACCGTAAACCGAAGGAAGACGAGAACGAGCGAATGCTAGTCGCGGAGATTCAAGAGCTTGACGAGGTCAAGGGCCTCGTCGTCAAGGGACAGCAGGACGGGGTGATCTCGTACGGCGAGGTCGCCACCGCCGTCTCCGAGGTCGACCTCGACGAGTCCGACATCGAGGAGCTCTACGCCTACCTCGAGCGCCAGGGCGTGGAGCTCGTCGAGGACGTCGATCCGGCCCAGGCCGCAGCGGCCCATGACGCGGAGCCGGACAAGCGGGGCAAGCGCCGCAAGGCGACCGCGCTCGACCTGAAGCCGGACATGACGACGGACTCGCTGCAGCTGTTCCTCAAGGACATCGGCAAGGTCCGCCTGCTCACCGCGCAGGAGGAGGTCGAGCTGGCGAAGCGCATCGAGCGCGGCGACCTCGACGCGAAGCAGAAGATGGTCGAGTCCAACCTGCGGCTGGTCGTCTCGATCGCCAAGAACTACCGCAACCAGGGACTGCCCTTCCTGGACCTGATCCAGGAGGGGACCCTCGGCCTCGTCCGGGCGGCTGAGAAGTTCGACTACCGCAAGGGGTTCAAGTTCTCGACCTACGCGACCTGGTGGATCCGGCAGGCGATCGCGCGCGCCCTGGCCGACAAGGCGCGCACCATCCGGATCCCGGTGCATGTCGTCGAGAAGCTCAACAAGATCGGCCGCGCCGAGCGCAAGCTGGTCACCGAGCTGGGTCGCGAGCCGACGCCGGAGGAGATCGCGGAGGTGACCGGGATCGACCCCGAAGAGGTGGACCAGATCAAGCGCTCGGCGCAGGCTCCCGTGTCGCTTGAGAAGCCCGTCGGCGACGAGGAGGAGTCCGAGTTCGGGCAGTTCATCGCCGACGAGAAGGCTGAGTCCCCCTTCGAGCGCGCCGCCGACCTGCTCACCAAGGAGGCCCTGCGCGAGGCGCTGGAGAACCTCTCCTACAGGGAGCGCCGCGTGCTCGAGCTGCGCTACGGGCTGGGTGGCGAGCATCCGCGCACGCTCGACGAGGTGGGGAGGACGTTCAACGTCACCCGCGAGCGGATCCGCCAGATCGAAAATCAATCGCTGAAGAAGCTCCAGTCGCTCGCTGAAGCCCAGAAGCTTCGAGAGGTCGCGTAACGGACGAGAGCTGGCGGGCGCTGGCGCCGGCCGGCGTCGTCGGTCGCTCGTGCGCGAAGGGCGTCGCGCCACCTGCTTCCCAACGACGAACCAGAAACGGAGATCGAAATCACAACCGCAACCCCAACGAAGGCTCGCTCGGCGCAGTGGACGTGCGCGCGATGCGAGATGACCAGCACCTGGACCAACGGCCTGGAGCGGGGGAACCTGCCTCCGAACTGGGTCCGCGAACGCGACGGCAGCGATTACTGCCTGTTCTGCCAGCGCGAGCGCGCTGTCGAGAAGGCGCTCGAGGACGCGGGCGAGGTCGGCATCGAGGGGCGCGCGAAGCTGCGCTCCGCGGCGGTCGTCGAATTCGAGATCCTGCGTGACCCCGAGCGGACCGAGGGGGAGATCGCCAACGCGGCGAGCACCTCGGTCCTGGCCGTGCGCAACGCGCGCAAGCGGCTCGGGTCCCGCAGGAGCAACGGCTAGCAGCGGCGAGCCGCAGCCCAAGCACGCCTGCCCCGCGCCGATTGGACCGGGGTCCATTCGCCGTGGGCGGCCGGCGTGCGAGGCCGCCGCAAGGGTTCACGCTCTCGGCGGCCCTGCCGATGACGGAGCCGTGGAGGCGATTTCCACCTGGCTTTGCCCGACCGAGTTCGACCGCGCGCGCGTGCTCGACAACTCCACGCGTGTGCGCCGAGCCCGGCGCGTTGCGGCTGCCGCGATCGGCGTCGCCCTGATCGCACTGCTTCCCTGGTTCGGGATCTGGATCCTGGGCCTCTTCGCCGCCTCGGCGGTCAACCTCCTCACGCTCGACCGGCGCATGGCGCGTTCCAAGCACCCGGAGCTAGTGGTCGCCTCCAGCCTGCTGTTCACCGAGCTCCTGCTCGCGGGCGGGGTCGTCCTCTCCGGAGCGGGCCAGAGCCCCGCTCTGCCCTGGATGGCGGTCCCGGTGGGCCTGACGGCGGCCCGGTTTCGGCGCCGCGTCATGGTGACCGGAGCCGCGATTGGCCTGGTCCTGATGGCGCTCGCCACGGTGGCCGTAGACGTGAACAGCGTTTCGCCGCCTACCTTTGTGATCGCGGCGGTGGCCCTCATCGTGAGCGTGGTCGGGATCGCCGACGCCCTTCAATCGGCTGAGCTGAACTACCGCACTGAGTCGGTGCTCGACCCCCTCACCGGGCTCCTCAACCGCAAGGCGCTGGCGTTGCGCTTCGCGGAGCTCCACGAGCAGGCGCGCCTCACGGACGGCTCGATCTGCCTCGTCGCAGCAGACCTCGACAACTTCAAGCAGATCAACGACCTCCATGGGCACGCCCGGGGAGACGCCACCCTCCGTGACGCCGCCTACGAGATGCGGAAGACCCTCCGGAACTTCGAGCTCTTCTACCGCCTCGGCGGGGAGGAGTTCCTGGTCATCCTCCCGGGGGTCCACCTGTCAGCCGGGGCGCGGGCTGCGGAGCGCTTGCGGGAGGCCGTGGAGAGCAGCAGCCCCGGCGGCCTGGACCTGACCGTGTCGCTGGGTGTGGCGGCCGCCTCCGGTCAGGCGGCCGAGTACCAGGCGCTCTTCCAGGCGGCCGACACGGCGCTCTACCGCGCGAAGCAGCTCGGCAAGAACCGGGTGGTCGCCATCGGCGCTGCCGACGTCGGCCACGAGCTGGGCTCGAGGCCCGTTGTCCAAGCGCCTAAAGAGGCAGTCGCGCCCGCCCGATAAGGCTTTCGATGGCCTTCGACATCGATGCAGCGCTGCGCTACGTGGTTGATCGTGAGGGGTCCGACCTCCACGTCAAGGTCGACTCTCCCCCCATGGCGCGAATCCACGGCGCGCTTCGCCCGATCGACGGGTCCGAGCCGCTGACCGAGCAGGAGACGGAGGCGGCGCTCGAGCACATCCTGAAAGACCAGAGCCTCCTGCAGGAGTTCGCGACCGACGGTGAGGCGGACTTTTCCTACGAGATCTCCGGGCTCTCCCGGTTCCGCGTCAACGCGTTTCGCCAGCGTGGGTGGGTCTCGATCGCATGCCGCACGATCCCATTCCAGGTTCGGACGATCGACGATCTCGGGCTCCCAGAGGTCATCCGCAGGCTGGCCGAGGAGCCTCGCGGCATCGTCCTGCTGACCGGGACGACCGGCTCCGGCAAGTCAACGACGCTGGCGGCGATGATCGACCACATCAACTCCACCCGCTCGCGCCACGTGGTCACCCTCGAGGACCCGATCGAGTACCTGCATCGCGACAAGCTCTCGATCATCAACCAGCGCGAGGTCGGCCAGGACACGGAGAGCTTCGCCCGGGCGATGCGCAGGGTCCTCCGACAGGACCCGGACGTGATCCTGATCGGGGAGATGCGCGACGAGGAGACCGTGCGCACAGCGTTGGCGGCTGCCGAAACGGGCCACCTCGTGCTCTCCACCCTGCACACCCTGGACGCCTCGGAGACGATCAACCGGATCATCGACTTCTTTCCGCCGCACCTCCAGCAGCAGGCGAGGGTGATGCTCGCGGCGACCCTGAGGGGCGCGGTCTCGCAGCGCCTCGTCCCGCGGCTCGGCGGTGACGGTCGGGTCGCCGTCTCGGAGGTGATGGTGGTCACCGGCCGCGTCCAGGACCTGATCCTCAACCCGCAGGAGACTGGTCGGATCACCGAGGTGATCTCGGAGGGCGAGTACTACGGCATGCAGACCTTCGACCAGGCGCTCCTGAAGCACGTGGTCGAGGGAAACATCACCGAGGAGACCGCGTTCGAGGTCGCATCGAGCGCCCACGACTTCAAGCTCATGCTGGCGGCGCAGGGGCAGCGAGCCAGTGGAATCGAGCAGGTCATCGGGGACGGCGAGGGCCCCGAAGAGTCACTTCAGTTCGTAAAGCATTGAGCTATACTCGGCCTTGGCGGTGGGGAGCGTCTTCGAATTCCCCTCCATCAGACCCGATGCCCGAAGATCCCTGTCCAGTCGGCTGTTGCGCGGAGATCATCTCCGGCAAATGGACGCTCCTCATGATCCGTGACCTGGCGGACGGTAGCCGGCGCTTCTGCGAGCTCGAGCGATCGCTGGACGGGATCAGCCCCCGGACCCTGTCCCTGCGCCTCCGCGCGCTCGAGGACGAGGGGATCGTCGAGCGGCGCACGTATCCCGAGGTTCCGCCCCGGGTGGAATACGCGTTGACCGAGAAGGGCCGCGCCCTCGTCCCCCTGATCGAGGACATGAGGGTCTACGGCCGCCGCTGGCTTCTGAGCGGCGGGCGGCGGCACGAGACCGCGGTCGCTGCGTAGCGCCCGCCGCCCGATTCCTTGTCGGCCGCGAGGCCGGGCGGGCTCCTGCAACGTCGCTTGCAGGGCAGGAGGGACACGCGCCGGCGCGAAGCGTCCCGGCATGCGTGACCTGGTTGTTCGAGAAGCACTGAAGACGATGGCCCGCGACGCGGCCGAGCGCTTCCGCGAGCTGGTGGCGGCGGGCGAGCAGATTCCCTACGACGTCGAAGAGTCGGGAAGTGGCTCGGCGTTGCCGCAATACATCCCGCTGACGGAGCGCTTCATCGGCGACCACGCCCCCGCGCTGCTCGAGGTCGACTCGTTCGGCGCGGGCTGCGCCGCGATCGAGTCCGCCGGCCTGGCGGCGCCGTACCTCGAGGAGCTGACGGTCACCGTGCCTCCCGATCCCCGCAAGCGTGGCGAGCTGGCCGGCATAGCCTTCCTGTGCCGGCTGTGGGAGGGGTCGACGGACTTCTCGGTGGACGATGAACGCCTGACGAGCGCCGTCGCGGAGCTCGAGGCGGGAGGCGAAGCGGCCGAAGACGAGATCGAAGTCGTCGTCCCGATCCGCGGGCTCCAGCTGCCGACGACCAGGCTCGAGCTCGCGACCGCGACCATCGTCAGGGCGGACAGCGTCGAGGTCCCGCCGGAGGCGCGCTCGACGGAGGGCGCCGGCGTCGCCGGGTGGGAGCACGTGTTCCTCGCCGCGACGCGAGTCGGCGCGCGTGACGCCGAGGGCGAGGGCGAGGACGAGGCGCAGCCGGATGTCGGTGCCCGCGCAGTGAGCGCGTTCCGCCAGCTCGTCACCACACTTCGCCTGTTCAAGGCAGGGAGCGTCGGTCTGGGGCCGTATGCCTGGACCCGAGCCGGCACGAACCGCTGGCGCCGGATCGCCACCGGCGCGGGCCGGTCGCGGCCCGGCGGCTACCGCCTCGCCGAGGAGGAGCTCGGCGATCTCGCCGCTCTCTCGCGAACCCTCGCCTATCGCTCGTCACCCTTCGCGCGGTCCACTGCAAACGGCGCCGGCACGTCCCGCGTGCTCGCGCGGGCGATCTCCCGCTTCGAGGCGGGATCGGAGCGCAGCGTCGTCCTCGAGGCGCTCAACGACTACCTCTTGGCGCTCAGGTTCCTGCTCGAGGGAGGCGGCCCCGCGCAGCTCAGCCTCTCGATGCGGGTCTCGGGACTGTGCGCCGAGCCGGAGCATCGCGACGAGATCAAGGTGATCGTCGACCGCGGCCTGGCGCTGGAGCGCGAGTTGTGGGGCGGCGGCCTCGCCGTGGCGAGCGACGACGGCCCCGGGCCGGGCGAGGTCACGTCGGCGATCGAGGACTTGCTTCGCGCGATCCTGCGGGACGCCGCCTGCGGCCATCTGGGCTCCGACTTGCGGTCCACCGCCGACGAGATCCTCCTCGCGGACGGGTTGGCCGTCGGTGAGGGCGTCGCCGAGCAGCGCGGCGGGGCTGAGGAGTGGGACGGCCCTGTCGAGCCCGATGTCCACGAGCCGGTCGAGACAGAGCTCTACGACGAGGCGCTCGCGGACGACGTCCCGGATGAGCTTTACGAGGAGGCACACGAGGAACCCGTGCCGGCGTCGGAGTCGGACGGCGAGCCGGAGGAGTGGATCGATGCGCCGGGGGATTGGGAGGAGCCGCGTCAGGCGAGCGAGCCGACCTTCGTCCGGCAGGTTCCGGAGCCGGGGGGGCGAATCAGGATGGAGCCAGACCCCGATCCGGAGGAGCAGACCGTGTTCAACAGCCAGGCCGAGCCGGAGCCGCCCACGACCACGATGGAGGCTGTTCCGCCACGTCAAGAGCGTCTCGCGGAGCTGCTGGATGAACCCGAACCTCCGCGTGGGAGCCACCAGACCTCGGACCGCGTTGCGTATCTCTTCCCTCGTCCGGAGACGACCGAGTGGGACGTGCGCGAGATCAACTACGACCGCCGCCGCCGCGCACGGGTCCGGGCCTCCTAAGACTTTCTCCTCCGATCACCTCCGAACAGCAGACCGATCGCGGGCCCTGGTCCGCGATCGGTCGTTGCGCGCGGCTATGACGCCGCGGCGATTGCCGTGCGCTCCTTGGCCCCCGCCGCGAACAGGTACTGGTTGATCCGAAGCAGTCCGCTCAGATCGTGGACGTCCTCATCCAGGTAGGGGACCTGGATCACCGATCGCGCGCGCATCTCGGCTGTCAGCCGATCGATGTTGCGCTGGTCGCGTGCAGCCAGGCCCCGATAGTCGTCGAGGTTTCGCAGCACTCGCTCCGCGAGGCCCTCGCTGCCGAGCTCGGAGGTCAGCCGCTCGGCGAGCGCCTCGTCGCGGTCGGGCAGCTCGCTCCCGTAGTGCACCTTGTTGACGATCACCCCGCCGAAGGGCAGGTTCGCCTCGACCAGCTTCCGGTGGAAGTAGACGGCCTCCGTGATCGGCTCGCCCTGCGGTCCGCAGACCACGAGGAAGCAGGTCTCCGGCTGGGCGAGCAGCTCGCTGACGCGCTTGGCCCGTTCGCGAAAGCCGCCCACCATCCCGCTGAAGGCCTGGAAGAACTCCGATAGATCCTCGAGCACCTCGACGCCGGTCACGCGGCGCAGGATCGAGAACATCATCGAGGTGCCCCGGCCGAACACCCTCATCCCGAACCCGGTGGGGCGCATGAAGACCTGAAGAGCCCGCCCCTCGATGAACTGCATCAGACGCCGCGGGGCGTCGAGGAAGTCGAGCGCGCTGCGGGTCGGCGGGGTGTCGAGGACCAGGAGGTCGTAGCGGTTCTCCGCGTGGAGCTCGAACAGCTTCTCCATCGCCATGTACTCCTGCGATCCGGCGAGCGCAGCCGAGAGCTGCTGGTAGATGCGGTTGGAGAGGATGCGGTCCCGAGTCTCCTCGTCCGGGGCATGGCGCCGCACGAGCTCGTCGAAGGTCGCCTTGGCGTCCAGCATCATGGCCCAGAGCTCGCCGCCGTTGGTTTCCACGCCGGCCTCCGAAAACAGCGCCGGGTCCACGCGACGCTCCTCGTTGCCGAGCTCGGGGAGGCCCAGCGAGTCGGCGAGCCGCTTGGCCGGGTCGATCGTCAGCACCGCGACCTTCTTCCCGCGGGCCGCCATCCCGACGGCGATCGCCGCCGAGCTGGTCGTCTTTCCGACGCCGCCGGAGCCGGCGCAGATACAGACCCGCTTGCCCTGGAGCAGCTCGGCGACCCCGGCCATTCAGCTGATCTCCCCGGAGAGCTCGCCGGCGAGCTCTCGGATCTCCTCGACCCCGACCTCCGGCTCGAACATGAACGGCAGGGTCCGAAGCGGCGCATGAACGAGCTCGGCGAGCCGGGCGAGCTGCTCGTGCTGGGCGCTCGAACGGCGGCTCTCGCTCAGCGCCGCGCGGCACGCGCCGCGAACGCCGCCGTTGGCCTGCGTGCCCACAGCGTCGATCCGTTCGAGCTCCGGCCCGCTGAACCGCTCCGGGTAGAGGCCGTTCATGTAGACCCGGTCGACCGAGACGCCGACGTCCTCGACGAGCGTCCGCTCCAATGCCGCCGTCTCGTTGACGGGCATCTCCTCGGGGAGGGCGACGATCGCCACACCCGTCTTGCGATGGTTGACGATGAACGTCTCGAGGGCCTCCGCCTGGGCCTTGATCGGGCCGACTCGGGCGATGTTGGCGAACGTCCTCGGGGTCTGGAGGAACGCGACGCCGTGCCCTGTTGCCGGAGCGTCGACGATCACGAGGTCGTACTTGCGTCCCTTCTTGACCTTGCGATCCGGCTGGGACACCTCCCAGATCTTTCCGATCGTGACCAGCTCGCGCAATCCCGGCGTGGCCGCGGTGAGGTAGGTGAAGATCCGGGAGCGAAACAGCATGTCCCGCATCGCTCGGACTCGCAGCTGGAGCAGGACGTACTCGCGCATCGCCTCGTCGGGATCGATGGAGATCGACCAGAGGTTCTCCGCCATCTCGACCTCGTGGAAGCCGACCTCGGCGCGATGGAAGACGCGTGAGGTGTGCTCGGCGGCGGACACCTCGCAGACGATCGTCCGCCGCCCCGTGGCGGCGGCCGTCATCCCCAGGGCGAGGGCGACCGTGGACTTGCCGACGCCGCCCTTGCCGGTGACGATCACGAGGCGCTTGTCGAGCAGCTCGGGCACCGCGGGAACTTAAGCAGGCTGCGTCCCGCGGGGAGGAAATGCACGGGTACGTGCGAATAAGCGCGATCAATGGGTCTCTTCAATCGCGGTTCCAAGCCGGATAGCTCCACCAACGGTCACCAGTCGTCCACGAACGGCTACTCGCTCGAGTCACTCGATCGCGAGACGAGGCCGGCCGACCTCGAGTCCTCACCGGAAGTCGAGCCCCTCTCTTCGGTGACCGACCCGGCGCCGACGGCCGTGGATCCCGCGCCTCCCGAGCCCGAGGAGGAGCAGCCCGAGCCGGAGCCGCAGCCTCAGGCGAGTGTCGCCGAGCCGGCGGCCGAGCCCGAGCCCGAGCCCGAGGAGGAGGAGGAGGAGGAGCGACTGAGCGCGGAGCAGGCCCTCAGCCCGTCGCGCCAGCCCGGGGACGGCAGGATGCCCGGCGCCCACATCGGGGACGGGTCGGAGCGCAAGGCCCAGATCATCTCCTTCGCCAACCAAAAGGGCGGCGTTGCCAAGACCACCACCACCCTCAACCTTGCCGTCGCCTTCGCGGAGTCCGGCCACCGCGTGCTCGCCATTGACCTCGACCCGCAGGGGAACCTGACCATGAGCCAGGGCATCGACCCGGACACGGTCGAGGTCAGCATGTACGACGTGCTGGTCGATCACATCCCGATCCGGGACGTGATCGCCGAACGCGAGATCGACATCGCGGTCGCGTCCATCGACCTCGCCGGCGCGGAGATCGCCATGAGCATGCAGATCGGGCGCGAGCGGTCCCTCGAGAAGGCGCTGTCGGCGGTCGTCGACGACTACGACTTCGTCTGCATCGACACGCCGCCCAGCCTCGGATTGCTGACCGTCAACGCGCTGACGGCCTCCGACAAGGTGATCGTCCCCGTTCAGTGCGAATATCTCTCCATGCGGGGCTTGGTCCAGCTCCAGAACACCCTTCAGATGATCCGCGAGAACCTGAACCCACGGGTCCACATCGAGGGCATCCTGCCGACCATGCTGGACTCCCGGACGGTCCATGCGAAGGAGGCGATCGAGATCCTCGAGGAGAACTTCGGCGAGCTCGTCTTCAAGTCCCGCATCCGCAAGGCGATCAAGTTCGCCGAGGCGCCGGTTCGAGGCTCGAGCGTGCTCAAATACGATCCGAAGGGGAACGCTGCCAACTACTACCGGGAGCTTGCCCAGGAGGTCTTGACGAATGGCGCGGCGTAAGCGGGCCAGCATGCGCGAAGGCCCGCTGGCAGACCTCTTCCGCTCGACGGCCCGCGAGGACAGGGAGCAGTCGAAGGAGCAGCCAACCGAGCAGCACGAGGCATCCGGCGCGCCTCCCGAAGAGGCGACGCGCGACCTCGGAGCGAGCGAGACCTCAGAGCCCGAATCGAGCTCCCGCGAGCCCGCGGAGGAGCCGGAGCCAACCCCGCCCGATCCCGAGCGGGTGCGCGCATATCGACTCGAGGAGACCTCGATTCCCCAGCCGAAGCAGAGGCTCAGCCGGATCTTCGCCGACGAGTCACACGACGTGGAGGGCCCCACGTACGGCCGCGATGAGCCCGGCATGGGCGACTACCACGGCCCGCCGCGTCCGCACCTCCCCGTGATCCGGGTCGTAGGGGTTGGCGGCGCGGGCGTCAACGCGATCAACCGCATGATCGAGGCGCAGATCCCGGGCGTGGAGTTCATGGCCATCAACACGGACCTTCAGTCCCTGCAGCAGTCGACCGCCGACGTCACGGTCCATCTCGGGAGCGGCGTCGCGCGGGGGCTCGGCACCGGATCGAACCCCGAGCTTGGTTATCGGGCGGCGTTCGAGGAGCAGGACAAGATCAAGCGCCTGCTGAAGGGCTCGGACATGGTGTTCATCACCGCCGGTGTGGGTGGTGGCACGGGCACCGGGGCCGGTCCCGTTCTCGCTCGCCTCGCTCGCGACGTCGGGGCGCTGACCGTGGGCATCGTGACGAAGCCCTTCAGCTTCGAGGGGACCAGGCGCGCCAAGCAGGCAGACGATGGGGTCGAGGCGCTGAGCGCCGAGGTGGACACCCTGATCGTCGTCCCCAACGAAAAGCTGCTCTCCGTGCTGGCGCGCGAGACGACGATGATCGAGGCCTTCCAGGTCGCCGACGACGTGCTGCGCCAGGGCGTCCAGGGGATCTCCGAGCTCATCACGCTGCCCGGGTTGATCAACCTCGACTTCGCTGACGTGCGCACGACGATGCGCGATGCCGGCCAGGCTTTGCTCGGGATCGGGATGGGCACCGGAGAGACGCGGGCCGTCGCCGCAGCCGAGCGGGCGGTTTCCTCGCCACTCTTGGAAACGTCGGTCGACGGGGCCCGGTCCATCCTGCTCTCGATCACGGGCGGCCCGGACATGAGCCTGCTCGAGGTCTCCGAGGCCGCCAAGGTGGTCCAGGAGGCCGCGCATCCCGACGCCAACATCATCTTCGGCGCCAACGTGGACGAGACGCTCTCCGACCAGGTCTGGGTGACCGTCATCGCCACCCGCTTCGACGGCCGCGGCCGCAGGGCGGACGGAAGCTCCCAGGACGAGCTGCGAGCCGCCGGGACCACGACCGCGGCGGTGCGTCGTCCGGCCGATCGCCGGGCGGGAACCGCGCCCAGCTTCGAGTCCCGTCCCCGGGACCTGTCGATAGACGTGCCCGTTCGTCCCCGGCCGCTGAGCAATAATCCGGCGGCATGCTCCGCTACCGCGTCCGCTGCCGCCGGGTTCGGGCGCCGCGGGCGGCAGTCACCGCCCACCCGGACTCGCCTGCACCGACGATGAGCACACGCGGAGCTGTCGCCGCCGGGCATCCGCTGACCGCCGAGGCGGGGGCCGCCGTGCTGCGCGAGGGTGGCAACGCGGTCGATGCCGCGGTCGCCGCCGTCCTCACCTCGTTCGTCACCGAGAGCCCGCTGACCGGATTCGGCGCCGGCGGGTTCATGCTGGTCCACGCACCGCCGCAGGACGTCCTGCTGGACTTCTTCGTCGAGGTCCCGGGCCGCACCACCCGCGAGCGCCGATCCGAGCTCGTCCCCATCCCCGTGTACTTCAGCCCCGAGTCGCCACAGGTCTTCAACGTGGGCGCCGCGTCCTGCGGCGTTCCCGGGACGGCCGCGGGCCTCGCCGAGGCCCTTGGCCGTTACGGCTCGTTTCCGCTCGCCGAGCTCGCCCGCGAGCCCGCCCGGCTCGCCCGCGAGGGGGTGCCGGTCAACGCCGAGCAGGCGTTCATCTTCCGCATCCTGGAGCCGATCCTGTGCCACGAGCCCGAGTGCCGGGCCGTCTACGCGCCCGACGGCCGGATCCTCGCCGAGGGCGACAGGTTCAGGTTCGAGCAGCTGGGTGAGGCCCTGGAGCGCTACGGGACCGAGGGACCGGAGCCCTTCTACTCGGGCGAGGTCGCCGAACGGGTCTCGGGATGGGTCCTCGAGCGGGGCGGCACGTTGGGACCGGACGACCTGGCCGCCTATCGGCCGGAGCTCCGCGAGCCCGTGCAGGCCGCCTATCGGGGGCGGGACGTGCTCACCAACCCGCCGCCTTCCTCCGGGGGGCTCCTGATCGCGTTCGCGCTCTCGCTGCTGGACCGGGCAGAGACCGCGGGCGTCGCCGCCGTCGTCGCGGCGATGGAGGAGGCTCAGGTTGCGCGAACCGAGGCGTTCTTCCATGGGCTGTACGAGGACGGGTACGCGCGACGGTTCCTCTCGGAGTCTCGGGTCGAGACGGCCGCCGAGAGGGTCCGCGGCGGCCGGCGGCCGCCCGATCCGCCGGCGGAGCCGCCGGGCGACCGGCTCGGCTCGACCACGCACATCACCGCCGTGGATGCGGAGGGGCGCTGCGCGGCGGTGACCTGCTCGAACGGGACCGGATCGGGCGTGGTCGTTCCCGGGACCGGGATCCACGTCAACAACATGCTCGGCGAGGAGGACCTGAACCCCCTGGGCTTCCACGTCAACCCGCCCGGGCGGCGGGTGCCGTCGATGATGTCCCCGACCGTCGTGCTGAGAGACGGCGAGCTGGAGGCGGGGCTCGGCAGCGGGGGATCGAACCGGATCCGGTCGGCCGTCCTGCAGACCATCATCCGGCTGATCGACGACGGCATGGAGGCGCAGCCGGCCGTGGACGCGCCGCGCGTCCATTTCGAGGCCGGCGCCGTCCAGGCCGAGCCCGGCAACGACGAGCGCGGCCTCGACCGGCTCGCCGCACTCGGGTATCAGATCGTCCGCTGGGAGGACCGCAACCTGTTCTTCGGTGGCGTGCACGCGGTGGCCCGCGACCCCGCCACGGGCGAGCTCCAAGGCGGCGGCGACCCCCGGCGAGGCGGGGCGGTGGCGTATGCCTAGTGTGCGCGGTCGTCCGTCCGCTACTCACTGAGTGGCGAGTAGCATCGGGGCGAGAGGGCGAGAGTGGCCAAGGCGCTTCTCATCATCGACTTCCAGAACGACTTCACGTCCGGTGGAGCGCTCGAGGTGCCCCACGGCGACGAGATCGCCGAGCCGGTGAAGAGGCTCGCGGATCGCGTCGAGCTGGTCTTCGCCACCCGGGACTGGCACCCGCCCGACCACGCGTCCTTCGAGACCCAGGGCGGCCCGTGGCCGGTTCACTGCGTGCAGGGCTCCCGCGGGGCCGAGTTTCACCCGGCGATGGAGCACGTTCGCGTCACCGCCACCGTTGACGTCGGTCGCGGCCGAGAGGACGAGGGCTATTCAGGCTTCGAGAAGTCCGATCTGGCCCGGATCCTCACCGAGCACGACGTAGACCAGGTGTACGTATGCGGCCTCGCCACCGACTACTGCGTGCGCGCTTCGACGATCGACGCCTGTGCGGAGGGGTTCGACGTGAGCGTGGTCGAGGACGCGGTCCGCGGTGTGGAGGTTCGGGACGGCGACTCGCAGCGCG
The DNA here is from genome assembly GCA_963772345.1 of uncultured bacterium. Taxonomy (GTDB): domain Bacteria; phylum Actinomycetota; class Thermoleophilia; order Solirubrobacterales; family 70-9; genus AC-56. The sequence continues at coordinate 38,723 of CAVYXB010000014.1, read as the reverse complement.
CCCTCGAGGACATGAGGCGGGCGGGGGCGAGAGTGGTGACGTCGGACCAGGTACTCGCGGGAGCCACGACCAGCTAGCCGACGATCACCTTCCCGTTCATCTTGGCGCGCTCGGCGATCTCCTGTGAACCGGCGACCGCGGCGATGAGCGCGCGCAGCGCGTTGCCCAGGATCCGCAGGCGCTCAGGCTCCGACCGAAGCTCCAATAGCGCCTGTTTCGTCTCCGGCGGCAGCTCCACCCGCGCCGCGATGCCGTAGGAATCCTCTGCGTCGAGCTCGCCGATGTCGGGCTCCTCGCCTGAGACTTGCTCGACCAGCTCGGCGAACGCCTCTCGCGTATCGGTGGCCGCGCCTTGATCGTCGCCCGGTTCGACCCCGGAGTCGATGGGCTCGATCTCGCCGGCGGGGAAGTCCGTTCTCTCGAAGCGCTCCAAGACCTTGAACGGCTGCTCGCCCGCGACGACGATGTTCATTCGCCCGTCTTCGAAGCGTTCGAGCACCTCCGTGACACGAGCCGTGCACCCGATCCGGTGGGCCGTGCCGTCGTCGTCGCGAAATACGATTCCGAACGGCTCGGCGGTCTCGAGGCAATGCGCGACCAGGCGCTTGTAGCGCTCCTCGAAGATGTGGAGTGGCAGGAGCTCGCCCGGCAGGATGACGACGGGGAGCTCGAAGATGGGCAGCTCGACGCCTTCTCCCGCCATGCACCCATTCTAGGAGGAGGCTCCCCCTCGGTGCTGGGAGAATCGCCCGCGTGTCGATCGACTTCGAGGCCGAGGGCCTACTCAAGGGAACCCGGGGGAGGAATCGCCAGGCACGGCTCGAGCTGCTCACGGAGCTGGCGGCCGATGGAGTCGGGTTGGAGGAGCTTCGCCGAGCGGTCGCGGAGGACCGGCTGGCGCTGCTCCCCGTCGAGCGCCTGCTCGAGGGTGGCGGGCGGCGCTATACGGCCAGGGAGATCTCCGAGCTCGCCGGGGTCGAGCTCGAGCTCTTGAGGCGCCAGCGTCAGGCTCTCGGCCTGTCCGGCGCCGATCCCGACGAGCCGATCCATACCGAGGATGATCTGAACGCCGCCCGCCGGCTGCGCAGCGTCCTCGACGCGGGGCTCACCCCGGACCAGGTCTACGACTCGGCGCGCGTCATGGGCCTCGCGGCCTCCCAGCTCGCCGCCGCGAATCGGGCCGTTGTCGGCGAGGCCATGTTGCGAAAGGGGGACACCGAGCTCGAGGCGGCGAGGCGCTACTCGGAGGCGGCGACCGCACTCCTGCCGCTTCTGGTCATGTCGCTCGAGCACGTCCTGAGGCTCCACATCCGTGAACAGCTCCGACACGACGCGATCGGCAGCGCGGAGCTCGAGGCCGGGAGCCTCGCCGGATCCCAGGAGGTATCGGTTTGCTTCGCGGATCTGGTCGGCTTCACGAAGCTCGGCGAGCGGCTGCCGACGGAAGAGCTGGCCGCGGTCACCGGGCGACTCGACGAGCTAGCCCGCGAGTTCGCCGATCCGCCCGTGCGCCTTGTGAAGATGCTCGGCGACGCGGCGATGCTCGTCTCTCCCGACAACGATGCCCTGCTGGATGCCGCGATCGCGCTGATCGAGGCCGCTGAGGTCGAGGGCCAGGGCTTTCCCAGTCTGCGGGCTGGCGTCGCGCGAGGCGCCGCCCTCTCGCGAGCCGGGGATTGGTACGGGCGGCCGGTGAACCTCGCCAGCAGGATCACCGACATCGCCTATCCCGGGAGCGTCCTCTGCGCCTCCGAGGTCCGCGACGCCGCCGCCAACGGACACCGTTGGTCATTCGCGGGGAGGCACCGCCTGAAGGGGATCAGCGGGGTGGAGGGCCTGTTTCGCGTGCGGCGTCAGGCCGAAGGGGGGAGCGGGGGCTAGACCCGGCCCGGCGGCCTCCGGCGCGCGTGCAGGCTTACACGAGCTTCGTAATCGTCGCCGTGATCGCGTTCCTGGCGCCCCTGACCCGGGCGATGTGGCCGGCGATCATCGTCCCGTCGATCGTGCTCGAGCTGGTCGGCGGGATCATCGTCGGGCCGCACGGGATCGGCATCGCGTCCTCGACCGGGCCGGTCAACGTGTTCTCCACGGTCGGCCTCGCCTGCCTGCTGTTCCTCGCCGGCCGCGAGATCCAGGTGGACCGTCTGCGCGGGGCGCTCCTCACGACGTCGCTCGCCGGTTTCGCGATCTCGTTCGGGCTCGCGTTCGCCGCCGCGCTGGCGCTCCACGAAGTGGGCCTGATCAAGACGCCGCTCCTGATCGCGATCGTCTTCGTGGCCACGTCGCTCAGCATCATCATCGTGCCGCTCAAGGACGCGCACGAGACCGACACGGACTGGGGTCAGCAGGTGATCGCCGCCGCGGCCGTGGCTGAGTTCGGCGCGGTGATCCTGCTCTCGTTCTTCTACTCCGGCCAGCGCAGCGGCCCTGGCACCGAGATCTTCCATCTGAGCCTGTTTCTCGTGCTCGCCGCGCTGCTGCTCTTCTCGCTCACCCATGGGCCCAGTTCCAGCGCCTCACGGACGCGATCGATCGCCTCGAGGGGACCAGTGCGCAGATCGGCGTCAGGGGGGACTTCGCCCTGATTGCGGTAGTGGCGGGGGTGGCCACGCAACTCGGGCTGGAGACGATCCTCGCCGCGTTCACGGTGGGAGTGATCCGGGGCATGACCTCGACCAGGGACGAGCTCGCCGAGGAGCGGCTCGACGCCGTGACCCTCGGCATCTTCATCCCGTTCTTTTTCGTCGACAGCGGGCTCCACTTCGACCTCGGCGCCCTGTTCTCGAGCGTCTCGTCCTTCATCCGCCTACCCCTGTTCCTGGCCGCGATTTTCCTGGTCAGGGCGCTGCCGGCTCTCATCTACCGATCCCGTTTCGCCACGCGTCGCACGGCCGCCGCCGGCCTACTTCAGGCCACCTCGCTGTCGTTCATCGTCGTCGCGACACAGATCGGGCTGATGCTGAACATCATGTACGCGGCCACCGCGACCGCGCTCGTCGGCGCCGGCCTGATCACGGTGATGGCCTTCCCCGCGATCGCGTTCGCGCTGATCGGGGAGCCGGAGGTCGAAGCGGCGGGTGAAACGCCCGAGCTCGACATCTGACTCACCGTCGAGATCGACGAACTCCGCCCTTCAGACTTAATCGGATGCTAAGCCCGCTGCGGGAGGCTTGAGAGAGTGGTCCTCCTGGTCCTGTTCGCGCTGCTCGCCGGCGCCGGCACGGCGCTCTCGCCGTGCGTGCTCCCGGTTCTGCCGGCCGTGCTCTCCGCGGGGGTTACCGGGGGTCGGCGGCGACCGCTCGGCGTCGTCTGCGGGCTGGCGGCATCGTTTACGTTCGCCACCGTCGCGCTCGTCTACGTGATCGCGGCGCTCGGCCTTCCGAACGACCTGCTGCGCACCCTCGCCATCGTCACGCTGCTCGCCTTCGGCCTGCTCCTGCTGGTCCCCCCGCTGTCCGACCGGGTCGAGGCCTGGATCTCGAGGGTCGTCCCCGGACCGGCTCGGAGAGGCGGAGACGGGTTCGGCTCGGGCCTCCTCGTCGGCGCCAGCCTCGGCTTCGTCTACGCGCCGTGCGCCGGCCCGATCCTGGCCGGCGTGATCACCGTGTCGGCGGCGCAGGACTTCACGGTCGGGCGCCTCGCGGTCGCGCTCGCCTACTCCCTGGGCTCGGCGGGCGTCCTCTACCTGCTGATCCTCGGCGGTCGCCGGGTCACCAATCGGCTGGGCGCCTACCGGGCGCGAGTCCAGGTTGCGATGGGCGCGGTGATGGTGGCCGTTGCGGCGGTGATGATCGCCAACCTCGACATCAGGTTCGAGAACGCGATCGCGCGGCATGTTCCGTCGGCGCTCGTCGACCCGACGAGCAGGATCGAACAGAGCTCCGAGGTCTCGAGCGGGCTCGCCGACCTGAGGGGCGGCCCGGCGTCGAAGGAAGGAGGCACCGCGGAGGCCGCCGCCGGGAAGCGGCTGCCGGTCTACTTTCGAGCCCCCGACTTCACCGGCACCCAGCAGTGGTTCAACACGCCTGGTGGCCGCCCGCTCAGCCTGTCGCAGCTGCGCGGCCAGGTCGTCCTGGTCGACTTCTGGACCTACACGTGCATCAACTGCATCCGCACGCTGCCCTACATCGAAGCCTGGTACCGGAAGTACCACCGCGACGGGTTCACCGTCGTGGGGGTGCACACGCCCGAGTTCCCGTTCGAGAAGGACGCTTCGAACGTCCAGCGGGCGATCGGCGACTTCGGCCTCACCTATCCGGTCGCCCAGGACAACGACTACGCGACCTGGAGCGCCTACAACAACCAGTACTGGCCGGCGGACTACCTGATCGACGCCACCGGGAAGGTACGGCTCGTCCACTTCGGCGAGGGCTCCTACGACGAGACCGAACGGGGGATCCGGAGCCTGCTCGCCGAGGCCGGGTCCGGACGGCTCGGAGCCATGGCGAACGCGCGTGCCGAGCGGCCTGATCCCCACGCGACGCCGGAGTCCTACCTCGGCGCGGCCAGGGCGGCGCGGTTCGCGAACGGCCAGATCCTCCCCGGCCGACAGAGCTTCCAACCGGTTCCGACGAGCGAGCTCAGCCGTGACCAGCTCGCGTACGGCGGCCGGTGGACGATCGGGGGCGAGGCGGCAACCGCGGGCCGAGCAGCGAGCCTCGACCTCGACTTCAGCGCGCGTCGAGTGTTTTTGGTGCTCGGCTCGCCGGGCCACCCCCGCACGATGCGGGTCCTGCTCGACGGCAAGCCCATTCCAAGCTCGCTGGCGGGACCCGACGTGCACGGCGGCGTCGCGACCATCTCCAACCAGCGCCTGTACCGGCTGGTCGACCTACCGCGGTCAGGGGAGCACGTCCTGACCCTGCAGCCGCAAGCCGGGATCGCCGGCTACGCGTTCACCTTCGGCTGATCTCAGAGCCTGCGGGCGGAGAGCACGAGGTTGTAGAAGAGGGCCGCCGGCAGCCGCGGCTCGAGCAGGGCCGTGTCCACGCCCTGCAGCGCGACGTAGCCGCGGAACGCGAGCTCCCGCCAGCGCACCGGGACCTCCTCCGGCTCAGCCGACCCCTCGAGGGTCCGCACGGTCCACCCGTACGCGTTCGCGAGCAGCTCCTCCCCACGAATCCGCACGTCACCGAAGCCGGTGCTCCCGCAGCATCGCTGCCAACCGGTCGGGCCGGAAGGAGTGGACGTCGACCGCGGGCTCCAGCTCGTGGCCGTCGCTTCGCTCGGCGGGGTCTCCTCGCCGCGCCGATGCGCCCACGAACCCGCCGCCAAAGCGGTGCAACGAGCGCCGCTCCACGCTTGGGCACCGCGGCGAGCAGGTCGCCGTAGCGCGACGGCTCGCCGCAGAAGGCGAGCGTCCCTCCGGGGCGGAGCACACGGTGAAGCTCCGTCAGGGAGGCATCGAGATCGGGCAGGTGATGCAGGACGGCGTGGCCGAACACGAGATCGAAGCTCCGATCCTCGAACGGCAGGCTCTCGGCTTCGGTGGTCTCCGTCCGGACGTCCAGCCCGAGCCGGCCGGCGGTGGAGCGCAGTTCGGCGAGCATCCCGGAAGAGATATCGGTGGCCACCAGCCGCTCGATCACGCCGAGCTGCACGAGGTTGAGCGAGAAGTATCCGGTGCCGGAGCCGATCTCCAGGGCGTCCGTGAACGGGCGTTCGGGCCAGCGGCCGAGGGCCTTCTCGATCTTCCCCCGCACCTGCCGCTGGCCGATGGGGCCGAAGTCGATTCCCCACTTGGAGTCGTACTCGGCGGCGGCGGCGTCGTGGTAGCGGACGTTGGCGTCCTTGATGCGCTCCGGGGCGGCGGTCGGGCTCGCCGGCATGCGGGCACTGTAGACGGCTGACCGCGAGCGGCAGCCGGCACGGTTACCGTCCTCACCCTCGCTTTCCCGACCGCCCAGCGATGAGCGAACACGTTCAGCAAGACCAGCCGCCCGGTGTGCCGCCGCTCGCCCTCACCGGCGAGCGAACGCTCCCGGACGTCCCGGAGGAGAACTACTGGTTTCGGCGCCACCTCGCCGTGTACGAATGGATCGCGGAGCGTGTCGCCGGGCTCCGGGTGGCGGACCTAGCCTGCGGCGAGGGATATGGCGCCGACGTCCTCGCCCGCACGGCAGCGGACGTGGTGGGGGTGGACGCCAACCCGGAGGCGTACGAGCACGCCCGCCGGCGCTACCGAGGGGACAACCTACGCTTCGAGCGGGGCCTCGTGGAGCGGTTCGGGGGGGAGTGCGACGCGATCGTCTTCCTCCAGACGATCGAGCACGTGGAGGAGCCCGAGCGCCTGCTAGAGGGCTTCTCCGCCTCGGCCCCGGTCTGCTACGTGAGCACGCCCAACCGGCTCACGCTCGCTCCGCCGGGAGCGCAGAAGTCGGGCAATCCGTGGCACCTGCGCGAGTACACGCCCGACGAGTACCGAGAGCTTCTTCGCCCGCTCTTTGCGAGCGTCGACATCATTGGCGTGTTCCATGCGCGAAAGCTGCGGGTTCACGAGGTCGCGCTACACCTCGGGTGGGACCGCGTGCATCCGGCGCTGCGGCTCACGAGGCCGTTCTACGGCCGATTCGTGCCGGCGATCTCGGCCTCGGACTTCGAGCTTCGCGACGATCGGGACCTCGACGCGTCGCTGGATCTCGTGGCCGTGTGCCGCCGCTGATGTCGTCGAGCGCCACTGCTGAGCAGCGCCCATCCGGCGAGCTGGGCGACCTGGCGATCGTCCTGCACTCGCACATGCCGTACGTGGAGGGGTTCGGCACCTGGCCGTTCGGCGAGGAGTGGCTCTTCGACGCGGTGGCCCGGTCGTATCTGCCGGTGCTGCAGGCGGCGCGTGACCTCACGATCACCGTGAGCCCGGTGCTCGCCGATCAGCTGGAGGCGCCCGGCGTGGCCGAGCGCATGGCGGCGTTCGTACGCCGCTACCGGCTCGGCGCGGCGGAGCGGGACACCGCAGGGGCCTCGCCCGAGCTTCGGTCCGCGGCGGAGGCGGAGGCGGCGCGCTACCGTCGAGCGCTCGAGCGGTCTCGAGGCGCTCGGGGGCGACGTGCTCGCGGCCTTCAGGGTCGCGAGCGAGGATCGAGGCGTCGCGCTTCTGCCCTCGGCGGCCACGCACGCCGTGCTCCCGCTCGTCGCCACGGCGCCCGCACGGCGGCTGCAGGTCGACGCCGGGTTGCGCTCCCACCGGCGCCGCTTCGGCGCCGCGGACGGCTTCTGGCTTCCCGAGTGCGCCTACCGGCCGGACGTGGAGCCGTTCCTGGCGGAGCGCGGCCTGCGGTTCTTCTGCGTGGACCAGAGCGCGTTCGAGGACGGGCTCGCGGCGTTGGCCCCAGCTCGCTCCGAGGCGGGATTGGTCGCATTCACGCTCGATTGGGACGCCGTCCAGCTCGTCTGGTCCGAGCGCGGATATCCGTCCGACCCGTCCTATGCGGAGTTCCATCGGCAATCGCTCGAGGGAAGCCGCCTGTGGTCGATCGGAGGGGGCCCTTACGACGCGGAGGCCGCGACGCAGCGCGCCGACCGCCATGCTCGCGAGTTCGCACAGGCGATCGCGGCCCGCCTGGCCGCCTTTCGCGAGCGACGGGGGAAGCCGGGGCTGGTCACGTTCGCCGTGGACACCGAGCTCCTGGGCCACTGGTGGACGGAGGGCCCCGCCTGGCTCGAGGGGGTCGTGAGCCAGGTCGCCGAGCAGGGCGTTCGCCTCGTCACGCTCCCCCAGGCTCTCGCACGGCACCAGCCGGAGGAGCGACCGCTGCGCGAGTCGACCTGGGGCGAGGGCAAGGACCTCCGCACCTGGGACTCGCCTGACGTCGCGGACCTTGCGTGGGGCCCCCGTCGACTCGAGCTTCGGCTGCTCAGGCGGCTCGAAGGCGGCGAGCTCGCTCCCCGGGCCGCGCATCGTGCGGCCCGAGAGCTCCTCGCGGTACAGGCAAGCGACTGGGCATTCCTCGACCGGCGTCGGCAGGCCGGCGAGTATCCGTTCCAGCGGGCTACTGCCCACTCGAGGGCGCTCCTGGACGCTCTCCACGCCACCGAGCCGCCGGAGCCACGCCTGCGGAACCTCGCGCCCGACCTGAGCCTCGCGCCGCTGATGGAGCCCTGAGCACGATCCCGGTCGGCGCCACCGGTTGCGGTGGACGGCCCTTGGCCGCCCGAGCCCATAGACTGCCCGCCGCCCCCGTGCCCAGCATCCTGATCCTCTCCTGGGAGTACCCGCCGTTGATCGAGGGCGGGCTCGCCCGTCACGTCCGCAAGCTCTCCGAGGCGCTGGTGGAGCTCGACGTCGACGTTCACGTGCTCACCCGCGGCGGGGAGGAGTCGCCCCCCGAGGAGGAGGCCGCCGGCGTTCACATCCACCGGGTTCGGGAGCCCAAGCGCCCCACGGACCTCGGCGAGTTCGTCGCCTGGGTGGAGCGGATGAACGCGGACATGCTCGCCGCCGGCGTCGAGCTTGGCGACAGCCACGACTTCGACCTCGTGCACGGGCACGACTGGCTGGTCGCGATGGCCTGCGATCACCTCGCCCGGCGCTTCGGGGCGCCGCTGGTCGCGACCATCCATGCGACCGAGCACGGCCGCCACCAGGGCTGGGTCGACGAGCACCCTCAGTCGCACATCCACGGCATCGAGCGGTGGATCACCAACCGCGCCGACAGCGTGATCGCCTGCTCCTACTACATGCGTGAGCAGATCGCCGACATCTTCGGGGTGCCGGACGAGAAGGTCGTCGTGATCCCGAACGGAATCGATCCGGAGGACCTTCAGCCGCAGGACGAGCGCGAGCTGAAGCGCCTGCGCCTGCAGTTCGCGGGCGCCGACGAGAAGCTCGTCCTGTTGCTCGGCCGCCTCGTGTACGAGAAGGGCTTTCAGCTCGCGCTGGAGGCGATGCCTTCACTCATCCGAGCGACTGCCCACCACCCGGTTCCTGGTGGCCGGATCGGGCACCCACGAGGCCGAGCTGCGACGACAGGCGAGCGAGCTGGGGCTCATGGAGCACGGCACGTTCCTGGGATGGATCGGCGACGACGTGCTCCACTCGCTGTATCGGATCGCCGACGTGTGCGTCGTCCCGTCGATCTATGAGCCCTTCGGGCTCGTGGCCCTCGAGGCCATGGCCTCGGGATGCCCGTGCATCGTCGCGGACACTGGTGGGCTCCGCGAGGTCGTCCCGCACGAGGAGGCCGGCCTTCGGTTCCGCGCGCGCGACCCGGCGGCCCTTGGCGCAATGGTGGAGCGGCTCTTGAGCGACGCCGGCCTTCGCGAGCGGCTGGTGGCGGAGGCGTCCGAGCACGTCCTGCGCTTCGACTGGGCTGACGTCGCGGAGCAGACGGCCGCGGTCTATGCCGATCTCGCGCGGCGCGCCGGCGTGGGCTCGACCTAGTCGACGCCGGTGCCTTCGCCGGCCGGCTCGATGGGGTGCGGCCACCGCAGGGTCGTGGGGGCCTCCCGCATCCGGATCACGCGCGCCGGAATCCCGCCGACGATGGCGTTGGCCGGCACGTCGCTCGTGACCACCGAGTTGGTCCCGATGACGGAGTTGTCCCCGACCTTCACCCCGCGGAGGATGCAGGCGCCGTATCCGATCCAGACGTTCGAGCCCACCTCGACGTCGCGCTTGTAGATGCCCTGAACCCTGATTGGGCGCTCGACCTCGACCATGCCGTGGTCGAAGTCGATGAACATCGCCCGGTCTGCGATCACACATTGCTCCCCGATTCGCACGTGCTGGTAGGCGGAGATCGTGCATTCCTGGCCCAGCACCGTCTTGTCGCCGATGGCAACCTCGCCCTCGTGGCAGCGGATCTTGGTGCCGTCGCCCACCCACACGAAGCGCCCAAACCTCACGCGTCCCCGCCTTGCGATCTGGATCTCCAGGCGCTTGCCGAGGAACAGGAGCCCGTTGGTCTCCCACCGCCAGCCGGCGACGGTGAGCAGGCGGCGGCGCGCGTAGCGAAGCGCCAGCCGCGCGTACTTCGGGGTCAGCATGCCGTTGCGGGCACAGAACCGGATCAGTCGGATCACGGGAACCGGCACTCTAGATGGGCTCCTGAAGGCGGATCGGCGATCCCTAGACTGGCGCGCGATGGCCGAGGCGTCGAAATCCACGGGCGACTCGCTCGCCGATCGAGTCGTCGGCGGCGACAAGCGAGCCCTGGCGCGGGCCATCAGCCTGGTCGAGAACCGCGACCCGGAGGGAGACCGACTCGTCGCGGAGCTCTTTCCGCACACGGGCGAGGCGCGAATAGTCGGCATCACCGGCCCGCCGGGCGTTGGAAAGAGCACATTGATCGGCGCCCTGACGGCCGAGCTCCGAGAGGCCGGTCGCGACGTGGGCGTGCTCTCGATCGACCCCTCGAGCCCGTTCACGGAAGGGGCGATGCTCGGCGACCGGATCCGCCTCGCGGACCACTTCCTGGACCCTGGGGTGTTCATCCGCTCGATGGCGACCCGCGGCTCGCTCGGCGGCCTCGCCGAGGCGGCCCTGCAGGCTGCGCTGCTGATGGACGCCTCCGGCAAGGCCGACGTGCTGCTCGAGACGGTCGGCGTGGGACAGGGCGAGATCGACATCGTCGACCACGCCGACACGATCGTCCTCGCGCTGATGCCGGGGTCCGGTGACTCGGTCCAGGCGCTGAAGGCCGGCGTGATGGAGATCCCGGACGTGATCGTCGTCAACAAGTCCGACCATCCGCTGGCCGACACCATGGTCCGCGAGGTGCGCGGCGCTTTGTCGCTCGGTCCGCGGGGCTCGTGGGAGGTGCCGGTGGTGCGAACCGAGGCATCCAAGGGGGAGGGGGTCGCCGAGCTACTCGAGCGGATCGACGACCACCGCCGGCACATCGAGGAGACGGGCTCGCTCGCCGAGCGCAGGGCTCGCAATCTGCGCGCGGAGGTGCTGGGCATCGCCGCGGCGCGTCTGCGGCGCCGGCTCGAGGATCGAGCCGAGCACTGACCCCGAGTGGCAGGGCATGCTGGACGAAGTCGTCCAGCGTCAGACGGATCCCGCCACGGCGGCGGGCAAGCTTCTGCAGAGGGCCGAGATCGGCTGAGCTTGAGACGAACCGCGGAGCCCGCCGGTGCGCGACCCGAAAACCACGCTGCGCCCGGCGAGCCCGCGGCGGGTGCTTACAAGGCTTCGGCCGACCAGTCGAACGGCGCTGTGCCGCTGCCGCCGGCCGTCGCGGCGGCGTCGGCCACGATCACGCGCGTTCGGCGGCCGCGGGCCCCGCGGTGAACGCGAACCTCGGACCATTGCGCGCACGGCGCAAAGGCGTCAGCCAGCTGCAGGGCGAGGCGAGACGGCTCTCGCTTGCGCCCATTCGGCTTCCTCTCCATCTCGCTCCCCCTCGGGAAGGTTCCAGTGACCGATCCGGACTCTAAGCCCGCCGGCGGCGGGAATCGTGCGGTACGCAACGATCAACCCCCAAACTGGGAGATCGCGTGGAGCGAAGGCGCTGCTAGCAGCCGAGCTGGCGGGCGATCACCATCTGCTGCACCTCGTCGGTACCCTCGCCGATGGTGAGGATCTTGGCGTCGCGGTAGAACCGGCAGACCGGGTACTCCTCGATGTAGCCGTATCCGCCGTGGATCTGCACGGCCTCCTCGGTCGCCCGCACCGCCAGCCTTCCGGTCTTGAGCTTGGCCTGCGCGGCCGTCAGGGTGAAGGATGACCCGCGATCCTTCTCGAGCGCCGCCTTGTACGTCAACAGCCGAGCCGCCTCGATCTCGGCCGACAGGTCGGCGATCTTCGCCTGGATCGCCTGGAACTTCGAGATCGGCTGACCGAACGCGCGGCGCTCCTTGGCGTAGGCGAGCGCCTCGTCGAGCGCCCCCTGGGCCAAGCCGACGCCCATCGCCGCGACGCCGATCCGGCCGCCGTCGAGGATGTGGAGGAACTGCTTGAAGCCCTCACCGCGCCTTCCGAGCAGGTTCTCCTCGGGGACCCGGGCGCCGTCGAACGACAGCGGGCGGGTGTCGGAAGCGTTCCAGCCCATCTTCCGGTACGGCTCGCCGGGCTCGTATCCAGGGGTGCCATTGGGAACGATGATGTTCGAGATCTCCCCGTCGCCGGTTCGCGCGGTGATCGTCACGCACCCGGAGATGTCGGTCCCGGAGTTGGTGATGAACTGCTTCGCGCCGTCGATCACCCACTCGCCGTCATCGAGCCGGGCGCGGGTTCGGGTGTTCCCCGCGTCGGATCCGGCCTCCGGCTCGGTGAGGCCGAACGCCGCCAGCTTGCGGCCCGAGCAGAGCTCGGGCAGCCACTCCTCCTTCTGCTCGCCACTCCCCCAGAGGTGGATCGGCATCGTCCCCAGCGACGTGTGAGCGGCCACCGTGATGCACACGGAGGAATCCACGCGAGCCAGCTCCTCGATCGCGAGGGCGTACGCGAGGGTGTCGGCCCCGCCGCCCCCGAACTGCTCGGGGAACGGGATCCCCATCAGCCCGAGCTTTCCCATCCTCTCGACGATCTCGTAGGGGAACTGCTTTTCCCGGTCCAGCTCCTCGGCGACGGGCGCGACCTCCTGCCGCGCGAACTCGCGAACGGTGTCTCGCAACAGGCGCTGCTCGTCCGTCAGCTCGAAGTCCACGGCCGGGGGATGCTAGTCGGGCGCCGCGAGTCGGTCGGCGAGCTCGACGAACAGCCTCACGCCGAACCCCGTGGGCCCGTTGCCGACGTAGGCGCGGCCGACATCCCAGGCGGTCCCGGCGATGTCGAGGTGGGCCCACGGCTTGCCGTCCACGAACTCCTCGAGGAAGGACGCCGCGTAGATGGCCGAGGCCTTGCGCTTGGCCGAGACGTTCGTGAGGTCGGCGTCCGAGCCGCGCGTCAGGTCCTTGTACTCGGGGTGGAGGGGTAGGCGCCAGGCCAGCTCGCCCGTGCGCTCGGCGGCCGAGCGCACCCGCTCGGCCCACTCGTCGTCGTTCGAGACCAGTCCGGCGTAGGTGGAGCCGAGCGCCACGACGACGCCGCCAGTGAGGGTCGCGATGTCCACCACCCGGTCGGCGCCGAGGTCGCGCACGCAATAGGTGAGCGCGTCGGCGAGGATCAGACGCCCCTCGGCGTCGGTGTTGTTCACCTCGACGGTCTTCCCGTTGAGCTGGGTGATGATGTCTCCGGGCTTGGTGGCCGAGCCGCCGGGCATGTTCTCGGTCGCCGGCACGCAGGCCACGATGCGAAGTGGCAGGCCGAGCTCGGCGATCGCGTCCAGCGCCTCCAGCACGGCGGCTCCGCCGGACATGTCCATCTTCATCTCCTCCATCTTCGCCGCGGGCTTGATGGAGATCCCGCCGGTGTCGAAGGTGACAGCCTTGCCGACGAGGCCGAGGCGTCTCGCCCGCCGCATCGGGCGGCTCGTACCGCAGCACGATCAGACGCGGCTCCTCCGCGCTGCCCTTGGCGACGGCCGCGAGCCCGCCCATCCCGAGGGCCTCGATCTCGGCGCGGCCCATGACGTCGGCGCTGACGGCATCGTGGGCAGCCGCCGATCTCGCGAGCCCGATCCGCCAGGTACGTCGGCGTCACGACGTTCGAGGGCAGCGCCTGAAGCTCGCGGGCGCGATTGGCGGCCTCGGACGCGATCCTCGCTACGTCAACGGGCCGCGCCGTGTCCTCGGTATGGCCGGCGGCGGCGATCACCAGGCGATCGATCTTGGCGGGCGGCGGGTCGTCGGGGTCGCGGGATTTGAACCGGTCGAACCGAAACGAGGCCAGGACCACGCCCTCGACCAAGGCCGCTGCGAGGTCCCCACTCGCGCTTCTGTGCGGCCCGTCGGGGATCGCCCAGCCGAGCGAGCTCGCGTCGTAGCGGCCGGCCTCGGCGACCGAAAGGGCGGCGGCGACGCGCAGGCGCTCCGGGCCCAGCTCCTCCCGCTTTCCGAGGCCGACGGCGAGCACCCGTCGATCGTCGCTCGGCCGAAGCAGGGTCAGCTTGCGAAACGTGGCGCGCACGTCGTCGGCGCCGCGACCGACCGGAGGTCGTCCGGGAGCCCATCCTCCTCGACGAGCCCCCAGGCCTCGAGGTCGGCGCCGATCTCGCCCAGCGGCTCGCCTGTCACCTCCACGCGCACGGTCGGCGAGTCTAGATGGCATCGAGCATCCACCGATCGGCGGCCTCGGCAGCGATCACTAGCATTGGCTGGGCATCCCACGCGGCTCCGGCCGCCCGATCTCGAAGAAAGGCCCAGGCTCAGATGTCGCAGTCAGTAATCCTCGGCACCGCCCGCACCCCCTTCGGCAAGATGGGCGGGGGGTTGTCCTCACTCGACGCCACCGACCTCGGCGGCCAGGCCATCGCCTCCGCGCTGGAGCGCTCCGAGGTGGAGCCCGGCCAGGTCGAGGCGGTGATCTACGGCCAGGTCCTCCAGGCCGGCCAGGGCCAGATCCCGTCGCGCCAGGCTCAGGTGAAGGCCGGGATCCCGCGTGAGGTCCCATCGGAGACCATCAACAAGGTCTGCGCCTCGGGCATGCGCTCGATCGGGCTCGCCGACCAGGCTGTCCGGGCCGGGGACCTCGGCCTCGCGGTCACCGGCGGGATGGAGTCGATGAGCCAGGCGCCCTACCTGCTGCCGGGCGCGCGCTTCGGGTTCCGGATGGGCGACGTCAAGGCCATCGACTCGATGACCCATGACGGGCTGACGAACCCGTTCACCGACAAGCAGATGATCAATGAGGCCTCAGAGGTCTCCAACGAGCTCGAGATCACCCGCGTGGACATGGACCGGTTTGCCGCCCGCTCGCATCAGCTCGCGGCCAAGGCGACCGACGAGGGGCGGCTCGCGGAGGAGATCGTGACCGTCACCGTCAAGCGCAAGAAGGACGAGGTCGAGGTCGCGGCGGACGAGGCGATCCGACCGGAGACGACGGTGGAGGTGCTCGCGAAGCTCCGGCCGGTCGGCGGCGACGATGCGACCCACACCGCGGGCAACTCCCCAGGCGTCAACGATGGCGCGGGCGCGGTCGTCCTCGCCTCCGAGGAGTGGGCCGAGCGCGAGGGTCGCACGCCGATCGCTCGAGTGCTCGCGTACGGGGCCGTGGCGGACGACTTCGCATACCTGGCGCGCACCCCCGCGAAAGCCGCCAAGCAGGCCCTGGACAAGATCGGGAAGTCCCCGGAGGACGTGGACCTCTGGGAGATCAACGAGGCATTCGCCTCGGTGGCGATCAACTCGGTGCGGATGCTCGGCATCGACGACGAAAAGGTGAACGTCAATGGCGGTGCGATCGCCCTCGGTCACCCCATCGGAGCGTCCGGCGCGCGCATCGTGGGGGCGCTCGTACACGAGCTTCGACGCCGTGGCGGCGGCCTGGGATGCGCGGCGATCTGCTCAGGCGGCGGCCAGGGCGACGCGATAGTCCTCGAGGTCAACGGCGGATAACGGCGCCCCGGTAGGGGCTAGCCCGAGGCTGATGAGCAGAGCGGCCGCCTTCTTCGACCTCGATCGGACGCTCATGGCCGGCTCGAGCGGGCATGCACTTCGCGCGGGCCGCTTACCAGAGCGGGATGGTGAGCCGGGCCCTGCTTGGCCCGCTGGGGCCTCGAGCACGTTCGCTTTCGTCTCCAGGGCTCGACCGACGCCCGCACGGCCGAGGTCCTGTCCCAGGTCAAGGAGCTCCTGGCAGGCGTGCCGGAGCGCAACATCGAGCGGATGGCGCCTGACCTGCTGGCGGGCGTTCTGCCTCGCATCTATCCGCAGATGCTCGAAGAGGTCCGAGCGCACCAGGACGGCGGCCGCGCGACGTTCATCGTCAGCGCCGCCGGGAACGGGCTGGTGGAGACCCTGGCCCGCGTGCTGAGCATGGATGGCGGGATCGGCACGCGGTACGAGGTCGACGGCGACGGCCTCTTGACCGGCAGGATCGTGGAGCCGTTCGTGTACGGCGAGGGCAAGGTCGAGGCGATGCGAGCGTTCGCCGCCGAGCACGACGTCGAGCTCGGTGCGTCGTGGGCGTACTCGGACTCCGCCTCCGACCTGCCGATGCTTCGCGCGGTGGGAAGGCCGGTCGCGGTCAACCCCGACGCCGAGCTGGCGAGGGTGGCGACCGAGGAGGGGTGGCAGGTGATGCGGTTCGAGAAGCTGGGCGGCGGCTGGCGATCGTGGGCGCCACCGTGGTCGCCGCCCTGCTCGGCGGGATGGGCACGATGCTCGCGCGAAGGCGCCCGCCCGCCCGTCGCGTGGCGCTTCGCCGGTAGCCCGGGGACTTCCGCCGGGCGCATCTAGACTTTCACCATGGCCGTGGAGCCTGGATCCCAGCGCCGCGCCCACGAGTGGCTCGCGGACGTCTACTCGAAGCAGCCCGAGCGCGATGCGCTCTTCGAGACCGTCTCCGGGCATCCGGTGAGGCCTCTCTACACCGAGGACGACCTGGCGGATTGGGAGGCGGAGCGGGACCTGGGTTTCCCCGGCGAGCCGCCCTATACCCGCGGCGTCTACCCGTCGATGTACCGCGGACGGCTGTGGACGATGCGCCAGTTCGCCGGTTTCGGCACCGCCGACGAGACCAACGAGCGGTTTCGCTACCTGCTCGACCACGGACAGACCGGGCTGTCGACCGCCTTCGACATGCCGACGCTGATGGGGCTGGATTCCGACCACACGCGAGCCTCGGCGAGGTGGGCGTGGAGGGGGTCGCGATCGACACCCTCGACGACATGATCGACCTGTTCGCCGGGATCCCGCTCGATCGGGTGACGACGTCGATGACCATCAACGCGCCGGCGGCGATCCTGCTCGCGTTCTATGTCTGCGCCGCGGAGGAGCAGGGCATCTCGCCGGCCGAACTCGGCGGGACGATCCAGACGGACATCCTCAAGGAGTACATCGCCCAGAAGGAGTGGTGCTTCCCGATCGAGCCGGCAATGCGCCTGGTCACGGACATGGTCGAGTGGTGCTCGGAGCACATGCCGCGCTGGCACCCGATCTCGATCTCCGGATACCACATTCGCGAGGCCGGCTCGACCGCACAGCAGGAGCTCGCGTTCACGCTGAAGGACGGGTTCACCTACGTCGAGCAGGCGATGGATCGCGGGCTCGACGTCGACGACTTCGCCCCCCGCCTCTCGTTCTTCTTCAACGCGCATATCGACTTCTTCGAGGAGATCGCGAAGTACCGCGCCGCGCGGCGCATCTGGGCTCGGCAGATGCGAGACGTCTACGGGGCCGGCCGGCCCGAGTCGCTCCTCATGCGCTTCCACACGCAGACCGCCGGCGTCTCGCTCACCGCGCAGCAGCCGCTGGTCAACATCGTCCGAACGGCGATCGAGGCCCTCGCCGGCGTCCTGGGAGGCACCCAGTCCCTGCACACGAACTCCTACGACGAGGCGCTCGCCCTGCCCACGGAGGAGGCGGTTCGCATCGCCCTCCGCACCCAGCAGGTCATCGCCCACGAGACGGGTGTCACCAACACCATCGACCCGCTTGGCGGCTCCTACTTCGTCGAGGCGTTGACCGACGAGATGGAGCGCGCCGCGTACGAGTACTTCGCGCGAATCGACGAGCTCGGCGGCATGGTGGAGGCGATCAAGCGGGGCTTTCCGCAGCGCGAGATCGCCGACGCCTCTTTCCGCTACCAGCAGGAGGTCGATTCGGGCAAGCGAATCGTCGTCGGCGTCAACGAGTACCGGCTGGCGGACGACGACGGGCCCGAGCTGCACAGGCCCGACCCGGCGGTCGAGAAAAAGCAGGCGGACCGGCTCGCCCCACCACGCGGGGGCGGCGGGACTCGGCTTCGATCGAGCGCACCCTGGCGGCGCTCAAGGAGGCCGCGGCCTCGGATCGGAACCTGATGCCCTGCTTCCTCGACGCGGCCCGCGCTCGTGCCTCCGAGGGCGAGATGGTCGCCGCGCTCCAAGAGGTCTTCGGTAGCTACACCGAGCAGCCGTTTTCTAGCGGCCCGCGCCGCTTCGCTCGCGGTAGCCGGCCGCCAGGAACGCTGCTCGGTTACGCTCACGGCGCCATGAGCGAGGCGCAGAAGCAGCCGGAGGACGGGCGCAAGATCCGCGTCGTGGTCGCCAAGCCCGGCCTCGACGGGCACGACCGCGGCGCGAAGATCATCGCGCGGGCCCTGCGCGACGCCGGTATGGAGGTCATCTACACCGGGCTTCATCAAACACCCGAGCAGATCGCCGCCACCGTCATCCAGGAGGACGCCGACGCGGTGGGGCTCTCGATCCTTTCCGGTGCGCACATGACGCTGGTGCCCAGGGTCGTGGACCTCCTGCGCGAGGAGGGCATCGATGACGTGGTGCTCACCGTGGGCGGCACGATCCCCGCCGACGACGCACCCGAGCTGAAGAAGCTCGGGGTCGCCGAGGTGTTCACGCCAGGGGCCTCTACCGACGAGATCGTCGACTTCATTCGCGCCGCGGTCGACGAGCGTCGCACGCTCGCCGCGCAGACGCCCTGAGGCGTGCCGGAGCCAAAGCGCCGTGTGTGAGCGGTCGACGCCGGGAAGCCGGATTGACTGGTCAGTCAGCCGGTTCACGGAGTCGTTAATATGCCGCGCCGCCATTCCTCCGAGTGCGCTCCCCGGCAACCCCTGAAGGAGGGCTCAGCTTGAAAGTCTGCTGTCTGGTGAAAGAGGTCCCGGACGCCGCCGTGCAGAAGCGGATCGACTCGAGCACCAAGCGGCTCGACCGCTCCGGCGAGAAGAACCTGAACCCGTTCGACACCCACGGGATCGAGGCCGCGATGCAGATCCGAGAGGGCGGAAAGGCCCAGGTCGATGAGATCGTCTCGGTGACCATGGGCCCCGAATCCGCCGTGCGGGCCCTCCACAAGGCCGTCGCGCTCGGCGCCGACCGCTCGATCCACCTCACGGACGAGGCCCTTGCCGGGTCCGACGTCTGCGCCACGGGATACGCGCTTGCGAAGGCGCTCGAATCCGAGCAGCCGGACCTGGTGCTTTTGGGCCAGCAGTCGGATGACGGCGAGTGCTACACGATCGGCGCGGTCGTCGCGGACCACCTGAAGATGCCGTCCCTGACGCAGGTGATCAAGATCGAGGTCGCCGACGGCAAGCTGGTCTGCGAGCGCCAGGCCGAGTACGGGTACGACACCGTCGAGGTGGAGCTCCCGGCGGTCATCTCCGTGGGCGATGCGATCAACGAGCCCCGGTACCCGAGCCTGAAGGCGATCATGGGGGCGAAGAAGAAGCCGCTCGAGACCTACGGCACGGGCGACGTCGGAATCGAGGCCGACCAGGTCGGCGAGGTCGGCTCGAAGACGCAGGTGCTGGCGATCAACCCGCCGCCCGCGAAGGAGGCCGGCGAGATCATCGAGGACGAGGACACGAACGAGACGGTCGAGAAGATCGTCGCGTGGCTCGACGAAAGGAAGCTTCTCTGATGCCCGGGATTCTGGTCTACGCCCTCCACGACGACGAGGGCAACTTCAACAAGAACTCTCTCGGGGCGATCTCCGAGGCTGCCAAGCTCGCCGGCGAGCTGGGGTCCCAGGCCGCCGCCGTGGTCGTCGGCGACCTCGCCCGACGACGCCTGCGCCGCGCTTGGCGCGTACGGCGCCACCAAGGTCTATCGCGCCAAGTCCGCGCCCGAGGGCCTCGCGCAGCCGATCGTCGACGTGATGGCGAAGGTGATCTCCGACGAGGGCTTCTCCTACGCGCTGTTCGGCGGCGGCCTCCTCGGGTTCGAGATCGGCGCGGGGCTGACCGCCCGGCTGAATGCCGGCGTGACGATGGAGGTGACCGAGGTCAAGGTGTCCGACGGAAAGCTGGTCGCCGAGCGGCCGGTGCTCCAGGACTCGGCGGTGGTCGACGTCGGCTACGTCGGCGAGCCGGGAATCATCATCGGCCGCCTGAACGCGTTCGACGCGACGGAGCGAAACGGCGGCTCGGCCGAGGTGGTCGACGTGGACGTCGAGCTCTCGGACTGGTCGACCAAGGCCAAGATGGTGACTCGGGGCGAGCAGCGCGGCGAGGACGTCAACATCGAGGATGCCGAGATCCTGGTCGGCGGTGGCCGCGGGCTCGGCGAGGCCGACAACTTCAAGCTCGCGGAGGACCTCGCGGGCGCGCTGGAGGCGCGGTTGCGGCGACTCGCGCCGTGGTCGACGCCGGCTGGTATCCGTACGCTGCCCAGATCGGGCAGACCGGAAAGACGGTGGCGCCGAAGCTCTACCTGGCGGCCGGCATCTCGGGCGCGATCCAGCACAAGGTCGGGATGCAGAACTCGGACAACATCCTCGCGATCAACAAGGATCCGAACGCGCCGATCTTCGAGTTCTGCGACCTCGGGATCGTGGGCGACCTCCACAAGATTCTCCCCAAGCTGACCGAGGCGGTCAAGGCCAAGAAGGGCGGCTAGCGCCGCCCCGCCGCGAGCGCGGCGGATGGCATCGACGAACAGCGAGTGACAGTGGCCGGTGAAATGCCCGTAGCCCCCGCAGACTTCCCACCGCCGGTGAACCCGGCCGCGGAGTTCGTCACGGAGCCCACGGATCCGGAGGACGAGCGGATCGAGGTCGGCGTGGCGATCGTCGGCGGGGGGCCGGCGGGGCTCGCGTGCGCGATCAAGGTCATGCAGCTGCTCGAGGACGAGCCGGAGCTGGCGGAGAGCCTCGGCGAGGTGCCGGTGGCGGTGATCGAGAAGGGCAAGGTCGCGGGCGCACATCTCCTCTCCGGGGCCAACATGCGCCCCTCCGCCATGCGGGAGCTCTTTCCGGACCTGGACCCCTCCGACTGGCCGGTCTACGAGGAGGTCACCAAGGATGCGGTCTACCTCCTGACCTCGAAGCACGCGGTGCCGCTGAAGCCGCCGCCGCCGAACTTCCGAAACCACGGCAACTACGTGACGTCGATCGCGAAGCTGGGGCGCTTCCTCGGCGAGAAGGCCGAGGAGGCCGGCGTCTACCTGCTCACCGAGACCGCGGCCGACAAGCTGCTGGTATCGGACCGGATCGTTCGCGGGGTGCGCTCGGGAGACAAGGGGCGCGACCGCGAGGGCGGGGAGCTACCGAACTTCGAACCGGGCTCCGACGTCGTCGCGAAGGCGACCGTGCTCGCCGAGGGGACCCAGGGGCACCTGACCGGCGCCGCGCTCGACTACTTCGAGCTTCAGGGCCTCCAGCCGCAGCGCTGGGAGCTGGGGGTCAAGGAGGTATGGACGGTTCCCAAGCCGCTCGATCGGGTGATCCACACCATGGGCTGGCCGCTTCGCAAGTCGCCCAGGTACAACGAGTTCGGAGGCAGCTTCATCTACCCGATGGGCGAGGACAAGGTCTCCATCGGGCTCGTGGTCGGGCTCGATTACACGGACGCCACGCTCTCCGTCCACGACGCGCTCCAGGAGTTGAAGACTCACCCGTTCGTGCGCAACATCCTCGAGGGCGGGGAGCGGGTGGCCTGGGGCGCAAAGACCATTCCCTCGGGTGGCTACTGGGCGCTGCCCCGCAAGTTCGCCGTGCCTGGAATGGTGATGTGCGGGGACAACGCCGGGATGTGCAACGTCTCCGAGCTGAAGGGCATCCACTACGCGATGCACGCCGGCATGTATGCGGCGGAGACGATCGTCGACGCGCTCAAGCGCGACTCGGTCAACTTCGACGTCTACGACCAGCGGGTTCGCGACAGCGAGATCGTGGGTGATCTCTACCGGTGGCGCAACGTCCGGCAGTCCTTCTCGAGGGGCTTCTTCTTCGGCGGCCTGATCGCCAACATGGCCCTGCTCAGCGGCGGTGCGTTGCCGCCGGGCCGGTGGAAGCAGCACGAGGACTCCCAGGAGAAGATGGAGCCCGGGAAGGCAGCTGACGGCTATCCGAAGCCGGACAACAAGTACACGTTCGACAAGCTCTCCTCCGTGTTCGCCTCGGGGAATGCGACGCGTGACGACGCGCCCAACCACATCCGGGTGCAACGCGAGGTCGCACGCGAGGTGGCGCAGGCGTGGGTCTCGATGTGTCCCGCCCAGGTGTATGAGATCCCGGACGACCAGCTCGCCAACGGCGCCGCCAAGGTGGACCTGAACATCACGCCGTCCAACTGCGTCCAGTGCGGCGCGATCACCGCCAAGGGCGGGCGCCTCACCCCGCCCGAGGGCGGCGACGGCCCTCTATACCAGGAGACCTAGCAGGGCGGAACGGCGCCTTTGTGGCGCCACCCGCCGATCAGGCGCCGGCGGCGCTCTCAGCCGGCGGGAGCCCAGCCGGCGGGCAGGGGCAGCGGGATCGGGCCCGGATAGCTGGGGAAGAGCCGCTCGGCGAGCTCCGCGCACGGCCTGCCGGCGAGGGCCGGCTGAAGGTCCCGATAGGCCAGCAGCACCCGGATCGAGCTCGCGATCTGGCAGTCGGCGGCGTTCGTCCGGGCGCCTCCGAGGGTGCCATCCCCGATCCATCGGTCAACCCGATCCAGCATCGCCGGCAGCGCCTGCAGATTCGCGCGGACCGCCTCGTCGCTCGCATCGCTCAGGCGCGCGAAGCGGCGCGCGACGGGCGCGTTGAGCGTTGCCGCGAGGTCGGGCGCGGGGATCCCGGACAGCTCGGCGATCCATCTGCGCAGCTCGCGGGTGCGGACCGTCCCCCAGCGGAAGATCTGGCGCGGGATCGGCTGGAGCTCCCTCTCGCCCCAGGCCTCGGCCTCCTCGACCGCCTGTCGCGGCGCCGGTTCGGTGGGGAACAGCGGCGGCTGCGGGCGGAGGCGCTCGAGGAAGCGCGAGATCGGCACGGAGCCCTGGATCCGCTTCCCGTCCACCTTCAGCGCCGGAACCGTGCCATGCCGAAACCGGGCGGCGCGCAACTGCATCGGATGCATGCCCGGAAGGAGGTCGACGACCTCGTGGTCGATTTCCTTGAATTCGAGCATCAACCGCGACGCACGGGCCGGGTGTGAGAGGGAGAGCGAATAGAGCTTTGCCGTCATTTCGACGAGGCCGCCCCGGTGCCCTCCTGAGTCTCGGCGATGAATCCCGTGATCTCCTCCGCGAGGCGCTTGGGCTGATCCTCGGGGACGAAGGTGAAGGAATCCTCGATCCGGACCAGGCGCGCGTTCGGGATGTCCGAGACGAGCCGCTCGGCGAACCGCAGCTTGAAGAAACGATCCTCGGGCGCCCAGGCGATCAGCGTCGGGCGGTCGAATTGACGCAGGCGCTCGGCGGCTTCGAGCGTCTGGCGGTTGGAGATCCCGCGCAGCACCTTGAGCGCGTCACGCCGCACCCCAGAGTCGGCCAGGAACGGCGCCAGGTAGGCGCGGAGGACTTCGTCGTCCATCGGGCGGCGTTTGGTCAGCATGCCGAAGCCGAGCGGACCGCGCCGGACCGCGCCGATCCTCGCGGCCTGAATCACACCCGTGATGAGTCCGGGTACGTATGCCCCGTACTGGAGCGGGCGGAAGGCGGGCGGAAGGAAGTTCTCGTATGCATCGCATGGGGTCAGGACCAGGCGGCCGATCCGCCCGGGGTGGTGTGCTGCGACGAGCTGACAGATGGCGCCTCCGGTGTCGTTGCCGACGAGCGTGACGCCGTCGAGGTCCAGCGCCTCGAGGAAGTCGGAGACGAGCTGGGCGACGCCGGGTGGAGAGAGGTCCGCGTCGGCCTTCATCGGCGACCGGTGGGAGCCGAGCGGAAAATCGGGAACGATGCAGCGATGCCCGGCCTCCAGGGGTGGGGTCACCTTTCGCCAAAGGGCTCCGTTGACGAGCAGGCCATGGACGAACACGATCGGCGTGCCCGCCCCCGTATCGCGGTAGTGAATCGCTCCGGCGGGAAGGTCGATCTGCTTCAGGTCGTCGGTAGGCGCGGTCATCCGTCCCTCCTCGCGATCGGGTTGCGGGCAGACAGTATGTAAAGCAGCCGGCTGAGGGGCAGGGGCGGCTGCCGGCCGGGGGCACGCCCTGGGCCCGCCGCTAACATCAGTGGCCATGAAGGCCGAGATCCACCCCGAGTACGTGCTCGCCCATGTCCGCTGCTCGTGCGGCAACGAGTTCTACACACGCTCGACGAAGCCGGAGCTGCACGTGGAGATCTGCTCCGCGTGCCACCCCTTCTATACCGGCAAGCAGAAGCTGGTCGACACCGGAGGCCGGGTCGAGCGCTTCAAGCGTCGCGCCGCCCGCAGCCGGCGATAGATCGCGCGAGTGGGCCGAAGGCTTTGGTGTCGGGGCTGAAGGCGACCCCGAAGGCCTGCCGATGAACGTTGCGGTGACCAAGCGCGCGGAGTCCAATACCTCAGACGACGCCCGTCCGTCGATGGACGGCCGTCCCGCCCTCTCGGAGGCGCGGATGCCCGACGGGATGCCCGTTGCCAGCAGGGACGCCCCCGTCGGGGGCCAGGCCGTTCTCGAGGGCGTGATGATGCGGGGGGTCTCGACCTGGGCCGTGGCCGTGCGCAAGCCCGACGACGAGATCGAGGTCAGCTCGGAGCCGCTCGTCTCCTGGGCGAAGCGCAACCGGGTCCTTCGTTGGCCGGTGATCCGGGGCGTGGTGGCGTTGGCCGAGTCCCTGAAGATCGGCTTTCGCGCGTTGGCGATCTCGGCGAACGCGCAGATCGAGCCCGAGGACGGAGAGGAGAGCGAGCCCATCGGAGGCTTCACGTGGGGCCTCACGATCGCCCTGTCACGGGATGGAGCCGGCAGGCGGCATGACGACGATCAAGGCCGAGGTGCCGATGGCCGAGATCCTCACGTACTCCCAGGCCCTCACCTCGATGACGGGCGGCCGCGGCGACTACTCGATGCACTTCCTCCGCTACGAGGAAGTGCCCGTGCACGTCGCGCAGAAGATCATCGAGCAGACAAAGCGCGAGCGCGAGGAGGCGAAGGTCTAATGCCAGCAGAAGGCGCAGCGGAGCAAGCTCCGAAGGAATACACGGCGCCGAAGGGCGCCAAGACAGCGGGTACGTGGAACGGCGGCAGGAAGCCGCTCGACTACAAGGCGACCGCGAAGTTCTACGTCCTGCGCAAGAAGGAGAAGCCGTCCGCGGAGCTCTTCTCCGTCTCGTACGTCGCGGACGGTGGCGCCAAGCAGCGCCCTGTCTCGTTCGTCTTCAACGGCGGGCCTGGTGCTTCGTCGGCGTACCTCCACATGGGAGCTCTCGGCCCGCAGCGCGTCGACTTTCCCGCCGACGGCACGCTGCCGCCGCTGCCGCCGACGCTCGTCGAGAACGAGTCGTCATGGCTCGCGTTCACCGACCTCGTCTTCGTCGACCCGGTCGGCACGGGCTTCAGCCGCATCGTCGAGAACGACGAGAAGAAGGACGAGAAGCAGGCGGCCGAGGCGAAGAAGTCCGAGGACGAGTACTTCGCGCCGAAGCGTGACCTCGAGTCGCTCTGCGAGTTCATCACGCGCTGGCTCTCGGAGAACGACCGCTGGGGCTCGCCGATCTTCATCGCGGGCGAGAGCTACGGCGGCTACCGCGTCGGGCGGCTCGTCCGGATGCTCCAGGAGGACGCGGGCGTAGGCCTGAACGGCGCGATCCTCATCTCGCCGGCGTTCGAGTTCGGCGGGCTCGACATGAACGACTACGGCGTCGTGCAGTGGGTCGACGTCCTGCCGACCATGGCCGGCGCCGCGGCCCACCACGGCCGCGGACGCGCGCTTCCCGCAGGGACACCACAGGCCAAGGTGCTCCGCGCGGCGGAGGCGTTCGCCGCGGGCGACTACGCGACGTTCCTCATCCGCGGCGCGGCACTCGGCGCGGCGGAACGCGAGCGGATCCTCGCGCGTCTCGCCGATTTCCTCGGCCTTCCGGTCGAGCTCGTGACGCGCGCCGAAGGGCGCGTCCGCCAAGACGTCTTCGCACGCGAGTTGCTGCGCGACGAGCGGAAGGTGGTCGGCTTCTACGACGCGACGATCACGACGACCGATCCGTTCCCCGACCGGACCGGCCACGAGGCGCCCGACGCGACACTCGCCGGGATCTCGGCCGCGTACACAGCAGCGATGAACAAGCAGCTGCGGTCGGAGATCGGCCTCGAGACCGATCGCGACTACCGGCTCCTCAGCTTCGAGGTGAACCAGGCGTGGAAGGAAGACTCGAAGAAGCACTTCTTCGAGCCGCCGGACGGCGCGACGGACAGCTTCCGCTATGGCATGGCGCTAAACCCGCACATGCGCGCGTTCATCACGCACGGACGCTTCGACATGGTGACGCCGTACTACGCCTCCGACCGGTTCCGGAACCTCATGCGACTCGACCCGGATACGGCCGCGCGGCTGACCGTGCAGCACTTCGACGGCGGGCACATGTTCTACGCGTGGGAGGAGAGCCGGCACGCGTTCACGGCGGCGATCGCGAAGTTCTTCAAGAAGGCCCTGGCGGGCTGAGCGAACTCAGCCCGCCGCGCTTCGGTAGCCGCTAGCCCTGCGGGCTGCGGCTGGCTCTCCTGACGGTCGCGCAAGTGCGTGAGCACGTCGGCGATGTCGGCGAGCTGCTGCTCGAGGTCGCGCTGGTGGTTCTCCAGGCGCTCGATCAGCTCGTGCCTGTTGGGGAAGCCGCCGCGGAAGAGTCCGCGCGGGCCGTGTCCCCGGCCGTGATGGTGGTGATGTCTGTGCATGTTCACCTCCCTTCCTCGTATCGCTTGAGAAACTCGGATGTGCGCTCTTGCGAGCGGCGCAGCGCCTCGACCCAGTGCTCGAGGAGGTGTGCGCCGGCGGGCGTTAGCGCGTAGCGGCGCTTCGCGGGACCGGGGGAGTCCCCGTCCCATTCCGAGGCGACGAGGCCCTCCTCCTCGAGCGCGCGGAGCAGGCGATAGAGGTTGCCCATCTCGACGCGCTGCTCGCCGGTCAGTTCCGGCAGACGCTCGAGTAGGTCGTAGCCGTGTGCCGGGCGTTCGCGCAGGAGCAAGAGCAGCGCCGGCTCGGCGAAGCGCTCGACGCGGGCGTGGACGCTCCAATGCCCGTGGTGGTGCCGCCGGCTGCGATGACCTCTCCCTCTCAATTGGCCACTACATGTAAAAGACACATGTAAGAGACATTAGCGGAAGCCGGAGGATCCTGCGCAAGCGGAACTACAGTTCGGGCGATGCGGGTCACGAAGGTCTCGACCATGCGTGCGTGCGCGGTGTGTGAGCGGACGCTGCTGCTCGGTGAGCGCACCGTGCGGTTCTCGCCGGACGACGGGGCAGAGCTCGTCGAGGTCTGCCCGCTTTGCCAGGAAGCCGCGCTCGACGCCGGCTGGGTGAAGGAGGGCTCGCCGACGACGCCGACGATCAACGGCGATCGCAGGCGCAGGCGCGGTCTTGGCAGCCGCTTCGGTATCTCGCGCGCCAGCGCCGCTGAAGAGCCGCTCGCGCAACAGGAGCCGATCCTCCGCCGTCTCTCCGACGAGGAGATCGCGCTGCTCGAGGCGGCCGACATTTTCAACGCGAGCGCATACCGCCGCACGGTCGGTGGCATCGTCAAGAGCCTCGGCGTTCCACAGGCGAGCATCGTCCCGCTCTCGGGGACGACCGGCGAGCTCGCCGTCACGGTCGCGTGGGATCTCTCCTGGTACCAGTACCGCGTGAGCCCCGATCTGGGCCAGCCGATCAGGCTCGAGGGGCGCGGCCACGAGCTCAGCGAGCTCGAGCCGGCGTTCACGGAGTGGAACGCGAAGATCGAGGACGAGGGTCGCCTCGTGCCCGAAATCGCACGACTTTAGGCTGCAAGTCGTACACTTTCGCGCGTGATCTATTGCGTCATTCCACGCGAGCTCGAAGCCGACCTCTACGACAAGATGGTCGACTACTACGAGGACAACCCGAACGTCAAGGTGATCGTCGACCGCCGCGACGGCCCGGACCGCCGCGAGGGCGAAGACCTCACGGAAGAGGACAAGAACCGCCGCATCACGCGTGACCGCCGCCGCGCACATCCCGGCCGCTTCCCCAATACCGACGCGCCCGACGACACCGACGCGTCCAAGTAAGCGGCGGGCGCTAGTCTCGCCGCATGGCGATGACACAGACTTTTGAGAGCACGAGCCCGGCCGACGGCGCGACCATCGGCTCCTTTCCGCGTTCGACCGCGGAGGACGTCGACCGCGCGGTCGCGACGGCGAAGGCGGCATACGACGGCTGGCGGCTGACACCGGCGCCGAAGCGCGGCGAGATCCTCTACCGCGTCGCGCACATCCTCGAGCGCGAGAAGGCCGCGCTCACCGATCTCGTCACGCACGAGATGGGGAAGGTCAAGGCCGAGGCCGGCGGCGACGTCCAGGAGGCGATCGACATCACGTACTACATGGCCGGCGAGGGCAGGCGCCTCTGGGGCCAGACGACGCCGTCCGAGCTGCAGAACAAGTGGAACATGAGCGTCCGCGTGCCGATCGGCGTAGTCGGCGCGATCACGCCGTGGAACTTCCCCGTCGCGATCCCGTCGTGGAAGTCGATCCCCGCGCTCATCTGCGGGAACACCGTCGTGATCAAGCCGGCGGAGGACACGCCCGCGCTGGCGCAGGCCTTTGTCGATCTACTCCTCGAGGCGGGCATCCCGGAAGGCGTGGTCAACATCGTCCACGGCTTCGGCGAGGACGCGGGCGACGCGCTCGTGCGCCATCCCGACGTGCCCGTCATCACGTTCACCGGCTCGCGCGAGACCGGCATCACGGTCGCGAAAGCCGCGGCCGAGCGCCTCAAGCACGTGCACGTCGAGCTCGGCGGGAAGAACGCGATCATCGTCCTCGACGACGCCGACCTCGATCTCGCGATCGACGGCATCGTCTGGTCGGCGTTCGGCACCTCGGGCCAGCGCTGCACCGCCGCGTCGCGCGTCATCGTCCAGCGCGGTGCGTACGACGAGCTGCAGAAGCGGCTCGTCGCGCGCGTCGAGAAGCTCCGGCTCGGGCCGGGCTGGGAGGACGACAGCGACATCGGCCCGCTCATCAACCGCGCCGCGCTCGAGAAGGTGCACTCGTACACCGAGATCGGCACCGGCGAAGGCGCGGAGCTGCTGACGGGCGGCGAGGTCGCATCCGACGGCGACCTCGGCAAGGGCTTCTTCTACCGGCCGACCGTGTTCGGCGGCGTCGAGGCGGGGATGCGGATCGCGAACGAGGAGATCTTCGGCCCGACGACCGCGCTCATCCCGGTCGACGACTTCGACGAGGCGCTGCGCGTCGCGAACGGCGTCGGCTACGGCCTCTCGTCCTCGATCTTCACGCGCGACGTGAACAAGGCGTTCCGCGCGATGCGCGACCTCGAGGCCGGCATCACGTACATCAACGCCGGCACGATCGGCGCCGAGGTGCATCTCCCGTTCGGCGGCACGAAGGAGACCGGCAACGGCCACCGCGAGGCCGGCCAGGCGGCGCTCGACGTGTTCACCGAGTGGAAGTCGATCTACGTCGACTACTCCGGCAAGCTCCAGCGCGCCCAGATCGACACGGAGGAGTAATGGAGTACCGGCAGCTCGGCGACAGCGACCTGCGCGTCTCGGAGATCTGCCTCGGGACGTGGACGACGTTCGGCGGCAGCCTCGCCGACGACGCCGCGCACGAGCTCGTCGACGTCGCGTTCGAGCTCGGCATCAACTTCTTCGACACCGCGAACGTCTACAGCGGCGGGCGCTCGGAGGAAGTCCTCGGGCAGGCGCTCGCGAGCCGGCCGCGCGACTCGTACATCGTCGCGACGAAGGTCTTCGGCGCCGGCGCCCGACGGCGGCCGCGGCCTGTCGCGCGAGCAGATCCTCAAGCAGATCGACGCCTCGCTCGACGCGGCTCGGGATGGACTTCGTCGACCTCTACCAGTGCCACTCCTGGGACGACGACGTGCCGGTCGAGGAGACAGCTCGGCGCGCTGACCGAGGTCGTCGACGCCGGCAAGGCGCGGTACATCGGCGTCTCGAACTGGAGCGGCGAGCAGATCCGCGACGCGGTCGACCTCGCGCGCGAGCACGGCTTCGCGAAGATCGTCTCCTCGCAGCCGGAGTACTCGCTGCTCCATCGCGACCCGGAGGCAGGACGTGATCCCGGCGTCGCGCGAGAACGGCGTCTCGCAGATCGTCGTACTCGCCGCTCGCGCAGGGCGTGCTCACGGGCAAGTACGCGCCGGGCGAGAGCGCCGGCGAAGGGACACGCGCCGCGGCGCGCTCGGAGTGGATGCAGCTCTACCGCGACGACGTCCTCGAGCGCGTCCAGCGCCTGCGGCCCGATCGCGGACGGCCTCGGGCTCTCGATGGCGCAGCTGGCGCTCGCGTGGATCCTCCGCGAGCCGAATGTCGCGAGCGCGATCATCGGCGCCTCGCAGCCCGAGCAGCTGCGCGACAACGCGGCGGCGTCCGGCGTCGAGCTCGACGACGAGACGCTCCGGGCGATCGCGGCCATCGCGGCTCGGCTAGCCGATGGAGACGTGGGGCCGCTCGCGCGGCCCCACGTCGATCTCGCGTGTCGATCCCGTCTACTTCGTCGGGACCGCCATCCGTGCCATGTACGTGTTCTCGTCGTTCGCCTTCACGCCGGTCTCCTCCGTCCCCGTGCAGAGAGCGGGCGGGTGCCGCGGCGTACCGGTCCCCGGGCAGAGGAACAGGTCGGGGTCACGGGTGTCCGACCAGATCGGCAGCGCGTCGTTGCCTGCCGTGCCAGCCAGATGTAGTCCCCGTAGAACTGGCCGCCGTGCGGGCCGCCGAACTGCGTCGGCGGCGGCATCGACGACGTCGTGACGCGCTTGCTGCCGAACTTCACGAGGTCCTTGCTGCCGGACAGCGAGAAGTCCGACGCAGCCCGTCGTCTCGTCCGAGCCGTACTGCCGGTCGTAGTAGTCGACGGCGAGCTTGCCGTCCTTCGTGAACGCCGCCCACTGCCAGAACTGGTCGGTCTTCGCCTGGCCGGGATCCTGGTTCACGATCGTCTCGTCGCGCGGGTCGGTCGCCCCTCCGGTGAAGCGACGCACCGCCGTCGTTGGAGACGCTGAGCAGGATCTTGTTGTTGCACGCCCCCGGCGTCTTGACGCCGGTGTAGGTGTTGATCCCGGTACGGCGGCGAAGCCGGCCGGCACACAGCCGTTCGACTCGTTGGAGTGCTTGTTGATGTACGAGCCGACCGTCACCGCGACCTGGTTCGGGTTCTTCGGGTTGACGGCGCCCGACGCGTAGTTCGTCGCGCGGAAGACCGAGACCGTCGACGATCCCTTCTCCGGCACGCAGGCCCGGAACGAATCGGCGCCGGCGCCCTGGTACGTGTCGCAGTCGGGCAGGTCGTAGTAGTCGCTGACCTTGCACGGCGTGCTGAATGTGGCCCCGCCGTCGGTCGACTTGGCCAGCAGGATCTGGTTGCGGTTGTCGTTCCCCGACACCGCGTTGTTGAAGTTGTTGTAGGCGACGTACAGGGCGCCGTCGGGCCCGACGAACGGGTCGGAGTACTGGTTCTCGTTGCAGTTCCCGTTCGGCGTCCCCGCGCCGTAGGTGACCGGTGCACAGCCCGTTGTCCCCGCTCACGAGCACGGGCGACGAGAACGTCTCGCCGTAGTCGTCGGAATGCGTCTCGTAGATGTACGCGCTCCCGTCGGCCGCGAACTCCGTCCACGTGACGTAGATCCGGTCGCGGAACGGGCTGCTCGGGTTGTCGTCGATCGCCATCAGCTCCTTGTCCACGAGCACGCCGCCCGTGCCGGCCGGGTCGAAGAACACCGTCGAGTAGCGGCCCGGGAAGTTCCATGACGCGCCGTTGTTCTGCGTCGAGCGCATGACGATGAACGCCGCTCGACTGGTCGGGGTTCGGCGAGACGCCGCCGCCGCGGTTGAACACCTGGCAGCTGATGTACGCGTTGCCCCTCGTGTCCCAGCGCGACCGAGGTGTCGCCACCCGCCTGCCAGTACTCGCGCGGCTGTGACGGTGCCGCGCGTGAACGACATCGGCACCGTCGAGTCGTTCCAGTTCTTGCCGCCGTTGAGCGAGTAGGCGGCGTAGCAGTTGCCGTCGCCGCGGCGGTAGTCGTTCTGGCTCGCGACGACGTGATTCGGGTTGTTCGGGTCGACCGCGATCGACTCCTCGTTCTGCGACTGGCCGCGACCCTGGAGATCCGGGTCGGAGACGGTCAGGCACTCCTGGTTGACCTTGACGTTGTTGCCCCGGTTCTCGGCGCAGCCGTTGTTGCCCGAGGGCGAGTAGTTCGTCGCCTCCCGTCGCGCCACCGCCGGGGCCGGGAGCGGGCGTGTAGCTGTCGGGCGGACACGACGGCGCCTCGTCGGGCTCGTCGCCGCCGCTGTCCCCGTTTCCGCACTCGGCGGTGTCCGACGCGCGTGCGATGTCGACGTCGCCCCCACGAGCGACATCGCAAGGCTCCCGGAGATCAGCCTCTTCTGGATCTTGTTCAGGCTGTGGTACGAGATGCCCTTCGCCTGACCGGCCGGAGATGCGGCTCCGGCGATCGCGGCGATCACGGCGATCACGAGCACTGCGCGCACTCGTGCAGTAGTGTCTTGCTCATCACTCCCCCTCGGTCGTAGGAACCGCGGGATCCTGACATACGCGGACTAGGCTCGTGCGCCGTGAACCGCAAGCTCGTCGTCTTCGTGCCGCGCGAGGCGCTCGACTCCGTGCGTGAGGCGCTCTTCGCCGCCGGCGCCGGGCGGATCGGCGACTACGAGCGGTGCTCCTGGTACACCGAGGGGACGGGCACGTTCCTCGGCGGCGAGGGGACGTCGCCCAACGTCGGGCAGGCGGGGCGGGAGGAGCGCGTCGCCGAGCTCCGGCTCGAGACCGTCTTCCCGGCGGAGCGGCAGGCTGCGGTCGTCGCGGCGCTCCGCGAGGCGCATCCGTACGAGGAGCCGGCCTTCGAGATCTACGACCTCGTCGCTGACCGGGTGAAGGCGCGCCTCTTCACCGACGGCGGCGCGCGCGGCAATCCCGGCCCGGCCGCGTTCGGCGTACGTGCTCGAGGCGGAGGACGGGACGGTGCTCGCGGCGCACG
The DNA here is from genome assembly GCA_963772345.1 of uncultured bacterium. Lineage (GTDB taxonomy): Bacteria > Actinomycetota > Thermoleophilia > Solirubrobacterales > 70-9 > AC-56. Next base: position 5,890 of record CAVYXB010000014.1, on the reverse strand, counting down.
GCGAGGCGATCGGCGTCGCGACGAACAACGTCGCGGAGTACCGCGCCCTCGTCGCCGGCCTCGAGAAGGCGGCCGAGCTGCAGGTGGCGGAGCTCGAGGTCGTCTCCGACTCCGAGCTCATGGTGAAGCAGATGACACGGCGTCTACCGCGTCAAGAACGAGGCGCTGCGCGAGCTCTCGCTCGAGGCGGCGCGCCACGCGCGCGCGGTCGGCAAGGTCACGTACACGGCCGTGCGGCGGGAGCAGAACAAGCTCGCCGACCGGCTCGTCAACGAGGCGTTGGACGCAGCGGAGCTCGGCTAGACTTCCCGTCCCACGCGGATGTAGCTCAGTTGGCTAGAGCGTCTGCTTGCCATGCAGAAGGTCGTGGGTTCGAGTCCCATCATCCGCTCTGAGAACCGCTGGAAACGGCGGGTTTTTTTGTTTTTCGCGCCTGGCGTATAAGCTCCCTCGGTTCCCGATCCCATAGTCATCCCGTCAGGAAGGGAGCTTCATGACCAAGGGCAAGTACAGAGTGCTGCTGACGGTGCTGGCCGTCGCAGCCGCAGTGACCGCTGTTGTCGCGACGACCGCGTACGGTGGCGCGAAGGCAAAGAAGGTCATCGTGGACGGCTCGACCGGCACGGTCGTCAATATCGACCCGGCCAACGAGTACGACTACGACTCGTTCTCCGTCGACCTCAACATCTTCCAGGGCCTCTACGGCTTCCCCCATGGGGCGAAGCTCGCGCCGGTGCTCGCAACCGGGTGCACCCACTCGACCAACCTCAAGACGTGGACGTGCAAGCTCAGGCACAACGTCCATTTCTCCAACGGCGACCTGATGACGTCGACCGACGTCAAGTACTCGTTCGACCGAGTGCAGGCGATCCAGGGCGACCAGGGCATCTACACCCTGCTGTCCTACCTCACCAGCACGACGACGAGCGGGCAGTACACCGTCGTCTTCCATCTCAGTCACCCGTTCTCGATCTGGCCGTACATCCTCTCGACGAACGCCGGCTACGTCGTTGACCACAACACGTTCCCGTCGAACTCGATCCTGGCCAACACGGACACGGCGCACATGATCGGCACCGGGCCGTACAAGCTGACCGGGTTCACGCCGGGGCAGCAGGCCGTCTTCGCCCCGAACTCGAACTACTGGGGTACGGCGCCGGCCAACGGCGGCCTGATCATCAAGTACTACTCGAGCTCCTCGACGATGAAGCTCGATCTCCAGCAGGGCAAGCATCGACATGGCGTTCCAGACCTTCACGCCGACCGAGCTCAAGGCGATGGGCAAGCGAGCGTCGCTCGTCGTCCACCAAGGCCACGGCGTGGTCATCCGCTATCTCGTCTTCAACGTGAAGCGGAAGCCGTTCAACAACATCCACGTCCGGAGGGCGATCGCGTACCTCATGCCGCGGGCGACGATCGCGAAGCGCGTCTACCACAACACGGTGGCGCCGCTCTATTCCATGGTGCCGAAGGGCCTACCCGGCCAGTACGACGCGTACAAGGCGATGTACGGGGCCAGCCCCAACCTCGCCAAGGCGAAGGCGGAGATGAAGGGTCATGAAGAAGCCGTTGCCGATCACGCTCTGGTACACGCCGTCGCACTACGGCGCCGCCTCGGCGGACGAGTACGTCGAGATCCAGCGCGCGCTCAACGCGTCGGAGCTCTTCAAGGTGACGCTCAAGACCGCCGAATGGGCGACGTACAGCGGCAACCTCGGGAAGGTGTACGGCGGGTTCCAGCTCGGCTGGTTCCCGGACTACCCGGACGGCGACGACTACACCGTCAGCTTCTACCAGACCGGCTCTTTCTTCTCGAACGGCTACAGCAGCAAGCACGATGGACTCGCTGATCGCCAAGGAGCGGGCGGCGAAGACCAACAAGCTCGCTATGGGTCCTCAAGCAGATGCAGATCGCTCGGAGCGAAGGATCTGCCGACGATCCCGTACTGGCAGGGAAACATGGTGGCCGTGAGCCGCAAGAACGTGAAGGGCATCGACTCGACGCTCGACGCCGCGTTTTACATGCGGTTCTGGCTGATCTCGAAGCCGTAGAGCTCAACGACAAGGAGGGGCGTCCAACTCCGGGCGCCCCTCCTGCAACACTGATGCGCCTGTGACCGGCACCTCGCTCAGGACATACCTCATCACGCGCCTGGCGCTCGTCGTGCCGATGGTGCTCATCCTCCTGACGCTCGTCTTCCTGCTCATGCGGGTCGCGCCCGGGAATCCGATCCAGGCAGCGCTCGGCGGTCACGCCCCGCCCGCGGTGGTCAATCAGATCACGCACCGCCTCGGCTTCGACAAGCCGCTCCTGACCCAATACGTCGACTACCTCGGGAACATCGCCCGCGGCAACTTCGGGACGACGACCACCGACAACCGCCCAGTCACGCAGATCATCGAGCAGAACGGCGCCGCGACACTCGAGCTGACGTTCTTCGCGATGTTCGTGGCGATCGTCGTCGGCGTCGTGGTCGGGCTCCTGGCCGGGCGTTACCGCGACACCTCGGTCGACATTTTCGCCCGTTTCTTCGCAATCACCATCTACGCGATGCCCGCCTTCTTTCTCGGACTCATGGCCCAGCTCGTCTTCGGCGTCTGGCTCAACTGGCTGCCGACCTCCGGCCAGGCGAGCCCCATCACCCAAGCCTTTCTCCCGACGCACACGAACATCCTTTTCGTCGACGCAATCTGGGACGGAAACTGGTCCGCTCTGTGGGACGTCTCGTTGCACCTGATCCTTCCCGCGATGACGCTCGGTCTCATCACGGCGGGATCTTCATCCGCCTGGTCCGCATCAACGTCATCCGCGCCCTGCACGACGACTACATCGAGGCGGCGAGAGCGCGGGGAATCAGCGAACGCCGCGTCGTCTACCGCCACGCCTTCAAGAACGCACTCGTTCCCGTGATCACGATCGTTGGTCTCAGCCTCGCGACGCTGCTCGGTGGCGTAGTGCTCACCGAGACGACGTTCAATTGGCCCGGCATCGGCCACGAGCTCGTCTACTACCTCGAGAATCGGGACTACACCGGCGTGCAGGGAATCATGGTCTTCTTCGCCCTCGTCGTCGTCGCAGTGAGCATCCTCGTCGACATCGTCAACGCGTTCGTCGACCCGAGGATCCGCTACTGATGTGTTCCGCTCCTCCCTCGCGACGCGCTGCCCGCGGCCTCCGCCTGCGACGAAGCCGATCCGCGAGGCGAGCGGCACCGCGCGCGCAATGTTCTGGACCGGGATCGGGATCACGCTCTTCTTCGTCGTCCTGGCACTCTTCGCGCGATTCATCGCGCCGTATGGCTTCACGGAGTACAGATCGGGTGGGGTGCGGTTCCCGCAGCTCGGCCACCCGTCGGGGATGCACTGGATGGGAACGACGGTGCAGTCGGACGACGTGATGTCGCGCGTCATCTACGGGGCGCAGACCGAGCTCGAGGTCGTCCTGATCGCACTCGTGATGGCACTCAGTATCGGCGTCCCGCTCGGCCTCTTCTCGGGGTACTACGGGGGGCCTCTCGACCGCATGCTCGTGGTGGTCATGGACGCGCTCTTCGCCTTCCCGTTTCTCCTCATCGCGATCGTGATTGCGTTCTTGCTCTCGAACTCGAGCACCGGCAGCGGCATCTTCACGGCTGCAATCGCCATCACGGCCGCGTACGTGCCGCTCTACTTCCGCGTCGTCCGCAACCACGTGGTCAGCCTGCGAGAGGAGTCGTACGTCGACGCTGCGCGCGCGCTCGGGGCGCGCCCACGAACCGTGATCCGCAAGTACGTCTTCTTCAACGTCGTGCAGAACGTGCCGCCGATAGCGACGCTCAACGCTGCCGACGCGATACTCCTGCTCGCCGCGCTCGGATTTCTCGGCTACGGGATCCAACCGACGCAGGGTGCGGAGTGGGGGTACGACGTCTCGCGTGCATCCTCGGACGCCGCGTCGGGGATCTGGTGGACGGGCCTCTTCCCGGGTCTCGCGATCGTTCTTCTTGTGACCGGCCTGACACTCATCGGTGAGGGCCTGAACGAAACGATCAACCCGGTGCTCCGCCGCCGGCACTTCGCCAAGTTCGAGTTCGAGCCCGCGCCGGGCGCCGCCGAGGAGCAGGAGAAGTGAGCGATGCGATCCTTCAGGTCCGCGACCTTCGCGTCTACTACGCGACGCCGGGTAAGCCGGTGCGAGCGGTGGACGGCGTCACGCTCGATATCGGCGAGAGCGAAGTCGTCGGCCTCGTCGGCGAGTCGGGCTGCGGAAAGTCGACGCTCGGGCGCGGCATCCTCGGCCTCCTGCCCGAAGGGGCGCGCGCCGACGGCGAGGTGCTCTACGACGGCCAGAACCTCGTCACGCTCCCGCAGAAGACGGTCAGGCGGATGCGCGGCCCGGAGCTCGGACTGATCTTCCAGGAGCCGATGACGCGGCTCAACCCGCTCCTCCGCATCTCCGACCACTTCAAGGAGACGCTCGAGCAGCACGAGCCGAACCTCACCGACGCCGAGATTCGTCGCCGCTCGCTCGAGACGCTCGGGCGGATGGGGATCCCACCGACGCGTTTCCGCCAGTACCCGCACGAGTTCTCGGGCGGCATGCGACAGCGCATCATGATTGCCCTCGCGCTCGTCCTGCGTCCCAAGCTCCTCGTCGCCGACGAGCCGACGACCTCGCTCGACGTGATCGTCGAAGGCCAGATCCTCGCGCTCCTCGCCGACCTCAAGAACAACTTCGGGACCGCGCTCCTCCTGATCACGCACAACCTCGGGATCGTTGCCGAGGCCTGCGACCGAATGGCCGTGATGTACGCCGGGCGCATCGCGGAGGACGGCCCGGTGCGCGAAGTGTTCGCAGACCCCGCGCATCCGTACACGCGCGAACTTCTCCGCTCGACGATCTCACTCGACACGACGGTGCTGCACTCGATTCCCGGCGCGCCGCCAAACCTCATCGACCCGCCCTCCGGCTGCCGGTTCAATCCACGCTGCCCGAGCGCAACGGCGGTCTGCACCCAGCTCGAGCCCGTTGAGCAACACCCCGGCCCCAGCCAGTCAGCAGGCCGGCGTGTCTTCTGTTGGCTCCACGGGCCAAGCGAGTTGATCCCGGCGGGCGGGCAGGCCCCGCTCGAGCGTGCGACGATCGGGGTCGCGGATGAAGCCTGAGCCGCTCGTCTCGATCCGCAACCTCCGGACCTACTACTCGATCCGTGGAAGCTTCGCCGACCGGCTCGTCGGCCGCGAGGCGGGGATGGTGCGCGCGGTGGACGACGTCTCGCTCGACATTCGCAAGGGCGAGGTGCTCGGCCTCGTCGGCGAGTCGGGCAGTGGCAAGACGACTCTCGGTCGCACGCTCCTCGGTCTCGTCCGCGCGACCTCCGGCTCGATCGAGTTCGAGGGCCAGGAGATCACGCGTCTCCGCGAACGCGACTTCAGAGCGCTCCGCAGGCGCATGCAGGTCGTCTTCCAGGATCCGCACGCGTCGCTCAATCCGGCGATGACGATCGTCCAGGCGGTCGGTCATCCGCTCGAGATCCATGGGCTCGAGAAGGATCGCGGCAAGATTCGAGCCCGCGTCTCGGCGGTGCTCGAAACCGTTGGGCTCGCGCCCGCGGAGCAGTACCTCGACAAGTACCCGTCCGATCTCTCGGGCGGCCAGAAGCAGCGGGCGGTGATCGCGCGCGCGATCATCCTCAACCCGGTGTTGCTTGTCGCGGACGAGCCCGTGTCGATGCTCGACATGAGCGTCCGGGCCAAGATCATCGAACTCATGCTCGCGCTCAAGCGCGACTTCGACCTCACCTACCTCTATGTGACGCACGACCTTGCGACGGCGAAATTCTTCTGCGACCGGATCGCGATCATGTACCTCGGGCGGATCGTCGAGATCGGCCCTGCGGAGTCGATCTAC
>CAVYXB010000013.1:0-99281 GCA_963772345.1 uncultured bacterium | reverse complement strand
GATGGCCTGGGTCACCGTGATCGGGCCCCACCAGGCGCCCGACTTCAAAGCCGCGGCGGCGACCGGGCTGTTCTACGTCAACAACTGGTGGTTGATCTTCCACAACGTCTCCTCTACTTCGCGCAGTTCGCGGCGCCCTCCCCACTCAACCACCTGTGGTCCTTGTCCATCGAGGAGCAGTTCTACATCGTCTGGCCCTTCCTGCTGCTCGGGAGGAGTCCGCCTCGTCCCCGAGTTCGCTCCGGCGGGAGTGCGTCCCCGGCTCGCCAGGATCACCCTGGGGCTCGCCCTTGCCTCGGGGCTGTTGATGGTGATTCTCTACCACCCGGGAATCGATCCCTCGCGCGTCTACTACGGAACCGACACACGCGCTCAGGAGATCCTTATCGGCGCTGCCTTGGCCATGGTTTGGCCAAGCCGCCCACTCAGCCCGCAACGTCACGGCCGGCGCACGCCGAGTAATCGACGCCGGCGGAGTTCTCGGGCTAGCCGTGATCGCCCTGATGTTCTGTGCGCTCGGGGGAGTACTCGAGCTTCCTGTACCGAGGCGGATTCCTGGCGCTGTCGGTGGCAACGGTTCTCGTCATCGCCGCGTTGACGCATCCGGCCACCCGGCTTGGGCCCGTGATCGGATGCCGGCCCATGCGATGGATCGGCGAGCGGTCCTACGGCATCTACTTCTGGCACTTTCCGATCATCGTCCTTACGACTCCGGCGGGGGTGCACGCGGCCAGATCCCGTGCGAGCATTCTTCCAGGTCGTCGCCATCATCGGCATCGCCGCGCTGTCCTGGAAGTACGTCGAGGACCCGGTTCGCCACGGAGCCCTCGCTCGGCTATGGGCTCAGGCCCGTGCCGGTGGGTGGCGCCGCCACAGGGTCACCCCCCTTCGCCGGGCGGCCTTTTCGGGGATCAGCCTGGTCTTCATCGCCGCAGTCGCGGGAATGGCGGGCGTCGGCGACGACCCCAGCAAGGCGGACCAGGTGGGGGAGCTGACGGTGGACAAGACCGTCACGGCCGGCGACGTAGCTTCGAGTTCCAAGACAGCCCCGTGCAGTTCGGTCGTCCATATCGGCGACTCGACCTCGGAGGGACTCGTTTCCGCCGACTACCTGCCGAACCCCAAGCAGCGGATCACCGCGCAGTACCGGCGAATCGGGGCCAAGACCCAGCACCTCGAGATCTCGGGCGCCCGGTCCATCTATGAGACGTACGAGGGGATCCCGAGCGCGTACGACGTGGCTTTGGAACTGGAAGAACCGCGGCTTCCATGGCTGCTGGGTGCTGGCGCTCGGCACCAACGAGGCGGCGAACGTCGCCGCCGGCTCGAACTACGGCCTCGATCAGCGGATCGATCGGATGATGTCGGTGATCGGCCACCAGCCAGTGCTGTGGGTCAATGTTCGATCCCTGGTCACGAGCGGCCCGTATGCCGAGAGCAAACATGCGGCTCTGGAATTCCGCGCTGTTGAAGGCCTGCGCGAAGTACCCGGACATGCGCATCTACGACTGGGCTTCGGACGTCAAGGACTCATGGTTCATCCCCGACGGCATTCACTTCACCACGCCCGGCTATGCGGCCCGCGCCAAGTTGATTGCGAATGCGCTGCGCGATGCGTTCGTGTCGCCGCAGAGCACCGACGGAGGCGACGCCCCGGCTGCGTCGTGGATCCAAAGAATGATGCGACGGATCCGGCCGCCTCGCCGATTTCCGCAGAGACCGCCGGCACGACCGCGCCGGGCTAGGCGCTAGCCGGCGGATGGCCGGGCGATCGCCCTGAGTCCACGCTTGGCATCTCGAACGCTTTCGGATGCGTCGCGCCAACGTCGCCGGACCTCGGATTCGGTGCCGTGCATATCGCACCCCGGGTCGGTGACACACCCGTGCCAAATGGAGTCAGCCTTGGCGTAGCTGTTCAGGGCGGCCTCGACCGGAAGGCCCACCTTCGTCAGACAGTCGAAGGCGAGGTCCTTGTAACCGACCCGTCCGTACAGGGTCCGCACATGCTGCACTCGCTGTGAATAGGGGGCGTACTGGAATCCGACCGACACGCGGCTATCCAGGCTCTCGAGGGAGCTCAGTAGCTCTCCGACCTGGGCCTTGCACGCCTGTGCCCTTTTCTGGGCACGATGGTCGGCCTGCGCAGCGTTCGCCTGATCGGCGGGACGCTCCTGCCCGCCGACCGAGCCCGCCGTCGCACAATCCGCCGACTGCCCCTTCGGGCCTGTGACACACGCCTCGTCGCTCCCACGAGGAAACAGGAACGCGGCCGCGGTTCCGGCCCCCAGGGCAACGAGGACCGCCAAGACGATCGCGAGGTAGGTTCGTAGTGGCTTCTTTGGACGGGACCAGATGCCCGACTTCTTCCGTTCAGCCCATCGGTGGCCGTCCCAATAGCGCTTTCCGCTCGAGTCGGGATCGCGATACCAGCCCGCGGCCCGAAGGGGGGCGGTGTTCTCGGTCCAAGATTCGCCATCCCAGTAGCGCGCAGCTTCTGGATTGGAGGGATCCGGGTACCAGCCGGGCAAAGAATTCGCTGCTATTGACTCATTCCTCTCTGGCATGCGAGCACGGATGCATGGTCCATCATCGGTGACGGCTTCATAGAATCCGCCAGATGCTGCTCGATGGTGCCGAGCTCGACGCCCCCGCCGCGCCGCTCAACGAGCTGCTTAGGATCGGCCTCGATTCGGCCCCCGACGAGATCGCGATCGTCTCGGTCACCCGTGCGCTGACTTGGCGCGAACTCGACCGGGCCAGCGCAGCGCTTGCCGGCGGCTACCGCGCACTCGGGCTGGAGCCGGGCGATCGCCTCGCCTCGCTGATGCCGAACAGGATCGACCTCGTCGTCCACTACCTGGCCTGCTTTCGCGCAGGGGTGATCGCCACGCCTCTGAACTACCGCTACACGGCCCGCGAGATCGACCACGCGCTTGAGGTGAGCGGCGCCCGGGCCCTCATCGCTCATATCGAGCGGGCCGAGGACATCGCCGCGAGCGAGCGGGCCAGCGGGCTCGAGCTCGGGACGATCGCGTACCACGACCCTGAGCCCCTGACGACCCGGAGCGAGGACCCGACGGGGGGCGACGCCGATTGGCGCCACGACTTCCGCACGCTTCTCGATGCCGAGCCGCTGCCCGACTCCACGGAGCCGCCGGATCCCGGCGCCCCAGCCGTGATCTTCTTCACCTCGGGCAGCACGGGCCCCGCCAAGGGCGTCACCCACACGCGCGAGACCGTCCGCTGGATGATCGCCAGCGCGGCCGGCGCGTTCGAGCTCGACGCCGGCGATGTCTTCCTCCCGGGCTCCTCCATGTCCCACATCGGGTCCTTCCTCTGGGCGCTTGCGACGCTCTCGGTCGGCGGCAAGGTCGTGGTCGCGCGCGCAACGGACGCCCACGAGCTCCTACCGCTGCTGCGAGAGCATCAACCGACGATTCTGGCCATGATCCCGGCGGCGCTCTCGGCGCTGATCCACGACCACGACCTGAAGCCGGGCGACTTCTCCTCGCTTCGAATCTGCCGCGCCGGGGCCGACAAGGTCTCGACCGAGCTTCTGACCGAGTTCGCCTCCCAGGCGGGATTCCCGATCGTCGAGGGATATGGAATGACGGAGGTCGGCCTGGCGACCCTCAATCCCCCCTCGGGTGAGATCAGGCAGGGCTCGATCGGGAGGCCCATCTGCGGCTTCACCATCGCCCTGCGCAAGGATGGGGGCGAGCAGATCGAGGCCGGGGAGGTCGGCCGGATCTGGATCCGAAGCCGCAGCCGCACGCCCGGCTACTGGCAGGCGCCGGAGGCAACCGAGGAGGTCGTGACCGACGACTGGCTCGACTCGGGCGATCTCGCTCGGGCCGACGAGGACGGCTATCTCTGGTTCTTCGGCCGGAAGAAGCAGGTGATCGTCCACGACGGCTCCAACATCAGCCCGTACGAGGTCGAGGGGGCACTGGTCGAGCATCCAGCGGTGGCACTCGCCGGGGCCGTCGGCGTTCACGATGGAGTCCACGGCGAGAACGTCCGCGCATACGTGACGCTGAACGACGGCTGCGACACTCCCGCGCGCGCCGACCTGATCGTCTTCTGCCGGGAGCGAATCGGCTACAAGGCGCCGGAGGAGATCGTCTTCCTCGACGAGATGCCACTCAACCCGACCGGCAAGATCGACCGCGCCGGCCTGAAGCGAATGGCCGAGGACCACCTCCATCCCCACGGCCTCAGCGAAGGCTGAAGCCGCGGGCGATGTCGCGGGAGAACGTGGGGGTCGTTCGCCGCTGCAACATGCCAGCTCAGCTGACTTGGCCGTTTCACCGAATCGAAACGCCCGCGCATCACGTCGTTAACCGACACCGGGTCTTGCGTTCCTAGGGTTGCGGCCGAAGCGCAGGCGTACCGGCCGAACCAACGGTCGTTCGGTAGCAGAGGGTGGAAAGGCGGGGCCCGGCAGTCGCCGGGCCCCGCCGCTCATGCGGAAACGACTAGCGCGCCCGACAGGATTCGAACCTCAGCGAGCCCGGAGGGCGAGCGACTATTCCCGTAGCCCGGCGGCTTCGAGGGCCTCGGTCTTTCTCGCTGTTCAGGTCGTCGCGGCGACCTTCTGCGACAACACGACGCTGACGATGACGATCCAGACGAGGCCCAAGGCGGCACCGGCCCACCAGACGGGTGTGAAGCACAGGATTCCGAGTACCAGCGCCGCCCAGCCGAGCCATTTCGGCAGGGCCAGGGTCGTCATCGTCGCACCGGCCACGCCGATCAGCATCAGCCCGAGCGCGAATACGAAGGCAATCAGCATGTCGTTGTCGAGACCATTAAGGGCCACCATCGCGTCAAGCCCGAAGTGATGGGTGCCGCCATCGGCGATCGCCACGTGGACGCCGCCGGCGACGAAGAAGGTGGCTATGCCGGCGATTCCGCCGATCAGCATCAGGGTCGACCAGAGATTGGGGGAGGTCTCAGCAGCCTTCAGATGGCCGTAGAGGTAGGCGATGAAGATCGCCAGGAACACGAGACCCACGGCGATCACGCCGACCGCGAACTCCGCCCTCTGATGATGGGCGGTGTAGTAGGAGGCGATCGTCTGCGCCGAGTCGGTGACCTGCGGGCCACCGTTGCTGAGCACGAAGAAGCCGATGATGAGCGCTGCGACGAAGACGATCCCGCTGAGCGGGGCGAGGCGTTGGGAGCTCACAGGCGCCACCTTTCAGTCTGGGGTTTCCTGGGCGAACCTCCCCTGTCGGGGAAGCTATGCGCTGCGGCGGACGGCGGCCTCCGTCAGCGCGCAGGGCACGCCTTGCGGATCATCCTTATGAATGGCCACGATTGGCCCCTCGCGAAAACAAGGCGTAGGTCATCTCGGAGCCCCGAGAGTCGATAATCGCGCCATGAGCGAAGCGAGAGCGGCGAGCGAGGAGGGGACGGTTCGCGCCGCATACGAGCGAATCCACGAGGACGCGGTCCGCCTCGCGGGCGGGCCGGGCGACATGCCCCAGCGAGTTGCGATTCTGCACTCGATCTTCGTCGACTCGGGCGGCAACCATGCCTTCCCCGAGGTGGCGCTGCATGGGGCGCTGTGGGCCTACGGCTTCTACGAGCGACGCGGCGCGGTGAGCCGGATGATCACCTACCGCTACTTCTATGACCGCGAGGAGCGGGCGCGCCGCGCCTACATGTTGTTTGAGTTCTCCCAGGGGTTCAAGCAGGCGAACCGCTCGGTGTTCATCGACACCTACACCAACTACTTCCTTAGCAAGCGGTTCGGTGAGGTCGATGGCGCCGATGAGCTGCTACCGCCCGAGCTGCTCGAGGCCCTGAACCGCGTCCATCACGCAAGCCGCGCCAACCGAACCCTTCCGGCCGCCGAGCGCGGCGAGGTGTTCGAGAAGGCGCTCCTGTTCGAGCAGGAGCGGACGGTCGGGCCGAAGGTGCGTGAGGAGGTCGCAAAATTCGACTGTCCCGTGCTTACCAGCCTTGTCCTTCGCCCGCTGGTTCGCTTCGCCTACTTCCCGCGCACGACGATGATGGTCTTCCATGACTTCGGGGACACGGAGGAACGGATCGAGAAGGCGATTCGAAGCTACGAGCTCGCCGAGCGCTCGGGGTGGCCAAAAGTCGCCGAGGCGATCCGCTACCAGGGCCTTCTTCCGCATCGCTGCTTTGACGAGCCCCTGGCCTATGCCGACGAGTTGCGCGGAACGCTCACCGGCTCTAGCTGAGCCTCGCCCTGTGGGGGCGCGGGCTCACGCGAACTCACCGCCTCACTCGACCAGCCGCCGCTCGACCGCCCAGCGGCTCAACTCGTGCCGGCTGGAGAGCTGCAGCTTGCGAAGCACGGCACTGACGTGAGCCTCGACCGTCTTCGGGGAGATGTCGAGGCGCGAGCGCGATCTCCTTGTAGAGATAGCCGCGGGCGATCAGGCGCAGCACCTCGCGCTCACGCGGGCGTGAGCTGGTCGAGCTCGGGATCGAGCTCGGCCTCTGGGATCTCCCCGTGAAAGGCGTCGAGCACGAAGCCGGCGAGCCGTGGCGAGAAGACGGCGTCGCCGTCGCGGATCCGGCCGATCGCGGTCGCGAGGTCCTCGCCGGAGATCGACTTGGTCACGTAGCCGCGCGCGCCCGCGCGTATGACCGCGATCACATCCTCGGCGGCATCGGAAACCGACAGCGCAAGGAACCGCTGCGCCGGCCGCTGGTGCGCAACCTGGCGGATCACCTCGACTCCGCCACCGCCGGGCATGTGGACATCGAGCAGCACCACGTCGGGCTTCTCGCGCAGGATCGCCGCCACCGCCTCCTCGAGCGTGCCTGCCTCGCCTCGGACCTCGACCAGGGCCTCGAGCTCCGCCCGCACGCCGGCTCGAAACAGCTCGTGGTCATCGACGATCACGACGCTGGGAGGCTGCGCGCTCATCCCCGTCCCTCCTCCGGCGCCGCCTGGGCGCGCCCGATCGTCAGCCCGACCTCGGTTCCACCGCCCGGATATCGACCGGACCTCGGCGCGGCCACCCGCCCGCTCCATCCTGCCGACGATCGACTCCCGCACCCCGCGACGGTCGTCGGGGCACGTCGGCGAGATCGAACCCCGGCCCCCGATCGCTGACGAAGACCTCGATCTGCTTCCTCGCCGACCTCGGCGTAAACGCGAATCGGGCCCGGCTCGGCGGCGTGCTTGGCGGCGTTCACCAGCGCCTCCCGCGCGGCGCCCAGCACCGCCTCCGCCCGCTCGTCCAGCTCGCAGTCGCCGACGACCACCACCTCGACGGCGACCCGGTGATCGTCCTCGGTCGACTCCGCCGCCGAGCGCAGCGCAGCGCGCGAAGCTCCCCTCGTTCGAGCGGTTGCCGTCGCCGGCGAGCCACTCGCGCAGCTCGCGCTCCTGCCGGCGCGCGAGCGCCGCCACCTCGCGCGGGTCGTCGGCTCGCTTCTGCATCAGGGTCAGGGTCTGCAGCACGGAGTCGTGCAGATGCGCGGCGAGCTCGGCGCGTTCCTCGGAGCGGATTCGCTCCGCCCGCTCGGCGGCGAGGTTGCGCCCCAGCCGCCACAGAAACGGCGCCAGGATCAGCCCCAGCGCGACAACGACGACCACGGCGGTGAGCGCGGCGTCGCGCAGCGCACCCAGGATGTGATTCGACGAGAGGAAGAGCAGGGCGGCGCCCACCACCAGCAGTACGCCGAAGACGCCGCCGTAGAGGTCGGCGATACGGGAGCTCGAACCCGCGGCCGCGGCCGGCGTATCGCCGCCGCTCGCCGGTGGTGGTGGCGCCTCCCATCCCGTTCCACCCGCGCCGCGGCGTCCCCGTTGCGGGGTCGATCGAGAGCGGCCCCAAAGCAGCGCCGCGCCAAACGCAGCGAGCACGAGCGGCCAGACCAGCGCGTCGCTCCACCAGATGCCGAGCTCGCGGAACGCGAGAAGGGCGGACAGCGTCAGCAGCCCGACGCCGGCCGCGACTCGCCAGTCACCGCGAACCTGCGCCAGGCGACCAAGCCGAGCGAGCGGCGTCCGTCCTCCACCGGCCGCCGGCAGGGCGGCCCAGGCGACGAGATAGACCAGCAGCACCAGCCCGCCGGTCGCGATGACGGCGATCACGAACAGGACCCGAAGGACCACGGGGTCGATGCCCATCCGCCCACCGAGCCCCGCGAGCACCCCAGCCACCAGCCCGCGCCGCGTGTCGCGGTGAAGCGCGGGGGGTCCGGCTGCGGCGCTCATCTCCTCAATCGTGACGTGCGCCGGCGCCGCTGGCGAGCCCGCTGAGCAAGACGATCACGCCGATGGCACCCGTCAGCGCTACCGCCATCCAGCCAAGCGAGATGTCCACGGCGCCCGAGGAATCGAGCAGCACGAGCGCGCCGAGGGCGGCGATCACCGCCCCCGACGCGAGCGAGACGAGGTCCACCTTCATCCGCGCCGCGCACGCCCGTGCCTCCGCCGCGCGCTGCGGTGCCGTGTCCGTGTGGAAGGGGCCGGGGCCGTAGCCGGGGTTGTCCACGCTCGCGGTATCGCTGTTGATCACGCGCAGCTGGCCGGCGTCGACGCTGGCCTCGATGTCGAGGCGGGGAACTGCCCGCGAGCCGGTTCCGGACTCGTGGTCGACGTCGACGCCGTCGTTTCGCTCGCCGACCACCTCGCTCTCGCCCGCGCCGGCGTGGGTCGAGCCCACAACGCAGACCCGCTGGGGGACGAACACGTCGGCCTGGCCCGCCCCGAGATCGACCTTGAGGTGGACCACCCGCTCCCTGCTCCAATCGAGATCGCGCAGGTCGACCACGAGCCGGCCGACGCCCAGCTTGTAGCCATCCGCAGGGATCGCCTTGGCGGACACCGGGTGGTACTCGCGGTCGCCGATTCCGCCGCGGAAGTCGAGGTCGGCGGCTGATGCGACACCGGCTCCGACCGCGAGCGCCACCGCCGGCGCGATCAGCCAGCGGGCACCGCCGCGAAGGGCGGCGAGGGCCAGCAAGCCGCCAATCGCGATGATCACGATCGCGACCGGGACGCCCCAACCGAGCGCGACCGCGAAGGCCGCGCCGCCGGCGAGGGCGAAGAGCCCCGCCAACGCGAGCAGCCCGATCGCGACCAGCCCGAGCGCCCGCCAGACGCCAAGCGCGCGGAGACGTCCGCCGACTCGCTGAGCCCGGTCGGGGTCGCCGTCCGTCGGCACGAAGACCGCGAGCAGCAGGTACGCGAGCGCTCCCAGTCCACCGAAGAAGATCGAGAGCGCGAAACCGATCCGGAAGATCACCGGATCGATGCCGAAGTAACGACCGAGCCCGCCGGCGACGCCAGCGAGGACGCGGTCGCTCGAGGAGCGGAGCAGCCGTCGCGGCTCCGGTGTCTGCGCCTCGGCGCGGGTGCCGCCGGCCGTCTGGTCGGCTCCTTCGGGCTGGTCGATCGTGGGATTGTCGTCGTTCATCGGGATCTCCTGTCCTTGGGATTGCTTGCGTTCCCAGGCTCTCAGCGCACTCCCATCCCGTCTATTGGGGATGTCCCCTAGCGACCCCTAGTCTTTCCCTTACCCAAGGTCGAGATTCGAAGAGCAGCGTCTGAGCCAGCGCCAGGAGGATCTCGCGCCTAACTCAGGGCGCCCTAGACAGGATTCGAACCTCAGCGAGCCCGGAGGGCGAGCGATGTCACAGGTTCGATCCTGGCGAAGCCGGACGCCGGTCTCGCTCTTAACGCACAAGTCCCGCGCTTCGGGCAAGAAGGAATGCAGAGGTAGGCTTTGGATCGTGAGCATCCGGGTAACTGTGAACTGGTCCGCTGCGGTGGTCTTGGTGGTCGGGCTCGCCGGCTACATCGTGTCCGGGTCAGCAGTCTGCGGGCTCGCCTTTATCGCGGGCTCGCTGTTCCTGTTCACGGGCACGTTCTTGAGCTGGATCGCCTTCGGGAACCGCACCTCCATGGTCCGAGGCCCCGGACCTACGCCGGGCAGATGCCAAACAGGGCGAGGAGTCCTCGATCCTCCCTCCTCATTGGCCCGGTCAGTCCTAACGTGGTCGCTTGGCTTCTCGCTCTCGCTTCCTTGCCCGCTACGTTGCTCGTCAGCGCGCCACAGGTTCAGCCGCACCCGACGGGCCGGGCCTACGTCTGCAGTGGGTCGCACCCAGGGGTCCGCCGTCATCTGTGCCACCAGCCCACGCAGGACTCCCACGAGGCTGGACTCCTTGGGCGGCACCAACCTCAACGACGACCGTCACCGTGATACCGCCACCGCCGCCGAAGCCTAAGCACGGGCAGCCCTGACCCCTGCCGGCCCCAAGGCCAATAGCGGCACCAGCTCCGCGCGAGTGCCTTATCCCGCTGGGCTCAGATCTTGCGTTACCGCTCGCTCGTTCGTGCTGTCGAGAGTGCGCTTGCTTTGAGGCGCGCCCTACCTCAAGGCGTTGCCGTTTTCTGGAACGGCTGCTACTCCCGCAGCCCGGCGGCTTCGATTCGACCTCCCCTGTTAGGGTCCGCTCCTCGGTAATCCGAACTTGGGAGGGTCGTGGGATGACGCGCGCGCGTGCACGGATGCGGACCTGGAGCAGGCGGCTCGGGCTTGGCCTGCTTGCGAGCGTTGCCACGGTCGCCCTGACGGCGACGACGGCCTCGGCACTGAAGGTGCACCTCCGGGGCACTCGACTGAGACCGGGTGCCAGAAGAACGTCAAGGTCGGCTTCGACCTGTACGTCAAGCATCACGAATTCCGACTCGTGCGGGCCTTTACGGCCAAGAATCTCAGGTTCCCGAATCAAACCCCGCCCATCCCCCGAGGCCATGAAACCGGGAGGTGCGACCCCGGACCCTCCGCGTATGAGTTCCTCGACTTTGACAGCTTCTCTGGACGCCATCGACATAGATGGCCGAAGGGGGATCTTCTCCGGCCGTCCAAGTTCACGAGCTCGGGGCACACGTTGGAACAGTGGGTCCTCCACGGGCACGTGACCTCCAAGCGAGTCAAGGGGCACATCCAGTGGAAGGCACGTGGCTACCTGGTATACGCCCAAGGCGAGGGCGGCCTGGAGTTCGGTGGAGCCAGCACGGGAAACGTGTTCTGGAAAGCATCAGCGACGTCGTGAGTCGGTAGCCCCGTAGCCCGCCCCGCCGGGTTGCTGGATCGTCCACACCGTACGCATCAACGACAGCACGGGACGACCTCCACGTTCCCCTGCAACATCGCCTAGTCCCGCAGCCCGGCGGCTTCGAGGGCACCGCTGGGTGCCTCGCCCTAGAGGACGGCGAGGCCGTCGCCGAGGAGCTTGGCTCCGAGCAGGAGCAGGACGACCATCATGATCACCGCGTTGTTGTCGGACATGAACTGCTTGACAGCGGCGAGGGGACGGGCGGCCCGGTCAGCGTCGACGAGGTAGAAGAGCACCGCGCCGGCCACCGTGACCGATCCGAGGGCGATGAACACGGCGATTGCGATCGCCGTGTCGGCTCGGTCGAGTCCCGCCTCGGCGATCGAGGCGGAAGCGGCGAGGGTCAGCGCCAAGTTCTTCGGGTTCGCGCCCGAGAGCGCGACGCCGAGCAGCGCCGCCCTTGGCGGTGTCGCGGTGTCGATGGTGGCCATCCACTTCGGCGTCTCGGGTTCCTTTCGCTTCTTCCACTGCCTGGCGGCCATCAGCAGGAACAGGGTCCCGATCGCGACCTTGAACCAGTCGACGCCCTTCGCCGCGTCGCTGTCGGGATCGTTGCCGGTCCCGAGGACGAGGACCACGATGACGCTGACGGCTAGGAGGCCGGCGATCCAGCCGAGCGCGAACGCCGGCCCCGCCGTTCGGGCTCGCGGCGCCCCCAGGACGAGGACGATGGCGACGATCGGGATTGGACTGAGGGCGACGGCGAACGCCGAAGGGAGCAGGTCGCCGATGGCTTCACTCAACAAGCGCGTCCACGCTCCCCCGCGACAATCGCCTACTCCGAAAGCCCGGCGGCTTCGAGGGCTTCGGTCTCGGTCGAGCAGTTCCGCCACCAGACGCACTTTCCGTTGACCCATCGAATCGGCTGCCAGAACGATCGACGAGCGGCGTGTCGCTACCGCGAAGGCCTTCGTGACCGTGGTAGCCGCCCTCCATCACCACGAGGCGCGACTCGACCTCCACCCGCTCATCCATGAGGCTCAGGAATACGTCCCAGTCCCGCCGGTTGAAGGCGTCGTAGGGGCGGTATGCCAACTCGACGTTCTCCTGCGACATCGCCCGCCCAGTATCTCCCAGCCGGAACTGGCTTCGAGCCCGAGCCTAATCGGATAGGTTCGGGACGACAACGACGCGAGGAGATGGCATGCCTGTCGGACTACGTCAGAACTTCCCGGAGAACACGCTCGAGGACTACGACAAGGTCGTCGCAGCGCTCAATTTCCCGGCCGAATGGCCGGATGGTCTGATCGCCCACGGCGCCCACGAGCTCGACGGGCACCTGGTCGTAAACGACGTCTGGGAGTCGCGGGGGCACTTCGACCGCTTCGGTGAGGCGCGGCTCCAAGCGGCCATAGGCGAGGCGCTCGGCGACCGTGCCAGGGAGCCCGAGATCGTGGAGCGCGAGCTCCACACCTTCTTCGCGCGCGAGACCGGGCGCAGCTAGACCACTCCCGCAGCCCGGCGGCTTCGAGGGCCTGTTCGTACACCCCGCCGCGACCGGTTTGAGGAGACGCCGGGCGGGACGGTCCCGCCCGGTGTCGTTTGCCCAACTTCGCGAACCAGTGCCTAGCGCGTCAGCGTGAACATCGAGCCTGCTCGTGTTCTTCGCGTGCAGGCTGTGGACCAGAAGCTTGCCGGCAACCCCGTTGAAGTCATGGGTGCCGCCGACGACGTTCAGCCGGCGGTTTCCGTGTGGCGGCCGGATGTCGCCGCTGACCCGGATGTTGCCGAATCCACCGATCTCACCGTTCAGGTGAGCGACGGCGCGGCACCGCAGCTTCCTGATGTTGGGCTTGAACTTGCAGTCAACCCAGTCGCGACCGACCTTGTCGCTGCGGTCTCGCAATTCAGGAGCTTCTCCTGGAACCGGAACTCGTTGTGCCCCACGTTATGAGCCGACGTCTGCTTTGTGATCACGCTGAAGTGGGTATCGAACGTTGCGGAGGCCGGGATGGCGGTTAGGCCAACGGCCAGCGCGGCGACAGCAACGGCCCCAATGAACTTACGCAATGAACTGCCTCCTGTGAGGGGGCCCTCCCCGCGGTGACATCCTAATTCGCAAGGACGCAGGTCGTCAAGCAGATGGCTGGAGGAGAACATGCGCCGTATGAAGTTCTCCTCCGGATCGCCCGCGCAGTATCTCGCTACTCCCGCAGCCCGGCGGCTTCGAGGGCAGCGTGGCGATCAGTGAAATCCCAGATGGCAGCGATCTTTCCCTCGCGTACGGTGACCACGGTGCAGATGGCCTGATCGACTTCGAGGCCACTGCCCTTGCCGCGAATGGCGTTACGACTCTCGACCAGGACCTGATCCCCACCGAGGTCCGAGACATCCTCGATCAGGATGCGCCAGTGATCGGCCGCGTCGAGCCAGTCGGTGACGGCGGCCAGCCACGCATCCTTGCCCCGAAACGCCTCCATGTGAGGCGGCTTCCACTCCGCATCAGCTTGCACGTCCTTGAACGCCTCCTCGGTCTCCGGGTACTCGCTCAGGGGGACTGGGTTTACCCAGTACTCGCCAAGCATGCGATCGATGAGCTGGAAGTAGCGCCGGACGATCTCCACGTTCTCCTGCGACATCGGCTACTCCGAGAGTCCCGCGGCTTCGAGGGCCTCGCGCCTACTCATGTAGATGTCGAGTCGTGTGGCCTTCCCGTCGCGAATCGTCACAACATGGACGACGGCGAACTTGACCTCGAGGCCGGTGTAGCGGGCCTTGCCCCCGAACTGAAGTGGCACCACCACCCTGTCGCCCGCGTCGATGAACTCCTCCGGCTCGAGCGACATCGCTTCGAAGCCCTCCGTCTGTCCCGCCACGAAGCGTAGGAATCCTTCGCGCCCTCGCCACTCTCGTGTACCCGCCTCCGGAAACGGGCTGTCCTCTGGAGGCGCGAGCACGAAATCTGGATCGAGCGTCTCCTCGGCAGCGGTCATGAAGTCGCCAAAGTCTCCGTTCTCGTGCGCCTCGTGCAGGGCTTCGATCCGCCCGTAGTACGCGTCACGCGCCTCCTCGTACATGCGGCGGACGATATCCACGTTTTCCTGCGACATCGCCTACTCCGACAGCCAAGCGGCGTCGAGGGCTTCCTCACGCCCACCGAGCACTTGGACGCGAACCGACCAGAGTCGTCCCAGGAACTCCCGCGCCAGCTTCCTGTCGTTCCTGCCTCGCATGGCGACGTACCTGTCCCTACCGCCGCCGCCCCTGCAGTTAGTCGGACCCGGGGCCGCCATTGAGCAGCTCGAATTGCCGCGTGCTCGCCCTTGAGGGTGTCATCACCCCCGCCCGACACCTGTCCGCTGGACTTCTTAGGGTCTTGTAGTTTGTCGCCGTACAGCTTGTTGTTCCCCGGCCCCGAGCTCCTTGAGATCGTCGTCGCCGACCCCTACGGCCACCCCGGTCACGGTGTAGCTGTCCACCGGTACCAGGATGTCCGTTGCGGGACCACCGTTGAGGGCAGGCCTTTGGGGCTTTCCGACGTCCAGGTGTTGCAGGAGTCGGGCCAGTCGGCACGCTTCACCTCGCTGCTTCCTGCAGATCCGGGTCGCTCCTGTAGTCTTGGCGCAGCCATCGTCGCCGCCGCCGATCGCGTGTCCGGCGCGGGAGTAGCCTGTCACCGATGACCAGGTCTTTGTCCGGGAGGAGACCTCGAAGTGGTCACGCCCCCCACCAGGGCGGTGCCCTTGCCGTCGACAGCGCTGTCGACCGATCATCGTGGCGTTGTGGGCGGGCCAGATCGACATAACCGTAGGCGCACCCCTTCTTGGCGGGCATCTATGACGACCGCCGGCGGATTGCTCTTGTCGATCGCGTTGTACTGGACGATCGGCGTGCTTGCGCAGCCCCGAGGCGGTGTGCCCGGCTGTCGCGGACTTCAGGTCGCGCGACCCCCCTGCGGCGTTCGTCGCCCATCGGATCGCCGACCGTTGTGGTGTTCGCTGAGGCCGCGAGCGCGAATCCGAGGGTGCAGAGATGGCGCCCAGTCCACTAACCGTCAAGACACAGTGGTCGACGCTTCAAGCATGGCTCCTCCCTTGATGCGTCTTAGGGCCCCCGCCTGGCGGCCATCGTATCCCGCCATCCGTTGGCGCGGAAGAGAATTACCTCATTTGATTAACCACTGCCCTTCCTGGACGGCGGATCCGCGTTGCGCTCTACCTACGAGGAGGGCCATCGGCTGGCTGAATCCTTACCTCGCTCGCTCGTCTCGCCGCGTTCTATCCGGTTCCCGTGTTCGAGGACGCCCCGCGGGTGCAAATGGGCATACCCCTTGGGGTCGTTCCAGGCAACCACTCTAGGATCCGCATTTCTTGGTCGGATTGCGGAACGCGTTGGCGATCGCCGCATACCCAGCGTCGTTCGGGTGGATGGGCGGATTGAACCCGTCCGATTGTGAGATGTACGCCTGCCCGTGCTGCTTGAAGGCGGGATAGGGATCGGCGACCCCGACCCCGAGCTTGCCGGCCTCCTGGTAGATGACGTCGTTGAGCCCGACCTTCGCTCCGGTATCAGAGCAGCCGATCGCGTGGTTGCTCCCGAACAGCGTCGTGTCGGTGGAGGTCTCCAGAGCATTGCCGCGCCCCGATGCGGGGTTGTAGTACGCCATCGCCGTGAAGGGCTCGGTGCCGGGGTCCGCGGCGAGGGCCGTCTTCAGCTGACCGAGGATGTAGACGAGGTTGCCCCGCACGGGACAGACGCTCGGCTGGTCCCAGTGGCCCGGGCATGACGGTCCCCCGAGGTAGGCCTCGTAGCCGCCGATGTCGATCGTCACCGCCTTCGTGTCGGAGGAGGCGTTGATGTCGGCGAGCGCCGCCGCGAGCTGTCCGCTGTCGCGAAGCGTTGTGGTGGAGGCGCCCGGCACGCCCACGTCGAGGAGCTGGTTGACGCCCAGGCTCGACTGATAGCCGGAGTTGAGCAGCCCGACATAGCCCTTCGCCGGCGAGCTCGCGCCGTACCCGGTCGAGAGCGAGTCGCCCAGCGCCACGTACGGGCCGGGAGTCGCGGGTCGCGTCCTCGTCTCGCAGCCCTTGACCACGGAGTTGGGGTCCTTGGGCAGCGTGTCAAGGTCGGCCTTGTCGGCGCCGAGCCCGCAGTCGATCAGCATGTCGGAGGCCGAGTCGCGCGCCTTCAGCTGATCGTTTCCTGCCATCCCCTTCAGCGTGTCGAGGCCCGGCCCTCCGGTCAGGGTGTCGGCGGCCGATCCGCCGCTCAGCAGGTCGTTCTCGGTGCCGCCGTCGAGAGAGCTCTTGATCGCGGTCGAGTTGGTCAGCTTGTCGTTTTGGTCGCCGGCGGTGACCTTGATCAGGGTGATCCCAGCCGCGTTGCAGCTGGCGGCGTTGTCGGCGGTGCGGGTGCAGCCGGCGCCGGTGTGCACGCCTGAGCCCGTGTAGGCGCCGCTTGGCGAGTCGGTCACCCGTAGCTTCCCGCCCGAGGGGCCGGTGATCGCCAGGTTGTCCTTGGCTCCGGTGGCGGCGTTCACATTGAGCGTCGAGCCCGCCACCGCGACCGACCCGGTCCGGACCGTGAAGGCACGGGTCGCCGGGGTCGAATCGGTGAGGGCGTTCTTGGTCGCCCGCACCGACAGGGTGTGGGCGCCGTCATCCAGATGCGCCGTGGTGATCGGGGAGGTGCAAGCCGAATAGGAACCGGAGTCCACCTTGCACTCGAAGTTCGAGCCTGGCACCGAGGAGGAGAAACCGAAGGTCGGGGTGGGGTCGCTGGTGGTTCCCGAGGGGCCAGAGTCGATCGCCGTGTCGGGCGCCACGGCAACGCCGAAGTTCCAGCTGCTCGCGTGCGATGTGCGGATGGTGAACTCGATCCCGCTCGCCGTCGCGGCGCGGGCTGCGACGCAGGGGTCGGGCGTCGCGGTGGTCCCGGCGCCTGCGTCGCAGTCGGGGATCACGGCGCCGTCTCTGAACATCCGGACGGTGTTCTCGTCGGGGACGAGGTTCTCGTTGGCGCCCGGGGGAAGTGCCGAGGCATCGAGAGCGAAGTGCAGAACCAGCGGCTCGGCGGTGCTGGCCGGCGGGGCGGCGATCTCGATCTGCTGGCCGAATATCGAGTAACCGCTCGGATCAGGCGTCGTCGCGGAGCCCTCGTCGATCGTCACGGTGCCCGCCACCGGGGTGGTGACCGAGGTTCCGACCGGGTCGGCGGATGTCGTGGTGGTGTTCGTGGACACGGTGCCGCCCGACGGGGCGTCCTCGCTTGCGGAGGAGACGGGGCCGGACGTATCGACCGTGAAGGCGCGCGAGTCTCCGTTGGGATCCACGTTTCCCGCCTGGTCCGTGGCGCGAACGTCGAAGGTGTGAGCGCCGTCGGCGAGGTGCGCCGTTGTCATCGGCGAGGTGCAGCTCTGGTAGTCGGCCGCCTGGGTCGAGTCGAGGCGACATTCGAAGCTCGAGCCCGCCTCCGAGGAGGAGAAGGCGAAGGTCGGGGTCGGGTCGTTGGTCGTCCCCGAAGGGCCGGAGTCGATCGTTGTGGTGGGTGGGACGCTCTCCGGCCCTCCACCTTGCGCACGCGAAGTTGCTGTCGTAGCGCGTCGGCGATGTAGAGGTTGCCGGAGCCGTCGAGTGCCACTCCCAGGGAACAGGCGAGCTTGGCGGAAGTAGCCGGCCCTCCGTCGCCTGCGAAGCCCGAAGTCGCCGCTGCCCGCCACCGTGGTGATCGTGCCCGAGCCGTCCACCTTGCGCACTCGGTGTTCGCTCGTCGGCGATATAGAGGTTGCCGGAGTTGTCGAGCGCCACGCCACCGGGACTGCTGAGGTCGGCCGAGGTGGCCGGGCCCCCGTCGCCCGAGAAGCCTTGCGTGCCCGTGCCCGCGACCGTGGTGATCGTCCCCGAGCCGTCCACCTTGCGCACCCGGTTGTTGCTCTGGTCGGCGATGTAGAGGTTGCCGGCGCCGTCGACAGCCACCCCGAGGGATCGTTGAGCTCGGCCGAGGTGGCCGGCCGCCGTCGCCGGAGAAGCCGGCGGTGCCCGTGCCCGCGACCGTGGTGATCGTCCCCGAGGCGTCCACCTTGCGCACCCGGTTGTCGCCGCGGTCGGCGATGTAGAGGTTGCCGGCGCCGTCGACCGCCACCGCGAACGGATAGTTGAGCTCGGCCGAGGTGGCCGGGCCCCCGTCGCCGGAGAAGCCGGCGGTGCCAGTGCCCGCGACGGTGGTGATCGTCCCCGATGCGTCCACCTTGCGCACCCGGCTGTTGCCGGAGTCTGCGAAGTAGAGGTTGCCGGAAGCATCGACCGCCGGACCCTCGGGACCGTTCAGCTCGGCCGAGGTGGCCGGGCCCCCGTCGCCCGAGAAGCCATTCGTGCCCATCCCCGCGACCGTCGTGATCGTCCCCGAGCTGTCCACCTTGCGCACCCGGCTGTTGAGGTCGGCGATGTAGACGTTGCCGGAGGCGTCGACCGCCACCCCATTGACCGCGACACCGTTGAGCTGGGCCGAGGTGGCAGGGCCTCCGTCGCCGGAAGAACCGCAGCAGCCCGTGCCCGCGAAGGTGTTGATGTCGCCCGGGGCGGCGAGTGCGTTCGGCGCGAGTGCCAACGCAGTGAGTGCCGCAGCTGCGAGAACCCAGAGCTTGAGGGCGCTCGGAATCGCCTTGGCGGCGATGACAACGGATCGGTGGGCGGAAACGGCGGCCATCCTTGCCCAATGGGTTGCCGTTAAGCGTCCCTCGGGTCCTCGGTTCGGCCTATCTGTCGCTGGGAACAACCCGTGAGGTCGCCGGAGTCTCTTTGTCCAAGACGGCGGCGCGAGCTGTAAGCAGCTAACGAATCGGCCCTTGACTCAAATCCCACCCTACTTGAAGTCAGCCGACCAGTGTCAAGGGCTGACCACCCCTTTCAGGTAGCGAGGGGCGTTTCTGTCTTATGTCGTCGTGAACTGGTTGCTGCAGGCGAAACTGCCAACGGGGGACCGTCGATCTACGGGAGCGAAGACTCACGACGCTCCGGCCTCGCCGGGGGGACCGCGATTGAAGCCGCCGACACGCCTGCGCGAGATACTGCGCGGCGCCCGGCTGGGCTGTCGATGTTCGATGAGCGCTCTCTAGGCCGCTCCCCTCTCCCCGTCGACCCGCCCGACGGCCGCAGGACGGGCGTGCGGGTCGACCCGGCCGAGCCCGCGGATCTCGCTCTGGACGTAGTTGAACCCGGCTTCGGCCGCGGCGACGTCCCCGTCGCCGGTCTCACCCGGGAACCGCTCCCGGATCGAGTTGGCCACCGACGCCAGCGAGACGCAACGGCTGAGCGCGGCGAATCCCCCGACCAGCACGGCATCGGTCAGCGGTAGGCCGATGTGCTCACGCGCGATCTCGCTCGCCGGGATGCTCAACCGGCGGTCGGGGCGCAGGTTGGAGGCCACCTCGTCGAAGCCGAGCTCCTCGAGGCTCCTGGTCGAGTTGACGAGCAGGTAACCGTCGGGTTCAGCCCATCGCAGAGGTCGCTCAGCTGAGGCGCCTCCGGGTCCTGAACGATCAGGCCGTTCGGCTGCCCGATCTGCTCGCGAGGACGCAGCGGCTGTCCCCCGATCCGGCAGAGCGCCACCACTCGAGGGCCCGTGGGCCCCGCGCGGAAGCTGGGGAACGCGAGCGCGTCGTGGCCGTCCACCAGCGCCGCCACCGAGAGGATCTCCGCCGCGGTCATGACGCTCTTTCCGTCACGGCCGTGGAACTGAACCTGGAACGATGGCTCCGGCTCGCTCGCTTGCGGATCGGGGCTCCTCTTCGTCCTCCTCCGGGCGCCGCGACCAGCGTCCGCACCAAGACGGCGCCGAGAAGCAGCGCGATCGCGAACGCGACTGCGATCAGCCAAGCGGGGACTCCGAAGCCCGGAGTGGTCCGTGCGCCGGCCTCGAGCTCGGCTCGGCCGGGCCCTGGTCGACCGTGCGGGCCGGTGCCGGGTTCAGCCGTTCGGGTCGGTGCCGGCGATGGCTTCGGGGTGCCCTCGGGCTTCGCCGAGGCCCTCTCGCCTTGTTGCCTGGATCGACCACTCGACGCATGCTCGGAGACCGCTGCGAAACGCGCCAGCCGCTCGCTCGTGACCGGCCCGACGATCCCGTCGACGGCCAGCACCGTGGCTCGCCTGGAAGCGCTCAACGGCTCCCTGCGTGCGTGGTCCGAAACGTCCATCGAGCGTCCCTGGGCGGTCGCCCGCCCGGCGGAGCCGATGCTGCAGGCCGCGCACTCGAGTCGAACCGTCCGGCCTCGAGTAGCCGGCGCCGTCGGAGACCAGCGTCGTCTGCCGGCTCAGCGCCCGTGCGGTCTGCGGTCCCACGATTCCGTCGACCGCCAGGCCCTCGCCGGCCTGGAACCGCTCGACGGCGTCCTGGGTCAGGGGTCCGTAGAGCCCATCGGCCGGGCCCGGGCGCTCGCCCGCCCGGACCAGCCGATGCTGGACGGCTCCTACACGTACTGAGCCCTGCGGGCTGCCGTATCCGGCGCCCGCGGCGATCAGGCTGGAATCAGCCTCCGCGCCGCGTGCCGTGCCCCGGGCCTGGGCGATCGTAGGGGCGGCGAGCACCAGGAGCAGCCCGATGAGCACCACCAGAACCCCGCGAGGGGATGTGAAGTCGATTGTTCTTCGCACCGTCCTTCTCCTTGTTTCGAGCGAATACGTCGCCGCAGCGCGAACCGCGCGCTCGGCGGAATACCTGAGAGCCGAAGGGCTCTAGCCAGGCCGCTCGAGAAGGGCGAGGCGGGCCACCGACCGCCATGCGGCGGGGGCCAGGTTGAGGCGCTCGAATATCAGGGCGGCGAGGCCCGCGAGCGCCATCAGGATGGCGAGGAAAAAGAGCGAAATGCCGCCACCACCCGGGGCCGATGAGCCGCCAGGCGCGCCGCCGGAAGGGGCGGCCGGGGACCCGGGATGGCCGGATCGATCCGCCAAGTCGTCGGTGGCGGTGGCGCGGGGGGTGTGGGAGGCGGTCGCCGCAAGGCCCTGCGTGAGGGGGCTGGCCAGCGGCGCGCCCGCGCGCCCCGGTGAAGAGCTGGGCGGCCAGGCTATTGATCTGACTGAGGTCCCCAAGAGGACGGAGGTGGTCGGTCGGGCTGCCCGCTGGTCCGGTCGCAGCAGTCGGCTGGATGGCGACCGCCGGCGGCGGAGCCTCGGGTGAGGGAATTACCGGATTGATCGGGACCACGGGGTGGGTCGGCTCGACAACAGGCGGCGGCGTATTGGTCGGCGTGGAAGGAGCGACCGGGACAATCGGCGTCACCGGCGCCACTGGATCGTTCGGCACAATGACGGGCTTCGGCGCGACGGGCTTCGGCGCGACCGGGTCGACGATCGGGGTGATCGGGTCGGCCGGGTTGGCCGGTCGGTCGGGTCGACGATCGGCGTGATCGGGTCCACCGGATCGGTCGGGTCGACGATCGGGGTGACCGGGTCCACCGGATCGGTGGGGTCGACGATCGGGGTGATCGGGTCCACCGGATCGGTCGGGTCGACGATCGGGGTGATCGGGTCGGTGGGGGTCGACGATCGGGGTGATCGGGTCCGCCGGATCGGTGGGGTCGACGATCGGCGTGACCGGGTCGGCGGGGTCGACGGGGTTCGTGGGGTCGACGATCGGGGTGATCGGGTCCACCGGATCGGTGGGGTCGACGATCGGCGTGATCGGGTCCACCGGATCGGTGGGGTCGACGATCGGCGTGATCGGGTCCACCGGATCGGTGGGGTCGACGATCGGCGTGATCGGGTCGGCGGGGTTGACCGGGTTCGTGGGGTCGACGATCGGGGTGACCGGGTCCACCGGATCGGTGGGGTCGACGATTGGCGTGATCGGGTCGACCGGATCGGTCGGGTCGACGATCGGCGTGATCGGGTCGACCGGGTCCACGGGGTTCGTGGGGTCGACGATCGGGGTGACCGGGTCGGCGGGGTTGGCCGGATCGGTGGGGTCGACGATCGGGGTGATCGGGTCGGCGGGGTTGGCCGGGTTCGTGGGGTCGACGATCGGGGTGACCGGGTCGACCGGATCGGTCGGGTCGACGATCGGGGTGACCGGGTCGACCGGGTCGGTGGGGTCGACGATCGGCGTGATCGGGTCGACGGGGTCGACGGGGTTCGTGGGGTCGACGATCGGGGTGATCGGGTCGACCGGATCGGTCGGGTCGACGATCGGCGTGATCGGGTCCACCGGGTCCACGGGGTTCGTGGGGTCGACGATCGGGGTGACCGGGTCGGCGGGGTTGGCCGGATCGGTGGGGTCGACGATCGGGGTGATCGGGTCGGCGGGGTTGGCCGGGTCGGTGGGGTCGACGATCGGCGTGAGGGGGTCCGCCGGGTTCGGTGGGATCGACGATCGGGGTGACCGGATCGGTGGGGTCAACGATCGGGGTCAGGGGGTCGGCGGGGTCCGCCGGGTTCGTGGGGTCGACGATCGGGGTGACCGGGCCCACCGGATCGGTCGGGTCGACGATCGGGGTGACCGGGTCGGCGGGGTTGGCCGGATCGGTCGGGTCGACGATCGGGGTGATCGGGTCGGCGGGGTTGTCGGCAGGATCGAGCGCGTCAGGAGCCTGACCCTGGGAAGCCGCGATTTGATCAACCGGCTTGGTGACCCGATTGACCCCCGGCTTGGTGACCTGGTGGGTCCCGTGGTGGGTCACATGCCGGACCGGCGGCTTCGGCCGTCGGCTTAGGCGCAGCTGTTGGGGTCGAAGGCTTGGATGGTGAACTGCCGTCGGCTTCGGCTTGACCGGCGGCGCCGCGGGCTTCGGCGTGTGCACCTGTGGGGCGGGCGTGGCCGGCTTCGTCGGAGGATGGCTCACCTGAGTGGGTGGCGGTTTCGGCGTGTGCACCTGCGGGGTCGCGGCTTGAGCTGCCCCGCTGGCGGCGCTCGCTGCGGAGCTCACCGTGCCGGTCGACACGGGGGCGGGAGGGTTAACGGCCGTCGAGCCAACCGTGTTGGTCGCCGAGAGCTTCGCCGAAGCGGTGCCGCAGCAGAGCGCGAAGACGGCGGCCAGCGCCGCGAGGATCAAGGCGATCCGATGGCTTGCGAACGGCTGGCTGGGTGACTCCGGCTTCAAGCTTCCTTCTCGTTTCGCGACGGCTTCTGCTCCGAAGCGACGCGGCTGGGGCGAGATCAGGCGCACGCGCGCGGCAAAGTACTCGGCCGTTCCGGATCGTGCGCCGGTTGCTCCTGCGAGATCTACGATCGCGGCTGCCATGCTCTTCGTACCCCCTGCAAACTTGCGAAAACCGATACCGAGCGGACCGACCTAGTCCTCCGTTCACGTTCCTACTCGAAACCCGGTAGGGGCATTCGCGAGCGTCGTCCGGTAAAGCCAAGAAGGTCGGAGACCCTGAGGGCCTCCGTGGGGTCAGTCAGGCGCGGGTTCGATCCTGGCGAAGCTGGACGCGCCCGACAGGATTCGAACCTCAGCGAGCCCGGAGGGCGAGCGATGTCACAGGTTCGAGCCTGGCGAAGCTGGACGCGCCCGACAGGATTCGAACCTCAGCGAGCCCGGAGGGCGAGCGATGTCACAGGTTCGATCCTGGCGAAGCTGGACGCGCCCGACAGGATTCGAACCTCAGCGAGCCCGGAGGGCGAGCGATGTCACAGGTTCGAGCCTGGCGAAGCTGGACGCGCCCGACAGGATTCGAACCTGTGACCTCTGGTTTCGTAGACCAGCGCTCTATCCAACTGAGCTACGGGCGCGGGCCGGGGTCGACCCCGGGGCCACGATTGTATGAGCTCAGGTCGCCGCAGTCCGGGGGACTCTCATCTCGATGGGCGCCTTATTGGCGCTATGCGCCAGAAAGGCGCCATGGGCCGGCTCGCTCGCTGACTTGGCGCTCAAGCTGGGCGATCGGCGGCGGCATCGCCGCCGCCCGGAACTTCAGGTGGGAGCCGCGGGCCGCCCGCGGCTAGCGTCCCCGGCCTACTGCCGAATCACCACCGGCGTCCCGAGCCCGACTCGATCGACCAGCGCGCTGACGTCCGCGTTCTGGGCACGGATGCAGCCGTGCGAGAGCGCGGCACCCACCGGCCCGGTGGTCCCGTGAATGGCGATCCGGTCCCCCCCGAGCCACCCGGACGGGAGGTTCGGTTGGGTGGCGGTGGTGGCCAGCGCGCAGCACCCATAGGCAGTGTTCAGGTTGCCGCGGAACATGTCCGTGATCGCGAACCGGCCGGTGGGGGTCGGCGAGGTGGCCGACCCCACGGTGACGGCGAAGGAGCGGACCACCCGTCTGCCGAGCCGCAGGCGGGCGGCTCTCGAGGAGAGGTCCACGTCGATCGAGTACCTGGTCCAGCCGGATCGAAGCCGCGACGGGTCGAGCTTCACCCACCCGAGCCTCCCGTCGGGAAGGAGCGGCGTCGGCACGCCCGCCCACCGGCCCCGGCGCGCGAAGACCGCGAACACGGTCCGCGACCCGAAGTCGGTCTGCCAGCCGAGCCGCTTGACGACCCTGCCGCCGGGAGCTTCCCGGAGCGAGAGGCTCTCGCCCCGTCGAATCCACACGATCGGATGGCCGCGGTGAACGAGCCTCAGCCGAGCGCGGCTGCCCGTTGCGGGTGCGGGACTTACGGGCTGGGATTGGCCGCGGCTCCGACCAGAGGCCGTTTCCGCCGTCTGACCGCCTTCGGGAGCTGGGTTGGGCGTTGCCTTGGCCGCGGCTGCCGGCAAAGTGGAACCACCGCCGGGCCGAGCGTCACCCGGTACGCCCTCCGGAAGCGTCACCACGGTGGTCGGCGGACGGGAGCCCTCGGAGCCACCCCACGAGAGCAGGGCCCAGCCGCCCACCGCGCCGGCGAGCAGCAGCAGGGCGAGTGCCCCCACCATCCAGGAGTGGCGATTCATCGGTGACGTCCCCCGGGTCGGCGACCCCGGAAGCGGAGAGGGAGGGATTCGAACCCTCGAGAGAGCTTGCGCCCCCTACTCGCTTAGCAGGCGAGTGCCTTCAGCCACTCGGCCACCTCTCCGGGGCAGGGGCCGATTCTAGGAATTACCGCCGTCTCCCGCGACCCGCGCACGGGCGGCGGGGGTCAGGAGGTACGCTCGGCCGGATGAGCGCGACCGAGACCGCCACCCCGAGCATCCCGGTGAAGTTCGACCGATCGGCCCTTTTCTCCAGGTACGAGGCGATCTTCGAATCGGTCTCGCCGCCGTTCGCTTTCGTGGACCTCGACGCGCTGGGCGCCAACGCGCGATTCATGCTGGCCGAGGCGGCGGGCAAGCCGATCCGGATCGCCTCCAAGTCGGTGCGCTCGGTGGAGCTGCTTCGCCGGATCCTCGAGCTCGACCCCGGCTTTCGCGGGATCCTCGGCTACACCCTCCCCGAGGCGCTGTGGCTGACCGGCCAGGGATTCGACGACATCGTGGTGGCCTACCCGACCGCCGATCGCGAGGCGCTCGCTCAGCTCGTGGAGGCGGCGGCCGACGATCCCGGGCGGGCGCCGGTGCCGATGGTCGATGCTCCGCCTCACCTCGACCTGATCGAGGCGGCGATCCATGGCGGAGCGGCCGAGGTTCGGGTATGCCTCGATCTCGACGTCGGCTGGTGGCCCGGCGGGGGCAGCCTCGCCCGGATCGGGCCCAAGCGCTCGCCGGTGAGAACCCCTGAGGCGGCGCGCCGCATGGCCACGGAGATCAGCGAGCGGCCGGGCACGCGGCTGGCCGGCCTGATGGCCTACGAGGGCCACATCGCCGGGGTCGGGGACCGGATTCCCGGACGTCCACTTCGGAGCGCTGCAATCCGCTGGATGCAGGCGGCCTCGGAGCGGGACATCCGTCGTCGCCTACCCCGGATCGTGGCGGCCGTCCGCGAGCTGGCCGAGCTCGAGTTCGTGAACGGCGGCGGAACCGGCAGCCTGGCGCGCACCGCCGCGGGGGGAGCCGTCACCGAGCTCACCGCCGGTTCGGGCTTCTACGCGCCGGCGCTGTTCGACAACTACCGCTCGCTCGACCTGATCCCCGCCGCGTTCTTCGTGTTGCCGGTGGTTCGCAGGCCGAGCCCGACCGTCGTCACCGCGCTCGGCGGCGGCTATCTGGCTTCGGGCGCCGCCACGCCGGATCGCCTGCCCACCCCGTATCTGCCGGAGGGCCTCCACTTCGACAGGCAGGAGGGAGCCGGCGAGGTGCAGACGCCCCTTCGCGGCGTCGGATCGCGGCGCCTTCGGGTCGGCGATCGCGTCTACCTTCGCCACGCCAAGGCCGGGGAGCTATGCGAGCGGTTCGGATCCCTCTACCTCGTCGAGGGCGATGCGATCGTCGACGAGGTGCCGACCTATCGGGGCGAGGGCAAGGACTTTCTCTAGGCGGGCCCCAGCACGCGGTCCGTGTAGGGGTTCGAGAACCGGCCCTCCGGGTCCAGGCGCGCCCGCACCTTCTGGAAGTCGCGCCACCTGGGATAGCGGGGAGCAAGCGTCTCCGCCGTCTGGAAGTGGCGCTTTCCCCAGTGGGGTCGCCCGCCGTAGGAATCCATGATCTCCTCGACGGCGCGGAAGTAGGGACCCCAGGACGCGCCCTGGTACTGGTGGACGGCCACGTACGCTGTCTCCCGCTCGTACGCGGGGCTCAGGAACGCGTCGTCCGGAGCGACGAGGCGGAACTCGATGGGAAAGCCGACGGGGTAGTCGCGCTCGCGGATGAGAGCGAGCACCCGCCTGACGGCGTCGGGCCCGTGCTCGCGCGGGATCGCGTACTCCATCTCCGTGAAGCGGACGCGCCGCTCGGAGGCGAACATCCGATAGCTGCGGTCGATCCTCTCCGTGTGCGAGAAGTGGCGAGCGGCGAAGCCGGCGATGCGCGGGATCGCGTCCGGGCGGCGTCGGGCGAGGCGGGAGAGGGCGTCCAGCCCGTAGTTCTCGATCAGGATCTCGTTGACATAGGCGTCGACCCGTCCACGGGGCTTCGGCGGGCCGTCGAACCGGTTGCGCTCGATCACCAGCGCGGTCTCGGTGTGGGGAAAGACGAAGAACTCGAAGTGCTCGTTGCGGGCTGCGAGCTCGTCGAGATTGGCCAGGGTTGCCTCGAGCGGCTGCCGTGAGTCCACGCGACGCATGACGAATGCGGGAACCGTCCGGACCGTGACCGAGTAGACGATCCCGAGCGCGCCGAGTCCCACGCGGGCGGCGCGAAACGCGTCGCGGTCCGCGCGCTCGGAGACCTCGATCACGCTGCCGTCCGCCAAGGCCAGCTCGAGGGCCTCGACCTGCGCCGACAGGTTGCGGAAGCCGGCCCCGGTGCCGTGCGTCGCTGTGGAGATGGCGCCGGCGAGCGTCTGCTTGTCGATGTCCCCGAGGTTCTCGAGCGCCAGGCCGTGGTCCCAAAGCACCCTGCTGAGGTCCGCGAGGCTGATCCCGGCCTCGACCTTGACCGACCCGGTGTCGCGATCGACGTCGAGCACGCGGTTGAGCGCCTCGATCCGGACCATCGCGCCGTCCGTGAGGGCGGCGTCCGTGAACGAGTGGCCGGAGCCCGCGGCGTGAATCGACAGCCCGCTCTCGGCGGCCTGTCGGATCGCGTAGATCAGGCCGTCACGGGTGCGGGGCCGATGGACCTCGGCCGGCACGCATCGCTGGTCCCCGGTCCAGTTTCGCCACAGTGGTGCCATCGCCACCCGAAGCCTATTTCGGGGGATCTCGGCGAGCCGGGCGGTTACGCTCAGGACGCCATCGGAGCGGTGGCAGAGTCCGGTTTATTGCAGCTGCCTTGAAAGCAGCCGGCCCGCGAGGGCCCGGGGGTTCGAATCCCTCCCGCTCCGTTGCCGGTCAGCGACGTCAGGCGCCGCCCCGGCGGCCCTGCCCGTCCGCGAGCAGGCCTTGGAGGACAGCCGCGAGCCCAGCAGGATCTCCCACGACCTGCCGCCAGGTGAACCTGACCACTCTCCACCCCACCAGTTGGAGCTCCGCGTCGCGCCGTCGATCGCGCTCGAAGGCAGCCGTTGTCGAATGGAAGGCTCGCCCATCGGTCTCCACAACCAGTCGCTCCCGACGCCAGAGTGCATCGACGACAGCAGTTTCTCCCCACGACAGGCGAAGCGGAACGTTGACCTCAGGGCGAGCCAGTCCGAAGCGCTCGCAAGCCTCTAGGAACCGCTCCTCGAGCTCGCTTCGGGTGACGTCTCGTCCAATTGCATATTCAGCGAGCAGGGCACGCAGGATCGCTGACCCGCGCCGGGTGGGATGGTCACGAAGGGCCCGATCGATGCCGTCCAGATCGAACAGCCTGGCGACCTCCGCCTGGTCCAAGGCACGCTCCAGCTCGCGCCGCGGCACGACCTCGGCAAGGTCAAGCAGCGTTCGCGCCACTGTGGTGCACGGGATGGCCCGCGCGGTGTGGACTTCGTCGCTCGGGAGCGCGCGGACCCTGTGCACCTGGATCCCGGCCCGGGAGCGCGTGCTGGCCGTCGTCGTGACGTCAATCTGGGCGCGGCTTGTGGGCCGGAGGCCCACAAGCGCTGCGGCGGAATGGTGGCTGAGGACGGCGCCCTTCCCGACCGCCAGCACCGCGGCCATCCACCTTCCCTCTATTCCGAGGACCGAGTGCCCCACGGCGTAGACGCCACGGTGAACCCGATGGAGACGTCCAGCCGCGAGGCGGCGCGCCACGGCGCCGCGCTCCACGCCGAGCGTCCGCAGCTGGGCAGCGCTCACTACTCCGTGCTGGCGGCCCGCGAGCGTCGCGATTCTGCGATCACGCGGGCTGAGGGCAGTTGTGCATCCATGTGGTGCACAACTGCGATCGCATCAAGGCACGGCGCTTTGGTGGCGCTCAGTAGGTGACGTAACTAGTTCAGCTCCAGCTCGTACTCGAGCCAGGTGCCGGGGGTCGCGCCGGCCCGGCTGTAGACGGCCTGAGCGCGGTGGTTGTCCGGCGCGGTGACCCAGGTCATCACCGGGGCGCCCAGGCTGCGAGCGCGGTCGGCGCAGGCCTCGATCAGGTCGTCAGCGGCGCCCTGCCCGCGGTATTCCGGGGCCACGAAGAGGTCCTCCATCACGGCGATGCGCGCGCCGCGCGTGCTCGCCCACTTCCACCCCACCGCGGCGAAGCCGACCGGGCTCCCGTCGCCGTCACGTGCCACGAGCAGCATGCCATCGGCGTCCTCCGGCAGCGACCAGGGCGCGAGCCATCTCCTCGAGTCCTTCGTCGGTGGGGGCGACCTCGTAGAAGTCGCAGTAGGCGCGCATCAGCGGAAGCACCGCCTCGAGGTCCTGCTCCGTCGCCGGGCCGATCTCCATTCGCGCAGTATGCAACACACGAATGGCTGCACCCGCTCCGGGCCGGCAGGCACGTCAGCGCTGCATCTGCTGAGGTATGGGCTCCCCCAGGTCGTGCTCGTCGTCAAGCCCACATCTGCGCGTTCGGGACGCGCGCCGGTCCTAGCCGTCGTGATCGCGTCGCTGACGCTCGTCGCGGCCGGCTCGGCGTCGGCGAGGACCTTCATCCCCCACCATCACAAGATCTTCCACGGCGTCTCGGACACGGGCCACGTCCGCGACTTCCACAAGTTCGCCAAGCAGGTTCACGCTCACCCGGCGACGCTCGAGGACTTCTACCACTGGGACACCCCGCTGACGACGGGCGCCCTCCAGCGGTGGAGAAAGACTCGAACGCGCGGCGTGCTGAGCCTGTCGACCGCGCCAGGCGACGGGCCGGAGCGGATCAGCCCACGCCAGATCGCAAAGGGCAGAGACGACCACTACCTGATCCGGCTCAACCACTCGATCGCCTCGACCAACCAGGTCGTCTACATCCGGCCGATGCCGGAGATGAACGGCCACTGGAATCCCTACAGCGCCTACAACGCCAACGGCACGCCGCGCGACCGCGGCCACTCGACCAAGAACTTCCGCCGAGCCTGGCAGCGCATCGTCCTGATCGTGCGAGGGGGCAAGCGGTCGAAGATCAACAACGCGCTCCGCCACCGCCACATGCCCAGGATCCTCCGCGCCCACTCCAACAACGACCCGGTCT
The DNA here is from genome assembly GCA_963772345.1 of uncultured bacterium. Taxonomy (GTDB): domain Bacteria; phylum Actinomycetota; class Thermoleophilia; order Solirubrobacterales; family 70-9; genus AC-56. The sequence goes on along the minus strand of CAVYXB010000013.1, from coordinate 69,235 downwards.
ACAAGCCCGAGGACGTCAAGGGGCGCCTGCCGCATCCCAAGGTGTCCTTCATGTGGACGCCCCAGACGATCGGCTCACCCGCCGTTCGCGGCAACCGGCCCGGTGCCTACTGGCCGGGTAAGCGGTTCGTCGACTGGGTGGGCGCCGACATCTACTCGAAGTTCGCGACCCCGGGGATCTGGTCGGCGTTCAAGCACTTCTACCACCACTGGGGCCATTTCCCCTTCGTTGTCGGCGAGTACTCACCGTGGGACAACGACTACAAGGGGCGCTTCACGCACAGGCTGTTCCGATGGGCCGAGCGACATCACCGGGTTCGGATGCTCATCTACTACCGGAGCGTCGCGCCGAACACGGCCTACGACATCGACCGCTGGCCGAAAGCCCGCAGGGTCCTGAGACACCAGCTCGACAAGCATCGCTTCGCGCCGTTCGCGCCCAACCTCCCCCGACGCCATCGGCGCCATCACCACCGGCACCGCCCACCATCACCACCGGCACCATCACCACCGGCACCATCACTCGGGCGGGACCTCCTAGCGCCGGGCGCGCGACGGCGAGCTGAGCTAACAACCTGGCTGGGTCTTACAGCTAGCCGTCAAGTCGGGGCCGCCTCGAGGGCGGCGCCGGGACTCCGGTACAGCTCGGCGCGAACGATCTTCCTGTATTTCGCTCAGACGTCCACCGCGAAACGCCCGCCCGCTGAGCTTCAGCCCTTGACGGCGTCCCCTGGTGGCACCAACCGGCTGAGCGCCGCCCGGATCTCCTCCTGACTCTCCTTATCCAGGACCGGCTCGTTCTCGAGCCAGAGCACGAAGGCGTGGATCCAGAGCATCCGGACGTCGATGTTGAGCTCGCTGGCGTAGGCCATCAGAAGCTCCTCGGGGCGCTTCGGCCAGGCGACGCCGTCCTCAAACCGCGCGATCGTCGCCTGGTTCACCTCGATCGCGGCCGCGATCTTGACCTGGACGATCTTCCTCTCCTCTCGTGCCTGGCGGCACGCACGACCCAGCCAGGGAAGGAAGGGACGGGGAATCTGGCCTGCCTCCATGCCCGGAGTTCTATCCCACGGTCGGCATCAGAGAAGCCGACCGAGTCGTGTGACGCGGGGAGATATGCATGCGGTGTTCTCGTCCAGGACATATGCATCTCATAGAGCATTTGTCATCAATATGGTATAGAGTGCGACCTGCAAGCGGCTACGGGGCATGGATGGCCTCGGCAGGGGCGGAGCCGCATGGGAGGAGGGGGAGCCCGGGGGGCGGGATGCCGACCCGTCGTCGCGATCGCCTTGCTGACCAGATCGAGACGGTGGGGCCCCGGGCTCTGCCCTGCTCCAAGCGCCGACCAGTCAGTCCATGACGCCGCGCCCCGCGCCTCGAGAGCGAGCCCGTCCTCGGCGCAGCTCACGCAGGATCGCCGAGCTCCTTCTCGTACACCACCCAGCCGAGCGTTGGCCCCATCCCGGCGCGCTCGTAAAGGCGGAATGCGCCGGTGTCGTTCGCCGCGTCGACGCCAAGCCCGACGCTGTGCTCACCACGCTCCCAGAAGCGCCCGAATGCGTCGGCGAGGAGCGCCGCCCCCACGCCCTGCTTGCGCCACGGGCGACGCGTGAAGAGCGCGCGGACGAAGCCGCCGCCGTACGTGTCGCCCGTACAGACCGTCCCGGCGACGATCGCGTCCCCGAGGCGGACGACGCACCAGAGCGTCGGGTCGAAGCGCTCGCTCCCGAGATTGCCCTTCGACCACGACTCGAAATCGCGCGGCATGAAGTCCCAGCCATCCGCGAACGCCTCCTGGTGGGCGGCGTGGAACTCGAGCGCGTCATGCTCCGGGTTGAACGGGACGACGCGCAGCCCGTCCGGCCACTTGGGCGCGGGCGGCGGCGCCTCGAGCTCGATGCGCATCTCGCGGAAGACGCGCACGGCGCCGTAGCCGAGCGACTCGAGCAGCCGCCGGGCGGCGAAGTCGGCCTCCAAGAAGCTGTTTTGGATCCTGCGTGCGCCGCGCCGGGCGGCCTCCTCCTCGAGCCCCGTCGCGATCAGCTTTCCGATCCCATGCCCGAGCGCGTCGGGGTGGACGCACCCCTCGACGCGCCAGGGCTCGCCCCGTTCGCGCACCACGCCGTAGCCGACGACGCGGTCGCCGTCACGGACGACGCGTGCGTCCCGCTCGACATCGAGCTCCGACCACTCGTCCTCCAGATCGGCCTGGGAGAACGTCGTCTCCCCGTATAGCGACGACTCGAGCGCGGCGACGACCTCGGTCACCGCCGCCGCGTCGGCGGCGACCGCGGGTGTGGAGAAGGCGTGCTCCATGCGCCGGCACGCTACCGGTGCAGTCGCGCCCTTCCCTCCGCCAGGGACCTGTTGACCTTGGTCGAACAGGTCAGTTAGTCACCTGGTCCTGCCGCCCTTGGAAGTCCCCGCCGCTTGCTGACCGCCCCTGAGGGTCAGGGTCCGCACTCCCAAGGGTACCGTCCCAGTCCTCAGGGCTGGCGCTGCCGCCGTTGCTCGTAGCGCTCGCCTAGCTGCCTTCGCTGCTGCGTTCGCCCAAAGGGAAGCCGGGCATCAGCCCCGGAAGCCGGTCAGCGACGCTCCGATGCACCCGAGCGGCCGACAATGCCCTTGCGCGCGCGCCGCCGAGGGCATAGGTTCTGCACCACGGCAACACCCGATCCAAGGGAGAACGCAGATGGGAAACGCGGATGCAGCGAAGGGCGCTTATGAGTCGTTCAATAGCGGCGATCTGGAGACGTTGAAGGCGGGGTTCGCCGAGGATGCGGAATGGCAGACCTCCGATGAGCTGCCGCTCGGCGGGGTGGCGCGCGGCCGCGACGCGATCATGGAGAACTTCGCGCAGTTGCCGAATTTCTGGTCGAGCTTCAGCGTCGAGGCGTCCGAGTTCATCGATGCCGGCGACAAGGTGATCGTCCGGGGCACGCAGCGCGCCACCGGCAAGGGAGGAAGCTTCGAGGCTCCCTTCTTGCACCTGATGGAGTACCGCGACGGCAAGGTCGTGCGCGGCGAGTTCCATGGTGACAGCGCCAAGGCGCTGAAGGCGCTCGGCAGCTAGCGACCGAGCGAAAAGGGCGGCGACCTGGGGGACCGCGCCGGAAGCCAGACCGGCGATGCCAACGGCCTTGCTCCGGAGCTAGAGACGACGCTTACGAGACTGGTGGTCTTCGGTCTGCCCACGGCCGCGCCCCCTCGAGCTGGGCAGCCAGTGACAGCAGCGTGGTCTCGCCGTTGACGGGCGCAGCGATCTGCACCGCCATCGGTAGGTCGTCCTCGTCGAAGCCCGCCGGGACCGCGGCCGCCGGCTGGCCGAGGTAGTTCCAGATCGCCGTGTAGGTCACGTACGGGCCGCCGCCATTGAAGGTGCGCGCGGCTCCCTTCCCCCGCCACCGCTCGACCGGCTCCGGCTGGGCCGCCGTGACCGGCGTGAGCAGGATGTCGTGACTGGCGAAGATCGCGTTGACGCGCTCGGCGACCGCGGGCTCGCGGCGCAGGCCGCGCCGTAGCGGGCGGCCGTTGAGCCGCCGCCCCAACCACGCCATGCGGCGGGAGCGAGGCTCGAGGCGCTCGGGGTGGTCGAGATTGGCCGCGTCGTTGGCCACCCCGCTCAGGTAGCGGGGCATGATGTCGGGCAGAAGCTGTCCGTAGTCCGGATCGCCCTCGGCGACCTGGTGACCGAGCGAGCGCAGCAGGTCGACGGTTTCCTCCACCGCCCGGCGCGCCGCCGGGCCGGCCTTCGTACCCGGGAGCGTCCCCTTCAGCGACACCGCGACTCGCAGGCGCCGCGGCTCGCGTCGCGCCGCGTCCGCAAAGCTGATCTCGGGCTCGGGCGGCGTGTGGGCGTCACCGGAAGCGGCGCCGCGTAGCGCGTCGTCGAAGAGCGCCGCGTCGAGCACGCGGCGGGCGAGGCCGCCGAACATCGTGAGGCCGTGCCAATGCTCGGCGTCGGGCAGCGTCGAGATGCGCCCCCGCGTCGGCTTCAACCCGAACAGGCCGCAGAGGGCCGACGGAACGCGGATCGAGGCGCCGCCGTCCGAGCCCAGGCCTGCCGGCGCCAGACCCGCGGCGACGGCGGCCGCCGTCCCGCCGCTCGAGCCGCCCGTGGTCCGCTCGATGCTCCAGGGGTTGCGGGTTGCTCCATGCGTTTGTGACTCGGTCATGTGGCCCCACATCGCCAGCTCGGGCAGCGTGGTCTTGCCCAACATCGGCGCGCCCGCTGCGCGCAGGCGGCGCACGACCTCGGCGTCGTCCGTCGCCGCCGTGTCGTTCGCGCCGGTCCCGTGGCCGGTGACTTCACCGGCGATGTCGACGTTGTCTTTCACGACAACCGGGACGCCGAGCAGGGGACCGGCTTCGGAGGCGCGCAGGCGTTTGAGCGCCGCGTCGGCCTCGGCCAGGGCCGCGGCGGCGCGGACGGACACGAATGCATTCAGCTGCGGGTCGAGGCGCTCGATGCGCTCGAGGTAGAGCTCGACCAGCTCGCGCGGCGTGACCTCCCCAGCCCGGAGAAGCTCGGACAAGCGGGCGACGCCGGCGAAGGCGAGGTCATCACCCGTCGCGGCAGTCGTGTCGCTGGGCGCGTCGGACGGTGTGCTCATCGGGGGTCCCTCCTGCGGCTCGACCAGAACCTACACTCGCCGTCTGCGGCGCACATCGGGCCAAATGCCGCTTCCCGGCAGCAGGTCGTGCTCAACGGCGAATAGAGCGCGGCGGCAGTATCCGGAGCCTCGCACGGGCCACCGAGCGAGGTGGCGACCTCTACTCAGCGCACTCGAGCATCAGCTCCACTTCATCGCGGCCCAGCCCGCTACTGCCGCTACCGGACCTTCACCGTAGTCGACGGCGAAAGCTCGGAGGTCGCGCCGCCCGCGCTGGTCGCCGTCGCGCTGACCTTGCTGCCCTGCTGGATCCGCCGGACTGTGAGTTTGATGGTCGCCGCCCCCGTCGCGTCCGTGGTCACCGGGATCGACCCCAGAAACCTCTTCGCTCCGTGAACGTGCTCCGGGCTTGTGAAGACCTCGACGGTGAACTGAGTGCTCGGGGTGGAATCGAGCCTGCCTTGGACCTTCGTGTGGTGACGGCTCGACTTCGCGGAGGCAAGCACAGGGAAGTTCTGGAAGTCGTTGGGGCCGGTGTCGATGTCGCCGGGGTCGTTCGGCGTCCGCCCGTCCTCGCCGAGGTCGATGGCGAGACCGCCGTTGGCGAAGATCCGGTTGCGGCTGAAGGTGCTGGGCGAGCCCACGTTGAGCAGGGAAATGCCCTTGTCTGTGTTGAAGGCGATGACGTTCGCGCTGTTGCCGGCCCCGCCGACGATGTTGCCGGTCCCGGCCAGCTCAACAGCCGCCAGGTGGAAGATGAACTTGTTCCCGAGCGGCGAGGATCCGTCGCTAGCCGTCCCGATGAGATTTCCCTGGACTGTGACGGTGGCATTGGTCGTGAGGCCCGAGTCGCCATTCGACGAGATCACGTTGCGATCTGCCGGCAGCGGGCCACCGACCGTGGTGCGCGTGCCGCCGAAGCCGAAGATGCCGTCGAAGGTGTTGCCGTGCGCCTTGGTGCCCGTGGGGTCGGTGCCGACGAAGTTGCCCGTGATGACGGTGCTGGCCCTGAACAAGATTCCGGTCGCGAAGCGGTCGATCACGAGCCCGCTGATCACGGTTCCGCCAGCGCCGCTTCCGACGGTGAGCCCCCTCACCAGCGTGTTGGCGGGGAGCTTGCGGCCGCTCAGCTCGATCCGTAGGACGGCGTTGTCGCCGTGCGCCAGCCCCTTCGTGTTCACGCTCGCGCCGTTTTGCGTGTAGCCGTCGATCGTCGCCGGCTGGGTGATGTCCGGCAGGGCGCTCAGCGGGGCGATCCCGTGAACGCCGCGGCCGCGTATGTCGAACGCGATCGTGTTTGCGTCAGAGGCGTCGTTGGCCTGCTGGAGCGCTGCGCGCAGCGTGCACTGCTGGCCGGGGGTCGCGAGGTCCACGTCGCAGATCCCGTCAGCGAGCGTCGCGTCCGGCTCGTCGGAAGTGAGGGTCACAGTGAACACTGCGGGCGCGGCCGAGGCGCCGGCCACGAGCATGAGCCCAACGGCGGCGCAAGCGCCCACAGCCAGGGCAAGGAGCCACACCCTCCGCCCAGCATTCACGCGAACCCCCACCACACGTGCATCTTAAAGGCCGGGCTGACTCATCCATTACTTTGCTGCTTTCCACATGCAGCAGGCTTGGCGCGGGCCCAGCGTTCACCGACGCAGCCCAGCGGCGTCCGCGAGCCGACACAGCCGCGCCCGCCCTTCCGCCAAGGATCGGTTCACCTTCGTGTACGTCCAGCCGCAGAGCTCGCCGATCTCCGCGTAGGAGTAGCCGAGGGCCTGGAGGACGATCGCGAGGCGCTCGTCCGGCTTCAGCGCGGCGAGCGCCTGAGCGGCGGCCCTGATCCGCTCCCGGAGCTCGGCGTGGTCGGCCGGGCCCGGTCGACCGCACGCGAGTCGCTCCATGGGGTCGTCCTCCGTCGTGCTGCCGGCCAGCAGTCGCTCCCGCGAGCGGCGCACCGCGAGCGCCTCACGCCGGGTCACCACCTGCATCCAGGCCGCGAGCTCCGACGGACCTCGAGCGGGTGCCTTCGTCAGCAGGATCTCGACCGCGCGCTGGAATGCGTCCTCGGCGTCGTGTGAGCAGAGCGAGTAGCGACCGGCTGTGCGGCGAAACGCCGCTTCGCTCGCCCGCAGCAGGGCGACCGCCTGCCCGGGAGCGCCCTCCGTCGGCCTCCCGCAGATCGGCGCCGAGGCTTGGTTGATGGCCGAACCCACATCTCGTGAAGCCCGTCGCGAGATTCCCTGCCCCGCCAGCCGGCGTGCAAGCGCATCGAATCGTGCCTGCGTGAAGCCACCCGGCGCTATCCTGGCGACGCTCATGAGTACTTGCGTCGTAAGCGGAGGAGCGGGGTTCCTGGGGTCCCATCTGTGCGAGCAGCTGCTCGCCGAGGGCCATCGGGTGATCTGCATCGACAACCTGGACACCGGCTCCCTGCAGAACATCGAGCACATACGCGATCCGCGGTTCCTGTTCCTGAACCAGGACCTCACCGAGCCGATCTTCCTCGAGGAAAAGGTCGACTTCGTGTACCACCTCGCCTCCCCTGCAAGCCCCATCGACTACGCGCGGCTGCCGCTCCACACTCTCAAGGTCGGGTCCTACGGGACGCACCACATGCTTGGGCTCGCGAAGGAGAAGCGCGCCAGGTTCCTGCTCGCCTCCACCTCCGAGGTCTATGGCGACCCCCAGGTACACCCACAGGCGGAGGACTACTGGGGGCACGTGAACCCGATCGGCCCACGGGGCGTTTACGACGAGGCGAAGCGGTATGCGGAAGCCTTGACGATGGCCTATCACCGCCAGCAGGGCGTGGACACCTGCATCGTGCGGATCTTCAACACCTACGGGGCCCGGATGAGGCCCCACGACGGCAGGGCGATCCCCACGTTCCTGCGTCAGGCGCTCCAGGACAAGCCGATGACGGTGTTCGGGGACGGCGAGCCAGACGCGAAGCTTCTGCTACGTAGACGACCTGATCCGCGGGTTCATTCTGCTCACGAACTCCGACGTGCACCATCCGGTGAACCTCGGGAACCCCAACGAGATGACCCTGCTCGAGCTGGCCGAGGCCGTGCTTCAGGCCACCGAGTCGCGGTCGGAGATCGTCTACGAGGCGCTGCCGGTTGACGACCCGCAGGTGCGCCAACCCGACATCACGCGCGCCAAGCAACTCCTCAACTGGGAGCCGGAGGTCGCTCTCTCGGACGGCCTTCGCCGCACGATCAAGCAGGCGGGCGTCGAGCGGCTCGTGGGCGCCTCTGACTGATCGCGCGGACTCCGCGCGGATACGGTGAGCCGGTGTCGCGCGATCCCCTGCGCATCGCCCACCTGACGGCGACCTTCCCCCCATACCCGGGCGGCGCCGGAAACACGTGCTACCGCTTCGCCACGGGCCAGGCGGCGCGCGGCCACCACGTCGAGGTCTTCACGGCCCCGGCGGAGGGAGAGCCCCCGGATCCGGGCGCGGCGACGATCCACCGGATCCATCCGACCCTCGCGATCGGCAATGCGCCGCTGATCCCGAGCCTGGCCCGGATCGACGGCTTCGACGTCGTCCACCTCCACTATCCGTTCATCTTCGGCGCCGAGCTGACGCTCCTCGGCAGGCTGAGCTCGCGCCGTCGCCGCCAGGCGCTCCTCGTCCACTACAAGAACCGGCTCATGGGCAAGGGCCCGCGTGGGGCCGCGTTCGACGCGTACGAGAGCACGGTCGCCCCGATTCTGATCCGCGCCGCCGACCGGGTCTGCGTGCTGTCGGCGGACCACGCCAACTCGGTCCCGTATCTGCGCGCGACGGGCGAGCGACGCCCCGGCAAGCTGATCGAGATGCCGAACGGCGTCGACACCGAGCAGTTCGCTCCCGGCGGAGACGAGGCCGGCCTCCGCGCCTCGCTCGGGATCGACGACGGCGCGACGGTGGTGGCGTTCGTGGCGACCCTCGATCGCGCCCACCACTTCAAGCGGCTGGACGTCGCGCTCGCCGCGCTCGCCCAGCTCGAGCGCGAGGCCGTCCACCTGGTCGTCGCCGGCGGCGGCGAGCTGCTCGACGACTTCCGCGCTCAGGCCGCGAGCACCGGGATCGGCGATCGCGTCCACTTTCTCGGAGCGGTCCCCCATGCGGAGCTGCCGGACGTGCTGCGCGCCGCCGACCTATTCCTGCTGACCACCGAGCCGCCGGAGTCCTTCGGGATCGTCCTGATAGAGGCCATGGCCTGTGGCCTGGCGACCATCGTCACCGAATATCCGGGCGTTCGGGCGGTGGTCGACGACGCCGAGACGGGACTGGTGATCGAACCGGGCAGCCCGGCGGCGGCGGCCGAGGCGATCCAACGCCTCGCCGGCGCGCCCGCCGAGCGCGCCCGGATGGGCCGGGCGGGCAGCGAGAAGGCCGCGCGGCTATGGAGCTGGCCGCGGCTCCTCGACCGGATGGACGGGGCCTACGCCGAGGCCATCGGCGAGCGTCGCGGGCGGACCGAATGAACCTGCTCCTGGTCGCCTACTTCTACCCGCCCTGCCGCGACACCGGCGCCCACCGCCCGGCGGCGATGGCCAAGTGGCTTCGTCGCCTCGGACACCGGGTGACCGTCCTGACCACCTCCGCCTACGGAACCGGCGATGGGTCCGCGGAGGAGGGCGTCGTCCGCACGGCCGATCTCCAGCGCATGCGCGCGCGCCTCCACGGCGCGCAGCAGCGTCGACGCGCTGTTCGACTCCGACACCTACTCGGGCAGCCCCCACCCGCTGAGCAGGATCCTCGTGCCCGAGCCGCTGATCGCCGCTTGGGCGCCCTTTGCACGGGCCCGAGCGCTTCGCCTGAATCGGCGCGAGCGGTTCGACTGCGTGATCACGAGCTCTCCGCCGGAGTCCGTCCACGCCGTCGGCCGCGCGCTGTCGGCGCGCGGCGTCGCCTGGGTCGCGGACCTGCGCGACGCCTGGACCTTCGAGCCGATCCGCCCGCCCTTCCCCACCGGCGCACAGCGGCGGCTCGACGAGGCGCTGGAACGCCGGTGGCTGACCGCGGCGGACGAGGTCGTCTGCGTCAGCCGTCCGGTGGCCGACGATCTCCGGACGCGACTCGCGGTCGAGCCCACCCTGGTGCCGAACGGCTGGGACCCCGATCTGATCGGGCCCGAGCAGGGCGAGGAGGCGACGGGCCTCCTGGACCCCGACCGGGTCTCGCTCCTCTACACGGGGCGCTTCGGCAGCTACGGCCGCGACCCGGCGCCGCTTGTTCGAGCGCTCGCCGAATTGGCCCAGTCCGACCCGAAGACGGCCGCGCGGCTCGAGCTGGTCGTCGCCGGCCCGCTCACGGACGCGGAGGCCGGGCTGATGAGAACCGACGTCTCACCGGCGCGGATCGTCGTCGCGGGGACCCTGCCCCGCTCGACGGCGCTGGCGCTCCAGCGCTCGGCCGACGCACTGCTGCTCCTCGCCTCGACTCGGCGCACCCAGCTCCTCAACTTCAAGCTGTTCGAGTATCTGGCGTCCGAGAGGCCGATCCTCGCCCTGGCCGCCGGCACCGAGGCCGGCCGCGTGGTGAAGGAGCTGGGCGGGGAGACGGTGCCTTCGGACGACGCCTCGGCGATCGCCGACTCGCTTCGAAGGCTGGTCGCGGGCGAGGTCCGCGCCCTGGACCCCGCCGCCGTCACCGCCTACTCGTACCCCCGCCCCGCCGAGCGGATGGCGGGGATCGCCGAGCGAGCGGTCGCTGCCCGCCGCGCAAAACATCAAGTGGCGCAAGAGTCGCCCCTGAAGCGACTGAGACGCCACTCGACGCACGTTTCCCCGCCCAGCCCCATCGCCGTATCCTTGCGGTCGATGGCCACTCGTCCGACCGAGAAGCCCGCGGACGAATCGCCGACGGCCGAGCCGACGAGCAGGCGACGCGCGCTCGAAGGGGACCTTCACCGCTACATCGCCCCGACGGTCGGCCCGGACACCGAGGAACGGTTCACCGACTCCGGGATCGAGATCCAGCGCCTCTATGACGCCGACGACGTCGCCCCCGGGCTCGAGGAGCGCCTCGGGGTACCCGGCGAGTATCCGTTCACCCGCGGGATCCACCCCGGCATGTACCGCGATCGCCTGTGGACGATGCGCCAGTACGCGGGCTACGCGACCGCCGAAGAGACGAACCACCGCTACCGCTACCTGATCGAGCACGGCTCGACGGGGCTCTCGATGGCGTTCGACCTCCCCACACAGCTCGGTCGCGACTCGGACGAGCCGCTGTGCGCGGGGGAGGTCGGTCGCACCGGGGTCGCGATCGACACGATCGAGGACATGCGGATCTGCTTCGACCAGATCCCGCTCGACGAGGTCTCCACCTCGATGACGATCAATGCGCCGGCCGCGATCCTGCTGCTCCTGTACGAGCTGGTCGGCGAGGAGCAGGGGATCCCGGCGGAGAAGCTCCGCGGGACGGTCCAGAACGACGTGCTGAAGGAGTACGTCGCACGGGGCAACTACATCTACCCGCCCGAGGCGACGATGCGGCTGACGACCGACATCTTCGAGTACTGCCAAAAGCACGTTCCCAAGTGGAACACGATCTCGATCTCCGGCTACCACATCCGCGAGAAGGGCTGCTCGGCGGTGCAGGAGGTCGCCTTCACGCTCTCGAACGCGATCGCCTACGTGAACGCCGCGCTCGAGCGAGGCCTGGCGATCGACGAGTTCGGGCCCAGGCTCGCCTTCTTCTTCAACTGCCACAACAACGTCTTCCAGGAGATCGCGAAGTTCCGCGCCGTGCGCCGGATGTGGGCCGGGATCATGCGCGAGCGCTTCGGCGCCACCGAGGCTCGCTCGCAGACGATCCGCTTCCACACCCAGACGGGCGGGGTGACGCTCCAGGCGCAGCAGCCCGAGGTCAACATCATCCGCGTCGCTCTCCAGGGGTTCGCCGCCGTGGCCGGCGGCACCCAGTCGCTGCACACGAACGGCTTCGACGAGGCGCTGGCGCTGCCGACGGAGCGCTCGGCGCGGATCGCGCTTCGAACCCAGCAGGTGCTCGCCCACGAGTCGGGGGTGGCCGACACGGCCGATCCCTTCGCGGGCTCGTACTTCATCGAGTCACTCACCGATGAGATCGAAGCGCGGTCGTGGGAGCTGATGGACAAGGTGGAGCAGCTCGGCGGCTCGGTCGAGGCGCTCGAGTTCATCCAGCGCGAGATCGAGGAGTCGGCCGCCTCCTACCACGAGCGCTACCGAACCGGCCAAGACGTGATCGTGGGCGTCAACAAGTTCGTGACCGACCAGGTGGACGACGTCGAGATCCTGAAGATCGACCCGGAGACCGAACGGCGCCAGGTCGACCGGCTGACGAGGTTCAAGGAGGCTCGCGACTCCCAGGCCGTCGAGGGACGGCTGCAGGCGCTCCGCGACGTCGCCGGCGGCGAGGGCAACCTCCTCTACCCGATCAAGGACGCGCTGCGGGACCGGGCCTCGATCGGCGAGGTGTGCGGCGCCATGCGCGACGTTTTCGGCGAGTACAAGGGCGGCGCGTTTTTCTAGCTCGCCGCAAGTCGCCCGGCTGGGGGAGGACTCGGAGGCGGATGGCCGAAGCCCCCGGGGATGGAATCGACGGCGAGGCGAACGCTCGTGAAGTCGGCCCCGGAGCTGTGGGAGCTGGCCGACGATCTCGCGCGCATGGAGGCCTGGACCGCGGGCCTGGTGGGCGCCTCCGGGCCGGTGCCGATCGAGGTGACCGATCGCGAGCCCGAGCGAATCCTCGCCTGGCGCACGAGGCACGCGGCCGGCGGCGATACACGCATCGCGATCGAGCTGGCCGAGAAGGGCTTCGGGACGGCCGTCTCGATCACCGCCCAGCGCTCGAAACCGGACGGAGCCGTCCCCGATGCCGTGCTGGAGCACCTCCTAGATGAGCTTGGATCCCCGGGCAGGCGTCCCTTCGGCGGGGACTGACCACCGGCCGGCCGGACGCCGGACCGGACCCGGCGGCGGTGGCCCAGGCTCGGGGCGAAGCCCTGCTCGACGGGCTCGAACGCCACCTGCCCGGCTCACGCCGCCACGCGGACGGGACCGCCTCATACGCGCTCGCGATCGCCGTGGAGCTCGGAGCCGACCGCGCCAGCGCCGAGCTCGCGCGGGAGGCCGCGAGGCTCCACGACGTGGGCAAGGTCTACATCCCGGCTGCCGTGCTCGCCAGGCGACGCGAGGAGCTGGGGAGTCAAGAGCTGACGCTGCTCGACTCGCATCCCGCCTACGGCGCGACACTCGCGATCGGCGCCGGCGTCCCCGAGCGGGCATGTGAGTGGATCGGCGCGGCCGGTGAGCGCTTCGACGGCTCAGGCGGGCACGGGTGGCCGGCGATCGCATTCCGCTCGAGGGCCGGATCATCCGGGTCGCCTGCGCCTGCGACACGCTGCTCTCAAGACGCCCCGCGACGGCGCGAGCCCTGCCCTGGATGGCGAGCGCCGAACTTCGAGCGGCCGCCGGACGCGAGCTCGACCCGCGGGCGGTCGAGGCGATGGCCGCGGTCCTGGAGCGCGCGGCGCAACCAGGTCCCTGAGAGGTCGAGACCGCTCGCCGGGCGGGCGAGCATAGAATCGGCCGGCCGTGCGCGAAAAGTTTCCCGAGACCCACGAGGAGAAGCTCGCCTACCTGAGGGAGCTGCGCGAGCAGGCGATCCACTCAGCATCCGAGGAGGCGGTCTCCAAGCAGCACGAGAAGGGCAAGCTCACGGCCCGGGAGCGGATCGAGAAGCTGCTCGACCCGGGCTCGTTCGAGGAGCTCGACACCTTCGTCCGCCACCGAACGTACGAGTTCGACATGCAGAAGCGCCGCCCGTGGGGCGACGCGGTGGTCACCGGCTGGGGCACGATCGACGGCCGGCCGGTCGCCGTCTTCTCGCAGGACTTCACGGTCTTCGGCGGCTCGCTGGGCGAGGTGATGGCGGAGAAGATGTGCAAGATCATGGACCTCGCCGCGAAGATCGGCGCGCCCGTGATCGGCATCAACGACTCCGGCGGGGCACGGATCCAGGAGGGGGTCGTCTCGCTGGGCGCCTACGGGGACGTGTTCGTCCGCAACGTCCAATGCTCGGGGGTGATCCCACAGATCAGCCTGATCATGGGCCCTTGCGCGGGCGGCGCCGTCTACTCGCCGGCGATGACGGACTTCATCTTCATGGTCAAAGAGACCTCCCACATGTTCATCACGGGCCCCGACGTGATCAAGACGGTCACCGGCGAGGAGCCGACGTTCGAGGAGCTGGGCGGGGCGATGACCCACAACAGCAAGTCGGGTGTGGCGCAGTTCGCCGCCGACAGCGAGGACCAGTGCCTGGAGGACGTCCGCTACCTGATGTCTTTCCTGCCGCTGAACAACCTGGAGATGCCTCCCCGGGTCGAGCCCTACGACGATCCCGACCGCGCGGACGAGGCGCTCGACACGATCGTGCCGGACGATCCGTCGAAGCCATACGACATGCGAGACGTGATCTCGCTGGTGGTTGACGACGGAGACTTCTTCGAGGTCCACGAGCACTGGGCGCAGAACATCGTCGTCGGCCTCGCCCGCCTCGACGGCTATCCCGTCGGCGTCGTCGGGAACCAACCGCGCCACCTGGCCGGGGTGCTCGACATCGATTCCTCCGTGAAGGGCGCCCGGTTCGTGCGCTTCTGCGACGCCTTCAACATCCCGCTGATCACCTTCACCGACGTCCCGGGCTTCCTGCCGGGCACGTCCCAGGAGTGGGGCGGGATCATCCGCCACGGGGCCAAGCTCCTGTACGCGTTTACCGAGGCGACGGTGCCCAAGCTGACCGTGGTCACGCGGAAGGCGTACGGCGGCGCCTACGACGTCATGGCCTCCAAGCACATGCTCGCCGACTTCAACTTCGCCTGGCCGACCTCGGAGGTGGCTGTCATGGGACCGGAGGGGGCGGTCAACATCATCTTCCGCCGCGACATCGAGAGCTCGCCGACGCCCGAGGAGCGCCGAGAGAAGCTGATCAACGACTACAAGGCCCGCTTCGCCAACCCGTACTCGGCGGCCGAGCGAGGCTACATCGACGACGTGATCGTGCCGCACCAGACGCGCCCCAAGCTGATCCGCGCCCTGCGGACCCTTCAGACCAAGCGGGTCGAGCAGCCGAAGCGAAAGCACGGCAACATCCCGTTGTGAGTCCGACGCGGCCGTCGGAACCCCAGCCGCCGATCGGACAGCGAACCCTGGCGCGGGCGCTGGTGGCAACGGCCATGGTCGGCTCGGCGGTCGTCGCTCATGTTCGAAAGCCGGGGCCAGACGATCAGGGGCGACGAGTTGGGCTACGCGGCGCGACTGGCGAGCGAGCCGTTCGGTCATGCGGTGTTCCACTCGCCGTCCAACAAATACTTCATCGCGGTTCCCCTGCCCTCTACGACGCGATGTTCAACCTCTTCGGGCTGGCCGCGGACGTTCCCGTACCGGATCGTGGTGACCGCGTTGGTGCTCCTCTGCGGCGGGCTCTTCTACCCGCTCGCGCGCCGCCGGGTGGGCGACTCTGTGGCAATCCCGCCGACGGTCCTGCTGCTGTTCTTCGGCAGTCGGCTGGGAGACCCTGATCACGGCGATCAGAATTCCGGCGCTGATGGCGGTCGCCTGCGGGCTCGGCACCCTGCTCGTGCTCGAGCGGCATGATCGGCGGGGCGACATCGCTGCCACGGTGCTGCTCACCGCCGCGGTGGCCTCCCACCCCCTCGGGCTCTCCTTTCTCGCGGCGGCGGCGGTGCTGGTGATCGCGCGGCCCTCCTCGGAGCGCTGGAGGAGCCGTCTGGGTGATCGCCGTCCCGGCCGCCGTGTTCGGCGCCTGGTGGCTGTTCTGGCGGTCCCCCACGACGGGGTCCATCGTCCTCGACCCGCCCAATCGACGTCCTGCGCTTCGCCGTCGACTCCTGGATCTCGATCACGACGCATGTCTCCGGGCTCGCCGGGGTCATCGATCAGCCGACGTTCCAGCAGACGATCGCCCGGTCCTCGCGGCAGCGCTCTCGTCGCGCTGATCATCGCCGCGATCGTCGTCTGGTGGCGCCGGGTTCCGGCGACGCTGTGGGCGGCCCTCGTGGCCCTCGCGTCCTCATGGCGTCCACCCGCCTCTCGCCCGGCGGGTTCCTGCGCATGCCGGAAGAGGTCAGGTACCTCTATCCGCAGGGGGTCGTGTTCCTGCTGCTGGGTGTCGAGGTGGCGGCGGTCGCCCGGCTCGGGCGTGGGCGCTTTACGCGGTTTCCGGATCGTCCTCGCGCTCGGCCTCGTCTACAACCTCGGCCAGCTGAGGGACGGCGGCGGCAATCGCCCGGGCGAAGTCCCACGAGGCTTTGGGCACGTACAGCGCCTACGAGATCGCCGGGCCCATGCTCGACGAGAGCTACAAGCCCGGCGACTTCGAGACCTCTGCGGGAGAGTACGTGGAGGCGGCCAACGAGTATGGATCCGTGGCGGACAGCCCCGGGGCGCTCCTGGCCGCCCCCGACGACGAGCGGCGAAGCGCCGACGCCGCACTGGCGGGGTCGCTCGGGATCAAGCTGCAACCGGGTGGCGTCGCCGCACCCGGTGGCAGCACCGACGCCGAAGATCGTGAGATCCGTCTCCGGCCGCGCTCGGCCACGCCACGGGTGCGTTCGACTCGAGCCGGTAGCCCCCGAGGCCGGCGCTCCGCCCGCGCCGCTGGTGCCCATCGACGCGAACCCCTCCGATCGGCTGAAGCTGGGCCGAAGGCTCCGCGGCCTGCCCCCGGCACCGACCTTGAGGGTCCCGCCGCTGGCCGAGGTGACCGTCGCCCCCCCTTGGGTTACGCGTGCTGGCGCCGGACATCAGCAGGACCGCTCTCCTCGTCGGCCGATTCTGGGAACCGCCCAGCGCGCAGCTCGACCGGCCACGACGCGGACGCGCGGGGATCCTCCGCCTTCCCGCGAGCGGTGTCGCTCTGCCCTGGAGGGTGACGGTGGCCTCCGACCGGCCGGTGACCGTCTGCGGGCTCGGGGCGAACGGCGCTAGAGCGTCACGTCCTGCGCCAGGACCTCACCGCGGCGCCAGGCCTCGTAGACGGAGAGGGCGATCGCGAGGTCCTGAATCGCCAGCCCGGTGGAGTCGAACAGCGTGATCTCCTCGGAGGACGAACGGCCCTCCGCACGGCCGATCAGGACGTCGCCGAGCTGCGTCACCCGGTCAGGCGAGACGACCCCCTCGCGGACCGCGTTGGCGAGCTCGCCCCCTCGAACCGCCTGGTCGCGCTCGTCGCAAAAGAGGCTGCACCGGCGGACGGCCGCGAGCTCCACCTCCGCCTTGCCGGCGGCATCGGCCCCGAGCGCGGCCAGGTGCTGGCCGTGGCGCAGATCGGACGCCGTGATCACCGGCGCGCCGCCGGGCGTGATGGTGACCACGATGTCCTGCGTCGCGGCCTCGGAGCGCTCGCCCACGGTCCAGCCCAGTTCGGCGGCGAGCGCGGCGGCCGCCTCGGCGCGCGGATCGGCGCAAACGCCGGGGCCGTAGCCGGCCGCGGCCAGGCAGCGCGCAGCCCAGGCGCCGTTGACACCGCAGCCGATGATCCCCACGGAACGCGCCGCCTCGGCTGCGAGGACCTGCGCGGAGAGGGCGGCCCCGGCGCCGGTCCGAAGCGACGTGATCGAGGCGCAGTCCATGATCGCCAGGAGCTCGCCGGTGTCCGCGCTCGACAGGAGCAGGGCGCCGGTGACCACCGGCAGGCCGCGCTCCGAGTTCCCGGGAAATGAGGTGACCCACTTGAGCAGGGCGAGGCCCTCACCCCTCGCCGGCATGGCGCGAAAGTCGCCGTTCGGAGGCGCCTCGAGGTAGGTCTTCGCGGGCATCTCCCACTCGCCGTGCGCGTGGCGCTCGAAGGCCAGCCGGGTCCGTTCGATCGCCTGCGCCGGGCTGACGGCCGCGAACACGGCCGCGGCGTCGAGCACGGGGACATCCGCCACGGGATGAGGTTAGGCGGTCGGCTCGTAACCGAGGGCCTCGAGCTCGTCGGCGAGCTCTCGGTTGAACCGTTCCGCGAGCCCCGGTTTGAGCTCCCGCTTCCATCGTCCGATCGACGCCGCGGGCGAGTCGGCGCTGACGTGCCTGTCCCGGAGCGCCTGGTCGCCGGCCACCGCCTCGAGATCGAACTCGAGCGAGAGCAGCTCCTCGAGCCGGCGCGCCTGCCCCGCGAGGTCCGTCACCAGCTCCTCGTACCGGAACACGGGGAAGCTCTCCTCGCGCCCGAAGCCGGCGATCCAGCGCATCCGCTCGCGCTCGTGGGCGATGAAGCGGTCGACCTTTTCGGCCTCTGTCTCCCCCGGAGCCGGCTCCGCGCCCACGAAGGTGCCGGTCCCCTCCCGCCTCCGCTTGGCGTCGAAGGAGTGGAACGAGACGAAGGTGTCGCGAGGGTCGCGGAGGAGGACCAGTACCTCCAGCGTGGGCAGCCGATCGAGGTCGACGAGCCAGGTGTCCTGGTGCTTCTCGGCGTAGTAGCGGACGTCAGCGGCGGCATCGTTCCGCTCCTCCTGCACCTGATGGGCAGCGCGCCGAGAGAACTCGCGCCAGGTCGCCTCGAACGCGTACCGCGACATCGGTGGCTCGGCGTCGCCCTCCCCACTCAAGAGCGGCGACTCGAAGGGCGGCGGTCCGATCAGAGGCTTGCCGGCGTCCCACTTCATCGACCCGAGATCGCCGGCGGTCCAGAGGTCGCTTCGGTCCGTTCGCTCGAGCATTCGCGCCCACCGCCACAGGTAGGCGAAGTACCTCCGTTCGTACGGGTAGGGCCCGGGCACGGCGATCCCAGGGGAGCTCGCGAGCAGGCGCATCATCAGCGTGCTGCCGTCGCGGCCCGTGCTGTCGACGAAGATGGGCGACAGCCAGGCTGAGTCGGTCGAGTCGTCCGTCAGGCGATCGACCGGTCGGGTTCGCGCCGCTCGCTTCCTCCTCAGCACCGCCGTCAACCTACACACGGGGGTGTCGCGATGAGGTTAGATTGGCGCAATGGGAACGAACGGCGAGCGCCGCCCGCCCCGGCCCAGCATCGAGCTCCTCACGGAGCCGGCCTCCGAGAGCGAGGCCGCCGCGGTGGTCGCAGCGCTCGAGCAGTTCCTGACGGAGACCGCCCCCGCCCGCCCGCGTGCCCGTCCGGCTCAGAGCCCATGGCAGCGAGCGGCGCTTCGGGAGGGCGTTTCCAGGTCGTCGACACTTGCCTGGGGTCCGCGCCCCGGATAGAACGATCGCGTCAAGCGACGAACAGGAGGGAAGAGTGGCCGTAGTCAAGATCATCGAGTTGGTCGGAAGCTCCAAGACGTCGAGCGACGACGCGGCGATGCAGGCGCTGAAGCAGGCGCAGACCTCGCTGCGGAACATCCGCGCCGTCGACATCGTGAGCACGGGCATCCGGGGCGAGAACCTGGACGAGTACCGCGCCCACGTGCGCGTCGCTTTCCTGATCGAGGGCACGGACATCGACTAAATGCCCTAAAGCCGGTCGGGATTTGTGTAATATCCGGTCGCATGGAGCCGACGGCTGTCGAGCGTCGGTCCGTGGCCGAGGAGGTCGCGGCCGAGCACGAGCTCAAGGTGAGCGAGAAGGACCAGCCCGGCAAGGGGCGGGTCGGCACGCTCGAGAACCCGGAGCGCTACGAGAACGTTCCCGGCCACGTGATCCCGATCATCGAGCGGGAGTTCGACGACTTCGACACCGAGGCCGCCAAGTTCATGCGGGAAGAGACCCCGGAGGACAAGTTCATCGGCTTCCGGCTCAAGCAGGGCGTCTACGGGCAGCGCCAGCCGGACGTCCAGATGATCCGCGTGAAGCTGCCGCTGGGCGGCGTGACCCCCGACCAGCTCGATGCCTTCGCCGAGGCGATCGAGCGCTGGGCCCCCCTGCGCAAGGGCCACATCACCACACGCGAGAACATCCAGATCCACCACGTGCCGCTGCCTGACGCGGCCAAGTTCATCCGGCTGATCAGCGACGCCGGGCTCTCCTCCCGCGAGGGCTGCGGCAACACGATCCGCAACGTCACCGGCGATCCGTGGGCCGGGATCTCGGAGGGCGAGCTCTTCGACATCACGCCCTACGCGATGGCCTACGTCCGCTACTTCGTCCGCCACCCCGTGACGCAGCTGATGCCGCGGAAGGTGAAGACGGCCTTCACGGCGACGGACGAGGACGTGGCGATGACCGGCATCCACGACATCGGCTTCATCCCCAAGGTCCGCGACGGCGTCCGGGGCGTCGAGATCAAGGTCGGCGGCGGCACCTCGATCATGCCCCGGATCGCGCCCACGCTGTACGAGTTCGTCGAGCTCGAGAACGGCGACTACCTGAAGGTTGCGGAGGCCTGCTGGCGGATCTTCGACCGCCAGGAGTGGCTGCGGGAGAACCGCGCCCGCGCCCGGATCAAGGTGCTGGTCGACAAGGTCGGCATCGACAAGTTCAGGGAGATGGTCGAAGAGGAGCTCGAGGGCGACTGGGTCGCCGAACGCGACTTCGACGTCGAGCGGCTGAAGCTGATCGACGACGAGGAGGCGAACGCTCCCCCGCCCCCGGCCGACCCACGGGAGCCCGAATGGCGACCGGTCGGAGTTCGACCGCTACCACGAGGCGAACGTGAAGCCCCAGCGCCAGCAGGGATTCAGCTCCGTGGAGGTCAAGGTGACCCGCGGCGACCTCACCCCGGAGCAGCTCCGCGGCCTCGCTTCCCTGATGCGCGAGTTCACGGGCGGCTACGCGCGCGTTTCGGCACAGCAGAACTTCGTCCTCCGCTGGGTGCGCGACGAGTCCGTCTACGACGTCTGGCAGCGGCTCGGTGAGCTCGGCCTGGCCGACGACGGGGCCGCGCGAGATCACCGACGTGGTCAGCTGCCCGGGCACCGACAGCTGCAAGCTCGGGATCACCAGCTCGATGGGCCTCAACCAGGCGGTCCAGGAGCGACGTCGAGGCGATGCAGCTCAGCGACCCGCTGACCCGGCGCATCCACGTCAAGATGAGCGGCTGCCCAAACGGCTGCGCCCAGCACCACATCGCGAACATCGGCTTCTACGGCGCCTCGATCAAGGTCGGCGACCGCGCCGTCCCCGCCTACATCGCGCATCTGGCGGGCAACTACGAGGCGCGGCGAGATCGTGTTCGGCCACCGGCTCAAGGCGCGGCTGCCGGCCAAGCGCGTGCCGGAGCCGTCGAGCGCTGGATTCGCTTCTACGAGGAGGAGCGCGCCGAAGGCGAGGAGTTCAACGCCTTCGTCGAGCGAGTCGGCACCGATCCCTTCGAAGAGCGGGTCAAGGACCTCGCGATGCCCGTCGACTTCAGCCTCGAGACGATGAACGAGTTCATCGATTGGAGCCGCTCGGAGCCCTACAAGGTCGAGCGTGGCGAAGGGGAGTGCGCGGTTTGACGGATTCGTCCGCTCATAACCCGCACCCCGCCCGCCGGAGCGGCCCCGCCCGCTGCACGAGGGCGACGCGCTGCCGGCGAACGGCAACGGAAACGGCCGTCCGAGCAAGCTCCCTACGATCAACGGTCGCGTGGTCGACCCGACGGAGATCTCGGCCGAGATCGAGGCGATGAGCGCTGAGGAGGCCGTCGCCTGGGCGATCGAGACGTTCCATCCCGGCCTGCGCTTCGCCGTCTCCTTCCAGAAGACGAGCTCGGTGATGGTGGACATCGCCCATCGGATCGAGCCCGCCGCGAGGTTCTTCTACCTCGACACCGAGCTCCTGTTCCCCGAGACCTACGAGACGCGGGATGCCCTGGCCGACCACTTCGGCATCGAGTTCGATCGCTACGCGGGCATCGCTCTCGCCGAGCAGGAGCAGCGCCATGGCGCTAACCTCTGGCGCCGCGATCCGGACGCCTGCTGCGGAATCCGCAAGGTGGAGGCGATGCGCGAGGCCCTGGATGGCGCCGAGTGCTGGGTCTCCGGAATCCGCAGGGCCGACTCGGAGACGCGGGCGGCGGCAGCCAAGTTCGGCTGGGACAAGCGGTTCGGGCTCTGGAAGCTCAACCCGCTGGCGGACTGGGACGAGAAGCGAGTCTGGAACCACATCAAGGAGCATCACGTGCCGTACAACCCACTTCACGACCAGGGCTACCCGTCGATCGGGTGCATGCCCTGCACCTCGAAGCCCGGAGATGGCCAAGGCGATCGCGCCGGCCGCTGGGCTGGAACCAACCGGACCGAGTGCGGCATTAATGGGTAGCCCCGAAACGGCTCTGGCGCTGACCCTGAGCGCGCGCCAGGCCTCCGACTTCGAGCTGCTCGCCAACGGCGGCTTCGCGCCGCTCGACGGCTTCATGGGCGCCGACGACTGGCGCTCGGTCTGCGAGGACATGCGCCTCGGGAGCGGCGACATCTGGCCGATTCCCATCACACTCGCCACCGACCTCGAGGCGTCGGCGGGCGACGTGGTCGAGCTCAGCGCCCCCAATGGCAAGCGCCTCGGCCGCCTGGAGGTGAGCGAGGTCTTCGATCGCGACGTCGACAAGGAGGCCGAGCTCGTCTACCGGACGACCGACGACGAGCACCCCGGGGTCGCAGCGATTCGGCGCGAGGGCTCGCGCTGCGTCGCCGGATCGATCAAGGCGGAAGCGCTTCCGGACCACGAGGACGCCTTCATGCGCCGCTATCTCACCCCCGAGGAGTCGAGGAAGGCGTTTGCGGACCGAGGCTGGAAGCGGATCGTCGCCTTCCAGACCCGAAACCCGATCCATCGCGCCCACGAGTACCTGACCAAGGCGGCGCTCGAGGTGTCCGACGGGCTCTTCCTGCACCCGCTGATCGGCGAGACCAAGGAGGGCGACATCCCCGCCGACGTGCGGATGCGCTGCTACGAGGTCCTGATGGAGCGCTACTACCACCCGGAGCGGGTGATCCTGGGCGTCAACCCCGCGAAGATGCACTACGCGGGGCCGCGCGAGGCGGTGCTCCACGCGATCATCCGGCGCAACTACGGCTGCACCCACTTCATCGTCGGGCGCGACCACGCCGGCGTGGGCGACTACTACGGCACCTACGACGCTCAGCGGATCTTCGACGACATCGACATCGGCGAGCTCGGCATCGAGCCGCTGTTCTTCGAGCACACCTTCTGGTGCAACGACTGCGAGGGGATGGCCTCCAACAAGACCTGTCCCCATCCGGACGAGGCGCATCTCTTCCTGTCGGGCACCAAGGTCAGGGAGATGCTCTCCCGCGGCGAGAAGCCGCCGCACGAGTTCACCAGGGAAGAGGTTGCCGCGATCCTGATCGACGCATACAGAAAGGAGTCGGCGACAGATGGCGGCTGAGAAGGGCTTCTGCCTCTGGTTCACCGGGCTTTCGGGGTCTGGCAAGACCACGATCACGAACCTCTTGGTGAAGGAGATGCGCAAGCGCGGATCCAAGCTCGAGGTCCTGGACGGCGACATCGTTCGCCAGAACCTGTCGAAGGGCCTCGGCTTCTCGAAGGAGGACCGCGACACGAATATCCGCCGGGTCGCCTTTGTGGCCGACCTGTTGTCGCGCAACGAGGTCCCGGTCATCACCGCCGCGATCTCCCCCTACCGCCAGCTTCGCGACGAGGCGCGGGCGAAGATGGATGGGCGCTTCATCGAGGCCTACGTGAAGGCATCGGTGGAGACGTGCGAGGAGCGCGACGTCAAGGGGCTCTACGCCAAGGCGCGGTCCGGCGAGATCAAGGAGTTCACCGGCGTCTCGGACCCCTACGAGGCCCCGGAGAGCGCCGAGCTCGTGCTCGAGACCGAGGAGCAGACTCCGGAGGAGTCCGCTCAGCAGATCCTGGCCTACCTCGAAGAGCGGGACCTGATCCCGCCCGCGTAGCCGCAGGCTGTGGCCTACGGCTTCGGAGGCACCTGCGGCTCGCCCAGGCCGTACGTGTCATAGGCGAGGAACCGCGAGAAAGTCTTATGGGTCGGGCCGTGAAAGTCCGAGGACGCCGTCGGGACGAGGTCGAGCTCCTCGCAGAGCTCCAGGCAGTGCGCCGTCTGCTCCCTTGTGTGCGGCGGATAGAAGGTCTCGATGCCCTCGAGCCCCACGTCGCCGCGCAGGCTCTCGACCAGGTCGCGCACCTGCGAAGGCTCCGAGACGTCCCAGTAGGGATGGGCGACGACGGCCACTCCCCCCGCGCCGTGAATCAGCTCGACGGCCTCGTCCGCGGTCGGCCAGCGCCGCGGCACGAAGGCCTTCGCGCCAGGGACCAGGTACTCCTCGAAGAAGGGGCCGAGGTCGGGACCGGCGCCGGCGGCACGGGCGATGTGGGGTCGGCCGATCGAGTCCGCGGCCCCCGCCTCGGCAACGGCAGCTTCGAAGCTGACCTCCACCCCGTGCGAGTTGAGCCGGTCGATGATCTCCCTAGCGCGCTTCGTGCGTTCCCCCTGGGCCCGCTCGCACGCGGCCGCGATCGCGTCGGGCTCGACCCAGTAGCCGAGCATGTGCAGATCGTCCGAGTACCGGTGGACGCAGGAGAGCTCCACGGCCGGCACGCACTCGATGCCCGCCTCGGCAGCGGCCGCGACCGCGTCGGGGACCCCGGCCACGGCGTCGTGGTCGGTCAGCGACATCACCTTCACACCAGCCTCGGCTGCGGCCTCGGCCACCGCCGACGGCGCGAGCTGTCCATCCGATACGGTCGAATGAGCCTGCAAATCGATCATCGCGCGGGCCATTGTGCCGAAACCGGGGCCCAGACCGAGCTGAGATGAGAATCACCGCCAAAGCCGACTACGCCGTCCGTGCCGCCGTGGAGCTGGCGGCGTCCTCCGACGGAGAGCCCATCAAGGGAGAGCACCTGGCAGAAGCGCAGGAGATCCCACTTCAGTTCCTGGAGCACATCCTGCTCGAGCTGAAGCACGCGCGCCTGGTCCGCGCCAGGCGCGGGGCGCGGGGCGGCTACTGGCTGGCCCGGCCGGCCGAGGAGATCACCCTGGCCGACGTGATCCGGGCCGTGGAGGGCCCGCTGGCCAACATCCAGGACTCGGCGCCTGAGGCGACTAACTACCCGGGGCCCGCCGAGCACCTCCGGGACGTGTGGGTGGCCGTCCGCGCCAACCTGCGGGCCGTCCTGGAGCACGTCACGCTCGCGGACCTGACCAGCGGCAAGCTCCCCCGCGAGGTTCGCCGGCTTACCTCCGATCCGGACGCCTGGGAAGTTCGCTAGCCGTCGCCTCTCCACTAGGCTGCGCTTGATGGACTTCGAGCTCACGCCCCAGGTGGAGGAGCTGCGGGATCGGATTCGCGCCTTCATGGACGAGCACGTCTACCCCGCCGAGCTGGAGGCGATGCAGGCGCTCGATGCCGAGGTCCGCCCCGGAACGCCGTACCCCGAGGTCCTCGTGGAGATCCGCAATCGTGCCCGCGAGGAGGGCCTCTGGAACCTGTTCATGCCCGACCAGCGCTACGGCGCCGGGCTCGGCAACTGGGAGTACGGCGTGCTCTGCGAGGAGATGGGGCGCAGTCCCGCCGCCGCGCCGATGGCGTTCAACTGCTCGGCGCCTGACACGGGCAACATGGAGATCCTCGCCGACCACGGGACGGAGGAGCAGCGCGACCGATGGCTGCGACCGTTGCTCGAGGGCGAGATCCGCAGCTGCTTCTCGATGACCGAGCCCGAGGTCTCGGGCTCCGATCCCACCACGCTGCGCACGCTGGCCGAGCTCGACGGCGACGAATGGGTGATCAACGGGCACAAGTGGTTCACGTCCGGCGCGGTCGGGGCGGATCTGGCGATCGTGATGTGCGTGACCGACCCGGACGCCCACCCCTACGCGCGGGCGAGCATGATCCTGGTGCCGATCGGACAACCCGGGGTTCGACCTGGTCCGCCCGGTCTCCGTGATGGGCCACGCCGGCGGTCCCGGCCACTGCGAGATCCGCTACGAGGACTGCCGGGTCCCTGCCGCCAACCTGCTGGGCGAGCGCGGCGCCGGCTTCGTGATCGCCCAGGACCGACTCGGCCCGGGGCGCATCCACCACTGCATGCGCGCCATCGGAACCGCCGAGCGCGCCATCGAGCTGATGAGCCGCCGGGCCAACGAGCGCGAGACCTTCGGCGGCAAGCTCGCCGACAAGCAGTTCGTCCAGGACTTCATCGCCCGCTCACGCATGGAGGTCGACCAGGCTCGGCTGCTGACCCTCTACGCCGCTTGGAAGATGGACACGGCCGGCAAGCGGGCGGCGCGGCAGGAGATCTCGATGATCAAGGTCGTCGCCGCCAACGTCGTCATGGACGTGCTCGACCGCGCGATCCAGGTCCACGGCGCGCTCGGGATGTCCGACGACACCCCGCTCGCGTGGATGTGGCGCTTCTCGCGCATGCTGCGCGTGGCCGACGGGCCCGACGAGGTGCACAAGGTGGTCATCGCCCGCCGCGAGCTGCACCACTGGGCCAAGGAGGCGGAGGCCGCAGCGACAGGCTCAGACGGAGCCGGAACGCCCGCGCCCCCCGAGCCCGCCAAGGCCTAGTCCAGGCGTCCCGCCGCGTCGTCCGCGGCCTCGACGAGCCGCTTCACGATCTTCGCGAACTCCTCGTAGCCCTCGTCCGCCTCGCCGTACTGGCCGGCGGCGTAGCGTGCGTAGACGCCCTGGAGGACGATGGCGAGCTTCCAGTACGCGAGCGCGACGTAGAAGTCGATCCCCGACAGATCCCGCCCCGATGCGCTCGAGTATCGCTCCCGTACCTCTCGGCGCGTCGGAAAGCCCGAGGCCGTGGTGGGCGCCTCGAAGAGCGGCGTGAACTCGTCGCCCGCCTCCGACCAGTAGACGAGGAGGAGGCCGACGTCCGCGAGCGGATCGCCGAGCGTGCAGAGCTCCCAGTCGACGACGGCCGCGACCTCCCCGTCCGGCGAGAGGATCATGTTGTCCAGGCGGTAGTCGCCGTGCACGATCGTCGCGGGGCCCTGCTCGGGGATCCGCTCGGAGAGGCGGCGGTGGACGTCGTCCACCATCGGGAGCTCGGACGTCTTCGACTTCTCCCATTGCTCGTGCCAGCGGCGCAGCTGGCGAGCGACGTAGTCCTGCTTTCGCCCGAGCTCGCCGAGACCAACCTGGTCGGGGTCGATCGCGTGGATCGCGACCAGTGTGTCGACGACGCGCTCGCCGATCGCGCGGCGCTCGGCGTCGTCGAAGCCCGCCTCGGCCTCGGCCTTCGAGCGCAGGACCGGGCCGTCCACGAACTCCATGACGTAGAAGGGCGCGCCGTTGACCGAGTCGTCCTCGCAGAGGCCGGCGACGGGCGGCACCGGCACGTCCGTGCTCTGGAGCGCCGCGATGATCCGGTGCTCCCGGGCCATGTCGTGCGCGGACGCGAGACGCTTCGCCGAGCGGAGGCCTGCGAAGCGCCCATCGATGCCCCCCGGCATCGTTCACGCCGTAGGTCAGGTTGGAGCGGCCGCCGGAGATTCGCTCGAAGGTGAGCGGGGGCTCGGCGCCCGGCACGCTGCTCGCGAACCAGGCTTCCAGGCTCGGTCGATCGATAGCCTCGTCGCCCATGGCGGCAGATCCTATGCCCGGCGAGGGAAAGCGCACAGGCCTCCTGATCGACTTCGGGGGCGTCCTGACCACCTCGGTCTGGGACAGCTTTGCCGACTTCTGCCGCTCCGAGAAGCTCGAGGAGGACGCCGTCAAACGCCTGTTTCGGGAGGACCCCGAGGCGCTGGCCGATCTCAGGGGCCTCGAGACGGGACGCCTCCCCGAGGACGAGTTCGAGCTGCGCTTCGCGAAGCGCCTCGGCCTGGAAGACGCATCGGATCTGATCGACAGCATGTTCCGGGGCATGCGGCCCTCCGAGCCGATGGTCGCCGCGGTGCGCGACGCGCGCGCGGCCGGCATCCGCACCGGGCTCGTGTCGAACTCGTGGAGCACCTCGCACTACGACCGCGATCTGCTCGCCGACCTGTTCGACGCGGTCGTGATCTCCGCCGAGGTCGGCATGCACAAGCCACAGCCCGAGATCTACCTGCTCGCGGCCGAGCGACTGGGCCTTCCCCCGTCGAGCTGCGTCTTCGTCGACGATCTGCGTGAGAACTGCGCCGGCGCCGAGGCGGTGGGGATGACCGCCATCCTCCATCGGGAGCCCGAGGACTCGATCGCGCAGATGGAGGCACTGCTGGGATTCGAGGTGGCCTCGCAGGCCCCGTAGGCGCCTACGATCCGGCCGCGATCAGCGCCACCCCAACCAGCGCCGCCACCACACCGCAGAGCTGGATTCGCGCGAGGCGCTCACCGAGCACGAACCGGGCGAGCAGCACCGTGACCGCCGAATACAGGGAGCCGGCGACGGCCACGAGCGAGAGCAGCCCGTGGTTCGTGGCGACGGCGAACAGCGAGTTCGCGAGCACGTCGAAGAAGCCGATCGCGAGCAGGGCCGGATAGATCGAGGGCTCGATCTGCATCGAGGGCCGGGCGATGGCCCCAGCCACGAGGAGCGTCGCGACGCCCCCCAGCCGCGCTGCGACGATCGTCCAGGTCGGCCGGGCGCCGGAGGCGGCATCCAGCCCCAGGAAGAAGAGCCCGAATCCCAGGGCGGCGAGGGCGGCGAGCCCGACCGCTGCCCTCCCCGCCGCCCGCCACTCGGGATCCGGTTCGCGGGCGACGAGCACCACGTCCGAGCAGGCCCGCCGCCGCCCCGACGGCCTGAATCGGGGCCGGACGGTCGCCCTGCACCAAGCCCGCCGCCACCGGAACCAGGACGCCCAGCGCGCCGATCGTCGCCACGACGGTGACCGAGCCGAGCGCCATCGCTCTGTAGAACGCGGCGAGCGCGAGGACCGCAGCCGCACCGGCCGCTGCCGCGACCCCGGCGTCCCGGACAGCTGAGCGAATCGCCGCCGACGGCCAGCGCCACCACGAGCGCGAGGACGAGCCCGACCGGTTGACTGACCAACAGCACGGTGAGCGCCGAGATCCGGCGACTCTGAAGCCCACCGAGGAAGTCCGAGACGCCCCAGGCGACGCTCGACGCGAGCCCGAGCGCTATCCCGAGCATTCCCGATCGCGGCCCAGCAGAGCGCCAAGGCTGAACCGGGCGGTGACGCTGACGGCCCCGCCCCGTCGGGCGTCCACCCGCGTCCAATCTCCATCGCGCTCGACGCACGCCTCGCCGCCGGTGACGGTCCAATAACGCGTGTAGTGGATGCGGACGAGAAACGGTCCGGGTCGCCGAGCCGACAGCGTGAAGCCCGCAGGCCCGACGCTGAGGAGGCGGGCGCCCGGGGCAGGCAGGACGGACGCCTCACCGGCCGGGGAGACGAGGCCCGGCGTCCCGCGCACCGCATAGAGGCGCCAATGCGGATTCGACCAGACCGGGTGCAGATAAGAAGGGCCTGCTGCGGATCAGGGCGTCCTCGTCCTCGGCCAGGTAATCCGGGTCGGCGTCGGGGAGCGCGACGTAGCTCACGCCATTGTCGTAGAGCCACATGCGGTAAGCCGCGGGCGTCAGGTGCCCGCCGGTGAACAGGTCGAAGTCCACGGATTCGAGCTGCCGCAGCCAGCCCCGGGCGATCGAAAAGTGCGGAGCCACGTAGTCGGCCTCCCACCGGTTCTGAGTGGGCGGGATCTCTATCCGCACCGGGGCCCCGCCCGTGCGGTGCTCGAGCTCGGCGAGGAGCGGCGAGTAGTAGGCCTGGTCGACGGAGGGATCGCCGGCGGCGTTCGCGAGATCGCGCACCGGCGCCGCCCACTGCCAGTAGAGCAACGGCAGCGCGAGGATGGCCAGCGCCACCGGCCTGCGACCCGCCAGACCGAGCGCCAGCACCGGACCGCCGAACAGCGAGCCGAGTCGGGCCGCATTGGCTCCGACCTGCGTGTGCACGAGCGCGAGCGCCAGGCACAGCGCCGCGTAGAGGACGACACCGACCCGCAGCGTCCGTTCCTCGGCGGGGAGCAGGACCAGCGCGGCGGCGGCCAGCAACGGCACCGGAAGGAACGCCGTGGCGACGAACGGAAAGTAGCCAGAGGTGGGGAACGCGAGGGCCAGCGCAGCGATCGGTGCCAGAGTCGCGGCCGCGAGCGCGATCCCGTCCCGCCGGCGGCCGGTCAGCGCCACCGCAACGCCCGCGAGCGCGAGGAAGAGGCCCGCCACAGGGCTTGCGCAGGCGGTCAGCACGCCGAGAACCACGGCGAGCTTGAGCCGCTCCCGCTGGAGGGCCAGAATGGCGCCGAGCCCAACGGCGACCCCCAGCGCGAATGTGAGCTGTCCAGCGATCAGCAGGCTGCCCGTCGCGACGGCGAACCACGCGATCGCGAGCCATGCTTGGGAGCCGAACCGGTGCGCGGCAAGCCCGCCGAACAGCCCGGCTGCGGCGACCGCCGAGATCGCGCCCACGAGGCGCGGCCCGATCGCCGCCCCGAGTGGCGGAAACAGGAGGCTGTAGCCGGGCAGGTAGTGCCCCGAATACCAGTAGTCGTTCCAGATCAGAAAGCCGTGGGCCGAGAACAGATCCGACCGAAACGCCTGGGCCGCGAGGTCTGCACTCGATGGCTCGAAGACCAGGTAGAGGAGGGCGGCCAGTGCGGCAGCGACCATCCCGAGGGCGACCATCTGCCCGTCTCCCGGCCGTCAGCCGCGGGCGTACTCGACCCGGATCTGCTTGCCCTTGAGCTTTGTCCCCTCCAGCCGCTCGAGCGCCTGCTCGGCGTGACCGGCGTCCAGCTCGACGAATGAGAACCGGTCCAGGACCCGGATCGAGCCGATCGCATCGTCCGGGATCACGGCGCCCTCGGTGAGCGCCCATCGGACGTCGTCGTCGTCGATCCCACTGCGCCTGCCGCGGTTGACGAAGAGCTTCACCGCGTCGCCCTCCCCCTTGTGATCACGTCGTCGCGGACGGGGTGCGTGCTCGAGTCGCTCCTCGGGTGGCTCCCACTCCCCGATGCTCGTCTTCGCCTCGCGCTCGATGCGAGGGATCTCGGGGCGCTGCTTGGGGGTCACGAAGGTGATTGCGCGGCCCGTGCGGCCCACCCGGCCGGTTCGCCCGATCCGGTGGATGTAGGCCTCGGTCGTATCGGGGACGTCGTAATTGATGACGTGGGTGACGTGCTCGATGTCAAGCCCTCGCGCTGCTACGTCAGTCGCCACCAAAAGCCGCAGGCGGTGGTCCTTGAAGGCCAGCATGACCCCGTCGCGCTGCCCTTGGCTCAGGTCCCCGTGCAGAGCCTTCACCTGGAGGCCACGGGAACGCAGCGCCTCGTCGAGCCGCGCGGTGCCGATCTTGGTACGGCAGAAGATGATCGCCTGCTCGGGCTCCTCGGCGCGCAGGACCTCGATCAGCCGCTCAACTTTGTCGCGCGGGCTAACCTCGACGTAGGCCTGCTCGATCGCATCCACCGTGAGCTGCTTCGGCGTCACCCTGATCGTGACCGGGTCGTACATGTAACGGTCGGCGAGCCGCTCGATCGGAGGCGGGATCGTGGCCGAGAACAACGATGTCTGGCGACCGGCCGGACAGATCCTCAGGATGCGCTCGACGTCGTCGATGAACCCCAGATCGAGCATCTCGTCGGCTTCGTCCAGGACCACGTATCGGGCGGATGCCAGGTCGAGCGACCCCCGCGAGATCAGGTCGAGCGTGCGACCGACGGTGGCCACCACCACGTGCGCCGCCTCGCGAAGTCGCGACTGCTGAGTCGCGACGGCCTGACCGCCGAACACCGCGATCACCTCGACCGGGAGGTGCTCTGCGTACGCGCGCAGGGCCTGGGTCACCTGGATGCAGAGCTCGCGGGTCGGGGTGAGGATGAGGGCCTGGGTCTCGGCGGAGTTCCCATCGAGGTACTGGAGCATCGGCAGTCCGAACGCCGCGGTCTTTCCGGTTCCGGTCTGCGCCTGGCCGATCACGTCCCTTCCCGCCAGCAGCTCGCGGAATGGCCTGCTCCTGGATCGGGGTGGGATCGACGTAGCCGAGCTCGTCGAGCGTTCGCAGGAGCTCCTCGGACAGCCCGAGCTCACGAAATTGGGTCACTGAGACGGATCCAGGAGGAGCTTGCCGTGGGTGCCCCGGCCAGCGATCTCCTCGTGAGCGCGGCGGGCCTCCGAGAGAGGGTAGGTGCCCCCGATCACCACCTCGAGCTCGCGCTTGGCGACCGCCTCCAGGAGCTCCGCGATGCCGGCGCGGAGCTCTCGCGGGCGACGGAACAGGTGCATGAGCCAGAATCCCACCACGGCGCGGCTGGTTCGCATCAGGTCGACGTTTCGGATCTCCACCGGCTCGCGTGAGGCGAGGCCATAGGTGACCAGGCGGCCGAATGGAGCCAGCGCCCCGAGACACGCCTCGAACGCCTCTCCGCCACTCATCTCGAGCACCACGTCAACCGGCTCGCCCTGGTTCGCCTCGAGGATCGCCGATTCCAGGTCATCGGCGCGGGAGTCGATCGCGACATCCGCCCCCAGGCCGCGCGCCAGCTCGCGCTTGTCCTCGGTCGACGCGAGAGCGATCACCCGGCCCGCGCCCATGCGCTTGGCTAGCTGCACCGCCAGCGAGCCGGTGCCGCCGGCGGCGGCCTGGACGACCACCGAATCCCCCTGCTCGAGCCGCGCGGACACGCGCAGCAGGCTGCGGGCGGTGAGGCCCTGAAGGAGCAGCCCCGCTGCCTCCTCGTCGGAGACCTCGTCCGGCACCGGGACGAGAACCGCCTCGGGAAGGGCGATCCTCTCTGCGTAGCCGCCGCTCGCCACGAGGGCGGCAACGCGCCGGCCGTCCAGGGTGCGACCCGCCACCTCTCCGCCGGGGATGAGCGGCAACTGCTGCTTCGCCAAATAGTCGTTCCTGGTGACGTGCGTATCCGCGAAGTTGATCCCAGCGCGGGCGACCTCGACGACTACCTCCCCCTCCGCGGGCTCGGGATCCGGCAGCTCTACGAGCTCCATCACCTCGGGCCCGCCGAACTCCTCGAGCTGGATCGCACGCATGGCCGCCGCAGTGTACGGAGGGGGCGGGTAGGCGGGCTATCCGGCTGCGCCGGCCGACCGCAGCTCGGTGAACACCCCGCTCTGCTCTTCCCGCTCCCCCATCTGCTCGTCCGCGATCACGTGAGAGACGGCGTTGATCAGCGCCAGATGCGTGAACGCCTGCGGGAAGTTTCCGAGCTGGGCGCCGCTCATCGCCTCGATCTCCTCGCCGAAGAGGCCCAGCGGGGTGCCGTGCGTCAGCACGCGCTCGCAGAGCTTCCGCGCCCGCTTTCGCCTCACCGATCTCCGACAGGGCCGACGCGAGCCAGAACGAGCAGATCGTGAACGTCCCCTCCCTGCCGGTGAGGCCGTCCTCGGTCTCGTCGACCCGGTAGCGGAGCACAAGTCCGTTCTCCTCGAGCTCCTCCGCGATCGCGAGGACCGTGGCACGAACCCGCTCGTCGCTTGAGGGCAGGAACCTAACCAGCGGGATGAGGAGCAGCGAGGCATCGAGCGCGTCGGTCTCGTAGTGCTGACGGAACACGCCCCGGTCGCTGACCCCCTGCTCGAGCACGTCTGCCCGAACGGCGTCCGCCTCCGGGCGCCAGTGATCGGCCATCTCCGGGCGGCCCTGGCCCGCCGCGAGCCGAGCCGCGCGGTCCAGCGCCACCCAGCACATGAGCTTGGACGACACGTAGTGCTTCGGCTCGCCGCGTGCCTCCCAGATGCCCTGGTCGGGCGCCCGCCAGGCACCGGCGGCCGCCTCCGCCTGTTCGAAGACGATCCGGAGCATCTCCTCCGGGACGTCCGCCCGCGTCTTCGTGTGGATGTAGATCGAGTCGAGGAGGGCGCCGTAGACGTCGTTCTGGCGCTGTTTGTAGGCGGCGTTCCCGACCCGGACGGGCTTTGAACCGATGTATCCGTCCAGGTGGTCGAGCGTCCTCTCCGTCAACTCCGTCTCGCCCCCGATCCCGAACATGATCTGCGTCTCGGGACCACGACCGTGGCAGAGATGCGAGACGAACTCCATGAACTGCTGCGCCTCCTCGTCGAAGCCGATCACGTGCAGGCTCCAGAGCGTGAAGCTCGCGTCCCTGATCCACATGTAGCGGTAATCCCAGTTCCGCTCCCCGCCCGGCGTCTCCGGAAGCGAGGTCGTCAATGCGGCGACCATCGCCCCGGTCGGCTCGTAGGTGAGGCCCTTGAGCGCGAGCGCAGAGCGTTGCAGGGTCCAGCGCCACGGGTGATCGGGGAAGTTCCCGCGCTCCAGCCAGCGCCGCCACAGGTTGATCGTTCCCTGGACGAGCCGAACCGCGTCGGCGGCATCGGTCGGCCCGCTGAGCTCCTCACGCCAGGTCAGGCACGCGAAGGCGCGCTCACCGGTGTCGAGCGTGCGCACGCCGCGGGCGACCCGGCCGTCCAGCTCCAGGGGGATGTCCCCGAGCAGTCGCATCGTCTCGCCGCCGCCGCTCGCGTCCGCGGCGAGCCCCTCCTTGTCCACCAGGCTCCAGCTCGCCTCCTCGGTCGCGTAGTCGAAAGCGGGCTCGCAGATCGCCTCGACCTCGATCGTGCCGTGGACGCACTCGACCGTGCGCAGGAGCATGTGCTGGGCATCCAGCGGACCGAGCCCACGAGCGCGCACGCCCTCGCCGTCCTCGTCGCCCCGCGGAGCGAGTACGAGCGCATCGTGGACGACCATCCAGCCGGTGGGGGTCATCCAGCTCGTCTCGAGCACGTTCGAGCCCGGCACGTACCGCCTCGCAACCGGTGCCCGGAGCTCGGTGGGGCCGAGTCGAAAGGCCCCCGCGCCGCGGTCGAGCAGGGCCGCGAATACGCTCGGCGAGTCGAAGCGGGGCAGGCAAAGCCACTCGACCGTTCCGTCCGACGCCACAAGTGCCCCGGTGTGGCAGTCCGACAGGAAGCCGTAGTCGCCGATCGCATGAAACTGCTCCGCGGCGGCGCCCGCCCAACGCCCGCGCCCCTTTGCCGCAACTGCCATCTCGATCGGAAAGCTAACTCTCTCTTAGGATGCACGGCCGTGTCGCTGACCGTCGTCGGCTCGATCGCGCTGGACTCCGTGCGGACCCCGTTCGGGGAGCGCGAGCGCATGCTCGGAGGCTCGGCGGTTCACTTCTCGCTCGCGGCGAGCTTCTTCGCGGACGTGCACGTCGTCGGCCCGGTCGGCGAGGACTTCGCTGACGAGCATGTCGAGCTGCTCCGCTCGCGGGGGGTGAACGTGGACGACATCGAGCGCGTTAACGGCGGGGAGACCTTTCGCTGGCGAGGGCACTACGAGGTCGACATGAACCTGGCCCACACCGACGAGACGGAGCTCGGCGTGTTCGCTGACTTCGAGCCGAAGCTCTCGCAGGCCTCGAGCGAGGCGGACGTGCTCTTCCTCGGAAACATCCAGCCGGACCTGCAGCGACGGGTGCGAACGCAGTGCACCCCGCGGCTGGCGGCCCTGGACTCGATGAACCTCTGGATCGAGACCACGCGCGACTCGTTGTTGGCGGCGATCGGCGAGGTGGACTGCCTGCTCCTGAACGACTCCGAGATCCGGATGCTGACCGAGGAGTCGAACCTAGCCCGCGCCGCCCGCAAGGTGATGGACCTGGGCCCGCGGATCGTGGTCGCGAAGCGCGGCGAGTACGGGGCGGTCATGTTCACGTCCGATGGGTTCTTCGCCCTCCCCGGGTTCCTGCTCGAGGACGTGCGCGACCCCACCGGAGCGGGAGACAGCTTCGCCGGCGGCTTCCTCGGCTATCTCGACATGCAGGGGACCGATCCCACCCAAGCAGCCCTACGCCGAGCCATCGCCTACGGGACGGTCCTCGCCTCGTTCAACGTCGAGCAGTTCGGGATCGAACGGATGGCGAGCCTCACCGAGGGCGAGATCTCGGAGCGCTACGACGCGCTTCGCGCGATGACGCACTTCGAGCTGCCCGCCTGACGCCGACTCCCGATCAGAGGCGGATCGCCACGAGCGCGGTGGCGAGCAGGACCAAGGCCAACGAGATCGCCTTCAGCGCAGCGTCCAGCGGCGCGGCGATCCGAGCCGCGGTCAGCTCCCGCATGGTGCCGTCGTCGAGACGCTGCTGACCGCTCACCGAGGCCGTGCGGCGTCTCAGCTCGCGAACCGGAGTCGAGAGCCGGCGCTGCGCCATGCTGAGCCAGAAGCAGCCCACGGTGACCCCGACGCCGGCCACCGCCGCGCCGGCCGAGTGGATGGCGAGCGAGTTCGCCCAGAAGCTGGTCAGGGCCGGAAAGGACCCCCACGCGGCCGCGAACCAGAAATCGGTGTGGAAGCGGCCGCCGAACAGCTCGAGGTTGTACGCGAGCACCAGGAACGCCCCGACGACCACGAACGGCGCGAGCGTCGCGGACACCACGATCACCCCCGTGACGCCGATTGCAACCGCCCCGGCGAGCGCCGTGGCGGCGAGGGCGACGAGGTCCCGGTCGGTGAGCCGGGTCCGAAGCGGGTGCCCCTTGAGCTCGTCCATCGCGTGCGCGGCAACCCCGACGCCCAGGAAGAAGGCGGCCAGCGCCGCCCACAGGCGCACCGGGTGCAGGACAGGCGCCGCGACGGCGCCGAACGCGACGTAGCTCAGGTGCCAGGCGGTGTACGGGGGATGAAGGATCGTGACCAGGTCCCGCCAGCCGCCCGGTCGCAGCGCGTAGAAGGCCGGGCGATCCGCGACGTCAGCCATCCCGCGTGCCCCAGATCACCACCCCGCCACCGAGGCTCATGCGGCGAGCGCGAACACCCGACAGCCCCGCCGACTCCCAGAGCTCGAGTTGGCGCGGAAGCGGCCACTCGCGATACAGGCTCTCGATGCTCGGCCCGAGAAAGCGGCCGACCTCGTACCAGTCGCCGCCGAATGCCCTGCCGAGCGCCGGCAGCCCGGCGCGAGTGTAGAGCCACCAGAAGGGTCGCCAAAGCGGCGGGTCGGGGAGCCCGAACTCGAGCGACGCGACCCGGCCGCCGGGCTTGACGACGCGGGCGAGCTCGGCGAGCGTGGAGCGCGGGTCGTCCACGTAGCGCACGAGGTAGGTGAACGTGAGGTGGTCGAACTCCGAGTCCGCGAACGGCAGCCGCTCGGCCTCCCCCTCCAGCAGCTCGATCCGGCCCGCCAGCTCCGGCCGGCCGGCGAGGGCCGACCGTGCCCCGTCGAGCATGTCGCTGCTCTGGTCGAGGCCGACGACCGTGCACCCGTACCGGCGCACGAGCTGTCGTGCCACGAGGCCCGTCCCGGTCGCGACGTCGAGGACACGGTCGGTCGGGGAGGCTCGCACGGCGTCCACGAGGGCTCGCCGCCATCGCGGGTCCTGGCCGAAGCTGAGCGCGGCGGACAGAAGGTCGTACCGGCGCCCGAGCCCGGAGAACAACGTCAGCGCACCTCGCTTTCGCTCCGTGGCGGCGGCGTGCGCGGTGCTCACGTTGCCAACCCTTCCAGAAACGGCGCCTCACGGGCCGGCGGTGCGAGAATTAGGGGTGACAAAAAGATCGCACCAAGAGGAGAGGCGATGACAACCCAGCGGCAGACGAAGCACCAAGGCGATGGCTCCGTGGCCGTTGCCGACGGAAACACGGTCACGGTCACCGACAACCGGACCGGCGAGACCTACGAGCTCGAGGTGACCGACGGGACGATCAAGGCAATGGACCTGAGGCAGATCAAGGTCTCAGAAGACGACTTCGGCCTGATGTCCTACGACCCGGCGTTCACGAACACGGCGTCGTGTCGGTCCGCGATCACCTACATCGACGGTGAGGCCGGCGTGCTCGAGCATCGCGGCTATCCGATCGAGCAGCTCTGCGACAAGGCGAGCTATCTGGAGGTCGCGTACCTCCTGGTCTTCGGCGAGCTGCCCACCCAGCCGCAGCTCGAGCGGTGGATGTTCGACGTCACCCACCACACCTTCGTGCACGAGGACATCAAGAACCTGTTCGAGACGTTCCGCTACGACGCCCACCCGATGGGGATGCTGCTCTCCGGAGTAGGGGCGCTGTCGACCTTCTACCCGGACGCCAAGCACATCGACGACCCGGAGGAGCGCTATATGGCGGCGATCCGGCTGATCGCCAAGGTGCCGACTCTGGCCGCCTTCGCCTACCGCCACAACATGGGGCTCCCGTACGTATACCCGGACAACGACCTCAGCTACGCGGGCAACTTCCTCGCGATGATGTTCAGAAAGACCGAGGCCAAGTACGAGCCGGATCCGCGGCTCGAGCGTGCCCTCGACGTGCTCTTCATCCTCCACGCCGATCACGAGCAGAACTGCTCGACGAACGCCGTGCGTGGAGTCGGCTCCTCGCAGGTGGATCCCTATTCGGCGGTCGCGGCCGGGGTCGCAGCGCTCTACGGCCCCCTTCACGGCGGGGCCAACGAAGCGGTGCTGCGCATGCTCCGCCGGATCGAGTCCGTGGAGAACGTCCCCGACTTCCTGGAGGGCGTGAAGAACCGCGACGAGCGGCTCATGGGGTTCGGCCACCGCGTCTACAAGAACTACGACCCCAGGGCGCGGATCATCGAGCACCACATGGACGAGGTGTTCGAGGCCACGGAGTACAACCCGCTGGTCGCGATCGCCCGCGAGCTCGAGAAGCGCGCGCTCGACGACGACTACTTCACCTCGCGCAAGCTCTACCCGAACGTCGATTTCTACTCGGGGATCATCTACGAGGCGCTACAGATCCCGACCGAGATGTTCACGGTGATCTTCGCCATCCCCCGGACCTCCGGCTGGATCTCGCAGTGGATGGAGATGAATGACGACCCGGAGCAGAAAATCGCCCGGCCCCGCCAGATCTACGTCGGCGAGCGCGAACGAAACTACGTGCAGATCGACGATCGGGAGGGCCCCGAGAAGATCACGGGCCCGCCGGCCCGCCGGCCGAAGCGCCAGCGCCGCGGCGCCTGAGCAGCTCACCGGGTGGGGGGTTATTGCGGCAGCGCAAGAACCCGTCCATCGCTGGAACGTTCCTACCCAGCCACGCATGCCGACCGGGGGCATCGCCCAGCCATAGCATCGGGGTGGCGAGCTACCACCTCACCATCCGGCACGGCTCGAGGGTGGCCAAGGAGCGATTCGAGGACCTCGGCGGGGCCATCGGCGCGATGGAGGAGCGGGTTCGCGAGATCCGTCGGGAGGGGCCGATGGATGAGATCAACGCTCTGCGCGACTACGAACCCGGCCAGCGGGTGCACGCGCGCCTCGAGCTATCTACCGGTGGGCTGTTCGGCGGCCGCGAGGTCGGGATCGACGTGATGGGTGACGGCGCCCTGATCCCCTATACGGGCGTTGTGCGAAAGCGGCGACTCGAGCCCCGGGACGGCGAGACGGCCTACGACGCGGTTCGCGGGGCGCTCGAGTGACGGGCGAGCCCGAGATTCCGAAGGGAAGCGTCGCCGCCGGGCATCGCGTTCGGCTGCCGGCCGGCGCAGAGCCGCCGCTCGTCGTCTACGTGAACGGGATCCAGCAGGCCGAGCATGCCGATTACGAGGTGCGGGACAACGAGATCGTCTTCAGCCGGCCGATCGTCAAGGAGGAGGTCGGCGGGATGCGCTACCTGGCGATGTTCCTCGGCCTGTTTGGGACCTATCGCAAGCACGAGACGGTGGACGTCGAGTACCGCCTGGGCGGCGAGGTCAAGCTCGCCTCCGACGTGAGGATCCTCCCGGACTAGCCGGAACAACGCCGCCGCCTCCTCCGCTCCCGCTCGAATCCCTAGCCCTCACCTTCGGCTCGGGCATTCCCCATCTGCTCCCGCGTCCGGGGGCGGCGGGTTAGGGCCTGTTACGCAGCGGCAGGACGTAGCGGCCTGAACCGCGACTTCGTCGCTAGCCCAAACCCACGAGCGAGGCGACGCGCTCTCGGTGCTGGCGAGGGGTGCCGAGGAGCTCGGCGCTGACCCGGGCGCGCTTCAGGAAGAAGTGGATGTCGTGCTCCCAGGTGAAGCCGATGCCGCCGAAGGTCTGAATCGCGTTGTGGGTCACGGAGGTCGCCGCGTCGGAGGCGCGGGCCTTTGCCATCGAGGCGGCCAGCGGCAGCGACTCCGGCTGCGCATCCGCGGTCCAGCCGGCGTAATAGGCGAGCGAGCGCGACTCCTCGACGTCCCAGAGCATCTCGGCGAGCCGGTGCGAGACGGCCTGGTAGGCGCCGATCGGGCGATCGAACTGCTCGCGCTCCTTCGCGTAGGCGACCGCCATCTCCAGTGCTCGCGCCGCCACCCCGACCAGCTCGGCGGCGAGGAGGACCACCGACGTCTCCACCGCCTGCTCGACGTTCCCGGGGAGCGAATCGCCGCCGGACGCTTTGGCGCGGTAGTAAGCGCGGGTGGTGTCGATGAGGTCGAGGCGCTCGAGCTCGGCGTCAGCGGGCTCGACGAGCTTCGCCCCGTCGCCTTCGTTCAAGACCAAGACCGACGCGCCGGCGGCCGCGCCGACGACTGGCTCGTCGTCGGGGGTGAAGGCGGCGGCAGCGCGCTCGGCCCCTGAGGCGATCCCGGGGACCCACCTGGCGCGCTGCTCGTCGCTGCCCGCCCCCTCGATCAAGATGCCCGCCGAGAGGTTGGAGATCCAGGGCGACGGCGCCAGCGCATAGCCCATCTCCTCGGCGAGGATCACCGCCTCGACTGCGCCGAGGCCTTGGCCGCCGTGCTCCTCGGAAAGCGAGATGCCGGCCCAACCGAGGTCACAGATCTCGCCCCACAGGCCGTCGTCGTAGGGGCTCTCGGACTCAGCCAGCTCACGGACCTTCTCCGGCGTGAAACGGGAGGCGAGGAAGTCGCGGGCCGTCGTCTTGATCTCGCGCTGCTCGTCGTTGAAGTCGAAGTTCATCGCAGCTTGGGCAGCCCGAGGACACGCTCGGCGACGATGTTCTTGAGCACATCGCTCGTCCCGCCCTCGATTGAGTTGGCCCGCGAGCGCAGGAAGCGGTAGGACCAGAGGTCGTCCTTGTTGAGCGTCTCGACGCCGCCGACCGCGAGGGCGAGCTCGGTCAGCGCCTGGTTGGTAGAGGACCATTGGAGCTTGGCAATCGAGCCCTCCGGCCCGGGGGTCCCGATCTTCATCGTCGCCGTAAGCGCGCGCATGGCGCCGAGCCGCAACCCCTCGATGGCGATCTTCAGGCGGGCGACCTTGTCGCGAACGAGCGGATCGTCTGCGAGGTCCCGCTCCTTGGCGAGCTCGATCAGCTCGTCGAGCGAGTTGGCGAGGCCGAGCGCGGCCGACGCGCCAAGGCCCGCTCGCTCGTTCATGAGCGTCGTGATCGCGACCATCCAGCCGTTGCCCTCGCCGCCGACGACATTCTCGTCCGGGACGTAGGCGTTCTCTATGAACAGCTCGTTGAACTCGGCCTCGCCGGTGATCTGACGAAGCGGCCGCACGTCCACCTCGTCCTGCTCCATGTCCATCAGGAAGTAGGTGAGGCCCTTGTGCTTGGGGACGTCCGGGTCGCTCCGGGCGACGAGCATGCACCACTTCGCCTCGTGGGCGAACGTCGTCCAGACCTTCTGGCCGGTGATCCGCCAGCCGCCGTCATGCTTGACGGCTTTGGTCTTCAGCGATGCGAGGTCCGAGCCCGACTCGGGCTCCGAGAACCCCTGGCACCAGATCTCCTCCGCAGAGAGGATCGGCTCCAGATAGCGCTCCTTCTGCTCCTCCGTGCCGTGGGCGATGACCACCGGGCCGCCCATCACGAGCCCGAGGACGTTGGCGGGTCGCGGCGCCTTGGCTCGAGCGAGCTCCTCGCCGAAGATCGACTGTTCGATGAGCGTGGCCCCTCGGCCGCCGTACTCCTTGGGCCACGACACGCCGGCCCAGCCGCCGGAGTGCAGCTTGCGCTGCCACTCGCGCTCGAACTCGTACTGGACCTGGTCGCCGCCCTGGGGCGCCGGGCCGGGGTGGTTCTCCTCCAGCCAGGCACGCAGCTCGTCGCGGAACGACTGCTCGTCGGTTGTCAGCGTCAGATCCACGCGGCGCGGACTCTATCGCCGCCCAGCTACCTGCCGCCATGTAGCCCCCCTGGCGACACCGAACGCGAAAAGCTGGGTAGGGGCTAGCGACGAAGTCGCGGTTCAGGCGCTTACGACCTGCCGCCCGGCAACGCGCCCGAACCCGACGACACCGGAGCCGAAGGCGAGGATGTCGGCGGAGTTATTCCTAGTCGAACGCGTACAGCATCAACAGCGCCGTCGCCACCCAGGTAATGGCCGCGAAGATCATGCCGGGGTCCTCGGTCAAGATCGCCGCCGTGGAGCGCGTGTCCGCCCGGTCGTAGATCAGGTACAGGTAGCGGAAGATCCCGTAGAGGACCGAGGGCGCCGTCGCGAGCATCTTGCTGCCGATGAACGGGCTGTTGACCGCGTAGATCGCGTAGCTGATGATCGCGCCCGCGGTCACCATCGCGATCATCTGGTCGAGGAACGGGAGCGAGTAGTGCTCGAGGACCGGGCGGGTGACCCGATTTGCGTCGGGCTTCGGGTTGGCGGAGGCGACGGCCTCCGGCGGCAGCGACATCGCCTCCTGGCGGCGCTTGGTGAAGCCCAGGAACAGCGCCAGCATCGCGGTACACAGGAGCAGCCATTCCGAGGCGTGCGCCTCGACGGCCACGGCTCCCGCGACCACCCGAAGCAGGAACAGCGAGGCGATCGTCATCACGTCGAGGATCACCAGGCTCTTGAGCTCGACCGAGTATGCGACGGTGATCACCCCGTAAAGCGCCACCAGCCCGGCGACCTCCACGGACACGGCGAGCGCCGCGATCGCCACAGCCCCCGCCGCCAGGACGATCGCGGCGGCGATGGCCGTCGAGGGCGCGAGCTCGCCGCTGGCGATCGGACGGCGCCGCTTCTTGGGGTGCTGGCGATCGTGAGCGACGTCGCGGAGGTCGTTGAACAGGTAGCCGGCGCTCGAGACGCCGCAGAACGCGGCGAACGTGATCGTCGCGTCCACCACCTGGGGGCCCTGCTTGAGCTTCTGCGAGAACAGCAGGCCGGCGAAGACGAGCAGGTTCTTGATCCACTCGGACGGCCGCATCGCGACCAGCAGCGCAACCGGCACCGACCTTCGGGGAGGCCGCGGCTCGGCTGACCGCGGAGCGGCCGGCCGCTCCTCCGTGAGCGTCTCCATGCCTGGGAAGGTTAGGGCGTATCCCGCGGGGGAGCGGGCGGGCGCGTGCGTGTTCTACGGGTCGACGAGGACGCCCGGGTTGAGCACGCCGGACGGGTCGACGGCCGCCTTGGCGCTGTGAAGCGCCTCGGCGAACGGATCCGGGCGCTGGCGGTCGTACCAGGGGCGGTGGTCGCGCCCGACGGCGTGGTGGTGGGTGATCGTCCCTCCGGACTCGATCACCGTCTCCGACACCGCCGCCTTGATCTCGTCCCACTGCTCGACCTCGCCACCCCGCTTGGCGGGGCACAGCACCGTGTAGTAGGGGGCCGGGCCGTCCGGATAGACGTGCGTGAAGCGACACGAGAGGCGGGGCGAGCCCGGGCCGTCGGGGGAAGTCCCGCACGCTTCCGCGATCGCCCGGCCGGCGCTGTCCATGACCGCGGCGTGAAACTCCGTGAAGCGGTCCCACGTGATCGCCGTCTCGAAGGTGTCGGAGAGGACGCCGAGGGAGACGAACGTGTCGCGCAGGTAGGGGGCGGCGAGGAAGGCGTGCCGCCACGAGCCGACCGGGTCCGACCCGGCCTCGCCTTCGACCGGCGGGTTCTCCCGCACTGCGCCCCGCCGTGGCTCAGGATCGGCACGGCCGCTCACCTCCCCGGGCTCTCCCCCGTTCGCCCGGGTGGCCTCGAGCGCCATCTCCATCGCCCCGTCCACGGGATGGTGGGCCGACTCGAAGCCCAAGACCAGGAGCGCCTTGCCCGGGGGCCCGGCATGGGTGAGCGCCGCCTCAGCCGGGTCGAGCAGCCGGCAGTTGGCTGGGTACAGCCCCGACTGCGAGAGGTCACGCACCGCCTCGGCCCCGGCGGCGAACGAGTCGAAGGCGACGCCGGCGGAGAGCTTCCAGCGCGGCCGTTCCCGAACCCGGACCCAGGCCTCCGTGATCACCCCGAGGATCCCCTCCGAGCCGAGCAGCAGCCGGTCGGGGCTCGGGCCGGCCCCGGACCCCGGCAGCCGGCGGCTCTCCCACGTCCCGCGCGGGGTGAGCGCGCGCACCGACTCCACGAGATCGTCGATGTGCGTGTACAGCGTGGCGAAGTGCCCGCCGGCGCGGGTCGCGATCCAGCCCCCGAGCGTTGAGAACTCGAAGGACTGCGGGAAGTGGCGCAGCGTGAGCGCGTGCTCGCGGAGCTGATCCTCGAGATGCGGCCCCAGCGCGCCGGCCTGGATCCGCGCCGCGTTCGAGGCGCGATCGACCTCGAGCACACGGTCGAGACGGCGAAGGTCGATCGTCACCGACCCCGGATAGGCGTCGCCGACGCGCGGCTCGACCCCGCCCACCACGCTGGTGCCCCCGCCGAACGGAACCACGGCCAACCCCTCCTCGGAGCACCAGTCGAGCACCTGCTCGACCTCGCGCTCGTCCCCCGGATGGGCGACCAGGTCCGGTGGGTGCTCGATCCTGCCGCGAAAGCCCCGCACCACGTCGCGGTACGCCTTGCCGAGCGCGTG
Organism: uncultured bacterium; assembly: GCA_963772345.1. Lineage (GTDB taxonomy): Bacteria > Actinomycetota > Thermoleophilia > Solirubrobacterales > 70-9 > AC-56. The sequence continues at coordinate 25,137 of CAVYXB010000013.1, read as the reverse complement.
GGAGACCCGCTCGTGGGGATCGGATCGAAAGATGCCGGCGAGCGCCGCCGGCGGGTCGATCCTCGGCGGCGCCAGCTCGATCGCCTCCAGCGGGACGGGCTCCTCGACCTCATCGCCGCCGAACCCGAGTTGCTCCCGGATCCCGGGTGCGGCCGCTTCGAGCTCCGACCTGGAGGGTTGCGCGTCCTCGAACCCCCAGCCCCAGTGCTTTCGCCGGCGGACGGGCGCGTCTACCAGTGAACGCCTCTCATGAGGTAGGCGAACGCGACCTGCTGGCGCGATGCCTCCTCGTTCGCCGAGGGCCTGCTGCCCGCTGGGTCACCCTTCTCGCCGCGGGCGGCCCGGGAGTCGGGAAACAGCTTGTAGGCGCTGTTCAGGATGTAGTCGATCGACTTGGGATTGATCGCGTAGAGGATCTGCCCGAGCGTGCCGAGGGGCGTCGCGATCCGCTTCGGCCGATAGATGATCGCCTCGCAGATCATGTCGGCCGCCTCCTCGGGAGTGATGGTCGGGAAGCGGTCGTACATCTTCGTCGGCTTGATCATCGGCGTTCTCACCAGCGGCATGTGGATGGTTGTGATCGCCACTCCCTCGTCGACGATCTCGGAGGCGACGCAGCGGGAGAACGCGTCGAGGGCGGCCTTCGAGGCCACGTAGGCGGAGAAGCGCGGGGTGTTCGTCTGCACCCCGATCGAGCTGATGTTCACGATCTGGCCCGAGCGCCGCTCTCGCATCACCGGCAGCAGCTTCAGGATCAGCTTCACGGCCCCGAAGTAGTTGAGCTGCATCGTGCGCTCGTAGTCGTGGAACCGGTCGTAGGAGAGGGCGACGGAGCGGCGGATCGAGCGTCCCGCGTTGTTGACCAGCACGTCCACGTGGCCGTGTCGGGCCAGGACCTCGTCCGCCATCCGGTCGATGTCGTCCATGTCCGAGAGATCGCACGCTTGAACGTGCGCCGTCCCCCCGCCGTTGACGATCTGTGCCTGAGTCTCCTCGAGCTTCTCCGCGGTGCGAGCGACGAGCAGCACGATGCCGCCCGCATCGGCGATCTTCAGCGCCGCCGAGCGCCCGATCCCGGACGAGGCGCCGGTCACCATCACGACCCGCCCCCGCACGGCCTGCTCGAGGGAGTCGGTGCCGAGCACCTTGCGCCCGAGTCGCAGCAGCTCGTCGGGGATCTGCTGCTCGATGATCTGGGTCACACCGCCCACGGCCCCGGCATTTCCCCGGACCGCCCCGACGAGCGTGCGATCGCGGAACAGGTCGGGGTCGAGGTGGCGCTCCCAGTAGTCCCACAGCTTGTCGGCATAGGCCTCGAGCGGCGGCACCCTGATGTCCGTTCCCGCGAGCGCCGCCTGCGCCTGGCGGCTGTCGAAGCTGGTCGGATAGTTGATGTAGGTGAGCACCGAACGTGGGATCCCGAAGTCGGCCAGCACGCTGTCCGCCGCCAGACCGAAGGGCGGGAGCATCGCGAGGCCCTTGAGCATCGGCGCCAGGCCGTCCACCGCTGCCGCGGGCACCCGCGCCGAGGACTGGGGCGCGTGCGCGGCCTGCGCGAAGATGTCGATCACCTCGCCGGCGGACTTCGGGTTCGGGTCGGTGAGGTGGAAGGCCCGCCGGTCGAGCCCCTCCTCGTGGCCGATGTGGTCCATCGCCTTCGCCACGAAATCCACCGGGACCAAGTTGATCTCGCGCCCCTCGACCCCGATCATCGGCACCCACTGCGGCACCGCGTTGCGGATCCGGCGGATCAGCTTGAAGAAGTAATAGGGACCGTCGATCTTGTCCATCTCGCCGGTCTCCGAGTGCCCGACGACGATGCCGGGCCGGTACACGCGCCACGGCCGGTCGCACTCGTAGCGAACGATCGCCTCGGAGTCGTGCTTGGTGCGGAAGTAGGGGTGCGTATCGAGGCTCTCCGCCTCCTCGAACATGTCCTCTCGCCAGGTCCCCTTGTAGAGGCCGGCAGCGGCGATCGAGCTCACCATGTGGACCCGCCCGGCCTCGACCGCATCGGCGAACTCGACCATGTGGCGGGTGCCCTCCACGTTCGCGAGCCGCTGGCTCTCGGCGTCGGCCGTCATGTCGTAGATGGCCGCCAGGTGGAAGAGGTGGTCGACCTTGCCCTCCAGGGCCGAGATCTGCTCCTCCGAGACCCCGAGGCCGGGTTGGGACAGGTCTCCGACCACGCCCACGACCCGGTCCTCGTCCGCGCCCCAACGGGAGCGCAGCTCCGCGAGCCTTCCCTTCGAGCCCTCTCGCACGAGCACGTAGATCGTGCCTTCGCGCTGCAGCAGACACTCCACCAGGTTGCGGCCGATGAACCCGGTGGCGCCGGTGACGAAGTAGCTCATCTCGACTCCTCCACGTCAGGGATCCGCCGAACGTCTGCCGTTGCGGCGTGCTTCCGTGACCCTACACTTTGACGGGTGGGTATTCATCTCCCTGGCGACCCCGGCGACCCCGGTCAGCCGAAGACCAAGCTCGGGCGGGTGGATGGCTCCGAGGCGGGGGCCGAGCGCCGGCTGGTACGCGACGGCGTCCAGGTGCTCAGCCACGGCGCGCTGGTGTGCCCGGAGTGCGCGCTGCCGCTGGCGGTCGGCGGCCGGATCCGGGCTGGGCTCGCCGTGCGGTGCGGCTTCTGCGACCACAGCGCGCCGGCGCGGGAGTTCGTTCGCGAGGACGTCTACGACACGGTCGCGAACGAGGTCTATCTGGTCGCGCGGGTCAGCTGACGGCGAGCGAGGTATTCGCCGTTTCGGCGCCGGTCGAATCCGTCTCTCGAGCCAGGGTCGAGGGCATAGACTCAAATCTGGAACGCTGATGCCTGACACGGTCCAGATCCAGATGCCCCAGATGGGTGAGTCCGTCACCGAGGGCACGGTCCTCGAGTGGCACAAGCAGGAGGGCGAGTTCGTCGAGGAGGGCGAGACCGTCGTCGAGGTCTCGACGGACAAGGTGGATGCGGAGGTCCCCTCCCCCGCCAGCGGGGTGATCACGAAGATCCTCAAGGGCCCGGACGAGACGATCGAGGTCGGCGGCGTGCTCGCCGAGCTCGACCCGAGCGCCGAGCCGTCCAGCGACGGCGCAGGCGCCGAACAAGAGGCGGGGCCCGGCTTGACCTCAGAACCGACCGAGGAGGGTGATGCCGACCTCGGAGAAGGCGCCGGAGCTAGCGACGAAGTCGCGGTAGATGCGGAGGTGCCTGCCGCCACGTCGGCGCCCCAACCCGCCGACACCGGACGCCGGCAAGCGGAAGCGATCGTCGGCGGAGCTATTCCGGAGCGATGTCGGCGGAGGTGTTCAGGAAGCTTCACCCGGCCAGGTTGTTCAACTCACGATGCCCGAGATGGGAGAGTCGGTCACCGAGGGAACGATCCTCGAGTGGCACAAGCAGGAGGGCGAGGCCGTCGCCGAGGGCGACACGGTGGTGGAGGTCTCAACCGACAAGGTGGACGCCGAGGTGCCCGCGCCCACCAGCGGCACCATTGCAAGGATCCTGGCCCAGCCCGACGAGACCGTTCAGGTGGGCCAGGTGCTGGCCGAACTCACGACCGGCCCGGTAGTCGCGGCGCCCGCCGAAAGCGCGGCGCCCGCCGAGGAGGAAGCCGTCGCCCCTCAGCCGGTGGCCGTGGACGGCGCCGACGGCACGAGGGCCTCGCCGGTGGCCCGCAGGGTCGCGGCGGCGAGCGGAGTGGACGTCAGCGCCGTTCACGGCTCAGGGCCGGGCGGCAAGGTGACGAAGGCCGACGTGCTCGCGGCGGCGAACGGCGAGCAGGGTGCCACCAGGACGGCGGTGACGCCGGCCACGGCCGTTGCGCCGGCAGGCGAGGCGAAGCCCTTGCGCGGCCCCGCGGGGATGCTCGCGCAGGCGATGAACGAGAGCCGCTCGGTTCCCACCGCCACCTCGTTCCGGACGCTCTCCGTGGACGCTCTCGATGCCAAGCGCAAGGCGCTGAACGGCGCGCTCAAGGAGCGCGCGATGAAGGTCTCCTTCACCCATTTGATCGCCTGGGCGATCGTCGAGGCCGCTCGCCAGTGGGCCGTGATGGGGCGGGCCTACGCCGAGAGCGACGGGAAGCCGCAGGTGATCGAGCCCGGCGGGGTGAATCTCGGGATCGCGGTCGACGTCGAGCGAAAGGACGGCTCGCGCAGCCTCATGGTCCCGTGCATAAAGAGCGCCGATGGCCTCGACTTCGCGGCCTTCCACGCTTACTACGAGGACCTGATCAACAAGACGCGCGAGAACAAGCTGACCGCCGACGACTTTCAGGGCACGAACATCACGCTCACCAACCCGGGCGGGCTCGGGACGGTCGCGTCGGTCCCGCGCCTGTTGGCCGGCCAGGGAACGATCGTCGCCACCGGGTCGATCGCCTACCCGGCCGAGTGGGCCCACGCGCCCGCCGACAGGCTGAAGTCGCTCGGCGTCTCGAAGGTGATGACGATGACGTCGACCTACGACCACCGGATCATCCAGGGGGCCGAGTCCGGCTCGTTCTTGCGCCGCATCGACGAGCTGCTCCAGGGCGAGGACGGTTTTTATGAGTCCGTGGCCGAGGCGCTCGGCCTGCAAACCTCCATCGTCACCAACGCCTACCCCGCCTCCGCCTCCGCGCAGCCTGCTCCGGCGCCCTCCCCAGCGGCAGGCGCGCCGCCTGACACCGAGCTCCTACAGGCGGTGCAGGCGGCCACCTCGCTGCTCAAGGCCTACCGAACCCACGGCCATCTCGCGGCCCGCCTCGACCCGCTCGGCAAGAAGCCGCGCGGCGATCCCGCGATCGAGCCGAAGAACCTCAACCTGACTCCGGAGCTCATGTCGAGAATCCCGGCCTCCATCCTTCGAATCGGGGTCGAGGGGGAAACGCTGCTCGAGGTTCTTCCCGCGGATGCGGGACGCCTACTGCGGAACGGTCGCCTACCAGATCGAGCATCTGTCGTCCCACCAGCAGCGGATGTGGCTGCGGGAGATGATCGAGACCGGGGCCCACCGCACCCCGCTCACGGTCGAGGAGAAGCGCGCGCTGCTCTCCCGCCTGGTCGAGGTGTTCCAGTTCGAGCGCTACCTGCAGCGCGCCTACCTCGGTCAGAAGATGTTCTCGATCGAGGGCCTGGACGCGGTGGTCCCAATGATCGACGAGCTGGTGACGCTCGCCCAGCGCGGTGGGGCTCACGAGGTCGTTCTCGGGATGGCGCACCGGGGGCGGCTCGCCGTCCTCGCCCACAACCTGGGCCGCCCCGTGGAATCGATCATGGCCGAGTTCGAGGGAGCGCAGGCCCTCGAACGTGTGAAGGCCGTCGCGGCGATCCCGCACGGTGGGACCGGCGACGTCAAGTATCACTACGGCGCGAACGGCACATTCACGACCCCCGACGGAGAGCGGATCGACGTCCGCCTCTATCCGAACCCGAGCCACCTGGAGTTCGTCGATCCGGTGGTGACGGGGGGCGCTCGCGCCGCCCAGAGCTCGCGCTCGGGGTCGAGCCTGGAGCACACGCCGGAGCTGGCTGTTCCGCTGCTGCTCCACGGCGACGCCGCGTTCCCGGGACAGGGGGTGGTGGCCGAGACGCTGAACCTCCAAGCGCTGGAGGGTTATTCGACCGGCGGCACCGTCCACATCATCACGGACAACCAGGTGGGGTTCACGACCGATCCGACCGAGGCTCGCTCGACGCCCTACGCCTCCGACATGGCAAAGGGCTTCAACGTGCCGATCATCCACGTCAACGCCGACGACGTCGAGGGCTGCATCGCGGCGATCCGCCTCTCGATGGCATATCGCGAGCGGTGGGGGCGCGACATCGTGATCGACCTGATCGGCTACCGGCGCTACGGGCACAACGAGACCGACGAGCCCGCCTACACGCAGCCGATGATGGCGGCGCAGATCCGGGCGCACCCGCCGGTGTCGGAGATCTACGCCGAGCAGCTGGTCAAGGAGGGGGCCGTGACGCCGGAGGACGTGGAGGAGCGCGGCCAGGAACGCAGCTCCGAACTCTCGGAAACCCATCGCGAGCTGAAGCGGAAGATCGAGGGCGGCGAGTACGTCGCCGAGACCTCGACCCAGGTCGCGACGGGCGAGCTCGACCGAACGAAGAGCCCGGATGTCGACACCGCCGTCCCGGCAAAGCGACTGCGCTCGCTGAACGAGGCCCTCCTGGACGTTCCCGAGAGCTTCACCATCCACCGCAAGCTCCGCAAGCCGCTGAACCGGCGGATCGAGGCGCTCACCGACGGCGGAATCGAGTTCGGCCACGCCGAGGCCCTCGCCTTCGCATCCCTTTTGACTGAGGGCATGCACATCCGGTTGACGGGCCAGGACACGATCCGCGGGACCTTCTCCCATCGCCATCTCGCCTACTGGGACGAGAAGACCGGGCTCAAGTACGTCCCGATCCAGAACCTCCCTGACGCCGAGGCGCCGTTCGAGCTCTACAACAGCCCGCTCTCGGAGGCCGGCTGCCTGGGGTTCGAGTACGGGTACTCGGCCGCATCCCCGTCGAGCCTGGTGGTGTGGGAGGCGCAGTTCGGCGACTTCGAGAACGCAGCCCAGGTGATCATCGACAGCTTCATCGCGTCGGGCGAGTCGAAGTGGGGCCAGACCACTCGCCTCACCCTGCTGCTTCCGCACGGCTATGAAGGGGGCGGCCCGGAGCACTCGAGCGCCAGGATCGAGCGCTTCATCCAGCTCGCCGCGGAGGGCAACATGCGGCTCGCCAATCCCACCACGGCCGGCCAGTACTTCCACCTGATCCGCCGCCAGGCGCTGATCGGCAAGCCTCGGCCGCTGGTCGTCTTCACGCCGAAAGGGCTGCTCCGGCTGGGCGCGGCGTCGTCACGCCTCGAGGACCTGACCTCGGGCACCTTCCAGTTCGTACTCGACGACCCGCGACGGCAGGACCGCAAGGACGGAATCAAGCGGCTGGTGCTCTGCAGCGGCAAGCTCTACTACGACCTCGATGGCCACGAGAAGCGCGAGCAGGCCGAGTCGGTTGCGATCGCCCGGGTCGAGCTCCTCTACCCGTTCGCCCGCGACCAGCTGGCCGAGCTGATCGCCAGCTACCCGAACCTCGAGCAGGTCGTCTGGGCTCAGGAGGAGCCGAAGAACATGGGCGCTTGGAGCGTGATGTGGCGGCGCCTGCCGGAGCTGATACCGGAGAGCGTCCAGCTCTCGTACGTCGGCCGTCCGCAGCGCGCCAGCCCGAGCGAGGGCTATCCGGTCGCGCACCGCAAGGAGCAGGAGCGGATCGTGCTGACGGCGCTGACCTAGGCGAGCGCTGCCCGGCGGATCACCGCGACGGCAAGCGGCTCACCGCACTCTGGGCAGGAGCGAATCCGCCCCCAGGAGCGATGCTCGTGGCCGCCCGAGCAGCGGTACTCGCGCTCGAATCCGATCACGCGCCGGATCGGCTGCCTGGTGGCCGAACCGCCGGTGGCCATGTCTGCGAATGTGGTCGGAGGTGTTGTCATGCCGCGAATCCTTCCTGGATCGCGGGCACATTCCTATGGACCCCGGTCCAAACTCTCCAGGTCCGGCTTGTACGTCGGGGCCAGGGCGTTCGCGCGAGGAAATCGGAATGCGGCGCTAATCTCGGGCGGGTGAGCTCCCGGTCAGCCGAGCAGGCCGCCCCCGTGAGCGGATCGCGAGAGGCGCTGCGCAAGCCCGTCCCCGGCACCCTTTGGCCCTGGGTGAAGCGCGCGAGCTGGGTGGAGCTCGCGATCTTCGCCGCCCTCTGCTTCTTCTGGCTGGCCCCCGGCTTCGATCAGCAGGCGTTCGTGTTCGGATGGGCGCACGGCATCGGCTTCATCGCCCTCTGCCTGCTCATCTGGTTCACGATCCTGCGCCACGAGGCCCCCTACACGCTGCTCGCAGCGACGCTCACGCCGGTCGGTCCGCTGGGCAGCGTGATCGCGATCGAGGTGCTGGAGCGCAAGCGCCGTTGAGCGAGACACTCGCCCGAGGACACAGCCGGGCGAGGCTTTGCGGCCGTTTCACGGAATGGCGGGGCGGGGCTGTGGGAGGCAGGGGGTCCACACAGCCCGCGCCCACGCCTGCGCGTCGGTAGCCAGGGAGGGATGCCGACGCGATCGCCCCCGGAGGCGGGACTGGCCGGGGACGAGCCCTGAAGTCTCCCTCATTCGCAGGTCCATTGCCATTCTGATGCATTCGGCCCTGGAAAGTCAATAGAGCGGGACGCAGGACGTTTCCGCAGAATGCGGCGACGAGCGTCGCCGCCGGCCGCTCAGAGGAGGTCCCGGAGCACCCGCTGGAGGATTCCGCCGTTGCGGTAGTAGGAGACCTCGTTCGGCGTGTCCAGCCGGACCCGCGCCTCGACCTCGGCGGGGTCTGCGCCGTCCCGGCTGGCCGTGACGCGCACCGCGCGCCGGCCGGACGTGGCGGGATCCACCGCCGCCTCGAGACCCTCGATCTCGAACGTCTCCTCCCCGGTCAGCCCGAGCGACTCGACGCTTGCCCCATCCTGAAACTGGAGCGGCAGCACGCCCATCCCGATCAGGTTGGATCTGTGGATCCGCTCGAAGCTCTCGGCGAGCACCGCGCGCACTCCCAGCAGGGCCGTGCCCTTCGCGGCCCAGTCGCGGGAGGAGCCGGAGCCGTACTCCTTGCCGGCGAGGACGACGAGGGGCGCCCCCTCCTCGGCGTAGCGCATCGCGGCGTCGTAGATGGACATCTCCTCGCCGTCGGGGAAGTGGAGGGTGAAGCCGCCCTCTCGCTCGACCAGCGCGTTTCGCAGCCGGATGTTGGCGAAGGTGCCCCGGATCATCACCTCGTGGTTGCCGCGCCGCGAGCCGTAGGAGTTGAAGTCGCGCACCTCGACCCCCTGATCCATCAGCCAGCGCCCGGCCGGGCTGTCCTTCTTGATCGCGCCGGCCGGTGAGATGTGGTCCGTGGTGACGCTGTCGCCGAGGACGGCCAGCACTCGCGCTCCTTGGATCGGCTCCGGTGCCGCCGGCTCGGGCTCCATCCCGTCGAAGAACGGCGGGCGGCGGACGTACGTGGAATCCGGCCACTCGTAGCGATCGCCCTCGGGGATCTCGAGTGCGCTCCAGCGCTCATCCCCGGTGAAGACGTCGTCGTAGCTCTTCGTGAACATGTCCGAGCGGACCGCGCTCGCCACCGTCTCCTTCACCTCCTCGCCGCTCGGCCAGACGTCGCGCAGGTAGACAGGTTCGCCGTCGGATCCCTCCCCGAGGGGGTCGTTGAGGATGTCCACGTCCATGCGGCCCGTGAGCGCATAGGCGACGCAGAGGGGCGGCGAGGCAAGGTAGTTGTTGCGGACGTCCTGATTGATCCGGCCCTCGAAGTTGCGATTGCCGGACAGCACCGAGCAGACGACGAGGTCGTGCTCGTTGACCACCTCCGAGATCTCGGGGGGCAGCGGCCCGGAGTTGCCGATGCAGGTGGTGCACCCGTACCCGACCAGGTTGAACCCGAGCTTGTCGAGGTACTCCGTCAGGCCGGCCTGCTCCAGGTACTCGGTGACGACGGTCGAGCCCGGCGCCAGCGATGTCTTCACCCAGGGCCGGCTCTCCAAGCCACGCTCCACCGCCTTCTTCGCCAACAGCCCCGCCCCCACCATCACCGTGGGATTGGACGTGTTGGTGCAACTCGTGATCGCGGCGATCACGACGCGTCCGTGGTCGAGTTGCGTCTCGGAGCCGTCCTCCAGCGTCAGGGTCACCGGCTCGGGGTGGCGTTCCTCGACCACCGTGTCGGCGCGACGGGGCTTCCCGCGATCGTCGTTGTGCTCCTCCCCGGTCGGGTCCGAGGCGGGAAAGGTCCCGGCAACGGCCTCGTCGTAGCTGTTTCCGAGGCTCTCGGCCGCCTCGGGGTCGAACTCCCGGAGCGACTCCAGGAAAGCGGCCTTCGCGTCGGCGAGCGGGATCCGGTCCTGCGGGCGCTTCGGGCCCGCGATGCTCGGCCCAACTCCTGAGAGGTCCAGCTCCAGCGTCTCGGAGAACGTCGGCTCGTCGGAGTCCTCGGTGTGGAACAGGCCCTGCTCGCGGGCGTAGGCGTCCACCAACTCGATCAGGTCGGTCGGTCGCCCGGTGAACTCGAGATAGCGGAGGGTCTCCCGGTCCACCGGAAAGATCGCGCAGGTGGAGCCGAACTCGGGGGACATGTTGCCGATCGTCGCCCGATCCGCGAGCCCCAGCGTGTGCAGCCCGGGTCCGAAGAACTCGACGAACTTCCCCACGACGCCGCGCTCGCGGAGCATCTCGGTGACCGTCAGGACGAGGTCCGTCGCGGTCGCCCCCTCGGACAGCTCGCCGGTGAGCCTGAACCCCACCACCTGTGGCAGCAGCATCGAGATCGGCTGGCCGAGCATCGCAGCCTCCGCCTCGATGCCTCCGACCCCCCAGCCGAGCACGCCGAGGCCGTTGATCATCGTGGTATGCGAATCGGTCCCGACGAGGGTGTCGGGGTAGGCCTGGGAACTCCCGTCACGCTCCCGCGTGAACACCACCTGCCCGAGATACTCGAGATTCACCTGGTGGCAGATCCCGGTGGCCGGGGGCACCACCCGCAGATTGTCGAAGGCCTGCTGGCCCCAGCGCAGGAACGCGTAGCGCTCCCCGTTTCGCTCGTAGTCGCGGTCGGCGTTGATGTCGAACGCGCGGGCGTTGCCGAACGCATCGACCTGAACCGAGTGGTCGATCACGAGATCGACGGGGACTAGCGGGTCGATCCTCGCGGGATCGCCTCCCAGCTCGTCCATCGCATCCCGCATCCCGGCGAGATCGACGAGGGCCGGCACGCCCGTGAAGTCCTGCATGAGGACCCTGGCCGGCTGGAAGGGGACCTCGGCGCTCGGCTCAGCGGCCGCATCCCAGCTCGCGATCGCCTCGATGCTCTCGCGGGTGACCGACTCGCCGTCCTCGAGCCGCAGCGAGTTTTCGAGGAGGACCTTGATGGAGTAGGGAAGGCGGGCGACGTCGAACGAGTCTTGAAGGGCATCGAGGCGGAAGATCTCGTATTCGCGTCCGGAGACCTCGAGTGTGTCGCGGGCCCCGAAGGTGTCGCTCATGTCTCTCCTTCCAGTCGAATCTTCAGCGCTTGTCCGCCTGTCCTTCGGCGATCTCGTCCGCGGCCTTCGTCGCGGCGCCGCCCGCGACGCGGCCGGACAGCTCCGGGGCGAGCATCGCGAAGCGGGCCAGCGCGCGCTGGCGCACCGGCGCCACGGAGATTTCGCTCTTGTCGCGCTCGATCGCACGCACCACGGCGCTCGCCACCTGCTGCGGCGTGCCGGTGCCGACGCCCGGCGGCGCCTTTGCCCCGCTGTCGGCGAACATCCCGGCCTCGCGGATCGCCCCGGGGGTGATGACGGAAACGCCGATGCCGGAGCGGCGCAGGTCCTCGCGCAGGTTCAGGGCGAAGCCCCGCAGCCCGAACTTGGTCGCCGCATAGAGCGAGGCGCGAGGCGTCGAGACGAACCCTGAGATCGACGAGACGAAGACGAAGTGGCCGCTCCCGCGGCTCTGCCATTCAGGAAGCAGTTCGCGCGTCATCCGCACGGGGGACTCGAGGTTGACCCGCAGCGCGCGGCCGATCTCCTCCTGGGAAAAGCCGTCCAGGCGGCCGGACGCAGGGAGGCCGGCGTTCGCCACCAGGACGTCGAGGTCGCCGGCTTCCTCCAGCAGGCGAAGCGCGGCCCCCTCCTCGGCGAGGTCGGAGACGATCGCCCGATGCCCATTGCCGGGCAGGCCGGCCACGAGGCCGTCCAGCTCCTCCGCCTTACGAGAGCTCAGGACGAGGCGCGCGCCGCGCTCGGCGAGCGCGACCGCCATCGCCCGTCCGAGGCCTCCGGTGGCGCCGGTCAAGAGAACCGCTTTCCCGTCGAGCCTCACGCATCCAACCTACCAACCGCCAGCGCACTCCTTTCGTTCGCCCATTCGACGTTATCCGGCCATCGCGCATAGGCTTGCGCCCCATGAAGCTATTCGTCTGCTGGGGCACCTTCCAAACGCCGCGCCCGGGCGGCCATCCGTGTCACAACGCCCATGCGGCGCTACGGATGGCCGGACACGACCCAGAGGTGATCAAGGTCCGGGGACTCGGCGTCGGCCCGAGGTTCATGCACCTCATGACCTCCGGGCGACGGGAGGTCGAGGAGCTCTCCGGGCAGCGGGAGGTCCCGGTCCTCATCGCCGACGACGGGGAGGTCGTGACCGACTCGCGCAAGATCGTCGAGTGGGCGGAGGCGCACCCGGCGTAGCGAGTCTGGCGCCCAGCCTCGGGCGCCGGCCCCGGACGCGCGTGGCACAGCCAGCCGGGCTCTCCCCACCCTGCCTATCTAGTCCCGCCCTTCGTGGGCCAATTTGCAGGGATTTCACGCTTGGGTGGCGAATTTGTGAGCGTTATGTGAGCAAACGTCGGCTCGATGGTGTAGGGTCCCGCGCCATCGAATAACCGGTAGAGCCGAATCCCCTCCCGACCAACGGGCGGGGAGCGGGGGAACCAACACTTGGGGCTAACCCACCGCGGTGGGGGCGCAGGCTCCTTTAGCGCCAGCCCGACAGCTAACCCCGTAGGCCGACGAAGGAGACTGGTCTTGCATACCCACGACAAGCCTCATCACGGCCACAGAAGGATCAAGACGGGAATCGCGGTTGCCGCGGTTGCCGCACTGAGCGCGGTCGCCGCGGTTCCCGCGAAGCGCGGGCACCGGCGGCACCGGCGGCTCGGCGACCAAGGCCCCGGTCGGGCACGCCAAGCTCGTACACGGCAAGGCGATCGCACCATCCAACGCCCCCTGGAAGGTGCGGAAGGTGATCGCCGCCGCCAACCGCATCCGCAACAAGCCCTACAAGTGGGGCGGCGGGCACGGCAGATGGAAGGACAGCGGGTACGACTGCTCCGGCTCCGTCAGCTATCGCGCTCCACGGCGGCCGCCTGCTCGGAAGCCCGCTCGACTCGAGCGGCTTCATGCACTGGGCGCATGGCGGCAAGGGCCACTGGATCACGGTCTATACGAACCCAAGCCACGCGTTCATGGTCGTCGCGGGACTGCGGTTCGACACGTCGATGACGGCCGGCAACGGCCCCGGCTGGAGCAAGAACATCCACGCCGAGCGGCTCAGCGACTTCCGCAAGCGCCACAAGTCTCGCTACTAGCGGGCGAGGCCGGCTTCGGGACAAACAGCGCGCGGGGGCCCCGTGGCCCGGGGTCTCCGCGTGCGCCGTAGCTCGCGTGCGCCGTACGCGCCGCGGGGCGCTGGACTGGAGTCAGTGGAGAGCCTCCCTGTGGACGAACCGTCCAAGCGGCGACGGCGCCCTGCGGGCCCCCTGAGGCGTGCCGTTCTCCACATCGGCCCCCGGAATCTCCGAAGTTTGTCCACACGAGGACTACAGCCCGTCAGGGTCTTCGTATAGCTTCACCACGGGACGCTGAGCGCTTGGCGCCCCATTCGAGTGGAGGAAACTGCAGCCATCACCGTTGACGACGGGGAGCAGGAGCGGCCCGGGGAGCCCACGGACCCGCCAGCCGGAGGTGCGGCCGACGCGCCCGACGTCCGCTTGGTGGGCGTACGGAAGGCATACGGCGACGTGGTCGCGGTGGCCGGCATCGATCTCGCGATCGCCCGGGGGGAGTTCTTCACGCTGCTCGGGCCCGTCGGGGTCCGGCAAGACCACGACGCTGCGAATGATCGCCGGCTTCGAGGCGCCCGACGAGGGAACGGTCGAGCTCGCCGGTCGCGACATGACGGGGCTCGCGCCCTATGACCGCCAGGTCAACACCGTCTTCCAGGACTATGCGCTGTTCCCCCACATGACCGTGGGCGAGAACATCGAGTACGGGTTGCGCGTCAGCAAGGTCGGGCGTGGGGAGCGCCGCACCCGCACCGCGGAGGCGCTCGAGATGGTGCGCCTGGCCGGCTACGAGGAGCGCAAGCCCGGGATGCTCTCCGGCGGGCAGCGCCAACGGGTGGCCCTGGCACGGGCGATCGTCAACCGCCCGCGCGTCCTGCTGCTGGACGAGCCGCTGGGCGCCCTCGACCTGAAGCTCCGCGAGCAGATGCAGGTCGAGCTGAAGGGAATCCAGGGCGAGGTCGGGATCACGTTCATCTACGTCACGCATGACCAGGACGAGGCGTTGACGATGAGCGACCGCGATCGCGGTCTTCAACGAGGGCCGCATCGAGCAGGTGGGCGCGCCGGCCGAGATCTACGAGCAGCCGGCGACCCAATTCGTGGGTGGCTTCGTCGGGATCTCCAACGTGCTCGAGCGGGACGGGCACGCGCTTCAGCGTCCGGCCCGAGAAGGTCAGGCTGCTGGACGACAGCGTGGACGAGCAGGGACTTCACACCGAGCAAGGCGTGGTCCGGGACGTCGCCTACGCGGGCATGGTGACCCGGTATCTCGTCGAGCTCGACGCCGGCGGGGAGCTTCAGGTCGTTCGCCAGAACCTCGAGACCTCCTCGTCGGAGGCGCTCGAGCAGCGCGGGCGGCAGGTGACGGTCGGATGGCGACCCGAGCAGACGGTGGCCGTTCCAGAGGATCCCGTCAGACACACGAAGGGAGAACCCCCAGTGAGAGGACGACGAGCTGGCCATCCGGCGAGGGTGGCATGGATGTGCGTCGCAGGCTTGATCGCGGCCATGGCCGTGATCGGATGCGGCGGCGGAGCGACTCAGGCAGCAACAGCACCCCGGCGCAGAGTCGGTCGGCAAGGGAGAGGGAGAGCTGGACTTGGTCTCCTGGGCAGGCTACGTCGAGGACCCGTGGACGAAGCCGTTCGAGCAACAGACCGGCTGCCAGGTCAAGGACAAGGTGGCCGGCACGTCTGACGAGATGGTCCAGCTGATGCGCACCGGCCAGTACGACGGCGTCTCGGCTTCCGGCAACGCGAGCGGTCGCCTCGTCGAAGCCGGCGATGTGGCGCCCGTAAACGTCGACCTGGTGCCGAACTACAAGACGGTCTTCTCCGACCTCAAGGACCAGCCGTACAACACGTTCGACGGCACCCATTACGGGATCCCGCACGGTCGCGGGGCGAACCTGCTGATGTGGAACACCAACGACGTCAGCCCGGCGCCGAAGTCCTGGTCGGTGATCCTGGATCCGAAGCAGGCGGCCAAGTACAAGGGCAAGATCTCGGCCTACGACGACCCGATCTACATCGCCGACGCCGCCGTCTACCTGAAGGCGCACCAGCCCGATCTCGGGATCGACAACCCGTACGAGCTGAACGACGAGCAGTTCAACGCCGCGGTCGACCTGCTGAAGCAGCAGCGGCCGAACGTCGGCGAGTACTGGTCCGACGCCGCCAAGCAGATCCAGGCGTACACGAACGGTGACGACCAGGTCGGGACGACCTGGCAATACCAGTACTTCCAGCTCAAGCCCGCCGGCCAGCCGGTGGCGATCAGCCCCGCGAGTCAGGGCTTCGTGCCCGAGCGAGGGCGCGACCGGGTGGTCGGACACCTGGATGATCAGCTCATCCGCCGCGCATCCGAACTGCATGTACAAGTGGATGAACTACATCATCTCGCCGCAGGCGAACGCCGAGGTGGCGCAGTACTTCGGCGAGGCGCCCGCACAGACCAAGGCGTGCGACGCGTCCACGCTCGACGGCCGCCGCGAAGGCGATCGGCTATCCGGCGGACACGAAGTTCTGCGACAAGTACCACGCCGCGGACCCGAAGTTCTGGAAGCGCGTCTACTACTGGGAGACGCCGGTGGCCGACTGCGGAAACGGCAACACCGACTGCAAGGACTACAACGACTGGCTCAACGCGTGGACGGAGATCAAGGGATGATCGACGCTGCGGCCGCGTCCGTGAAGAAGGCGGTGCATGGAAGCAGCTGACGCGGTCGCGTCAGCGCCGAGGAAGAGGTCGGCAGGCCGCTGGCTGGCCGGCCTCTTCCAAGGCCGCCCGCACCTTCAGGCGGGCGCCCTGCTCAGTGGGCCGCTCGCCTGGCTCGTAGTCGGATACCTGGGATCGCTCGCGGTCCTGCTGATCGCCGCGTTCTGGAGCGTCAGCGCCGACACGGGCCTGGTGGTCACGACGTTCACCGTCGACAACTTCAAGACGCTTGTCGACGAGCCGGTCTACCGCACGATCGCCGGCCGGACGATCGCGATCGCCTCGCTGGTCACCCTGACCGACGCGGTCCTGGCGTTTCCGATCGCGTTCTACATGGCCAAGGTCGCCCGACCGCGGACCCGAGGCCTGCTCGTGGTCGGGATACTCCTCCCTCTGTGGGCGAGCTACCTGGTCAAGGTCTTTGCCTGGCGCCAGATGCTGTCGACGGAGGGGGTGATCAACTGGGTGCTCGGGCCACTTGGAGCGCACGGGCCGGGCTACGGCAACGCCGCTGTCTGGCTGGTGATGAGCTACCTGTGGCTTCCCTACATGATCCTGCCGGTCTATGCCGGCCTGGAGCGGATACCCGATTCGCTCCTCAGCGCCTCGGAGGATCTCGGGGCGTCCCCGCTGACCACCTTCAGGCGCGTCGTCCTGCCGCTCGCCTTCCCCGCCGTTATCGCGGGCTCGATCTTCACCTTCTCGCTCACTCTCGGCGATTACATCACGCCGACCCTGGTCTCCAACAACCAGTTCATCGGCAACGTCGTCTACTCGAACATCACCACCAACCTGCCCCTCGCCTCGGCCTTCGCGTGCGTGCCGATCGTCGTCATGGTCGCCTATCTGTTGATCGCCAGGCGGCTCGGGGCCTTCGACCACCTATGAGGCTCTCGCGCCGATCGACGATCCTGCTTCGCGTCGCCGTCGCCGTCGGGTTGGCGTTCGTCTACATCCCCTTGATCGTGATCGCGATCTACGCGTTCAACGCCTCGGCGATCCTCCAATGGCCACCGTCCGGACTGACGCTCGACTGGTTCCCGAAGGCGATCCAGAGCTCCGAGGCGCGGGACGCGTTCGTGACCTCGCTGAAGGTGGGTGCCGCCGCGACCGGGCTGGCGCTCGTGCTGGGAACGCTCGCATCGATGGCGGTCGCCAGGCACCGTTTCTTCGGGCGCGAAACGGTCTCGTTCCTGGTCATCCTCCCGATCGCGCTGCCGGGCATCGTCACCGGGGTCGCGCTCAGCGACACCTTCACCCAGATCCTTGGCATCGACCTGAGCCTGTTCACGGTGATCGTCGGCCACGCCACCTTCTGCATCGTGGTCGTCTACAACAACGTGATCGCCCGGCTGCGGCGAATGTCCGGGTCGATCGAGGAGGCCTCGGCGGACCTCGGGGCCGATCCCTGGCAGACCTTCCGCCACATCACCCTCCCGAACATGGCCACCGCCCTGGTCGCCGGCGGGTTGCTTGCATTCGCGCTCTCATTCGACGAGATCATCGTCACCAGGTTCACGATCGGGGCCGGCCAGGAGACCCTGCCGATCTGGATCTTCAACAACCTGTTCCGGCCCAACCAGCTGCCGATCGTCAACGTGGTCGCGGTGATCGTGATCCTGCTCTCCATGCTCCCCGTCTACCTCGCCCACCGGCTGACCCGGGAGGAGGGCGGCGCCACGGGTGGGCGCGCCGCGAAGGGCGAGGGCGAGATCGCGGAGGCGACCGCGATGCCCTGATCCACCGGCGGGCGTCGCTCCGATCACCGTCCGCCTTCCTTGACACCGACCCCTGGCGGGAGTACGGTCGGCCTGCGATCCGAGTCGGCGGATCGAGGGGGCGTCGAGGGAAGGACCAAGGATGAGGAATCCGGGACGGCTCCGCCTGATGGTGGCTGTTGGCGCGGCTGCCCTGATCGGCGCGTCGGCCGGGCTCGCGCCCGCGGCGATCGCCAAGGGTGGCCACCGACGGGCCGAACCTCGACGTGACCCACGCCGAGGCCAGCGTTTCGCGCCCGCTACGTCTTCCAGGGCGTCGGCGCGACGTTCTCGTTCGAGGACGTGACCAAGAACAAAGGCAACGCGGCGGCCGGACGTTCGGTCACGGCCCTCTACATAATCCCTGAATTCGGCGGCAGGGATGAGTTCCAGCGTGGCCTCCCGAAGGATCCCGAAACTCGACCCGGGCGACGCCGATCGGGGTCAGCGCCTCGACTCGATCAATACGAGACACCTTCCCCTCGGCGCCTATGAGCTCCTGGTTTGTGCTGACGACACCAATCAGGTCAGGGAGGCGAGCGAGCAGCAACTGCGCCAGAACACGGGCAAGGAATTCTACGTCGTCAACGCGACTGGAAGGGCTCCGTGAGCGGCGTCGGCGGCTGCTGCGGCGCCGCGAAGGCCGAGAAGTGGCACTCAAACGGCACGGCCCATCTCAGCTTCGGCAAATACCTCGGGAACGGCGTCTTCCGCTACGACTTCAACGGCGTCATGCAGTGGACGGTCTCGGGCGTGAACCAGGGTGGCTGCACGTTGAGCGGCAGCGGCACGAAGCCCGTCGACGAGAACAACACCGGCCCCGGTATCAAGCTCGCGTACGGCAGTGGGCATTACGTCGGCACGGAGACCCTGAACCAAACGTTCTTCACGATCTTCTTCACCGGAGGTGGAGGCTTCCCCTGTAGCGGCATGGACCAGGGGCCCAAGAACCTGGACTTCCTGCAGATCCACCGTCAAGCCCTGCTCTACGACCAGAAGGAGCTCAAGGGCCGCTCGGCCGATGTGGGAGCGGAGGGGGCGACGTGGAAATGGAGCTTCGACTGACGCCAGCTTCCTGAGGCCTGCAGCGCTGCCGGCTCACGCTTCGATGACCCGACGCGCGGCCCGCACGCCGCTTCGAAGCGCGCCCTCCATCAGCGACTCGAAGGCATCGACGGTGTGCTCGCCGGCGAAGGCCAGCGGCCCGAGCCGCTCCGCCAGGGTCGCCGTCGCCTGCGGCGGCCGCTCGACCGAGTAGGCCGCCCGAGCCCACGGGTCGTCGCTCCAGGTGGAGAGCAGGCGCCATCGGGGTCGAGCTCGAGATCGGCCCGCAGCCGGATGAGCGAGGCGAGCCAGCGTTCCGGCCCGTCGGCGACGCCGAGCCGCTCCAACGCGGGCGGCGAGCCCGCGAACGCGCTGACGACCGGCTGGACGCGGCCCTCCGCGCCCGTCGCGGTCCACGCCCAGTAGCGCTCGGGCACGGAGAGCACCGCGCTCGGCGCAGCGTCCCCGCGGATGGGAACGAACAGCTTCGCGGCATGCCCGTACGCGATTCCCGCCAGCGCCTCGCGGTGCCGCGCCGGCAGCGGGGGATCGAAGTCGAGCTCGTCGATCACCGTCGCGGGCACCGCGATCACGCAGCGGTCCGCCTCCAGCTCGCCCCCGTCCACCCGCACGCGGACACCCTCCTCGGTCCATGACACCGACCGGACCGGTGTCGCCAGGCGAATCGAGCCGCCGAGCGGCTCGGCGAGGGCCTCGGGCAGACGCTGGTTGCCGCCGGCGATGCTCGGGCAGGGCTCGTCGTCCACATGAGCGATTCCGGCCAGGTCTCTCGCCGGCACCACGTCGGCGGAGCTCGCGGCCGAGACCTCCGCCCGCGCGAGCATCGTCTCCTTTGCCACGGGGTCGAGCGCCAGCCGGTCGAGCAGTCCTCGCACGGACTCGCCCCGGCCCTCGCCCGCCGCCAGCGCCTCGTCCACCACCCGGG
This sequence comes from uncultured bacterium, assembly GCA_963772345.1. GTDB lineage: Bacteria > Actinomycetota > Thermoleophilia > Solirubrobacterales > 70-9 > AC-56. The sequence continues at coordinate 5,560 of CAVYXB010000013.1, read as the reverse complement.
CGGCGACCTCGAGGTCCTCCACGCTCAGCTCGACGCCCCGCGGCTCCGCGCCGGCCGTACCGCATTCCCTTGTCCCAGAGCCCGAGCCCGAACCGCTCCGCCAGCTCCCGGACCAGGGTGTTGCCCAGGCAGGATGAACTCCGCCCCCATCTCGACCACCGCTCCGTTGTCGAGCGTCCGCGACCACACGCGTCCCCCGACCCGGCTCCGGGCCTCGAGCACGGTCGGCCTCCACCCCGGCGTCGCCGCAGCGCGTCGGCGGCCGCCAGGCCCGCTAGCCCGGCCCCGATGACGACCGCCCGCACTAGTCGAGGTTCACCATCACGTGCTTGATCTGGGTGTAGTCCTCCAGCGCGTAGATGGACATGTCCTTGCCGTAGCCGGACTCCTTATAGCCACCGTGCGGCATCTCCGAGCAGGACGTGATGTGGTCGTTGATCCACACGACGCCGAACTGCAGCGCGTTGGCCACCCTGTGCGCCCGCCCGACGTCGCGCGTCCACACCGACGAGCCGAGGCCGTAGCGGGTGCCGTTCGCCCAGGCGACCGCCTTGGCCTCGTCCTCGAAGCGCTGGACGGTGATGACCGGGCCGAAGACCTCGTTCTGCACCATCTCGTCGTCCTGGGAGAGGTTCGCCACCACCGTCGGCTCCAGGAAGTACCCGGCGAGGTCTGGCTCCGAGCCTCCCGTGGCGATCTCCGTGGCCGAGGAGCGACGCTCGAGGAACCCCTCCACGCGCTCGCGCTGGATCGAGGAGATCAGCGGGCCGAGGTTGGTGTCCGGCGACGACGTGTCGCCCATCACGTACCCCTCCGCCTGATCGACGAGGCCGCTGACCACGTCGTCGTAGACGGACGCGCTCGCGAGGACGCGGCAGGCGGCCGTGCAGTCCTGCCCGGCGTTGAAGTACCCGCACTCGGCGATCGTCTCGGCGGCCGCCTCGAGGTCAGCGTCGTCGAAGACGATCACCGGCGCCTTGCCGCCCAGCTCGAGGTGGACGCGCTTCAGCGTGTCCGCCGCCTCGCGCGCGATCCACTTCCCGGTGGCGGGCGAGCCCGTGAGGCACACCATGTCGACGTCGGGATGGCGGACGAGAGCCGCGCCCGCGGGCTCGCCGTGACCGCTGACCACGTTGAGCACCCCCGGCGGGAACACGTCCGCGGCGAGCTCCGCGAGCCGCAGCGTTGAGACGGGGGTGTTCTCGGCGGGCTTGAGAACCACCGTGTTGCCCGTTGCGAGCGCGGGGCCGAGCTTCCAGACCGCCATCGCCAGCGGGTAGTTCCAGGGCGTGATCTGTCCCACCACCCCCACCGGCTCACGGCGGATGATCGACGTGCGGCCGTCCACGAACTCGCCCGCGGACCGGCCCTCCAAGCACCGAGCCGCCCCCGCGAAGAAGCGCAGGTTGTCGATGTTGCCCGGCATCTCCTCGTCGATCACCGACGCGCGCGGCTTCCCGGCGTCGGCCGACTCGAGCTCGGCGAGCTCCTCGGCGTGCTCCTCGATCGTGGCCGCCAGGCGGAGGATCGCCTCCGACCGTTCCCTGGGCGTCGTGCGCGCCCACGAGTCGAACGCCCGACGAGCGGCCGCCACCGCCCGATCGACGTCCTCCGGCGGTGGAGACCGGCGCCTCGGCGAACGGCTCGGCCGTCGCGGGGTTGAGAACCTCCTCGGTCCGCCCCTCCGCCGGGTCCGCGGTGGCGCCGTCGATGAAGTTCCGTAGCTTGGTGAGGGTCGCTGTTGCCACGTCGGCTTCGCTCCTTCCTGGTTGATCGCCGTTCACCGCGCCGCGGATGTCGGCGAGACGCTTCGCTATCTCAGTACCAGGCAGTGCTCCGGGTGCCAGCCCACGCGCACCGCCGTTCCGGGCTCCCAGCGATCGTCCGCCCTGGCCCTGTAGGTGAGCTGCTCCATGGCCACCAATCGCGCGCTGTCGCCGATCGAGACGGTGACCTGGGTCGTCATCCCCAGGTACACACGCTGCTCGACGACGCCATCGAGCGCAACCATGCCGTCCTCCAGCTCGTGGAGCGCGATCTTCTCCGGCCGAACCGCGATCCGCACCCGATCCCCGTTGGAGCAGTCGTCCGGCAGGGGCGCGGGCACCTCGGCGCCGTTGCCGATCCGCACCAGCCCGCCGTCGATGGCGGTGCCCTCGATCAGATTCGAGATCCCGATGAAGTCGGCGACGAACGGCTCCTTGGGACGCTCGTAGACGTCCTCCGGGGCCCCGCACTGGATCACCTTCCCGTCGTGCATGACCGCGATCCGGTCGGACATCGACAGGGCCTCCTCCTGGTCATGCGTGACGTACACGAAGGTGATGCCCACCTCGCGCTGAATCTCCTTCAGCTCGACCTGCATCTGCCGACGAAGCTTGAGGTCGAGCGCCCCGAGCGGCTCGTCGAGGAGCAGCACCGCGGGGCGATTCACCAGCGCCCGCGCAAGCGCGACCCGCTGACGCTGCCCCCCGGAGAGCTCCGCGGGCCGGGAGCCGGGCCCGGTCGGCGAGCCCCACCAGCTCGAGGGACTCGGCGACCCGCTTGCGCATCTCGTCCTTCGCCACCCGGCGGCGCTTCAGGCCGAATGCAACGTTCCCCTGCACGTCGAGGTGCTCGAACAGCGCGTAGCTCTGGAACACCATGTTCACGTTGCGCCGGTACGGAGGAACGTCGTCCACGGGCTCCCCCTCCAGCATGATCCGCCCCTCGCTGGGCTGCTCGAATCCGGCGAGCATCCGAAGCGTGGTGGTCTTCCCGCAGCCGGAGGGGCCGAGCAGCGAGAAGAACTCGCCGCGCTGGATGGTCAGGCTCACGCCGTCGACGGCCGCGAAGTCGTCGAAGTGCTTGCTCACGTCCTCGAGTCGGATTGCTTCCGCGGCCATCAGCCCTCCTCGGCGGTCAACACCTTGATGCCGCTCTCGCGGCGCCCGAAAATCCTCGGGATCAGCACCGCCAGGGCGATCGCGCTCAGAGACACGACCATCATCAGAGTGCCGATCGCGTTGATCTCCGGCGAGATCCCGAAGCGGATTGCCGACCAGATGCGCACAGGCAGCGGCTGGACGGTTTCGCCGGTGGTGAAGAACGAGAGCACGAAATCGTCGAACGAGAGCGCGAAGACGAGCAGCGCGGAGGCGACGATCGCCGGCCACAGCTCGGGGATGAGGATCAGGCGAACCGACTGCCACCGGGTTGCGCCGAGGTCCATCGCCGCCTCCTCCACCTCGGTCCCGATCGAGGCGAGGCGAGCGCGAACGACGATCGTGACGTATGAGATCGAGAAGGTGATCTGGGCCAGGATCACGGTCTTGATCGAGAGCTGGATGCCGAGCTGGGAGAAGATCAGAAGGGCCGAGATGCCGGTGACGATCTCCGGCGTGACCAGCGGAACGAGCATCAGGATGTTCCAGGCCGGGTTCCATCTGCTCCGGGAGCGCACGAGGCCGATCGCCAGCATCGTTCCCAGCACGCTCGCGGCGATCATCGTGACCACCGCGATCTCGAGCGACGCGAACAGGGACTGACGAAGCGTGTCGTCGCTGAGGAAGGCGCGGTACCACTCCAGCGAGAAGCCCTTGAACACCTGCAGCGACTTCTGGTTGTTGAACGAGAACAGGATCACGACGGCGATCGGCAGGAAGAGGTAGAGGTAGATCAGGCCGGTGTAGACGCGAAGGAACCGTGGCCTGTCGAACCCCTTGCGGCGCGGCTGTTCGCCGGCCGACTGGAGGCCACGGGACGCCGAGCCTCGGCGGTCGCGACCCCACTCATATTGCTGCCCTGCTCGCACGCGCGGCCGACCGCAGGTACAGGACCATCCAGACCGAGAGGAAGCCCATCATCACCACGGTGATCGCGGCGCCCAGCGGCCAGTTGCTCGCGCTGAAGAACTGGTCCTGGATCAGGTTGCCGATCATGTAGGTGTCCGGCCCGCCGAGCAGCTGAGCGGAGACGAAGTCGCCCACCGCGGGAAGGAACACGAGGACCCCGCCGGCCAGGATTCCCTGCCAGGTCTGCGGCAGCGTCACATGGAGGAAGGTCTGGGTGGGGCTGCCGTAGAGGTCCTTGCCCGCCTCGACCACCGACGGGTCCATCCGCTCGAGGGCCGCGTAGACGGGGAGGATCATGAAGACCAGGTAGCCGTAGGTCAGCCCGCCGATGACCGCGTACGGGGTATTCAGGAACCGGATCGGGTCGTGCGTGATTCCGATCGACGTCAGCAGATGATTGACGAGGCCCTCGTCGGCGAGGAGCGCCGTCCAGGCGTAGGTGCGGACGAGGTAGTTGACGAAGAAGGGGATCACCAGCGCGGCGATCAGCAGGTGCTTGTGGCGGCCGCCGTACCGGGCGATGAAGTAGGCGACGGGGTAGCCGATCGCCAGGCAGAGAGCGGCGGTGGCCCCCGCGTAGAGGATCGATCGGATCAGGATCGGGACGTAGAGCGGGTTGACTGCCTCCTTGTAGTTCGCCGGGTTCCAGGTGTAGACGGCCCTGCCGAGCTCGTCCACGCGGCCGAACGACAGCGCGATTACCAGCACCAAGGGGACCGCGAACAGGAGCAGCAGCCAGAGTCCGGGGGGGATCAGGAAGCGCGACCAGAACGAGGGCAGCCGGATCCTCGAGCCGAGCTTCGCGGACCCGGCCTCCATCAGGCCTTGACCTCGGTGTAGATCTGGTTCCAGAGCTGCCGCCCCTCGGGCGTGGCGAAGCGGTACTCCTCCCCCTGGTCCAGGATCTTCGTGGTGATGTCGATCGAGGGCTCGTCCTTGACCAGCTTCGAGAACTCCTGCTTGCCGCCCTCGACCGGCTGGGGGTAGCCGTTCCAGGCGACGTTCGACGCGGCGTTGTCGGGATCCAGTACCCAGTCGATGAAGAGCAGGGCGCTCCCGGGCGAGTTGGCGTTCACGGGGATGGCCATCGCGTCCGAGCCCACCGGGACGCCCTCCTTGCAGGTCTCGAAGTGGAAGTCCTCCGGGTTGTCCACGATGTTGCGGACGTAGACGACGTCCCCGTTCCACGCCTGGGTCAAGACGGCGCTCCCGTTCGAGAGGTTCGCGGAGGAGCTGGTCGAGAACCCGCGCAGGTGGGACTTCTGCTCGAGCAGGGTGTCCTTGGAGACGTTGAGCTCATCCGGGTTCTCGGTGTTGAGGTCCCAGCCGTTGATCAGGTTTGCCTCGCCGATCGTCTCCTGGAAGTCGTCGAGGAGGAAGGCGCGGCCGTCGGCGCTCGGGTTGGAGATGTCGTTCCACGAGCCGGTCATGCCGGTCACGATGTCGCTGCGCCAGCAGATCCCGGTCGTGTACATCGTGTACGGAACCGAGTGGTCGGCATTCGGGTCGTACCAGGGACGATCGAAGTACTTGTCGATCCCGTCCGCGTTCTTCAGTTGCCCGCGATCAAACTGGTGCAGGAACCCTTCCTCGATCAGGCGCTGCACGTACTCGGACGAGGGAAAGATCAGGTCGTACTGGGCGCCGGCGCGGAGCTTCGTGAGCATGGCCTCCTCGGAGTCGAAGTTGGACACCTCGACGCTGATCCCGTACTTCTCGCCGAAGCT
>CAVYXB010000012.1:0-190853 GCA_963772345.1 uncultured bacterium | reverse complement strand
CATCGGCGTGGATCACCTCTTTGAGGTCGACATGAAAGCCCTCGAACATGTCCAGTTATCCGCGAGGTGGCCCATACCGCGTCGTATCCCCGGTACAACCCCCATGGCAGGCGCGATGTCCCTCCCGTCGAACTCATAGTCCGGGTCGTACAGCTCCCGCTCCCCTTCGTATTCGACCTTGTAGTCGGTATTGACCCGGTCGTATTGGAGCCGACGATCTCGACGTTCTCCTGCGACATCGCCCGCGCAGTATCTCGCGCGAGGGGGAAGGGGGAAGCTCGAAATGAGCGGTCACTCGCCTCCTAGGACCGCCGAGGGGCAGACCACACACCCACGAGGTTTTCCAAGCCATGCCTGACGACGCACGAATCCTGAACTACAACGAGGTCCTCGAGCTGCTGAGCCGCAAGGCGCGAGGACGGCAGCGTGACCGCCATGGCCGCGCTTGAGCGCGCCCTGCGACTCCGCGAGGACGAGGGCCGGGCCGAGGTCCGATGAGGCGCTCGACCGCATCTTGAGAAAGGCCGAGAAGGGCCGCTGACCCGGTTAGTGCCGCGTCTTGGTCTCGCAGCCCTGGACGTTGGGGTCCAGTGGCAGCTTGTCGAGGTCGGCCTTGTCGGTACCGCCGCCGCAGTCGATGGTGCCGTCGGAGGTGCCGTCGTGTGCCAAGAGCAGGTCATTTCCCTGCAGCCCCTTCATCACGTCGATTCCCGGTCCTCCGTTGAGAATGTCCCTTGCCGCGCCGCCGACCAGTGTGTCGTCGCCGGGGCCCCCGTAGATCTCGCTCGGAAGTTTGGCTGAGTTGGCCACCCTGTCGTCTTGGTCGCCCGCCTGCACCCGCACCGGGAGCGTAGGGGTGATCCCAGACATGGGGCAGTCCGCGGCGTAGAGGCCGCTTTGGGTGCACCCTTCCCCGCCTGAACGACTGAGCCCGCGTAGGCGTGGCTCGGCAAATCCGTGACTCGCAGGGTCGACGGGGAGGGGCGTGGATCGCGAAGTTGTCCCGCGCTCGCGGAGCCGCCTCCACGGTGAGGGCCGTGCCCACGACACTGACCGACGCCGGTTCGGGACTCGTCGCGATCTCGAGCGGGCTGTTGCCCGCCACCACCGTTGGGGGCACCTTGTTGCTCAGGGCGCCGTCGGCCCCGACCGAGAACTCTGAGATTGTGTTGTCGCCTCCGTTGGCCACGTAGACACTATTGCCGTCTGGGTGGACTGCGATGCCGACCGGGAACCTCCCTGCCGGCACGGCCGCTGGCGACTTGGGTGTGAGCGCGCCGTCGGTGCGGGCGGTGTACTGCAAGACCGTTCCTGCGGGCTTGTTCGGTGCCGTGTTAGTGACGTAGACGTTGCGACCGTTCGGGGTCACCGCGATGTCGAACGGGCCTCCAGGCGCGGATACGGTAGGCGGCGACTTCGGGCTCAATGTTCCGTTTCGATGCACGGTGTATTGACCCACCAAGCCATGGAGCGCGAACTCCTCGAACTCGGCGACGTAAACGCTCCGGCCGTTTGGACTCACGGCAATCCCCGACGCGTTCTCATCTGTCGGGACCGTGAACGGCGACTTCGGGCTCAATGTTCCGCCGGCGCCCACCGAGTACTGCAAGATGCCGTTTGCCCCCGCCGCCGCCCAGACGCTCCGACCATCTGGGCTAACCACCAGATCCGCTCCACCGCGGGGCACGCTAGACGGCGACTTGAGGCTGAGGTCGCCATTGGGATTCACCGAGTACTGGATGAACGACCCGCTGCCTCCGCCGCTAGACACGTAGACGCTTCGGCCATCAGGGTTGACCGCCAGCGGACCGGGCAGGGCAAGAGGGGGCAACGCGGCCGATGACTGGAGGGTGAGCGCCCCGTCCGATCCGACCCCAAACACCAGGACGGACGGCAGTGCGAAATCCTTGGTCGCGTAGACGTGTCCACCATCCGCGCTGACCGCGACGCCGACGTAGCTACCACCTGGGACGGTTGCGGGCGAGAGCGGAGCAAGCGCCCCGGCGGCGGCGTCGTATTGCGAGATATTCCCCGGTGGCCCGTCCCCTCCGCCGCCGTTCGTCAGGTATACGAACGGCGCGGCCTGAGCGGCTGCCGCGAGGGCGAAAAGAACGGCGGCACTCGTTGCGGTGAGCAAACCCAAGCGAGGAGCCTTGCGGCGACCGAGCGGACAGAGCTTACGGCGCATCTGAGTACCTCCTGACGCGACCTTACCCGAGCAGGGGGTGGTTGCGCCATCGGTACTTCCCCGCTGACCTCGGCGCGGCTTACTCCGTACCTGCTTGCTGCGGCTGGCCGCTGGCGCGCGGCGAGGTCGAGCTGCCGCCGGGCGACTTCCCGGCTGCCGCCTAGGGGCTGGTGCCGTTCGCGATTTGCTTGGCGACTTGGGCCGTTGCAAAGACGTCGGTGGGGCTTGTCGATTTCAGACCGGGCGTCTTGCACACCGAGTCGACCGCGTTCCGATATTTCGCGGTGAAGGGCGCTCCCTGGACCTGGAACAACGACGCCCCCACGAGCTTCTGGCACTTCGCCACACTCACGGGCGCCTGGTTGGAGGAGCCCGCCGTGCTGGAGGATGAACCCCCGCCGTTGCTATAACCGCCACAGCCGATGGCGACGACGACCAGGGGAAGGACGAGGACGGACGCCAACCTTCGCATCGCATGATCCTAATCGGCAGCCACGGCCCCCCGCGCTGCTCCGACTGCTAACGGATTGCTAACGGGACATGTCCGAGCCCGCTGTCCTTGCCAATACGCAGATCAGTGCCTGATCATTGCGTTGAACAGCAGTTGATACCGCCTTCCGAGAAATGGCGGTGGCCGGCTCGGGAGTCGAGACGGCTGCCCGACAACAAGCGCCGGGTCGAACCGCTGGGTAAATGGCCCGTTGCTCGAGGTCGTGTGGCGCCCGAACTGCGTGGCGCCGTCTTTTGTTCCAAGCCGCAAACCGACGAGGTTTCCCTTCCTCACCCGGAGCTTGGTCTTCAAGGTGATGACCCTGAGCAAGGAGGAATGCGCCTCGCGCCAGCCACTTTCACGGATTACCGTGTAGCGACCGTTGCGTCGGCGTATCACCTGCACCTTCACGTCTCCGTCGATCGCTTCAACCTGGACCCGCTTGATCCTGCCGTCAAATGGCGCCTTCATATTGGTCGTCACGTCGGTGATGCCGGGACCACGACTACGGGTGGCTGAGTGGGTATTGTGCGAAATCGGGAGCGTCGGCCCGATCCGCGTCGCGCTCGCTGAAACCGGCAGCAACGCCAACCCAAACACGCCGACTACTGCCGCGATAGCTAGCCGCTTCATGATGTTCCCCTTCTTGTGGGCATCTCAACCCTGCCCATTGTCGCGCCTCAGAGCCCCCGAGGACATCCGCACTCGTCTGCAGATTCGGGTGTGCTAACTACGGTTAGGCCACGGCGTGGCGCGAGCGAATCTCAAGCAACGCCGTCACCCTCGCGGCCGTCTCCTCCTCGAGCGCCGGCACGCTGCCTCGCCGCCCGAACAGCTGGCGGCGGGCTGACTGGCGCGCATAGTGGCGCGCACTAGCCAGAAACGGCTTGACTAAAGGATGTAGACGGTCGTGAAGACGATGATCCACATCACATCGACGAAGTGCCAGTAGATCCCGGGCACCTCGACGCCGAGGTGCTTCTTCGGGTCCGACGTGAAGTGGCCTCGCCAGGCGCGGATGTTGGCCATCGCCAGCAGGATCAGCCCGACCGTCACGTGGGCGCCGTGGAGGCCGGTGAGCCCGTAGAAGATCGAGCCGAAGGCGCCGTCGCGGGCGCTGAAGCCGATGTGGACGTACTCGTTGAACTGAATGAAGAGGAAGGTGAACCCGAGCAGCCAGGTGGCGCCGAGCCCGGCGATCAGCCCGCGGCGGTTGCCCCGCTGGATCGACACCAGCGCGTAGTGGACCGTGAAGCTCGAGGAGATCAGGATCGCCGTGTTGACCCCGGCGACCGCCTTCGGGATGTCGAAGCCGTCCGGCGGCCACGGACCGACGTTGGCGACCACGCGGAGGAAGAAGTAGGAGGCGAAGAAGGCGCCGAACAGCATCACCTCGGAGACGATGAACAGCAGGATGCCGAGCGTCTGGCGGTCGATCCGCGAGCTCTGATGCGCCTCGGGCGGGCCGTGCGCGTGCTCGACGGTCGCGGCGTGCGCTTCCATCGCTAGCCCTCCCCCTCCGTCGGTTGCTCCGCCGTGACGGCGACGGGCTCCGGCTGGGCCGGCGCCTCGCCCTCAGCGGCCTCGACGTGCTCGACCGGCTTGTCGGTCAGCCCGCGGACGCTGTCGATCAGCCCCTCCTCGAGCCACTTCGAGCGCTCGCCCGCCAGGGTGGAGATCAGGACCTCGTCGATCCGGTAGTGCTCGAGCGCGTTCTGCACCGCCGCCAGCGGGGCCGGGCTCATCGGCTGGCCCGTGGCGTCGATCTCGGACCGGTAGAGCTCGGCGAGCGTGCGGGCAAGGCGCTCGCACACCTCCTCGCGGGTGATCTGGCCCGAGGGCGGACTGATGATCGTGTACCGGTGAGGCTGCTCCGACGCCTTTCGCTTCAGCGCGGCGATCAGGTCGCCGCTCGCGACCGTGCGGGTGGCGACGACCAGCGTGTGGGTGACGTCCCAGCGGACCGCGTCGTCCTCGATCCTCACTTGGATGTGCGTGATCGGCACGTCGAAGCGCTGCTTGGCCCATTCGACCAGGTCCTTTCGGGTGAGCCCGAAGCGGGTGTCGTAGAGGCACGAGAGCAGCACCTCGCGCGGCTCGAAGGCGCGGATCGCGTCGTCGAGCGCGAGCGCGGGATCCGGGTCCATGACCGAGCCGACCGCCTCGATCCCGAACTCGCGAAGCACGGCCTGCGTGACCTCGACTCGGCTGAGCGCCGCGTCGCGCACCTCGTCGCGGTCGACGATCTGGCCCCGCATCGGCTGATTCTGGGGCGCGACGACGGCGACCTCCTCGACCCCCGCCTCCACCCGCTCGCGGGTCGCCTCGAGCAGCTTGCGGCCGCCGGCGACCTCGTTCATGAACGCGAGGACCGTGCCCCCAGCCCCGTTCGAGGGCGCACCGGTGGCGGCGTCGGCCCCGCTCACGGCGAACTCGCCCCGGCCGTGCCGGCGACGGCGGGCTCGGGCGCGCCCACGTCGGCCTCGGCCGGCCCGAGGATCGCGTGCCGCGCGCCCGGCACGCCGTACTCATAGGGGCCGCCGACCACGCGCGGGCATCTCGTCGAAGTTGAAGGTCGGCGGCGGCGAGGTGACCAGCCACTCGATCGTCCTCGCGCGCCACGGGTTGTCGCCGGCGAGCGGCCCCCACTTCCAGCTGACGATCATGTTGTAGAGGAAGACCAGCTGGGCGGCCCCGAGCAGGAACGCGAAGCACGAGATCAGCAGGTTCCAGTCGCCGAACTGGGCCGAGTAGTCGGCGACCCGGCGCGGCATCCCCTCCATCCCGATCCAGTGCATCGGCAGGAAGGTGCCGTACATCCCGACCAGCGTCAGCCAGAAGTGGACCCGCCCGAGCCGCTCGTCGTACATCCGCCCGGTCATCTTCGGGAACCAGTGGTAGATGCCGGCGAAGATCGTGAACACCGAGCCGCCGAACAGCACGAAGTGGATGTGGGCGACGATGAAGTAGGTGTCGGAGACGTGGATGTCGATCGGCACCATGCCCAGCATCACGCCGCTGATCCCCCCGATCGTGAACGTGGTGATGAACCCGAGCGCGAACAGCATCGCGGTGGAACGCAGGTGCAGCACGCTGCCGAACAGGGTCGCCAGCCAGGAGAAGATCTTGATCCCGGTCGGGACGGCGATCAGGAGCGTCGTGATCATCATCGGGATCCGCAGCCAGGCGAACATCCCGGAGACGAACATGTGGTGCGCCCAGACCGTGTAGCTGAGCACCACGATCCCGATCAGCGCCAGCGCCATCAACCGGTAGCCGAAGATCGGCTTTCGGGCGTGGGTCGTGATGACCTCCGAGATGATCCCGAACCCCGGCAGCATCATGATGTAGACCGCCGGGTGGGAGTAGAACCAGAAGATGTGCTGGTAGCTCAGCACGTCACCGCCGTTCAGCGCCTGGAAGAAGTTGGTGTGCAGGACGCGGTCGAACAGGACCATGAACTGCACGCCGGCGATGAACGGGCGTCGCGGCGATGACCAGCAGCGAGGTCGACATGTTGGCCCAGACCAGGAGCGGCATCCGCCAGAAGTTCATCCCCGGCGCCCGCATGGTGATGATCGTGACCAGGAAGTTGAGCGCCGTGGCTATCGACGATGCGCCGGCGAACTGGACCCCGAGGTTGAAGAACGACTGGCCTAACGGGGCCCCGGTCGAGAGCGGCGCGTAGCCCGTCCAGCCGGCGTCGAAGCCACCGCCCGGCGCCAGGAAGCTGCCGACGAACAGCAGCCCCGCGATCGGCAGCATCCAGAAGCTCAAGCGCGTTGAGCCGTGGGAACGCCATGTCGGGCGCCCCGATCATCAACGGCAGGACGTAGTTGGCGATCCCGGCGAAGATCGGGATCACGAAGACGAAGATCATGATCGCCGCGTGGGCCGAGAACAGGCTGTTGAACATGCCCAGGCTCGACGATCTGGGTCCCCGGCTGGGCGAGCTCGGCGCGCATCACCATCGCCATCAGCCCCGCCGATGAAGAAGAAGATGAACGAGTCGTGCATATGTATTGGATCCCGATCACCTTGTGATCGGTGTTGAACTTGAAGTAGTCCTTCCACGAGGTCGCCCCGTGGTCCTTGTGCTCGAGCTCGTGCGGATAGTCGGGGCGGCCGATCGCCCAGCGGAGCCAGTAGTCGAAGGCGCCGAGCCCGATCAGGAACCCGAGCGGCCCGGTGATCATCGCGACGATCAGCTGCGGGTAGCCGGTCTGCGCGGTCTGGGTCGCGGGCAGGCCGGAGAGCACGCGGAGGAGGACCACGAGCCCGTACCCGAACCAGAATCCGATCACCCCGCCCAGCGCGGCGCGCCCGAGCCCCGGTCTCTTCAGTGCGGCTACCAAGTCCTGCCTCCAGTCGGAAGGCTATCCATCACTACGGCCCCCCGGTCGGCGAGCCGTTGCTGAACTCCTGTGAAGACCCCGTGGCCGACCCGGTCGGGGTGCCCGCGACCGGCTTCACCCGCGGTTGCTTCGCGAGCCAGCTCGCGAACTGGTCGGGCGGTACCACCTGGACGAGCGCGCGCATGGTCGCGTGGCCGAAGCCGCAGAGCTCCGTGCAGACCACGTTGTAGGTGCCGACCCGGTCGGGGGTGACCACGACGCTGTTGTCGACGTCGTTGCCCCCCACTCCGGCCGGAACGAGGTCGCGCTTGATCCGCCATTCGGGGACCCAGAAGGAGTGGAGGACGTCGAGCGCCGTGAGGTGGAGCTGGAGCTGGCGCCCGTCGGGAACGACCAGCTTGTTGGAGCTCACCACCTTCCCGTTGGGCAGCGGGTAGTTGAAGGTCCACTTGTACTGCTGGGCGGTGACGTTGATCGGCAGGGCGTCCGCTGCCTTGCTCTCGATCTGCCCGAGCACGATCCAGCTGTAGACCGCACCGAACAGCACGATCACGGTGGGGATCACGGTCCAGGCGATCTCGAGCTTGGTGTTGCCGTGGATCGGCTCGCCGTCCGACTCGTCGCCCGGCTTTGCCCGGTACTTCCAGATGCAGTACCCGAGCATCACGAGGACGATCGCGAAGACGAACGACGACAGGATGATCATCACGTTCAGCAGCGTGTCGATCTTGTTCGCCTGCGACGACGCCTGCGTGCCGTCCCAGTGGATCTGGGTCATCGGGACGGCGATCACCGCGGTCAGGACGATGATCGCCGCGAACAGCCTGGCAAGCGTGGCGCGGGTCAACGCGCGGCATTCTATTCCCAGCACGGGCGTCGGACGCGTCCGCATGAAGACCTAGTCGCAAGCGGTACTAAGGCCTGTCTCTCAGTCCCCCGGAACTCGCGGCAGGCCGTCGAGCTCGCCGGCCGAGGCCGCGAGGACGCCCCGCGCGACGCCCTCCCAGCTCCAGAGCCGACCGGACGTCTCCGCCAGGATCGAGCGCGCTCGCTCGCGGGTGGCGTCGTCCATCGCCAGCCACGCGTTGAGGCGCTGGGCGATCCCGAGGATCGCCTCGCTCATCGATCGGGAAGGAGACGAGGTCGGCCACCTCGGGCGGCAACGAGGCGGCCAGCGCCCGGCTCACCTCGGCGGCGCCCGAGTGCCCCGCCGATACCGGCAGCACGCCCGCCGCGGCCGCCTCCGCGGCGACCATCCCGAACGCCTCGGGGAACGTGCTCGGAAACACGAGAGCGTCCGTTGCGGGCACCAGGCGAGCCACCTCCTCGTGCTCCAGCCGGCCCGCGAAATCGACGCTTCCGACGGCCTCAATGGCCGACTGCGCGTACCCGGGGGGCGGCGAGCCAAGGAAGCCGCCCAGGATCCGCAACGGCCGCTCCTCCCCGCCCTCCAGCCCCCGCCCGTGCGCGGCGACCTCGCGCGCGTCCGCCAGGTCGCCATTCGTGAGCGATCCCCACAGGCGCTGGAGCGCGGCCTCGTACTCCCCGAACCCGACGATCACGAGCCGCGCTCCCGGGTTGGCGGCGTGGACGAGCGGCCAGGCCGCCAGCAGCAGGTCGACGCCCTTCGAGACGATCATCTTGCCCACCAGCACGACGCGCGGGCCCTCCGCGGCGGCGAGATGCTCGATCGCCTCCGCCGCCCGCTGCGGATCACGGTCCCAGGCCGTGTCGACGCCGGGAGCGCCGGCTCTCAGGGCGGCGGCGAGCTCCCGGAGCCTCTCGGCCGCCGCGTCCTTCGGGATCGGAGCGAAGAGATGGGTGTCGACGCCGGGGGGGCCGAGCCGGGTCTTTCGATCGAGCTCCGGGTCCACGAGTGCCGCCCACAGGCTCTCGGCGGTGTGGCGCGAACCGACCAGGACCCCCTGGGCGGCATCCACGCCCTCGCGGGCGAAGGGCAGGAACCGGTCGAGGTCCGGCTTCACCGTGTACTCGAGTGCGGACCCGTGGATCTTCGCCGCGAACGCGAGGCCGGCTCTGGCGAGGATCGCCGGGCCCATGACGAGGTGGTTGGCAAGCGCGGCGTCCACCCCGTCCAGAGCGTCGACGACGTCGCGCACGGCGCCCACGTTCGCGTCCAGGTAGGCGTCGAGCTCGGAGTCGGTGAGCTGCGCGAATGTCTTGACCCGAAAGCCCTCGTACGGATCGTCCACGTAGACGGGCAGCAGGCCACCGATGTCGGGGACGTAGGCGGTGACCGTCCCGGGCCCCGAGCCACCGCCGGCCGGCTCGAGCTCGAGCCGGCCGTTCGACCAGCGGCCGAACCGGTCCACCCAGTCGAGGCTCGCGGCCTCCCGGTCCTGGCACAGCAGATGGACCTCGTGGCCGAGCCGCGCCAGGGCCTGGGCGAGGCTCGCGTTGTAGACGTTGGAGCCGGTGCCCCGCAGCAGGTATCCGTGGAAGATCAGAACTCTCATCGGCGACATCCTCCGCTATCGCGTCCCATCCGGCGTCCGCCGGATGACCGGTCGCCGTTCGGCTCCCTGGCCGGCTGAGGCACCAGCCTGACCCGGCAGGCACCTCCGCATCTACCGCGACTTCGTCGCTAGCGCGCATGCTCAACCTTTATCGTGTCGGCGCCCATGAACGTCCGCCAGGTCTACAGGTTGCGCGCCCCCGCCTCGGGGCGAGAGGCCCTCGCTCCAATCGAGCGCGGAACCGCCTACCTGGACCGGGAGACCGGCGAGGAGATGCTGCCGGTCACCCGGACGCTGCCGCTCGCCCCCTCCGAGTCGGCACTCCTGCGCGTGCCCGAGAACCTTCGGATCTGCCGGCGCTGCGATCAGCTGATCGGCCTCGACGTCAGCGACTGCCCCTACTGCGGGCTGCGACAGCCCGCCCTAGACGGTTCGTCGTGAGCCGAGCGACGGCAGCCCTCGCCGCCCTGGCGATGGCGGTGAGCATCGCGGTGGCCGGGTGCGGTAGCGACACGACGTCGACGGTGACGGTCCCGCCCACGACAACAAGCTCGACCACGACCACCCAGAGCACGACCACTCATTCGACGACTCCGACGACGACCACGACCTCGTCGTCGACGACGACCACCGCTCCGACCACGACGACCACGACCGGCGGCGGGGGCGGCGGTGGGAACGGGAACGGCACGGGCGGCACTGGCCCCGGCGACGATCACGGCGGACGGCACCAGGGCGGCGGTGGCTCGGGGCATCCCGGTCCGGGAGAGAATCTCTGTCCCGGCAACTCCTGCGACTAGGGGCCGGTCGATAGACGCCGGCTCCGGGCGCTCGCGGCGAGTCGCGTCCCGCTAGTCGGGAACGTAGTAGGCCCAGTAGAGGAGGCGGGCCGCCGTGTAGTCGCAGTCGTAGCGCCTGGTCGAGCCGACCTTCTGCTGGGGCTTGCTCTTCTTGGCGATCGGGATCTTGCTCGTGTTGCACTCGCCCTTCTTGCGGCTCGCGCGCCACTGATTTCCCGCGCTCGAGACGTTCTTCAGGCCGAAGTTGGAGACCCACGTGGGGACCGTGAGGGCAACCGTCTGTCCCTTCCTGATTCGAAGCGGTTTGTCCAGCGTGAAGAGCTCCTTGCGGCCGAGCGCACCGGACACGTTCACGGTGGGGCTCTGACGCAGCAGCTTGTACTTCTCGCGCTTGTGCGGGTTCTGCTTGATCACGGCGAGCCGGGCCGTCGGCGCCTTGCCGAACCGATGGCTCTTGAAGACCTTGCCGAAGAAGTTGCGCTGCTTCTTGTTCGGCCTCGAGAGATCGAGCGCGTAGGCCACGAGCTTCCCGTTCTTGCGGGCCTTGAACGGGAACCTCTCGCCGTCGGCGATTCGCATGAACGCGGTGACGCGCCCCACCGCCGAGCACGGATCGGATGCGGTGTCCTTCGGGCACGCGGGGGGCGGCGTGTGCTTCGTCTTCCCGAGCACCTTGGCGCTCTGCGCGCCCGCGGATGAGACGAGTGCGCCCGCGACCAGCGCCGCACAGAGGGTCGCGAACAGGACCAGCGCGAGCGCGCGCCTGCGCGGGCCGGTTGTCGAGTGGCTCGTTCCGGTCATCGGGTATCCAACACCGCGCGCCCGCCCGGATTGCGGCTCCGAGCCGCCCGTTCTCCGAGCGTGCGCCCTCGATGCGACCGCATAGGTTAGGGAGCGGCGCCGCCGGACGGCGTGCGCCCGCCGTGGGAATGAACCCGCGTATAGGGTGCGCATCCATGAGCACGGAGGCGATCGGCGGCGTGAATGCCTGAGCCGAGCGAGGCAGCCGGCAGGCGCGAGTTCATCAAGGTCGGCCTCGAGATCTTCGAGCTCGATGCCGGGGAGGCCGAGCTGGCGGTGATCGAGGCCGTGGACGCTCTCTACGGCGGACCGCTTCGACGCCTGACGGAGACGGAGCTCGACGGGGTGGAGCCGGAGCCTGGGGGCGACCTTTCGCGCGCCCCGCGGACGCTGGAGCAGAGATGAGCCTGCTTGACCGGCCACTCCGTGAGCAGGCGGAGGCGATCGCCGCCGGCGACGCGGATCCGGGCGAGCTCCTCGACGCGGCCCTGGCCCGCATCGAGGAACGCAACCCGGCGGTGAACGCGATCGTCGACACCTTCCCGGACGAGTCACGTCGGATGCTCGCGGAGGCTCCCCGCGGTCCGCTGTTCGGCGTGCCCGTTGCGATCAAGGACGAGTGGCCGCTGCCCTGGCGGGCCGAGCGGCTCGGCGCCGCGCAGTACATCGGCCCGCCGCCTGCCCCCGGCGAGTCCGGCCCGTACATGGCGTTGCGCGACGCGGGCGCGGTGATCGTCGGGGTGGCCAACATGCACGAGTACGGGTCCGGCAGCACCGGACACGTCTCCGCCTACGGCCCGGCGCGAAATCCCTGGGACACCGACCGCTGCCCGGGCGGGTCGTCGAGTGGCCCCGGCGCCGCGGTCGCGGCGCGGCTGGTCAGCGGCGCCGTGGGGGCCGACGGCGTCGGGTCGATCCGCTATCCCGCGGCCTACTGCGGGCTCACCGGGCTGAAGCCGACGTTCGGGCGCTCGACGATGCTCGGCCACCACGTCCCTCAGACGACGACCATCGTCTCCGGCCCGCTTTGTCGCGACGCCGCGGATTGCAGGCTGCTCGGCGGCGTCCTGTACGGGGAGGTGCTGGCCAGCGCCGAGGCTTCCGGGCTCCGGATCGGGGTCGTCCCCGGTGAGCTGTGGGACGACTGCGACCCGCAGGTGGCGACCGCCTGCAGGGAGGCCGTGGAGACGCTCCGCACCGCCACCGGCGGCGCGACCTCGGAGGTCGACTTCGAGGGGCGCGAGCACGTGCTGATCGCATCCGTCCTGCTCGGCCAGACGGAGGAGCTCGCCGACGTGACGCCCGAGCGGATCACCGCCTTGAGCGAGGAGGTCAGCCTGGTGGCGAGGGCACTCCTGCGTTACCGGATGCTGATTCCGGCAGTGGCGACCTCGAAGGCCGCGCGGGTGCGCACGGTGATCCGGCGCTCACTGGCCGAGGTGTTCGAGCACGTGGACCTCCTGGCATGGCCGACGGTGGCCGCGCCGGCGCCGCCGCTCGACAACCCGACCGTGGAGATCCCGTCCGGCGCCTACCCGGCCGACTACGTCAATCCGCGCCAGGGCGGAGTGGCGAACCTGGCGGGCGTACCGGCGATCAGCGTCCCCGTCGGGTGCAGCTCGGGCGGCTTGCCGATCGCCCTCCAGCTGATCGCGCCGTGGGGGCGCGATGAGCTCCTGCTCGACGCGGCGGAAGCCCTGGAGCAAGCCACCGACCGGGCGTGGGTCGACGCGGCGCCGGCGCTGGCGGGCTAGGCGACGCGCCCGTTCTATCCTCCGCCGGTGCCGGCGATCGAGGCCAAACGGCTCGAGCGAATGTTCTCGGGGGACGTCCGCGCTGTCGCGGGGGTCGACCTGGACGTCGCCGAGGGCGAGATCTACGCGTTCCTCGGCCCCAACGGCGCCGGCAAGACGACGACGGTCCGAATCCTGACGACGCTCTTGCGCCCGACCGGGGGGAGCGCCCGAGTTGCCGGCTACGACGTCGTGGCGGAGGCCGCTCAGGTTCGCCGAACGATCGGCGTCGCCCTTCAGGAGGCCGCGCTCGACCCCCTCATGACCGGGCGGGAGCTGATCCGCCTTCAGGCAACGCTCCACGGGCTGCCTCGCGAGGAGGGACGTCGCAGGGCGGACGCCCTGCTCGAACGCGTTGACCTGGTCGAAGCCGCCGACCGCCAGGTCGGCACCTATTCGGGCGGCATGCGCCGCCGCCTCGATCTCGCCTCGGCGCTCGTCCACGAGCCTCCCGTGCTCTTCCTCGACGAGCCCACGACGGGGCTGGACCCCGTCAGCCGCAAGACGATCTGGACGGAGGTCGAACAGCTCAACGACGACGGCACCACGGTTTTCCTCACCACCCAGTACCTGGAGGAGGCCGACCAGCTCGCCGATCGGGTCGGGATCATCGACTTCGGCAGGCTCGTCGCCGAGGACACGCCAAGGGCGCTGAAGGCCCAGATCGGCCATCCGCGTCTCGAGGTCCGGCTCAGCGACGATGGAGCCCACAGGGCCGAGGAGGTAGTCGCCGGGTTCGGCAAGCCGCTGCCGATGCGGGATGGCGCGGTGCTGGTCGAGCTCGAGCGCGGGGCCGGCGCGGTCGCTCCAGTGGTCCGGGCGCTCGACGAGGCGGGGTTGAAGGTCGAGGCCCTCGACCTGGTCGAGCCGACGCTCGACGACGTGTTCCTCGAGAAGACGGGCCACCACCTGGAGCCGGAGGAAGAGAAAGAGCTCGCGGAGGCGCAGTCGGCCGAGGACGGCGCGCCAGAGTGAGCCTGGCGGCGAATCTCAGGGTGATCTGCGGCGCTGGGTGCGCGCTCGGTCAAGCAGACCATGCGCCGGCCTCAGCTCTTCGCCCCGATCATCGTCTTTCCGTCGCTTCTCCTCGCGGTCCAGACCGGCGGCGCGGGGCGCGGCGTCGACCTTCCCGGCTTTCCGCACGTCAACGGGTTCCTCGACTTCATCCTGGCCGGAGCGATGATCCAGTCGACGCTGCTCGCCGCCAACAGCGGGGGGATCGCGCTCGCAGTCGACATCGAGATGGGCTTCACGGACCGACTGCTGGCGGCGCCGATCTCCCGCTATGCGATCGTCCTCGGACGCCTCGCCGGCACGGCTGCCCTCGGCGCCTTTTCGGCGATCTGGTTCATCGCCGTGGGCCTCATCTTCGGCGCACAGATCGACGAGGGTGTGCCCGGCGCGCTGCTGATGATCCTCTTCGTGACGCTCTCGGCGGTCGCCTTCGGCGGGATCGGCGCGGCGGTGGCGTTGCGAACCGGGAAGGCCTCCGTCGTCCAGGGCCTGTTCCCGCTCGTGTTCGTGATCCTGTTCCTGTCCTCGGCCTTCTTTCCCGCCAACCTGATGCTCGAGCCGGCGGCGTCGGTCGCCAAGTACAACCCGATCAGCTTCATCGTCGATGGGGTGCGCGACCCGGTCATCTCCTCCCTGTCGCTCGACGCGTTCGCCAAGGCGGTCGGATCGATCGCGCTCGTGGCCGCGATCAGCGTGGCGCTCAGCGCCTTCGCGCTCAGGAAGCGGCTTCGGATGGGCGGCTGAGCGTGGGCTGGCGCGCCGACATGGAGACGGTCGCCGCCCTGGTGCGGAGGGCCGCGAACGAGCTCTTGCGGGTGCCGGGAGCCGCCATCCCCGGCGTCCTCGCGCCGACCATCTTCTTCCTCGGCCTGACCTCGGTGTTCGGGCACCTCACCCTGCTCCCAGGCTTCGACACGTCGAGCTACCAGAGCTTCCTGATCCCGATCAGTCTCATGCAGGGCGCCGGTTTCACGGGCGCCGCCACCGGTGTGAACCTCGCCCGCGACATCGAGCAGGGCTGGTTCGACCGGCTGCTCGTCTCCCCCGCCCCGCGTCCGGTCCTGCTCGCCGGGCTCGTGATCTCGGCGAGCCTTCGGTCCCTGATCCCCGCCGCGGTCCTGCTGGTGGTCGGTTTCGCGCTGGGGGTCAGCTGGCCGGGGGTCGGAGGGCTCGTGATGGCCGTTGTGATCGTCATGGGGATGGGCACCATCGCTGCGCTCTGGGGATGCGCGCTGGCGCTCAAGTTCCGGTCCCAGTCGGCGGCCCCGCTCATGCAGGCGGGCATGTTCGTCCTCATCCTCACGACGACGGCCTATGCGCCGCTCGCCCTGCTCACCGGCTGGCTCCACACCGTCGCCAAGTACAACCCCGCGACCCAGATCGTCGAGACCGCCCGCCAGGGATTCGTGGGCGGGGTGAACTGGGGTGACACCTGGCCCGGCCTGGTGGCGCTGGTCGCCCTGACGGCTGTGCTGGCCGCGTTCGCGCTGCGGGGAATGCGCCGCACCTCGTATTGATGAATAACTCCGCCGCCTCCTCGGCTCCCGCCCGAGTACCTTGCCCTCGCCCCAGGCTCGGGCATTCCCATCTGCTCCCGCGTCCGGGGGCGGCGGACTAGGGCCGTTACCGGACGGCAGGCCATGAGCGCATGAATTCAGTGGGAGTCATGGCGCTCGCGCGGCGAGTTCTCGAACGTAACTGGACCGAGGGGGAGCGCAAGGGGGTGCCGTACGCCTACACCCGGCCGAGTCCGAGCAGGTATCCCTGGCAGTGGTACTGGGATTCGTGCTTCGCGGCGATCGTGTGGCGGCGGTTCGACCGAGATCGGTCCCGGGCGGAGCTCGAGAGCCTGTTACGCGCCGGCCGACCCGACGGCTTCCTAGGCCACACGATCTTCTGGGAGCACCCGGTAACGCTGGCGCGCCGCGTCTACTACAACGTTGCCTCACGGTCGGCGACGATGACGTCCACGATCCAGCCGCCGCTCCTGGCGTGGGCGTGGAGCATCGCGGTCGGCGACCCGGCGGCCGAGCCGCGCATCGCTCTTCATCACGAGTGGCTGGGGAGCACAGGGACCTGGACGGCGACGGGCTCCTATGGCTCGTTCAGCCCGACGAGTCCGGCCTGGACTCCTCGCCGAAGTTCGACCCGGTCTGGGGCTGGCGGGCTCACGCCAGACTGGGGTTCCCATTCCTCGTCGCGCGGAACCGGCGACTCGGCTGGGACGCCCGGCGGGTGCGAGACGCGGGCGGCCCGGTGCTGTGCGAGGTGGTCACGAACGTGCTCTGGGGACTTGCGCGGCGGGCGCTCGGCCAGCCCTCGATCACCTCGGCGCTTGTCGATCGTCTTTGGCACGAGGAGCTCGGGCTGTTCCTGGACGAGGCGCAACCGGGCGGGGCACGTCCGGCCGTCGAGACGTGGGCGGCGCTGGCACCATTGGCCCTTCCTGATCTCCCCGAGGCGGTCGGCCGCCGCCTGGTCGAGGAGCACCTGCTGGACCCGAAGCGCTTCTGGCTCCCCGTCGCCCCGCCGTCGGTCTCTGCCGCGGAGCGGAGCTTCGAGCCCGGACGCGCGCGAGGGCTGGTGCGCCGCTACTGGCGGGGGCCCACGTGGGTCAACGCGGCCTGGCTGGTCTGGCTGGGGATGCTGCGCCTGGGCTACGCCGAGGAGGCCGACCGGATGGCCACTGGGCTCGCCGATACGGTCGGTCGGGAGGGGCTTCGCGAGTACTACCACCCGCGAACGGGCGAGGGCCTCGGGGCCCGCGACTTCGCATGGACGAGCCTGGCGCTCGAGATGGCCAACCCGGACCCTCGGGCGGCCTCGAGCTACCTGTAGCGCGAGCGCGAGCGCTACTTGTAGCGGTAGGTGATGCGGCCGCGGTCGAGGTCGTACGGCGAGAGCTCGATCTTCACGCGGTCGCCGGGGAGGATGCGGATGTAGTGGCGCCGCATCTTGCCCGAGATGTGGCCGAGGACCTCGTGGTCGTTGTCGAGCTTGACCTTGAACATCGTGTTGGGCAGGGCTTCCGTGACCTCGCCCTCCATCTCGATCTTCTCCTCCTTAGCCATCGACGACGATGAGGGTAGCGGACGACCCTGAGCCCGCTCGCACGGGCCGTTGCCGGGCTAGCGCCCCTCGAACGTGGCCTTGCCGGGGCCCTCGGACAGGAAGGACTCGACGGCCCGCTTCAGGTCCTCGGTCTCGAACAGCGTGCCGACCAGGCCCGGCATGACCTCGTCGGCCCGATCGACGCCGCCCTCGAGGTAAGCCCGAACCACCTGCTTCGTCACGCCGTGGGCCTTCGTCGGCCCGGACGCGAGCCGTTGCGCGAACCGCATCCCCTTCTCCATCAGCTCGTCGTCGGCCACGACCCGGTTGACGACGTTCCAGCGCTCCAAGGTCGCCGCGTCATAGACCCCCTGCGACATCACGAACTCGCGGGCGCGCGCGGGCCCGGCCCGCTCCGCCATCCGCTGCGTGCCGCCGGCGCCGGGACTCAGCCCGACCACCGCCTCCACGAGCCCGAACCGAGCCGACTCCGTGGCCCAGATCATGTCGCAGCCGAGCGAAACCTCGAGCCCCGCCGTCAGGCACAGGCCGTGCACCAACGCCAGGGTCGGAATCGGCAGTGACTCGAGACGGCGCACGACGTCCAGCAGGGGCGTGAACTGCCCCGAGCGATCCCCTCCGGCCTCGACTGCACGCTGGAAGCCGTTGACGTCCGCACCACCGGTGAAAACCTCGCCCTCCGCCCGCCACACGACGGCCCGCGCGTCGCTGCCCTCGACCTCGTCGAGGCACGCGTCCAGCGCCTCCGTGGTCGAGTTCCCGAACAGGTTGAGGGGCGGGTCGTTCAGGACCAGCGACGCGACTGCGCCGTCCCGCTCGATGCGCACCGGCTGCGAGCTCACTCGCAACTCCTTGGTTCGCGCTCGGCCCGGAACAACTGCTCCCCGCCACACCCTCCCCTTGTACTGCCTCGCGCTCACGGGGCCTCCCGGATGCGGTCGGCGAGTGCTGCGATCTCGTCCGTCTCACCGGGGCCCGGAACCCACGGGAGCTTCAGCGGATCGTCCTCGTAGCGAGGGACCACGTGCAGGTGGAAGTGGTAGACGGTCTGCCAGGCGGCAGACCCGCACGAGTTCAGGATGTTGAAGCCGGCCGGCTCGAGTGCCGCGCGCATCCGCCTTGCGAGGCGGCGCGCGGCGAGCGTCGATCGCTCGAGATCCTCATCCGAGACCTCCATCAGGTCGGCGCTGTGCGCCCGCGGCACGACGAGCGCGTGGCCGGCGGGTCGCCGGATTGATGTCCATGAAGGCCACCGTGTGCTCGTCCGAATCGACGATCTGTGCCGGCACGTCCCCGGCGACGATCCCGCAGAAGAGGCATTCGCTCTCCATCCGCGCGGCAGACTAGATGAGTTTCCGCGCCGAGCGCGATCGCGTCGTCGCGGCCCGAGACCTCGCCGGCGAAGACGGCGGCCTCGATCTCCCCCAGCAGGCGACCGAGCTCGGGGCCCGGCTCGATCCCCAGCTCGGACGCGAGATCGTCGCCGCGGATCGGCGAGCGCGGCGGGCCATCCCGCCGCCAGGCGAGCGCCTCGCCGATCATCTCGCGCGCCAGCTCCAGATGGGCGTCGATCGCCTCCTGCCTGGTGCGCTCACCCTGGGTCGCGAGGCGATCCGCCACGGTCAGCAGGGTCACATCGACCGAGTCCGGCTCGGTCGCCCGAAGGTAGTCGTAAACGTGGCGCCTCGACAGCGGCCGCTCGTGAACGAGGAAGCCCAGCCGGAGGTGGTTGAGGGTGAGGTTGGCGAGGTACTCGGCAAGCCGCCGGCTTACGCGCAGCCGCTGACACAGCTCGCGGACGATCCGGGCGCCGGCGCGGTCATGGCCGATGAAGAGGACTCGACCGCCTTCGCCCTCGCTGCGGGTCTCCGGCTTTCCCAGATCGTGGAACAGCGCGGCGAAGCGGAGCGCACCGCCCCGAGCGAGCTGGTCGGCGAGCGGCTCGGCGAGCACCCGGCCGACCTGCTCGGCGTCGTCGCCGAGGAGATCCTCGAGGTCGGCCTCCAGCGCCGTGAGCCGCGCCAGGACCTCGACGGTGTGGGCGCGGACATCGAGGTGGTGGTAAGGGTTCTGCTCGACGCCGCGTAGCGCCTCGAGCTCGGGTAGCACCGACTCGGTCGCGCCAAGCTCGTCCAGGAGATCGAGACCCCTCACCGGATCGTCGCCGGTGAGCAGCAGGCGCAGCTCCGCAAATTGGCGCTCGCCCGCCTGCTTCCTCACCCCCTCCGCCGCCCCCCGGGCGAGCTCCACGGTCCCCGGATCGATCTTCAGGCTCAGCGCGGCGGCGATTCGCGCGGCGCGAAGGACCCGGAGCGGGTCGTCCACGAGACTTCGATCCGACACGGCCCGCAGCACTCCGGCGGCGAGGTCGTCGGCGCCCCCCTTGCGGATCCACCAGCGGCGCGTCGAGCGGCACGAGCGGGGCGGCGATCGCGTTGACCGTGAAGTCGCGGAGCGCGAGGTCGCCCTCGATGCCTTCGCCTCGAAGCCTCGCGACATCGACGTGCCAGGCCCCGTCCGGGGCCAGGGCCCGCCAGGTGGCGAACTCCTCGGAGAGCTGGAACCTCGCTCCGCCGGCCACCCCGCCGATAGCGTTCGCCGCCGCTCGCGCATCGTGGGCGACTGCGAGGTCCACGTCCTTGACCTCCCGCCCGAGCACGGCGTCGCGGATCGCTCCTCCGACGATCCACGCATCGGTCGTCTCGCCGAGGGCCTCCCGGCATGCGCGAACCGCCGGAGATTCCGCCAGGCGATCGGCGATGGTCTTGCTCACGGGCCCTGCGACCGAACGTGGACCCGGGGCACCCGGGCCGAGATCCCGCAGGTGATCTCGTAGTTGATCGTCCCAAGCCGGCGCGCCACCTCCTCGCAGAGGATCCGCTCATCGGCCTGCGGGCCGATCAGCACGGCGGGCGATCCTGCCCGAACGGCTGGGTCCGGTCCGACGTCGATCGTCACGTTGTCCATCGACACGGTTCCGACCAGCGGGTACCGGGCGCCGCCCACGAGCGCGTCGGCGTTGTTGGTCAGGCCACGTCGGACCCCGTCCCCGTAGCCGATCGGAAGCACCCCGACCCAGGTGTCAGCGGGCGCGCGCCAGCGCTGACCGTAGCCCGCGCTCGCACCGGCCTCGAAGAGCTTGACGTCGGCGACGTAGGAGCGAAGCTCTAGCGCCGGCTCGAGTCGCTGCGCGAGCGGGATCGGCCTGGAACGGATCGAGGCCGTAGATGGCGATCCCGCAGCGGACCATGTCGAAGTGGGAATCTGCCTCCCGCAGCGTCGCGGCGCTGTTGGCGGCGTGGAGGAGGACGTCCGGGTGATCGGCGCGAACGCGCTCGGCCAGACTCGCGAAGAGCTCGAGCTGCTCGCCGAAGAACGCCGAGTCCGGCTCGTCGGCGGTCGCGAAGTGCGTCCAGAGCCCCACGAGCTCGAGCCCCTCGTCGGCCGCCACGCCGATCGACGAGCGAGAGGACCGCGTCGGGATCCCGCTCGCCCGAGCCGCCCCATGCCCGTGTCGTACTTGACGTGGATCCGGGGCCGGATCCCCAGCTCCCGACCCCGCTCGGCGACCAGCTCGGCGAACGCCGGCTGCCAGACGGCCACGTCCGAAGCGACGGCGAGCGCGTCGTCGAGCTCGGCCTCCGTCAGCGCGCCCATGGTCAGGATGCGGGCATCCGCCAGGTGGCGCCTCAGCTCGGCGGCCTCGGCCGCAGCGGCTACCGCCAGCCAGCTGGCGCCTCCCGCCAGCGCTGCCCGCGCGCACTCCACCGCCCCATGGCCGTAGCCGTCCGCCTTCACCACCGCACACAGTCGGACTCCATCCGCGAGCTCGTCCGCAAGCCGCCTGCAGTTGCGCTCGACGGCCGCGTCGTCGACCACGGCGACGGCGCGCTGCAGGGGGATCTCGGTCATGTCCCGAGCGCAGCGGGTAGGGCGCCGATCACGTCCGTGGCGATGACGGACTCGATCGAACCGAGCCGCTCGGCCGCGATCCGCCCGGCCCGCTGGTGCGCGTGAACGCCTGCGCACGCCGCCGCGAACGGCTCCATCCCGCGGGCGAGCAGGGCGCCGATCGTGCCCGACAGCACGTCCCCTGTCCCGGCGGTCGCCAGCCCGGGGCTGCCGCCTCGGCTGATCGCCAGCCGTTCCCCTTCGGCGACGATCGTGTCGTCACCCTTGAGGACCACGATGGCGCCGCTTCGGTCGGCCGCCTCGCGAGCGCTGGCGAGCCGATGCCGGCTCGACCTCGCCGGAGTCGCGGCCCAGGAGCCGGCCCAGTTCCCCCGCATGCGGCGTCAGCACCGTCGGCGCCTTTCGCTCGGCGATCAGCTCGAGGCGCTCGGCGTGGGCGTTGAGTCCGTCGGCGTCCACCAGGAGGGGCACGGCGACACCCTGGGCCACCGCCCTGGCCAGCTCGAGCGAGTCCCCGTGGCGGCCCAGCCCCGGGCCGAGGACGACCGCCGCGGCGCGGTGCGCCGACTCGAGGATCGCGTCAGCGGACGCACTGCCCAGCCGGCCCTCCGCCCCCGCGAAGCCACGCGACATCACCTCCGTCAGCTTCAGCTCGAAGATCGATTCGAGATCCGCTGGGACGGCGACCGTCGCGTAGCCGGCTCCGACGCGGATCGCGGCCTCGGCGGCCATGCAGACCGCGCCGGTGAGGCCGCGTGATCCCCCGACGACGACGACCTCGCCCGAGTCGAACTTGGTCGAGTTCGCCTGGCGCCGCGGAGTCGCGGCGAGGACCTCGTCGCCGATCACCCCGCCGGCCGGCTCGGCGGGGGCGTCCCCCGGAATCCCGATCTGGGCGACCCGAAGCTCGCCGGCGCAAGCCTTGCCCGGCGCGATCCAGTGGCCGAGCTTGGCGGCGTGGAAGCTGACTGTGATTGCGGCCGTGGCCGCGACGCCCGCAACCTCCCCCGTTGAGGCGTCCACCCCGGAGGGCATGTCCGCCGCCACGACCGGCGCCCCGCAGCCGTTGATCGCCTCGATCGCAGCGTCGGCGGGGGCCCGCGGAGCGCCCGAAAAGCCGGTTCCGAAGATCGCGTCGACGACCACGCCCGACCCCGCCAGCGCGCCGGGCGCCTCGCCGGCGCTGAGCTCCCGCACCGAGCCTCCGAAGCGCTCCAGGTTCGCGCGCGAGTCGGTGGACAGCTCCGCCGCGGGCCACAGGAGCAGCGCCTCGACCTCGTATCCGGTCTCCGCAAGGTGGCGCGCCGCGACGAGCCCGTCCCCTCCGTTGTTCCCCTTGCCGCACACGACGCGCACCACGCCGGGGGCGGCGACGTCGCGCGCCGCCTCCGCGACCGCAGCCCCGGCAGCCTCCATCAAATCGAGGGACGGAATCCCCTGCTGCTCGATCGCCCAGGAGTCCGCGGCGCGCATCCCCGCGGCGTCGAAGATCGGCGTTAGCCAGTCCTCCATTCGGGGGAGGGTGTCAGACGAGTCAACCCGCGGGCTCGGCCAGCACGACCGCAGCGGCCATCTCCTGGGAGTGCGTGAGCGACACCTGCAGGTGGAGCCGGCGCGCGGCGGCCAGGTCGGCCGCGCGCCCATGGAGGCGAAGCGTCGGCGCCTCGCGTGCGCCGCCCTCGACCTCGATCTCCCGCGCGGGCAGGGGCACGCCCAGGGCCTTCATCGCCGCCTCCTTGGCGGCGAACCGCGCCGCCAGATGACGGCCGGGACGCAGGCGCGGACGCGCGTTCGCCAGCTCCGCCTCCGTGAACAGGCGCTCCGCGAGACGTGGGCGACGCTCCAACGCGCGCTCGAGCCGCTCGATCTCGATCAGGTCTATCCCGATCCCGCTCACGGAACGAGGGCCGCAGCGGAACTCGCGGCCTGGCCGGCATCCGTGCTGGAAGGTGCGTCCCGGAGCCCGAGGACGATCCGCACCGACGCCCGGTCCCCCTCGGAGCGGCCGCCGATGGCCAGGGACGCGAGGTGATCGAGATAGGGCTTGGCCTTCTGGTAGTCCGGGCTCTCGGCGGCCTGCTGGAAGCTGTCGACGAGCTCGAAGAGCGGAACGAAGTCGAGGAACGCGACCGGCGGGAAGTCGTCGCCGAGCGAGCTCTGCGCGGCCTTGAACGCGTCGGAGTCACCAAGCGTGGAGCTCGGCGAGAACACCTGGTCCACGGAGTCGGAGCCAAGCCCGACGACGACCTTGCCGTCGCGCTGCACGAACTGGACCTGAATCGGGAGCCCCGGTCGGCGAGAGGGAGAAGCCCTGCTCGCCCGAGGTCGAAAGCGGCGAGACCTGCACGGAGCGGTTGGCGGAGAGCGTCCGCCTGAGGTCGTCGAGGGTCTGAGCGGACGCCTCCTCGTCGCTGGTCTCGAGCACGAGCGCCCCGCCGAGCCCGAACAACGAGGTCCCTCGCGCGAAGCCTCCGATGTCCCCCGCCCAATGGCTGAGCTGGGCTCCGAGATCGAACCCGAGCGCCTGCTCGGCTGCGCCGAGGCCCTGGCCGAGCGCCGCGCCGGTGCCACTGCTCGCGAACGCGAGCCAGGCGTCGCTCGGAAAGCTGCTCAAGAGCGGCGACTCACTTGGCGCGGGCGTGGTCGAGGTCTGCGCCGCCGAGAGCTCGAGCGAGAGGCTGTCGGCCGTCGCCGACACCGAGGCGGTTGCGGGCTCCGAGAGAAGGCTCTGCAC
The DNA here is from genome assembly GCA_963772345.1 of uncultured bacterium. Taxonomy (GTDB): domain Bacteria; phylum Actinomycetota; class Thermoleophilia; order Solirubrobacterales; family 70-9; genus AC-56. Next base: position 167,217 of record CAVYXB010000012.1, on the reverse strand, counting down.
CTGCGGGCCCGCCGCCCGAACGCCGGCGGCGGTCACCTGCCCCGACTTCTCCAGGGAGTCGATGATTCCCCGCGGTTCCGCGTAGACGAACGCGACCTGATCGTCCGGCGCAGCGGCGAGCTGTGCCGTGAAATCGCTCGAATCGGCGAGCGACGCGCCGCGCGATGCGTCCACGGCCCCCTTGAACGCTCCGTCGGACCCGGTGACGAGGAAGTCACCCACGAGCCCCGTGGCGGTCGTGCCGGAGATCTCGTAGTCCACCCCGTCGTAGGTGGCGTGGCGTTGCGGCTTGCCGCTTGCCGCCGCCGCCTTGTCGATCGCGTCACGCGCGGCCGCCGGATCGGTGACCGTCAGGATCGCCGCGCCGTCGGCATCGTTCGTGAAGGTCTCGAAGAAGATCCCTGCCCTGGCCCCGAGCCAGGGGGCGACGTCATTCTCATAGGTGAATCCCTTTGCCTGCTCCCCCAGCGCCTGGTCGAGGCGCTCGACGATGAACCCGCCCGGATCGTCCGTCGCCAGGAGCTTGGAGAGCGCCGAATTGAGCGCGTCCTTTTGGTCGCCTTCCGGGCGCACGACCGCCTCCGCGAAGAGCGGCGCATCGGCGGGCGCCAGGGTCGCGGGATCGGGCCCGGTGAATGAAGAGGTCGTCCCTCCGCCACCGCCGCAGCCGGTGAGAAGCAGAGTCGCGCAGGCTGCCGTCGAGACCGCGATCCGCGCGATCACTCGACGGTCACCGTCTTGGCGAGATTCCGCGGCTGATCGACGTTCAGGCCTCGCAGGCGGGCCACGTGATAGGCGAGAAGCTGGAGCGGCAGGATGGCGAGGATCGGCTGAAGGACCCAGTCGGTGACCGGCACGTAGACGACCTTGTCGGTGACGTCGGCCACGTGCTCGGCGCCGTCGGTCGCGATCGCGATCACGTCCGCGCCTCGCGCGCGCACCTCGGCGACGTTGGAGAGCACCTTGTCGAGGACCGGGCTGTCGGTGGCCACGCAGACCACCGGGGTGGACTCGTCGAGCAGGGCGATCGGGCCGTGCTTCATCTCGCCGGCCGCGTAGGCGTCGCTGGGGATGTAGGAGATCTCCTTCATCTTCAGCGCCCCCTCGAGGCACACCGGGAGCCCGATGTTCCGCCCGAGGTACAGGAAGAAGCGGCCCTGGTGCTCCGCGAGTGCGATCTCCTGAACGGCGTCCTCGACCATCTCGAGGGCGTGGTCGATTCGCGACGGGATCCCCTTGAGCTCGGAGATCAGGGTCTCGAGGCGCTCATCCGGCAGGGTTCCCCTGGACTGCGCGAGCCAGAGGCCGAGCAGGTACATCGCCGCCACCTGAGCGGTGAACGTCTTGGTGGCCGCGACGCCGATCTCCAGGCCGGCTCGCGTGAACAGGATCGTGTCCGCGTCGCGGGTCGCCTGGCTTCCCATGATGTTGGTCACCGCCATCACCTTCGCGCCGCGCTCTTTGGCGAGCCGCATCGCCGCGAGCGTGTCAGCCGTCTCGCCCGACTGGGTGATGCCGATGACGAGGTCGTCGGGACCAACGACCGGGTCCCGATAGCGGTACTCGGAGGCGATGTCCATCTCCACCGGGACGCGAGCCCACTGCTCGATCGCATACCGGCCCACCAGGCCGGCGTGGTAGCTGGTGCCGCAGGCCACGATCACGATCCGCCGCATGCCGGCCACGAAGCTCCTCAGGCAGATCGACCTCGGAGAGGTCCACTCGGCCGGTGGACGGAAGCCTGTCCGCGATCGTCTCGGCGACCGCGTCCGGCTGCTCGTGGATCTCCTTCAGCATGAAGGTCTCGTAGCCGCCCTTCTCGGCGGCGTCCTCGTCCCACGTGATCTCCTCGGTCTCGCGGGGCATCGCGGTTCCGGCCGCGTCGGTGAGCGTCGCCCCCTCGCCGGTCACGGTGACGATCTCGCCGTTCTCGATCTGAAGCACCTGCCGCGTCTCGGCCAGGAACGCCGGGATGGCCGACGCGAGGAACGCCTCACCCTCCCCCAGGCCGACCACCAGCGGACACTCCTGACGAGCCGCGACCAGGGTGTCCGGGTGTTCGCGGTGCATGGCGGCGAACGCGTAGTGGCCCCTCAGCTCGCCGAACGCAGTCCGCACCGCGTCGGTCAGGTCGCCCTCGTAGTGGCGCTCGATCAGATGGGCGATGATCTCGGCGTCGGTCTCGGAGCTGAACCGGTGGCCATCGGCCTCGAGCTCCCGGCGCAGGTCGGCGTGGTTCTCCACGATCCCGTTGGCGACGATCTGGACCTCGTCGTCACAGTCGCCGTGCGGATGGGCGTTCTCCTCGGTCACCCGGCCGTGCGTGGCCCACCGGGTGTGCGCGAGGCCGATGGTGGCCACCGGGGCCGCCGACGAGACTCGATGGCCGTTGGCATTGGCCCCGTCGAGACCAACCGCCGCGCGCAGATTGGACAGGTTTCCCACGGCTCGCACGGACTCGATCCGTCCGTCCTCGAGCAGGGAGATCCCGGCCGAGTCGTAGCCGCGGTACTCGAGCTTCTCGAGCCCCGCGATCAACAGGTCCCGGCAGGGACGCTTTCCCACGTATCCGACGATTCCGCACATAGCGAGGCGATAAGAGTAGAGCCGGGGGCCGGCCCGTGGCGGAGGCTCCGCTACGACAGCTCCCGCTCGACCAAACGTACGAGACGGTCGCAGACTTCCCTGCACTCCTGCTCCGTCGGCGCCTCGACCATCACGCGGATGAGGGGCTCGGTGCCGGAGGGGCGCACCAGGACGCGCCCACGCCCCTCAAGCGCGACGCTCTCGCGCTTGACCGCCTCCTGAACCGCAGGGGCCTGGTCGAGCGCTCCGCGATCGCGGATCTCGACGTTCTCGAGCACCTGCGGGAGCTTCTCCATCGGGACCGCCGCCGCGAGCGGTTGGTCCCCCAGCGCGCGCATTGCCAGGAGCGACGCGGCGATGCCGTCGCCCGTGGGCCCGAGCTCCTCCCAGATGATGTGGCCGGACTGCTCGCCTCCGAGCGTCCAGCCGCGGCGCTCGAGCTCGTCCGCGACGTGCTTGTCGCCGACCGGAGTCGTCGCGACCTCGATCCCGGCGTCCGCCATCGCCTGATGGAAGCCGTAGTTGCTCATCACGGTCACCGCCACGCCGCCGTTGAGCCGGTCCTCACCTGCGAGGTGTCCGGCACACAGGGCGATCAGCTCGTCGCCGTCACGAATCCTGCCGTCGCCGTCCACCGCGATCACGCGGTCGCCGTCGCCGTCGAAGGCGAATCCGATCTCGGCATCGCTGTCCGCCACGCGCTTCGCGAGGTGCTCGGGATGCGTCGAGCCGCAGCCCTCGTTGATGTTCCGCCCGTCCGGCTCGACGGCGACTGTCCGTACGTCGGCCCCGAGCCGCTCGAAGGCCGTGGGGGCCGCGCGATAGGTCGCGCCGTTGGCGCAGTCGAGGGCCACCCGCCGCCCGGCAAGGTCGAGCCGGAACGTCGAGAGCAAGCCCCGGAGGTAGTCGTCGAATGCGCCGTTGAACGTGCGCACCCGGCCAACCGCCGGGGTCGGGGAGCCGTGATCCGCGACCAGGCTCTCGATCCCCTCCTCGAGCGTCGCGTCGATCTTTCGCCCGTCCGCGCCGAAGAACTTGATCCCGTTGTGCTGCCAGGGGTTGTGGGAGGCGGAGACGACGGCGGCGAGATCCATGCCGTGACGCCGGACCAGGATCGACGCGCCCGGTGTCGGCAGCACCCCGGCAAGCCAGGCGTCCCCCCCGCCCTCCGCCACCCCGGACGCGAGCGCCGCCTCGAGCATGGGGCCTGACTCGCGCGTGTCGCGCACGATCAACACCTGGGGCCGCTCGGAGGAGGCTTGCAGGGCGGCCGCCCGCCCCAGCGCCAGCGCAAGCTCGGCGGTCAGCTCGGTTCCGGCGACCCCGCGGACGCCGTCCGTACCGAAGAGCTTGCGGGTCACTATCGCTTCGAGAACTGCGGGCGCTTGCGGGCCTTCTTTAGCCCCGCCTTGCGCCGCTCCTTGGCCCTCGCGTCCCGGGTCAAGAGCCCGCGCCGCTTGAGCTCGCCGCGCAGATCGGGATCGATCTCCGTCAGCGCTCGGGCGATGCCGTGTCGCACCGCACCCGCCTGCCCGGCGATCCCTCCCCCGTGGACGCGGACTCGCACGTCGACCTTGCCGTCGTAGCCGGAAGTGACCAGCGGCTGCCGCACGAAAGTCTGGTGCTGGTGGCGCGGGAAGTAGTCCTCGAGCCCACGGCGGTTGATCTCGAAGGTGCCACTGCCGGCCCGCAGGACGACGCGCGCGATCGAGCTCTTGCGCTTTCCGGTCGCCTGGACTCGCGCCTCGCTCGCGAGCTCAACGGCCGGCTCGCGCGTGGGAACGGGCTCCTCGCCCGCCTCCGCGGTCGCCTCCGCCTCCGCCCGGGCGCGCTCCTCGGCCTCCGCTTCGAGGCGGGCGCGCTCCTCCGCGCTCAGCTCACGCTGAGGCTCGATCTTGATCGGCTCGAGCTCTGCGCCGGGCGGCTTCTCGGACGAGTCCTCGCCCTTGGCGCCCTTGGGCTTCTGCCTCGGCCCCTTCGGGCTCGTCCGCCGAGGCCTCCTCGGAGGCCTTCTCGGTGGCCTCCGCCTGCGGCTCTTCGGGAGCGCCCTCTCCAGCCGCCGGCTCGCTTTGCGGCTCCTCGGCCTGCGGCTCCTCGGCCTGGCGGCTCCTCGGGCGCCTGTGCCTCCTCCTGCTGTTCCGGCTCGTCGCGGTGCTCGTCTTCGGCCATCAACCCTCGACCTCCAGCGGGGTGGGCTTCTGCGCCTCGTGCGGATGCTCCGGGCCAGCGTAGACCTTCAGCTTGGTGAGCTGCTGACGCGCCAGGCGATTCCGGGGGAGCATCCCCTTCACCGCAAGCCGGATGACCTCCTCTGGTCGCCGCTCGAGCATCTCGCCGAGGGTCCGCGAACGCAGACCCCCGGGGTAGCCGCTGTGCCGGTAGTAGAGCTTGTCGTTGAGCTTGTTGCCGGTCACGCGGATCTTGGACGCGTTCACGACCACCACGAAGTCCCCGGTGTCGCAGTGGGGCGTGTACTCGGGCTTGCGCTTCCCACGCAGGGTGGTCGCGATCGCGGTCGCGAGCCGGCCGAGGGTCTTGCCATCGGCGTCGACCACGTACCAGTCTCGCTGGCGGTTGGCGGGTGTCGCAACAAAGGTCTTCATCGGAGGTCGAGCGCCGCGCAGGAGGTCCGGCGCGGACCACGAAAAGCCGCCCCCGTCCAAGAACAAACGGGCGCGGCCGCCGGATGATAGTCGAGGGACGCCGACTGAGCCCGGCCCACGCGGGACCCTGCACGTCCGGCCGCGAGCCGCGGCTATACTGCCGCCGCCCAGTCAACCTGCCGAATCCGCTGCGGTACGCCGTCGCGGAGCGGGGGAACCAGAGGGGCGGCGTCGAAAGCCGTCCCGGGGGCGAATCGGACAACCGGTCCGTAGCGCCGCTCTTTCGGCGCGAGCCCGACAGCTAACCCCGCAGGCCAGAGAAAGAGCGAAGTGTGAGGCCCAGCGGAACCCCGCCTTCGAGGCGTGGATTGCGATCAGCGGTAGCTACGGCGGTAGCCGCAGCCTCGCTGTCGGTGGGGGTCGCCGCCGCGCTTGCGGAGGGTGGCGGCATCACCCCGCCGAGCGCACCTGAGGCTGGCGACGTGGTCTGCATCTCCACCTGCGGCGGAGTTCACAAGGCGACCGCCAACTCCAAGGTCCAGATCACCGGCCACCACCTGAAGCACGTCTCCAAGGTGCAGTTCAGCGCTCGCGACGGCGGGCGAATCGCGGTCCGGCCGGCCCTGGCCACCACCCGGACGGTGACCGCGAAGGTGCCGGCCAAGGCCGCCACCGGCCGCCCGAAGGTGACCGACTCCTACGACAACAGCTCGACCTCGCCGACCAAGCTGCGGATCATCTCCCCCGACCAGATCCCGGATTCGGGCAGCTTCAAGCTGAAGACCGTGGCCGCGAAGCCGCACAAGACCTACTACTACGGGGTCCGCAAGCCGCAGGTGACGTACATGTTCAGCAACGGCGGCCCGACCGACGTCCGCATCGACGTCGTGAAGCGAGGCGACGGAACCGTCGTCGACAGCTGGGTCCAGCACGCCCAGGAGCCCAACACCATTCACACGGCGACCTGGAAGGGCGTGAAGCAGGGGACGAGCAAGCCGGCGTACAACGGCACCTACAAGTTCCGCATCGGCCCGGAGAGCGGGACGATGCAGTCGGCCAGCAAGGCCAAGTTCGCCTACCACCGCTTCGAGTTCCCGGTCCGCGGCCGGCACGCCTATGGCGACGGCGTCGGGGCCCCACGCGTGGGCCACACGCATCAGGGCCAGGACGTGCCGGCGGCCTGCGGCACCAAGCTGGTCGCGGCGCGCGGCGGCCGCGTCCAGTGGAAGGCCTACGACGGCGGAGGCGGCAACTACATCGTCATCGACGGCAAGCGGACGAGCCACGACTACGTCTACATGCACATGAAGAAGCCGTCGCCCCTCCACAAGGGCGAGCGGGTCAGGACCGGGCAGAAGATCGGCGTCGTCGGCGAAACCGGCGACGCCACCGGATGCCACCTGCACATCGAGGAATGGTCGGGCCCGGGCTGGTACGAGGGCGGGCACTTCCTGAGGTCCGTCACGAAGCACCTCAAGCAGTGGGATACGTGGAGCTAGCTCGCTAGCCTGCGCTCCCTGACCTCCCGGCCTCGCCTCACGCTCGCACTCGGCCTCGCCGTCGGACTGCCCGTGTTGGCGGCGCTGGCGGCGAGCGGAGCCGCCTCCGCGCCTCGACCGCCGCGCGGAACGGCCATCGCGTGCCTCGAGCGCTGCGCGGCCGGCCACAAGGCGGCCGTCGGTGGGAAGATCGCGATCACGGGGCGCCGGCTGGACCGAGTCGAGGAGGTCGACTTCCCATCCGCGTCGGGGTTCATTCCGGCCACGCCGAACGTCGTCCGCGCTCACCGGCTCGTCGGGGTGGTGCCTCGGCACGCCCGCACCGGACGACCACGCCTAGTCGACTCGGGCGGTCACCGATATCCGGTGACGGACGCGCTGCGGGTCGTCCCGTCCCGAAGGCTCCCCCCGTCGGAGGGCTTCGATCTCCTCAAAGCCGAGGTCAAGCCGCGACGCGCGTTCTTCGATCGCGCGCGAGGAGTGACGCTGAGCTTTCGCTTCCGGGCCCGGTCCTCGGTCGACGTGAGGGTGAAGCTCGTCCACGGCGGCCATGTGAAGAGGAGCTGGGTACTGCGGCGTCAGATCCCCTACCGGCTGCATCGTCTCCGGTGGGGCGGCCTCCTGACCCACGGCCGGGTAGCCCCGCACGGGCGTTACCGCTTCAAGCTCCAGCGGGTCGGCCACCGGGCGCATCCGTCACCGGTGTTCCGCTTCTACGACGGCATATTCCCGGTACGCGGGCACCATGGATACGGCGGTCCGGTGCAGCGGTTCGGCGCGCCGCGCAGCGGCGGCCGCGTGCACCAGGGGCAGGACGTGTTCGCCTCCTGCGGCACCCGCGTGATCGCGGCCCGCGGCGGGAGGGTGCAGGCTCGGGGCTCGGACCCCGTCCTCTATGGCAACTGGGTGGTGATCGACGCTCGCGGCACCAAGACTGACTACAGGTACGCCCACTTCCTGCACCCGGCCTCCGTCCACGATGGCGAGCGCGTGCGGACCGGCCAACGGATCGGCCGCATCGGCAAGACGGGCAACGCCCGCACCGTCGGGTGCCAGCTGCATTTCGAGGTCTGGCCGAAGGGCTGGGAGCGCGGGCGCCCCGTCGACCCCCTGCCGCTCTTGAAGCGCTGGGACCGCTGGAGCTAGCCGGCAGACGACGACGGGCAAGTACGGCAAAGTCCCGGCCGGCGGCGCCACGACCGGCCGAGGGGAACGTCCACCATGAAATAGATGTCAAATGTTCCCCTCGACGCGCCGGCGCCGTCCGACGCCCTCCAGACCCCCTTCCCTACCCGGCCTCTCCGACGCTGGGCACGCCGAGCGGATCGCCCTACTCCCACTCGATGGTCGCGGGCGGCTTCGAGCTGATGTCGAGCGCGACGCGGTTCACGCCGGGCACCTCGTTGATGATCCTGCTCGACACGCGCTCGAGCAGCTCGTAGGGCAGCCGCGCCCAGTCCGCCGTCATCGCATCCGCCGAGGTCACCGCCCGAACGACGATCGGGTACGCGTAGCTGCGCCCATCCCCCTGCACCCCCACCGAGCGGACGACCGGCAGCACACAGAACGACTGCCACAGCTCCCGGTAGAGGCCGGCGGCGCGGATCTCCTCCTGCAGGATCGCGTCGGCCTCGCGGAGGATGTCGAGCCTTTCCGCGGTCACCTCGCCACCCACCACGCGGATGCCCAGGCCCGGGCCCGGGAACGGCTGGCGCCAAACGATCCGGTCCGGCAGGCCGAGCTCCGTTGCGACGGCCCGCACCTCGTCCTTGAACAACATCCTCAGCGGCTCGACGAGCTCGAGACCGAGGTCCTCGGGGAGGCCGCCCACGTTGTGGTGCGACTTGATCGTTGCGGCGCCCGCCCGCCCGTCGCCACCGGACTCGATCACATCCGAGTACAGCGTGCCCTGGACGAGGAACCGCACGTCCGGGAGCTTCTCGGCCTCCTCCTCGAACACGCGGATGAACTCCTCGCCGATGATCTTTCGCTTGGCCTCCGGCTCGACCACCCCGGCGAGGCGGTCGAGGAATCGGTCCTGTGCGGCCACGTCGATGAGCCTGATGCCGCGATCGCGGAAGGTTTCCACCACCTGCTGGGCCTCGTTCTTTCGCAGCAGGCCGTGGTCGACGAGCACGCAGGTGAGCTGATCACCAACCGCCCGGTGGACCAGGGCCGCCGCGCAGGCCGAGTCCACGCCCCCGGAGAGCCCGCAGAGGACGCCGCCGGCGCCGACCTGGGCGCGTACCCGTTCGACCTGTTCGCTGATCACCGAGGCGGGCGACCAGCGCTGCTCGAGCCCGGCGAGGTCGCGGAGGAATCGGTCGAGGATCTGGGTGCCGTACGGCGTGTGGACGACCTCCGGGTGGAACTGGATCCCGTACAGGCCGCGGTCCGGGCTCTCGCAGGCGGCAACCGGGGAGCCGGGGCTCGACGCCAGGGCGGCGAACCCGGGCGGAGGCTCGAACACGGCGTCGCGGTGGCTCATCCAGCACTGCTGCTCGTGGGGAAGCCCGGACAGCAGGCGCCCACCGCCGTCAGCGAGCGAGAGCGGGGTGCGCCCGAACTCGCCGGCCTCGGCCCCCTCCACGCGACCACCGAGGACCCGCACCATGGCCTGCATCCCGTAGCAGATGCCGAGCACCGGGATCCCGAGCTCGAGCAGCTCGGTACGCAGCTCCGGAGCCCCGTCCGAGTAGACGGACGCCGGCCCCCCGGACAGCACCAGAGCGGCGGGCTCGCGCTCCCGGATCCGGCCCAGGTCGGTGTCGTGCGGAAGGAGCTCGGCGAACACGCCGCACTCCCTGATCCGCCTGGCGATCAGCTGGGAGTACTGACCCCCGAAATCGAGGACCAGATACCTCCGCTCAGTCATCCGATACGGCTCCACTCCCGCGGCGACCGGGCCGCCCGCCCGTTCGAGCCCATGCCGACGGACTGCTGGCGCTGGAGCTGCTTCCCCTCCGTCTGCAGAGCCGGGGCCACCATCACCTCGGCGCGCTGGAAGTCGCGGATGTCCTCGTAGCCGCAGGTCGCCATCGAGGTGCGGAGCGCGCCCACCAGGTTGAAGGTGCCGTCGTTCTCCTGCGCAGGTCCGAGGAGGATCTCCTCGAGCGTCCCGTCCTGCATCGTGGCCACCCTCGTGCCGCGGGGCAGCGACGGATGGAAGGTCGCCATGCCCCAGTGGAAGCCGCGTCCTGGCGCCTCCTTGGCCCGCGCCAGCGGAGAGCCGATCATCACCGCGTCCGCGCCGCAGGCGATCGCCTTGGAGACGTCGCCGCCGGTCCGCATGCCTCCGTCGGCGATCACGTTGCAGTACTCCCCGGTCTCGAGCATGTGCTGGGAGCGTGCCGCCGCGACGTCCGCGATCGCCGTCGCCTGCGGCACGCCGATTCCGAGGACCCCCCGGGTCGTGCAGGCGGCCCCCGGGCCGACCCCCGCGAGGACGCCCACCGCGCCGGTGCGCATCAGGTGCAGGCCGGTCGAGAAGGAGGCGCATCCGCCGACGATGCACGGCACCGGCACGTCGGCGATGAACTTCTTCAAATTGAGCGGCTCCGACTTCGAGGAGACGTGCTCCGCCGAGATCACCGTGCCCTGAATCACCAGGATGTCCAGGCCGGCCTCCAGCGCGAGCTCGTAGTGGGAGGTGACCCGCTGCGGCGTGAGCGAGCCGGCGGCTACGACGCCCTCGGCCTTCATCTCCTCGACCCGCTGGGCGATGAGCTCGGGCTTGACCGGCTCGCGGTAGATCTCCTGCATCGTCCTCGTTGCGACCTCCGGCGGCGCGGCGGCGATTCTCTTCAGCTGCTCCTCGGCGTCCTCGTAGCGCGACCAGATGCCCTCGAGGTTGAGGACCGCGAGCCCGCCCCGGCGGCCGATCTCCACCGCGGTCCCCGGACTGACGACGCCGTCCATCGCGGCGGCAAGCAGCGGCAGCTCGAACCGGTACGGGCCCAGGGTCCAGCTGATGTCGACGTCGTCGGGGTCGCGAGTGCGTCGAGACGGGACGATCGCGATGTCATCGAACCCGTAGGCTTGCCTGCCCTTCTTCCCGCGTCCGATCTCGAGTTCCATAGCCGGCTCAACTCCCCTCTGGCGGTAAAGAAGCCAGGCTATGTGGGGCCGCGGACGAAAAAAGCCTCGTCGAACGAGGCGAAAAAACGCGCTTGATGCGGCTCTGGCCCAGCGTTTCCAAGGCCCAGGCGATGTTAGCAGCGGCCTGCATGACGCCCTTCACCGGGAAGGAGGCCCCGCCCGCGCCTCAAAGGGGAGGTCGACGTGCGCATTCCGAGACTCCCGAGCCTCGCCGCCGGCGTCCTGGCGGCGACATGCCTGGCGGCCCCGAGCTACGCCGCCGTGCCCCACACCGTCCAGCCCGGGGAGACCCTGTGGTCCATCGCCGCCGCCAACAACTTCACGACCCAGACTGTCGCCGCCTACAACGGCCTCTCCGAGGACAGCTCCGTCTACACGGGCGAGACGCTGGAGATCCCGACCGAGGCCGAGGGGGCGGCCGCGCTGGGCACCGTGGGCCTCACGGACACCTCGACGGGAACCGCGACCGCCACCACCGCCACTACGACGACGAGCACGCCGGCCGCCACGTCCACCGTGCCGACGGCACCCCCACCAGAGTCGCCTCCGTACTGGACATCGCCGATCTACTGTCCCTCCTGCCCGTCCGGCCAGGCCTACCTCTCATCGAACGCGGCCGCCAACTGGAACGCCATGAGGCAGGAGTCGCTGCAGCTATACGGGATCGACCTCTACCCGGCGGGACCGCTGTCCGCGTACCGCTCCTATGGGCAGCAGCTCTATCTCTACGACCTGTATCTCTCCGGCCAGGGCAGCCTCGCAGCGCCACCGGGGACCTCGTCCCATGAGTACGGCGCCGCGATCGATCTCGCCGATCCCTCGATGGCCACGGTGATCGACCAGATCGGCGCGCAGTACGGATGGGCGAAGACTGAGGCCTCCAGCGAGTGGTGGCACGTCAACTACACCGGGCCGTAGGCCCGGGGCTCAGCTCACGCCGGCGGGGACGTCCAGCTCCCTGACCTCGACCCGAGGGAGCAGCCGTTCCACCTCGTGCGGGTTGAGATTGCCCGCGCCGAAGTGCTGGGTGGACTCAGCCCCGCAGGCGACGCCGTTGGCGAGACACTCGCGCGGATTTCCCCCCTCGTAGCGGGCGGCCACGTAGCCCGCGAGGAAGCAGTCGCCCGACCCGACGCTGGAGACCGGCTCGAGCGCGTCGATCTGCACCTCGTAGCGGCGGCGGCCGTCGTCGGCGACGATCGCGACGCATCCCGCCTCGCGCGTGATGACCGCCTCGCGGGCACCCATCTCGAGCAGGCCGGCCAGACCCATCGCGACGTCGTCGGCGTCGTTGAACTCATGTCCGACGGCCCCCTCGGCCTCGGCGACGTTCGGGGCGACGACGGCCGGCTCGGCGCGCAGGCCGAGGCGCATCGGCTCCCCGTCGGTATCCAGCACGGTCGGCACCCCGAGGCGCTGGAGCTCATCGATCAGCCGGGCATAGACCGCGGTGTCGACACCGGGCGGAACGCTTCCGGCGAGCACGCAGAGGCTCGCGCCCTGGGCGAGGTAGAGCAGCCTCTCGATGAAGCGGTCGACCTCGTCGGCCCGGACCTCGGGGCCTCGCTCGTTGATCTCGGTCTGCTGCCCGGACGTGGGGTCCACGACCACGAGATTGGTGCGCGAATCGCCCTCGATCTGGGTGAAGTCGTTGAGGATGGACTCCTCCGCCAGACGCTCCAGGATTCGCGACCCCGTGCCCCCGCCCGCCAGCCCGGTGGCGATCACGGGGCGCCCGAGCAGCTTGAGCGCGCGCGCGACGTTGACGCCCTTGCCGCCCGCGACCGTGCGCGACTCGACCGCGCGGTGGCGCTGTCCGAGCCGGAAGTTGGGCACACCGACCGTGCGGTCGATGGCGGCATTCAGGGTGACGGTGAGAATCACGTGGTGCTCCCTTGGCCTTGAGACTAGCCGGGCCGACGACGGGTGACAATCGTGCCGACCGCGATCGCGATCGCCGCCACTACCGCCGCCACGAGGGCCCAGACGACCGCGCGCGGTCCAGGGAGGGCGTCGTCGGCCCGCGCCGCGAGCGACTCACCGGTGGCGACGCGAACCGAGTACCGCGCGACCAGCGGCGCACGGCCCACCCGCTCGCCGTCGACGGTGACGATCGCGCGCCCGAGGCGGCGCCCCCGCCGGATCGGGGCGGACGCCGAGGCGGGCGACTCCACCGCGACGTGGACCCGCTGCCCACGCCTCACGGTCGCGTGCACCGCGTGATCCGCGACCAGCGTGAGGTCGCGCTCCCCGTTCGGCACCCGCACGTGCGCGAGCGTCTGGTGGGATCGGACCGGGGTCTCCATCCGGTAGCGCGAGAACCCGTAGCGCAGCAGGGCCAGGGTGTCCTGGTCGCGGGCGCGAATGCTGGGCGCTCCCATGGTCACGGACAGCAGCGTCACGCCCTTCCGGGTGCCTGAGGCGACGAGGACGTATCCCGCATCCAGCGTGTATCCCGTCTTGACCCCGTTGATCCACGGCACCCTGGAGACCAGGTCGTTGTGGTTGACGACCGTGCGCGGGTGGTCACCCGTGGTGAGCGTGGCCCGCGGCGTGTTGACGATCCGCCTGAAGAGCGCCCGCCGGCGGAGGTCGCGCGCGAGCTTCGCCAGGTCGCTGGGGCTCGAATAGTTGCCCTGCTCGTCCAGGCCGATCGGGTTCGCGTAGCTGGTGTTGTGAAGGCCGAGTCGCCGGGCTGCCCGATTCATCTCGCCCACGAAGGCCGACCTCGTGCCCGCGGCGCCGGTGGCGAGGGTGGCCGCCGCGTCGTTGCCGCTGGGGAGCAGCAATCCGTACAGGAGGTCCCGAACGGACATCCGCTCCCCCGGATCGAGGCCCAGAAGCGATTCGCCGGGTATCGGGTGGTACGGGGGCGCGACGAGGCGCTTGCCGAGCGGCAGTTGGTGCAGGGCGAGATAGGCGGTCATCAGCTTCGTGGTGCTCGCCATCGGCAGGGAGCGATCAGGACTTGAAGCGGCCAAACGCGTGCCGTCGCGCGCGTCGACCAGAATCCAGGCGCGGGCCGGGATCCGGGGCGGCCCCGAGGCCTCGGCAGCCGCCGGAACCAGGAGGGCCAGCGCGGCGAGAATGCAGACGCAGCGCTTCGGTGGGCTGCGGCTCAGCCGCCGTTCGCGAGCACCTTGCACCCCTTGGGCACCAGGTCCACGCAGCCCTTCTCCGGCAGGAGCTGGGTATCGAGATTGGGATTCAGCTTCTCGAGCCTGGAAACCGAGACGCCCTCCTTGTGCGCGATCCCGGCGAAGGTGTCCCCCGGCTGAACCACGTAGTACTTCTGGTCCGGCTTCCCGCCCCCGCTCGCGTGCCGGCCGGCCGATGAGCTCGTCTCCCGACCCGCCGACCGAGCTCGCGACCACGACCACCACGACGATCGCTGCGGCAACCAGCGCCATCACGGCGAGGATCCTCGCGGGACCCGCGCTCGAGCTCATCTGCGTGGATTGTGGCTCCATCTCTCCGCGCGCGGGGCGGCACCGGGTGCCGGTTCGCGGTGCGGGACGCAACCGCGGTCAGGCTCTTCCGTGGCGATGGTAGCCGGGGACGAGCCGCAGGTGGCGGCCCGCCGTCGGTTGGCAATCGCTCTCCCAACCGCTCGGTCAGCGAGCGAGGTCCCAGAGCGTGGCGCGAAGCTGCCCCGCCTGGGCCTGCCGGATCGGGGGCGTCGGCGATCGATCGCGACGCCGTGACCAGAATCGAGGCCGGATGGGCTCCGAGGGCAGGCGCCAGGTCGTCTGCCCGACCTCCCTGCGCCCCCACGCCCGGCACGAGGAAGATCGAGCGCGGCATCAGCTCGCGCAGGCGGGCGAGATGTCGCGGCTCCGTGGCCCCGACGACGGCCCCCACGCCGGAGAGGCCGGATTCGGAGGCGAGCCGATCAGCGCGCTCGGCGACGAGCTTCGCCACTCGCTCGAACAGCGGCGCGTCCGGGGCGGGAAGGTCGAGCAGGTCCGCGGCGCCCGGATTGGACGTGCGTACGAGGCAGAACAGCCCGGCACCCGCGGTGTGGGCTTCGTCGAGCAGCGGCTCGAGCGCGTCCCCGCCGAGCATCGGGTTGGCCGTGGCGGCGTCCGCTCGGATGCCCGCGACGTCCCCCCACGGGGTCGGCGTCGATCCGAAGAGCGCCTGCCCGTATGCCGCTGCGCTGACCGGCACGTCGCCGCGCTTGCCGTCGGCGATCACCAACAGCCCGGAGTCGCGCGCCGCCGAGGCGGTGAGTTCGAGCGCCTCCCAGCCCGGCGCGCCGAGCCGCTCGAAGCAGGCCAGCTGGAGCTTGGCCGCCACGCAGGCGGGCCCAGCCCGCTCGATCAGGGAGCGGCAGCGTTCGAAGACCGCCGCGGCGGCTCGCTCGGCCGCGTCCCCCTCGGCCGACGCGGCCTCGGGGTCGAGCGTTGACGGATCGGGGTCGAGGCCCAGGCAGAGCTGACTCTGCCGCTCCTCGACGAGGGCGACCAGCCGGTCGGCGAACGGCGCCCTCAGTCCACTCAGCCCTTGACCTTGGTCTTCAGCCCCGCGCCGGCCGAGAACTTGGGCACTCGGCCGCCCGCGATCGTGATCCGCTCGCCGGTGCGCGGGTTGACCCCCTGGCGAGGCCCGCGTTCGGCGACGCTGAACTTTCCGAAGCCCGTGAAGGTGACGGAATCGCCCTTGGCGAGCGCATCGGCGATGCCGTCGAGCATCGCTTCAACCACCTCGCCTGCTTGCTTCTTGCTGCCGATCCGGCCGTCGGCGGACAGTCGATCGACGAACTCAGCCTTGGTCAATGTGACCTCCTCGTCGGGTGCAGGGGCCGGGCGGAATCTAACAGCGACCCAGGCGTCAACCGTGCGTGGGGCCCGTTGCGGCGCTACATCCGGTCGGGCGCGCTGACCCCGAGCAGGGAGAGGGTTCGGGCGATCACGCGCTTCACCGCCACGCAGATGCCCAGCCGGGCCTCCTCCGTGCCCGCGCCCGCTCCGACGACCTGGCAGTCTCGATAGAAGGCGTGGAAGTCGGCGGCGGTCGCTGTCGCATACGCGGCGAGCCTGTGCGGCGCTCGTCGCTCGGCGGACGCCCCGGCCTCGACCGGGAACTCCAGCAGCCGCTTGACGAGGGCGCGCTCAGTCGGCTCGGCCGCGGCGAGCACAGCCGCATCCCCTCGGGCCGCCTGGGCCAGAGCAACCTCGTCGGCGGACTCGGCGTCGCCCGCCAGTCCGGGGGCGCTGCTCTCGGCCACGGCCTTGCGCAGGATGCTCGCGATGCGTGCGTGCGCGTACTGGACGTAGTAGACCGGGTTGTCCTGCGACTGGCGCCTGGCGAGGTCCAGGTCGAGATCCACCGTGGTCTCGTGGCTGCGCTGGAGCATGAAGAACCGCGCCGCGTCCACGCCGATGTCGTCGATCAACTCGTCGAGCGTGGCGAACTCACCCCTCCGCTTCGACATCCGCGCCCGTTCGCCGCCCTCCACCAAATGGACGAGCTGGATCAGCGGCGCCTCGTAGCTGTTCGGGTCGTGCCCCAGCGCCTCCACGGCGGCCCGCATTCGGGGGACGTAGCCGTGATGGTCAGCGCCGACCGGATCGATGAGGCGCTCCGCCCCGCGCTCGAACTTGTCGAGGTGGTAGGCGATGTCCGCGGCGAAGTAGGTGGGCTCGCCGTCTGATCGGATCAGAACCCGATCCTTGTCGTCGCCGAAGGACGTGGTCCTCAGCCACACGGCGCCCTCGCTGTCGTACACGTGCCCGCGGGCCCGCAGGGTCTCGACGGCGCCCTCCACCTTGCCCGCATGGTGGAGCGACCGCTCCGAGAACCAGGTGTCGAAGCTGACGCCGAAGCGGGTCAGCGTCTGATCGATTCGATCCCGCATCGCGGCCGTGCCCAGCCTGGCCAGCTCGTCCAGGTCGGAGGCGTTCGCCCCGGCGGCAGCCAGCTCGCTCGCCAGCTCGGCGACGTACTCGCCGGTGTAGCCGTCCTCCGGCGGGTCGCGCCCCTCCATCCGGGCGGCGATCGACTCCGAGAACCGGCGCACTTGGCCGCCGGCGTCGTTGAGGAGGTACTCCCGCTCGACGTCGTGCCCTGCGAGCTCCAAGAGCCGCGCGATTGAATCCCCGTAGGCGGCCCCCCTTCCGCTGGCCACCGTCAGCGGCCCGGTCGGATTGGCGGAGACGAACTCCACCAGCACCCGCTCGGGACGCTCGGGCGAGCCGCTGCCGAACTCATCCCCCGCGCCGAGCATGGCAACCAGGCTCTCCCGGTGCCAGCGGTCGGCGAGGAAGACGTTGACGAAGCCGGGGCCGGCGACCTCGATCCGCTCGGCGCTCGGCCCGAGGCGCGCGCCGAGCTCATCGCGGAGGAGCCCGGCGATCTCCCGGGCGGGCTGGCCGCGCGCCGGTGCGAGCAGCATCGCGGCGTTGGTCGAGTAGTCGCCGAGCTCGGGCTTCGGCGGGCGCTCCAGCGTGGGCGCGAGCGACTCGGGCGAGCCGTCGCGGAGGGCTTCGGCAGCGGAGCGGACCGCCGCGTGCAGCTCTTGAGCGGGTCGGACATGTGGCGAAACTACTAGAGCTCCAGCCGCCGCCTTCGCGCAGCTGCTCTAGAGCGGGTCGGACATGTCGGCGAAACGGTCGCTCCTGGACGACTGAGATGCGGTCGCGGCGACTGGCGCAGCCGCTGGCTAGTGCTCGCGCCGGTAGGCCACCGCGGCGCCGATGCGGTCCATGGTCGAGGGATGGGTTCCGATCAGCGCCGTCACCAAGCCGGGGGGATCGGGGTCGGAGACGCTCGAGATGGCGAGGCGACGCTGAACCGCGATCAGCGCCCGGGGGTCGTGCGTGAGCTGCAGGGCGAACGTGTCGGCGCTCGCCTCTACCTGACGGGAGAGCTGGTTGCCGGGGACGCCCAGGACGAGCGCGGCGACGGCGAGCCCGAGGAAGTAGGCGGGCAGCGCCGCCGGCCCACGGCGGTCCACCTCCGCGCGGGCCGCCAGCCCCGCCCCGAGCTCGGCGGCGAACAGAAGGCCCAGCGGCGCGACGATGACCAGGAAGGCGAGCCCCCGAAGCACGTCGTCGTGCTTCACGTGGCCGAGCTCGTGAGCGACGATGCTCTTGAGCTCGGGGCGGTTGGCCCGGCGGAGCAGGTTGTCGTAGAGGACCACCCGCTTCGTCGGGCCGATCCCGTCCACGTACGCGTTCAGGGAGCGCACGCGGCGGCTCGCGTTCACCCGGTAGACCTGCCCGATGTCCACCCCCGCGCGTCGAGCGAGGGCCAGCACTTCCGCCCGGGCCGGGCTGTTCGCCGGCAGCGCGGTGAACTTGTTGAAGACCGGCGCCAAGACCACCGGCGCCAGCCAGACGAACACCGTGGCGATGGCGGCGACCGCCACGGTCCCGGGGAGCCACCACCGGCCGTCGAAGCGCCGCACCAGTGCGATCAGCAGGGCCGCGCCCGCCGCCGCCAGCACCGCGCCGATCACGGCCGACTTCCCGACGTCGCCGAGCCACGAGCCGAACGTCTGCGTCGAGATGCCGTAGTCGACGGCGCGCTCGTGTGCCGCGATGCTCGCGGGCAGGGCGGCAATCCCCAGCGTCAGCGACAGGCCGGCACCCGCCACGGCGGCTCCGATCACCGGACGGGCGCCCAGGCGCTCGAGGCGGCGACGAACGACCCGTGGGTGGCCGAGAGCGAGGGTTACGAGCACAGCACCCTGAGCTCCGAGCGCAGCTACGAACAGCCATAGCTGGCCGTCGCTGAACGAGCGGCCCCGCTCGATCTCCGCCGAGGTGAAATAGCGGCCCTCGGGCACCGAAACCGGCTGGATCGGCCGGTCGCGCGGACGAAGCAGCCAGACCGCGCCCTCGGCCACCAGCACCATCGCCACCGCCGCCACGCCGATCCGCAGAGCGCGACTCGTGGGCCTCCTTCGCCCACTCAAGCCGTCGCGGATGGCCATGCGCCTACGATAGTCCGCTTGCGACTGGCGATCATCAGCGACATTCACGCCAATCTGCCGGCTCTCGAGGCGGTGCTCGCATCGATCGAGGAGGCGGCCGTCGATGAGCTCTGGTGCCTCGGCGACGTGGTCGGATACGGCGCCCAGCCGGACGAATGTGCGCGCCTGGTCTCGGAGCGCTGCTCACTCTGCCTGGTCGGAAACCACGACCTCGCGGTTCTGGACGAGCTCGACGTATCCGCGTTCTCGCCGGCCGCCGCGGCGGCGGTTCGCTGGACGCGCGACGTGGCAAAGGATGAGACGCTCGAGTTCCTGCGCGGGCTCGAGCCCGCTGACGAGAGCCACGAGGTCGCGCTCTATCACGCGTCCCCGCGCGACCCTGTCTGGGAGTACGTGCTGTGGCCGGACCAGGCCGCCGAGTGCATCGGGATCCAGGCGGCGCGCGTCAGCCTCGTCGGACACTCCCACGTTGCCTTGTTTTTCGTCATGCCGGAGAACCAGGGTCCGTCGGGGCGGTCCGCCGAGCTGCTCGACGCCGCCAGAGGGGCCCAGGCGGGGGGCGGTACCCGGCTCAACCTCTCGGAGGGCCGCTGGCTGGCGAATCCCGGCAGCGTCGGGCAGCCGCGCGACGGCGATCCGCGGGCGGCCTGGCTCGAGCTCGACACGGAGACGTGGGAGGCCAACTACCACCGGGTCGACTACGACATCGATCGCGCCGCCGAGGCGATCACGGCCACCGACCTCCCGGAGCACCTGGCCAGGCGGCTGTACGTGGGCCAATGAGTCGCGGACGGGGAACCGCACGCCCGCATGGGGGTAGTTGGGAGACGTGAGGACACGAACTAGACTCGCCGCGATGCCGGGGATCATGCGGCTCGCTGCCCTGCTCGCACTCGCCGCCTCGATCGCGGCGACTGGCGGCTGCGGCTCAAACGACGTCAAGGGCACGATCCCAGCCTCCGACGCGGTTGCAGCTGAACGCCGACTTGGACGCGATCCAGGCGTCCACCACCGGCGGGGACTGTGCCGCCGCCCAGGCGAGCGCCCAGGAGTTCGTGGACCACGTCAACCTGCTCCCGAGCACCGCGGGGTCAGATCTGAAGGACGCCCTACGCGACGCCGGCGACAACCTGGAGCAACAGCTGCAGCAGCAGTGCGCGGCGGGCGCCACAGGCGCAACCGGCCAGCAGCCGACCAGCCCGGAGCGCTCAAGCACGAAGGAAACGAGCACCACGTCGACCCCGACGACGACCGACAGCACCACGACGACGACGCCGGAGGAGCCCGCGGGCCCGCCGGGCAACGGCAACGGAAACGCGAACGGCATCGGAAACGGTCAGGAGAACGGACAGGGCAACGGCAACTCGGGGGTCGGAAGCCCCGGCGGCGGCAACCCCGGGGGAGGATCGACGGGCGGAACGAGCGGCGGCACCGGCGGAACCGGGATCGGGGGCGATTGACGTGGGCGCCACGCTGATCTCAGGCCGCTACGAGCTCGCCGACCGACTCGGGTCCGGCGGGATGTCCACCGTCTACAAGGCGACCGACCGCGTCCTCGAGCGGACCGTCGCCGTCAAGATCCTCGCCGAGCACCTCTCCGACGACGACAAGTTCGTGGCGCGGTTTCGCCGAGAGGCGCTCGCGGTGGCGAGGCTGATCCACCCGAACATCGTCCAGGTGTACGACACCGGGGTCGACGACGGCCGCCACTACATCGTCATGGAGTACGTGGAGGGTCGCTCGGGGGCCCAGCTCCTTCAGACCCGGGGAGCGGTGGGGCCCGAGACCGCGGTCGAGATCGGCACCCAGTCCTGCGCCGGGCTCGACTATGCGCACCGCCAGGGGATCATCCACCGCGACGTCAAGCCGGGGAACCTGATGGTGATCGGCGGCCCCGCAACCCGCGGCGCCTCGGGGGCGACCGCCCACGAGCCGCCCACGGGCGAGATGACGGTGAAGCTCACGGACTTCGGAATCGCCCGGGCCGCGGAGCAGTCGCGCCTGACGCAGGTCGGCTCCGTGGTCGGAACCGCGGCCTACCTGGCGCCCGAGCAGGCCCGCGGCGAGGAGGCCACGCCGGCGTCCGACGTCTACGCGTTGGGCGTCGTCATCTACCAGCTGTTGACCGGGCGCCTCCCGTGGGAGGGAGCGACGCTCGCGGAGCTCGCGCTGCGACGCGAAAACGAGCGCCCGCTCCCGCCCACCTCCTACGACGCCGAGATTCCGGAGACGCTCTCCACCGCGGTGCTTCGCTCCCTCGACGGCGATCCAGCGGGCCGCTACTCGACCGCCCGCCAGCTCGCGGCGGCGCTCCGCGCTGGAGGCGCCGGCCACGCGCCCCCGCCACCCGACGGCGCGGGGACCCAGGCGACCCGCATGATGCCGGGCGAGACGACCGATGCCACGCGGCACCTCTCGCCCGAGCCCGTGACGCCGACCGCACGGCGGGCACCCCCATCCCGCCCGGCGCCACGACCTCGTACCGCCCCCCGGTCGGCTGCGCGCCCGCCACGACGCTCCGCCGCAAAGCGTCTCCGCAACGCGATCGGCGTGCTGCTGGTGATCGCGATCCTCGCCGCCGTGGTCGCCGCGATCGTCCTGCTGACGACCAATGCCGGCCAGAACACCCACCTGATCAAGGACACCGTCCCGGACACGGTCAAGTCGATCAAGGACTTCATCAACTCCCATACGCAGTGAGCGCGCCCCAGGGCGGCGCCCCGCCCAGGATTCGTTCGCGGTACGCGGCGAATGCGCCCGCCTGGATCGCCTCGCGGGCTCCGCGAACCAGCCGCTCCAGGTAGGAGAGGTTGTGGGCGGCCAGGAGCCTGACGCCGGTCATCTCCTCCGCTCGCGACAGGTAGTGGACGTAGGCGCGGGTGTGCACACCGCACGTGGGGCACGGGCAGCCCTCCACCAACGGCGCGTCGTCCTCCGCATAGCGTGCCCGCCGAACGTCGAACCGATACCGGGCTTCAGGCAGCGGGGCCAGCGCCATCCCGTGGCGGGCGAGCCGGGTCGGGACGGCACAGTCGAAGAGGTCGATGCCCACGAGGATCCCCTCGACCAGGTCGTCGGGCTCGCCGATGCCGAGCAGGTGTCGCGGCGCGCTCGGATCGAGCAGCGGCGTCGTCATCGACACCACTCCCCGCATCTCCTCCTTGTCTCGGCCCAGGGTGCCGCCGATCGCGAGCCCGTCCACCGCTGCCGCCGAGACCCGCTCGGCCGAGGCCCGCCGGAGGTCCTCGTGCACGCCGCCCTGAACGATTCCGAACACGGCCTGGCGTGCAGGCCCCGAGCGCTCGTGCCACGCGAGGCAGCGATCGAGCCAGCGGTGGGTTCGCTCAACCGAGCGCGCCGTGTAGTCGCGATCGGCGTGGTAGGGAGTGCACTCGTCGAACGCCAGGGCGATGTCGGAGCCGAGTGCGGCCTGGACGGCCATGGACTCGTCAGGGCCGAGGAAGCGCTGTGACCCGTCCACGTACGAGCGAAACCGAACCCCGTCCTCCGTGATCTCCAGGATGCTCCCCGACCCCCCCGCGCGGCCCCGCCGGCCCTTGATCTCGTCCGCCACCGTCCCGTGAGCGAGTGAGAAGACCTGAAAGCCTCCGGAGTCCGTGATGATCGCCCGAGGCCATCCCATGAACCCGTGCAGCCCCCCCATGGCCGCGACTCGCTCTGGCCCGGGCGAGAGCAGGAGGTGGAACGTGTTGCCCAGCACCATCTGGTAGCCCAGGCCCTGGACCTCCGCGGAGGTCAGGGAGCGAACGCTGCCCCGGGTCGCCAGCGGGATGAAGGCCGGTGTCTCCACGGGCCCCGCGCCAAGATGAAGCCGCCCGGCTCGGGCGGCCCCGTCTTGCGCAGTGATCTCGAATCGAAGCCGGTCCGGGTCCGCGCGCACGACCTGGAAGCCTAGGGGGCTGGTTCTCCTGCACCGCGCCGCTCACGGTCGCGCCGATCGGAGCCTAAGCGGCGATGAGGGAACGCCCGGTCATCTCGGGCGGCTGCGCGATGCCGAGCAGCGACAGCGCGGTCGGAGCCACGTCGGCGAGGATCCCGCCGCCGTCCAGCGAGAGGCCTGCGACGGTGGCGATCAGGGGCACCG
Source organism: uncultured bacterium (assembly GCA_963772345.1). GTDB lineage: Bacteria > Actinomycetota > Thermoleophilia > Solirubrobacterales > 70-9 > AC-56. The sequence goes on along the minus strand of CAVYXB010000012.1, from coordinate 144,387 downwards.
GGTTGGTGGAGTGGGCGGTGTTGGGCGAGCCATCCGGCTCGAGCATGTTGTCCGCGTTGCCGTGGTCCGCGGTCACCAGGCACGCTCCGCCCGAGCGGTGGACGGTCGAGACCACCTCGCCGAGGCAGTCGTCCACGGTCTCGACGGCGGCCACGGCGGCCGGGATGACGCCGGTATGGCCGACCATGTCCGGATTCGCGAAGTTGATGATCGCGAAGCGGTAGCCGTCCTCCTCCCAGCCCTCTCGAAACGATGCTGCGGCCAGCCGGGCGCTCATCTCCGGCTTGTGGTCGTAGGTCGGCACGTCCCGGACCGACGGCACGAGCCGTCGCTCCTCCCCCTCCCACTCCGCCTCGCGTCCGCCGTTGAAGAAGTAGGTGACATGGGCGTACTTCTCGGTCTCCGCGACGTGGAGCTGGCGCCCGCCGCCCCGGGCGATCGTCTCGGCCAACGTCGCCCCCGGCGCCCTCGGAGGAAACGCGACTGGGTAGGGCCAGCCCTTCTGGAGCTCCGTCAGGGTCGTGAGCTCCACCTTCGGGACGGTGCCGCGCGGGAACTCGTCGAATCCAGGCTCAGCCAGTGCGCGCACGAGCTGGCGAGCCCGGTCGGGCCTGAAGTTGAAGTGCAGCACCGCGTCGCCCTCGGCGACGCCATCGTAATCGCCGATCACGGTCGGTTGGATGAATTCGTCCGTCTCGTCCTCCTCGTAGGAGCGCTCCACCGCCTCCACGGCGGTCGCGGCGTGCCGGCCGTCGGCGTGCACGATGGCGTCGTACGCGAGCTTGATGCGGTCCCAGCGACGGTCGCGATCCATGGCGAAGTACCGACCGCTGACGGTCGCGATCCGTCCGGCGTGGCGAAGCCAGCGCTGGAGCTCGCGGATATAGCCCGCGCCAGCCTTCGGCTGCGTGTCTCGCCCATCGGTGAACGCATGAACGACGAGGTCCGGGACGCCCTCGCGAGCGGCGAGCTCGATGCAGGCCTCGATGTGCTCCCAGCCCGAATGCACGCCGCCGTCGGAGACGAGCCCCATCAGATGCAGCCGGCCACGTGGGCCGTTGAGGGCCGCCTCGCAGGCCGCCTTCAGCACCGGGTTCTCGAAGAAGCTGCCGTCGGCGATGGCATCGTCGATTCGCGTGAGGTCCTGTTTCACGACCGAGCCCGCGCCGAGGTTCAGGTGGCCGACCTCGGAGTTGCCCATCTGGCCTTCGGGCAGGCCTACGTCCTGGCCGCTCGCCGAGAGGGTCGTGTGCGGGTAACGCGACCAGAGCTCGTCGAACACCGGCGTGGATGCCTGGGAGATCGCGTTCCCAGGGCCGTCCGGAGCCAGCCCCCAGCCGTCGAGGACGACGAGCGCCAGCGACGGCACCGGAAACCTGTTCGGACCTTCGGGAAGATCGTTGGCGCTAGCGACGAAGTCGCGGTTCACGACTGCGACCCTGCCGCCCCGTCCGCGCCCGAACCCGACGACTCCGCAGGCGAAGCCGAGGAGTCGGCGGCTGCAAGGGCGATTTCTGCGAAATCGCCCGGGTGAAGGCTCGCGCCCCCGACGAGCGCCCCGTCAATGGTCGCCGGGGCGAGGAGGCCCGCGGCGTTCGCGGGCTTGACGGAACCGCCGTAGAGAATGCGGACCGCGCCGCCCGCGCGCTCGTCCCGAGCGCCGACCACGGACCTGATGAAGGCAATCGCCTCCGCGGCCTGGTCCGGAGTCGCATTGCGACCCGTTCCGATCGCCCAGACCGGCTCGTACGCAATCACGACGTCCGCCAGCTCATCGTCGTCAACGCCCGCCAAGTCGGCCTGCAGCTGGCGCGCGAGCACGGACTCGGTCTGATCCCCATCCCGCTGGGCCTCCGTCTCGCCGACGCAGAGGATCGGCGTCAGCCCGGCACCCAGCGCGGCCGGGACCTTGGACGCGAGGGCCTCGTCCGTCTCGGCGAACATGGCGCGGCGCTCCGAGTGCCCGAGGATCACACCCTCGACGCCGAGCTCGGTCAGCATCGGCGCGGAGACCTCCCCCGTGAAGGCTCCCTGCGGCTCGGCGTGCATGTTCTGTGCGGCCACCATCACGCGGGAGCGGCGGCATCGCTCCGCCGCCGCCGCGAGCGACGGGAACGGGGGGCAGACGAAGAGCTCGACCTCCTCGAGCTGCTCGATGTCGCCGAGGAAGCGATCGAGGAATGCCTGCGTCTCCGCCAACGTCTTGTGCATCTTCCAGTTGGCGGCGACGATCGGGTATCCGGGCGGGCATGTGTACGGTTCTCGCGCTCGGCTCAGGATTCGTTGGCGACCTTGTCGGCGTCCATCAGGGCCTCGACCCCGGGGAGCTTGCCACCCTCCATCAGCTCCAGCGAGGCGCCGCCTCCAGTGGAGAGCCAGTCGACCCGGTCGGCGAGCCCGAAGGCGTGCAGCGCGGCGGCGGAGTCCCCGCCGCCCACGACGGTGGTGGCCGGCGACGCCGCCACAGCCTCGGCGACGACCCGGGTGCCGGCGGCAAACGGCTCGAGCTCGAACGCCCCCATCGGGCCGTTCCAGAACACGGTTCCCGCGCTGCCCGCGCGGTCCGCGTACCCCGCCGCGGTGCGCGGCCCGATGTCGAGCCCCATCCACCCGTCGGGGACCTCGACCCCGTCGAGCCGCTCGCACCTCCGTCTGAGCGTCGAATGACCGCCCGAGTACCAGGTCCACCGGCAAGACCAGGTCGCAGGAAGACTCCTGCGCACGCCCGAGAACCTCGCCGGCAAGCTTGATCCCTTTCTGTTCCACCAGGGAATCGCCTGTTGCGATTCCCTGGTGCCTGAAGAAGCTGAAGCACATGGCTCCGCCGATCAGGATCTCGTCGGCGATGTCGAGAAACCGCTCGATCACGCCCACCTTCCCGCTGACCTTGGCGCCGCCAAGGATCACGCACAGCGGTCGCGCCGGGTCCTCTCGCACCGCGGTCAGCTCCCGGACCTCACGCTCCAGGAGGAGACCGGCGTACGCGGGGAGGAGATGGGCGACGCCCTCGGTCGTGGCGTGGGCGCGATGGGCGGCGCCGAACGCGTCGTCCACGTAGAGGTCCGCGAGCGCCGCGAGCCCACGCGCAAGCTCGGGGTCGTTCTTGGTCTCGCCCGGCTCGAAGCGGCTGTTCTCGAGCATCAGCACATCGCCCGGCTCCAGGCTCGCGGCCAGTTGCTCCACCTCCGGCCCGACGACGGCCGGCGCCGGCCGGACCGGGGCCCCGAGCAGCTCCCCGAGCCGAGCTGCCACCGGCGCCATGGAGAGAGCCGGATCGGGCCCCTTCGGCCGGTCCAGGTGGGAGACGCAGATCACGGCGGCGCCTCGCTCCCGCAACAGCTCGATCGTCGGCAGCGCGGCGCGGATCCGGGCGTCGTCGGCCACCTCGCCGTCTTCGAGCGGCACGTTGAAGTCGACCCGCACGAGAACGCGCCGGCCGTCGACCGGCGCCTCGCGAACGGTCGCCTTGGGGAAGCTCAAGCGGTGCCGACCGCGGCGGGCTTCGGCTCGAGCACCTTCGTGGCGAGCTCGACGCAGCGGTTCGAGTAGCCCCACTCGTTGTCGTACCAGGCGACGACCTTGACCATCCGCCCGTCGATGACCATCGTCTGCTCGGCGTCGAAGATCGACGAGTGGGGATCGGCGACGATGTCCGTGGAGACGATCGGATCCGTCGTGTAGCGGAGGATCCCGGCGAGGCGCCCCTCGGCGGCCTCCTTGACCTGGGCGTTGAGCTCGTCGATCGTCGTCTCGCGCGAGACCTCGCAGACCAGGTCGACGACGGAGCCCGTGGTGACCGGCGCCCGGACGGAGATCCCGTTCAGCTTCCCGTCGAGCTCGGGAAGCACCAGGCCGACCGCCCGGGCCGCGCCCGTGGTCGTCGGGATCAGGTTGACCGCCGCCGCCCTCGCGCGGCGCAGGTCCTTGTGCGGCATGTCCTGGAGGCGCTGATCGGCCGTATACGCGTGGATCGTGGTCATCAGGCCGCGCTCGATCCCGATCGACTCGTGGAGCACCTTGGCCACGGGCGCGAGGCAGTTGGTCGTGCACGAAGCGTTGGAGATGATCTGGTGCTGGTCCGGGTCGTATGCCGCGTCGAAGTTGACGCCCAGCGCGACGGTGACGTCGGGCTCCGTCGCCGGGGCGGAGATGATCACCTTCTTCGCGCCCGCCTCCAGGTGCTTGGCGGCGTCGTCCCGCTTCGTGAACAGGCCGGTGGACTCGATCACGACGTCCACGCCGAGATCGGACCACGGAAGCGCGCCGGGGTCCCGCTCCGCCAGCACCTTGATCTCCCGGCCGTCCACGGCGATTGCCTCCTCGCGCGCCTCCACCTCGCCCGGGAAGCGCCCGTAGATCGAGTCGTACGTGAGCAGATGAGCGAGCGTGGCCGGGTCCGTGATGTCGTTGACCGCGCAGAACTCGAGCTCCGCGCCCGACTGGTGGGCGGCCCGGAACAGGTTTCGCCCGATCCTCCCGAAGCCGTTGATCCCAACTCTCACTGGCGCCATCTGGCTGGTCCCCTCCTTATCGGTGCTCGCTCAGTCGGTCCCCACCGCCACCTCGACGCGATGCCCGTCGGGGTCGCGGAGGTAGGCGGAGTAGTAGGTCGGACCATACTGAGGGCGGTTGCCGGGCGGGCCGTCGTCGCTCCCCCCCGCGGCGACGCCCCCCTCCCACGCCGCCCTGACCGCCGAGATGCCACTGGCCGAGAAGCAGGTGTGGCCGCCGCCCGGCGTGGCGGGGCCTCGGTTCGACGCGAAGAACACGGGCTTCACGATCCCCCAGGCCACCAACTCTGCGGTGTCCACCTGGCGCCGCCACCCGAGGGGGCCGAGCAGCGAGTCGTAGAAACGGCCGCTCCGCTCGAGGTCGGAGACCTCCACGCTGACGTGGTGAATCACGGCTCAAGCCTACCGGCGCGGTTCCCACCGAAATCGCCGCAGCGCAACGACGAATCCGAGCAACCCCCATGCGGCAACCACTGCGAGGTCGCCCATCTCGGAGCCCACGCTGCCGGTGGCCGGATCGAATCCGGCCAGCAGCGCGTCGAACAGATGGCGGATCGGGAACACGTCGGCGACGTGCAGGACGCCGGTCGGGATCTCGCTCTCCGGAATGAACACGCCGGAGAGGAAATAGAGGGGGAAGACGACGAGGTTGGTGATCGCGGGAGCCGCCTCCCGCGAGGGGATGATCGTCGTGAGGGCCACCCCCAGCGCACAGAACGACGCCGAGCCGACCGCCAACACCACGAGGAGGGGACCGAGCCTCGACCAGGGGACGGGCACGTCGAAGAGGATGCGCCCGAGGCCCGTGACCAGGACGAACATCAACAGCGCGGTGACGAACGCGTTGCCGATCCGCCCCGCGATGAACACCCACCCGGGCAGCGGCGTCCCGTGGAGGCGCTTGAGCACGCCGCCCTCACGCAGGATGGTCAGGTTCATCGCCAGGTTGACCATCGTCGCCGACACGAGCGCCAGCGTGATCACCGCCGGAACGAAGTAGGTGGTGGCATCGATTCCGCCCTGCGCGTGGATCGTTTGGCCGTTGACGATCACGCCCAGGAGCACGAGGAACATGACCGGGAACATCACGGTGAAGAACACCGAGGCCGGGTTGCGCCAGAAGATCTTCTGGTCGTAGCGGAACTGGTGCAGGGCGAGCGCGAGCCCGGTCATTCGGTCAGCTCCAGGTACACGTCCTCGAGGCTCGGCCGACGGACCTCCAGGTCGGGGAGCTGGAGATCCCGCGCGAGGGCCCAGCCGGTCAGCGCGTTCAGGATCGCGACCGGCTGTTCCGTCTGCAGCGTCACCTCGCCATTGGGAAGCCTCCCGCCGTCGCCGAGCGCGGTCGTCACTTCGCCGGGCAGGTCCGCCGCGACAACGCCCACCGGCAGCTTGAAGCTGATCGAGGAGATGCCGCCCCCCCGGCCTGCGAGCTCGCCGGGCGGGCCCTCGGCGACGATCTGCCCGCTGGCGATGATCGCGACTCGGTCGGCGAGGGCCTGCGCCTCGTCCATGTAGTGAGTCGTCAGGAAAACGGTCTTCCCGAGGTCCCTGAGGCTGCTGATCACCTCCCAGGCCTGCCGCCTCGCCGAGGGGTCGAACCCCGTCGTCGGCTCGTCGAGGAACAGGAGCTCAGGGTCGCCGACGAGGGCAAGCGCGACATCCAGGCGCCGCTGCTGGCCCCCGGACAGCCGACCCGCCCGCTGGTCGGCCGCGCCTTCCAGGCCCACGAGCTCGATCGTCTCGGCGACCGAGCGCGGCGCCTCGTAATAGCCCGCGTAGAGCTCGAGCGACTCGCGCACGGTGAGCTCCGGCTGCATGTTGCACTGCTGGAGCACGATCCCGATCCGCTGGCGCCACCGGCGCCCCGCGTCGGATGGGTCGAGGCCGAGGACCGTCACCTCGCCGGCGCTCCGCTCCAGATAGCCCTCGAGGATCTCGACCGTGGTCGTCTTCCCGGCCGCGTTGGGCCCCAGGAAAGCGAAGACCTCGCGGCCGGCGACCTCGAGATCGATCCCCCGAACCGCCTCCAGATCGCCGTAGGACTTGTGAAGGCCGCGGGCTCTGATCACGGGGTCGGCCACGACGGCTGATTGTATGGACGGCCGGCCTAGGTCCTCGCGCGTGGGACGCCCTGAGCGTCTCGGGCCACCGCGCAACGGCGCGCGCCCAATCTGTATCTTTGGCCGGCCCGATGGCGGACGTCGTCGAGGCGGGACCCCGAACCTCACTGGCTGATGCGCCGAGCCCGGACACTTGCCCTGGTCGCCATCCTGGTCGCCTTCGCGACCCAGGGTGCCGCCCCCGCGCTCGCGGACGGGGGCTTCTTCGGCGTCCACGACGCCTCCACGGGCCTCTCGCACCGGGACCTGAAGCGAATGGACAAGGGCCACGTGGGCACGGTGCGCCGTTTGATGTACTGGCCCGGGCTCGAGCCGCGCAGCGGCCAGTTCAATTGGGTCGGCTACGACCGGATCGTCGGCGGGCTTGCAAGCAAGGGCATCGCGGTGCTCCCGGTCGTCTACGGCTCGCCTGGCTACGTCGCCCGCACTCCGAACGTGCCCCCGGTTCACGGGCCGAAGAAGCGCAAAGCGTGGCGGAAGTTCCTCGCCCAGGCGGTCAAGCGCTACGGGAGCGGCGGCACCTACTGGACCGCGCCCGGGCTCTATCCCCGGCAGCATCCCGGCAAGCCGCGCGCTGCCGATCCGCGACTGGCAGATCTGGAACGAGCCGAATCTGAAGAAGTTCTTCGCGCCCCGTCCTTCGGTGCCGCAGTACGCCTCGCTCGTGCGCAGCGCGCATCGCGCGATCGCCGGCGCGGACCGCGCGCGCGAACGTCGTTCTGGCCGGGATGTCGGGCAGGGGCCAGCCCTCGGACAAGAAGTACCTCAATCGCTTCTACGCGGCCCACCGGATCAAGCAGGCGTTCGATGCGGTTGCCGTCAATCCCTATGCGCCCCAGGTCCCCCAGGTCGGCCGCAAGATCAAGCGGATCCGCGGAGTCATGAAGCGCCATGGCGACAGGCGCGCCCCCCTGTGGATCACGGAGCTCGGCTGGGGCTCGCACCACCCGGACCGGTTCGGCCTGAACAAGGGGCCGAAGGGCCAGAAGCGGATGCTCCAGAAGTCCTTCCGGCTGATCGTCCACCACCGGAGGGCCTGGCACGTGAAGCGCCTGATCTGGTTCGACTTCCGCGACCCGCCGCCGGCCGCGGAGGGTGCAGCTTCTGCAGCTCCGCAGGGCTGATCAAGCACAGCGGCAAGCCCAAGCCCGCCTGGCGGGCGTTCAAGCGGTTCACCCACTAGCCGGAGGGCGCGCCGCGCCGTGCGGGCGCTCGCTCAGTCGAGCTCGACGTCTCGGTGGACGACGCGCAGCGAGACGTCGTCGTGATCGGACAGATGCTCGGCGATCCGCTGCGCGACGGTCAGCGAACGGTGTCGCCCCCCGGTGCAGCCGATCCCGATCGTCAGATGCGTCTTCCCCTCGGTGACGTAGGCGGGCAATAGGAAATCGAGCATGGGGAACAGCCGCGCGTAGAACTCGGTGGCCAGGTCGCCCGCCTCGACGTACTCCACCACCTTGCGGTCGAGCCCCGTCAGCGGCCGCAAATCCTCGCGGTAGTGCGGGTTGGGCAGAAAGCGGACGTCGAGGACGACGTCCGCCTCGCGCGGGGGGCCGTTCTTGAAGCCGAAGGTGATGATGGTCGCGGCGAGCTTGCCGCGGGCGCCCTTCGGCCCCAGCAGCTCCGTCACCACGCGCCTGCGCAGCATCGCTCCGGTCAGGCCGCTCGTGTCCATCACGACGTCGGCGGCCTCCCGCAGCCGGCCCAGCACCTCGCGCTCCGCGCGAATCCCTTCGATCACTCGGCCGTCGGGGGCCATCGGGTGTCGGCGGCGAGTCTCCTTGAAGCGATCGATCAGCGTGGCCTCGTCCGCCTCCAGGAAGAGGACCGTGGGGTCGAGCCCGGACTCCGTCAGCTGTCCCAGCACCTCGACGAGCTCGTCGAAGTACTCGCCGCCGCGAACGTCGGACACGATCGCCGCGCGGCGGACGCCGCTTCCCTCGTGGCGGAACAGCTCGCCGAGCGAGCTGATCATCCTCGGGGGGAGGTTGTCGATGCAGAAATACCCGCCGTCCTCGAAGGCGGCGATCGCCTCCGACTTCCCGGCGCCCGAGTAGCCGGTGATCACCACGAGGTCGACGTCCCGCGCGCTCGTGACCGCGTGCGCCGTCGCCCGGATCCCCGCCCTCGCTCATCGGCCCGCCTTGTGCAGCTGCCGATGGATCTGGCGGGCCAGCTTTCCCGGGATGCCGGGGACGGCCTCGAGCTCCTCGCGGCTGGCGCCGACGAGCCGCTCCGGCGATCCGAAGTGGCTCAGGAGCGCTCGCTTGCGAACCGGCCCGACACCGGGGAGCTCGTCGAGCAGCGAGCGGGTCATCGCCTGGTCGCGCCGCTGCCGGTGGAAGTCGATCGCGAAGCGGTGCGCCTCGTCCCGGACCCGCTTCAGCAGCCGCAACGCCTCGGAGTCCTCCGGGATGGCCAGCCGGCTCGACCGCCCCGGCACGAACACCTCCTCCAGACGTTTCGCGAGGCCGATCACGGCCGTCCCTCGCTCAGCGAGCGGCTCGAGCGCGCGCATCCCCGCGGAGAGCTGTCCCTTGCCTCCGTCGATCACGATCAGGTCCGGGAGGGCGGCGAAGCTCTCGTCGCGCTCGGCGTCGTGCGGCGAGCGATCACCCTGCTCGATCAGTCGCGCCGCCCGCCTCCCCAGGACCTCCTCGACCGAGGAGAAGTCATCCGGGCCGTCGGCGCGATCCCCCCGGATCTTGAACCTTCGGTAGTCGGACTTCTTCGGCGCTCCTCCCTCGAACACGACCATCGAGGCCACCGTGTGCTCTGGGCCGAGGTTCGAGATGTCGAATCCCTCGATCCGAACCGGCAGCGAGGCGAGCTCGAGCGCCTCCTGAAGCGCCGCCAGCGCGTCCACGCGCTGCTGCCGGCGCCGCTCCGATCGCAGCTTGTCCTGGGCGAGCGCGAGCCTTGCGTTGCGCTCCGCCAGCTCGCGGAGCCGTCGCTTGTCGCCGCGCTCGGCGACCCGCACCTCCACCGGCCCGCCGCGCCTGGCCGACAGCGCCTCCATGAGGAGAGCGGTTCGGTCGCGCAGTGCGGGGCCGACGACCACCAGCCGCGGCACGGCGGGGACGGCGGAGTAGTACTGCGCGACGAACTCCTCGGTCACCTCCGCCTCGCCGCGCTCGCCCTCGTTGGCGAGGTAGAAGCCGTGGCGCTCGGCGAGGATCCCGTCGCGAACCTGGAACACCTGGGCGTTCGCGCCGTTGCCCTCCACCGCTACGGCGATCAGGTCGGCGCTCTCGAGCGACTCTCCCGCGACGCTGCGGCGCTGCATGAGGGAGCGGACCGCCTCCGAGCCGGTCGCGGTAGGCCGCCGCCCGCTCGTACTCCTCCTCCCCGGCCGCCTCGGCCATCTTGCGCTCGAGGTCCCGCTCGACGTCCCGGTACCGGCCCGAGAGGAAGTCCACGATCGCCTCGATGTTTCGCCGATACTCCTCGCGGTCGATGTAGCCGACGCAGGGAGCCTGGCATCGCTTGATGTAGTAGTCGAGGCAGGGCACGCCGGACCGGCGTCCCGGCTCCGGGCCCTCGCAGGTGCGGTACTGGAACAGCTTGCCGAGCAGGTCGAGCGTCTCGCGAACCCGGCGGGCGCTCGAGAAGGGCCCGAAGTAGACGCGGCCCGAACGATGGCGCTCGCGGGTGAAGTACACCCGCGGGAACTCCTCGTCGAGACTGACGCCGATGTAGGGGTACGACTTGTCGTCGCGAAGCCGGATGTTGAACCGCGGCCGGTGGCGCTTGATGAACTGCTGCTCGGCGAGCAGCGCCTCCGCCTCGGTCTCCGTGACCAGGAAGTCGATCGAGGCGACCTGCCCCAGGAACGGAAGCCCTCCCCGGTGGGGGCCCGAGAAGTGGGAGGCGACGCGCTTGCGGATCGACACGGCCTTGCCCACGTAGAGGACGCCGCCGTCGGCGTCCTTGAACAGGTAGACGCCCGGTTGGTCGGGGAGGCGCCGGCGCTGGGCATCAAGGCCTGCCGCCTCCTCCGCTTCGCGTCCGGGGGCGGCAGGGTCGGTGGTCGCCTCCTCCGCTTCGCGTCCGGGGGCGGCGGTCGGTGTCGCCTCCTCTTTCTCGGTTTCGGTCACGTCGGATCTGCCTGTCCGTCTCTTGGGGATACCAACAAGGTTAGGCTGCCGGCCAGCCGCCCAAATCGAAAGCAGGGAGCAGAGATGACGACCGCCACCGCGCCCAGTCCACCCGAGCTGAAGACCCTCCGCCTCGAGATCGACGGCGAGATCGGCACCATGACGCTCGATCGACCCGACGTGCTGAACGCCATGAGCCCCGAGCTGATCGGGGAACTGGTCATCGCCGCCGCCTGGCTCGCGGATCGGGCGCCGCTGCGGGGCCTGATCGTGACCGGGGCGGGACGCGCGTTCTCGTCCGGGGGCGACGTGAACTGGTTCAAGCGCGGGCTCGAGGAATCCGGCCCCGACCTGTCGGCGGAGGTTCGGCGGGGCGCCGACGTCCTCCACCAGGCCATCGTCGACTTTCGCCGCATCCCGTACCCGGTCATCGCCGCGGTGAACGGCGTTGCGGCGGGTGCCGGCTTCTCGCTGGCGCTGATGTGCGACACGCGCATTGCCTCCGAGGAGGCCGCGTTCGTGTGCGCCTACGGCCGGATCGGGGCCTCGCCCGACGGCGGGATGACCTACTTCCTCCCTCGGATGGTGGGTCCTTCGCGGGCCATCGAGCTCCTGCTGAACGACCCGCTGCTGAGCGCGGAGCAGGCGCGCGAGATGGGCATCGTGGCGGAGGTCGTGCCCGCGGACGCGTTGATGGACCGCGCCACCGAGAAGGCCGCCAAGCTCGCCGCGAAGGCGCCCCACTACGTCCGGATGTCGAAGCGACTGGTGGCCGGGAGCCTGGACAACTCGCTCGCCGACCATTTGCAGCTCGAGCGCCACGGAATCGCCGACAGCATGGCGACCGAGGACCTTCGCGAGGGGGTCACGGCATTCATCGAGGGGCGTGAGGCGACCTTTAGCCGGTCGTTGAGCCCGTCGGCTATAGACTCGACCGCGAACCAGCTCGAAAGGGGATCGTCGATGAGAAAGCTCGTACCGGTGGCGCTCTGCGCCATGGCCCCACTGGCGCTCGCGGCCTGCGGCAGCAGCAGTTCTTCTTCCAGCACCACCGCTGCGAGCTCCACGACCTCCACGACGCAGGCGGCTGCCGGCGGCGGTCAGACGCTCAGCCTGGCGGCTGACCCAAGCGCCCTGGCATATCAGCAGAGCTCGTTGTCCGCCAAGCCCGGCAAGGCGACGATCGACTTCGACAACCCCTCGGCGATCGGCCACGACGTCTGCGTCCAGGACTCGAGCGGCAAGGAGGTTGGCTGCAGCGACATCATTCAGCAGAGCAAGACGACGCTTGACGTCGACCTGAAGCCCGGGACCTACACGTACTTCTGCAGCGTCGACGGCCATGAGCAGGCCGGCATGAAGGGGACCCTGACCGTCAAGTAGGCCGGAGCGATCAGTCGATGAGCGCTCGGCCGACCGCTTCGGCGACGCACACCGGCTTGTCCTGACCCTCGCCCTCGAGGGTGAACTTGGTGACCACGTGCCACCAGCCGTCGCCGAGCTCCTCCACTGAGAGGAGCTCGGCCCGCGCGCGGACCCGCGTCCCCGTTGGGACCGCAGCCGGGAAGCGCACCTTGTTGAAGCCGTAGTTGATGCCCATCTTCACGCCGCGGTTCTGGATCAGCTGCGGTCGGAAGCTGTCCACGAGCGAGAGAGTCAGGTTCCCGTGCGCGACGGTCGTCCCGTACGGGCTCTCGGCGGCGGCGCGCTCGCGGTCGACGTGGATCCATTGATGGTCGTGCGAGACGTCGGCGAACGTGTCGACGTCCTCCTGGGTGACCTCCACCCAGTCGGTCGGCCCGAGCTCGCGACCAACCAGCTCCTTGAGCTGCTCGACTCCCTCGACCTGGACGGGCTCCATCGCGCGGGAGAGCTTAGTGATCGACACGAGCGGAGGTCAGCGATACTGCGCCGTCATGTCCGCGGAGAACGTCCAGATCGTCGCGGACCTGTACGAGCTCTATGGGCGGGGAGACGTTGAGGCGTTGCTCGCCAAGGTCGACCCGGACGTGGAGGTGGATCTAACCGACCGCCTGCCGGACGAGGAGGTGATACGCGGCCGGGAGGCGTACCGGTCGTTCCTCGAGGAAGGCTTCGACATCTGGGCGGAATTCCGGGTCGAGGTGGAGGAGCTCGTAGATGCGGGCGACGCGGTGGTCGTCATGGTCCGAACGGTCGCGGTGGGCGAGGGAAGCGGCGTGGAGGTCTCCGAGCGCGTCGCCCATGTCGTCTGGCTGCGTGACGGAAGGGCGTACCGTCTCAAGATGTTCGCCAACCGCGCGGCGGCCCTGGAAGCCACCGGCCCGCCTGCGGGGCGCGACCAGCGACGCTGAGCGAGCACCACCGCCTAGTCCACCAGCCGTACCTCGAGCATCGGGGCGAGCAGCTCGCCCGCGCCGCCCATCAGACCGAGGATCCGGGCAACGTAGGCCTGGGTCTCGGGGATCTGGGGCACGCAGTGGCAGGCGGACACCGCCCCGGGGCCCGCGTTGTAGGCGGCGAGCGCGAGCGACACGGAGCCGAACTGGCGCAGGAGATCGGACATCAGGTGGGCCTGGGCGTCGATCGCCGCCGGCGCGTCGAACGGATCGCGAAGGCCATAGGCCCGAGCGGTCGCGGGCATGAACTGGGCGATCCCCTGCGCACCGGCGCCCGAGGCCGCGAAGGGGTTGAAGTTGGACTCGGCCATCAGCTGGGCGGCGAGCAGCCCGGCGGAGACGTTCCAGTGCGTCGCCGCGCGAAGGATCGGGTCGCGAAACCGGGCGGGCACGAAGTCCTGCAGGCCCGCGCCGCCCGCGCCGCCGTCTGGAGACCGACCGATGGCGTTTGCGGCAGTGGAGCATGGGGCCGGGGCCCGCGAGTAGCCGAAGTGCCATGCCTCCCAGGAGTACCGCCGAACGAACCCGAACCGTGGCGCGTGCGTGGCCAGCCATGAATAGGCGGCCGGTGGGCCGAGGTCCAGCTCGGTCGCGCAACGGTGGAGCGACTTCCCCGGCGGCGCCACCCAACGGGGATCCGGGTGCTGAGCGAAGAGCTGCGCCTGCTCAGCGTCGGATCGGTAGGCGGAGTTGACGACCAGGGCGATTCCCGCGTTCGCCGCCGAGGCGGCCAGCTGATCGAACGCCGCCGCCACGTCGGGACGCATGGGCTTGCCCTGGCGGTAGGCGAGCGGGCCCGAGTATCCGCCGCCGCTCGCCATCGAGGGGAGACCGGCCGGCGCCGGCGGGGCGGCCTCCGCCACCGCGTACGCCTTGACGGGGATCCCGCGACGGGCCGCGCTCCGCGGCCACCGGGCGGGCCGACCGGGCAGCGCGCTCCGGTCGACCGATGCGGTCACCTCGGCCCGGACGCGCACGGGGGCGAACGAGCCTCGATCCGGGAAGGAGACCCGCAGATCCGCGGGATCGACGCCGTTTCGGCGCGCCGCCTGCCGGGCGACCGTCGCGGCTCGGGCGAGATACTCCCCCTTGCCCAGATGGCTCGGGTTGAGGGCGCCGCTCTGGAGGCGGGCGGGGGCGAAGAGGCGCGGAAAGTCGTCGCGAAGGGAGCGCGCCCCGGACAGGGCCGCGAGGTCCGCCGCCGCGCTGGACGCGCGATGCGCCCGGTCGCTGCGCCGCCGAGCGTGACGAGCACCGCGGCCGCGAAGAGGACCACGAACGCCGCGCCGATCGTCAGCGGAAGCCCCTGGCCTCGCTGCGCGGCGAGCCCCGTGGTGGGGGCCAGGAGGCCGCGGGCGAGCCGCGCGACCCGCCGAGCGGCCCCGCCTCCGACCTCGAGCCCCGCGAGCGCCCGCCGCGAGGCCACCAGCCCGAGCGGACGTGAGGCAACCCGGACCGGAAGCCGGCGCTCTCGCAGCTCGATCACCGCCAGTGCCACCAGCGGCCGGTCCTCGGCCAGGTCCGCGCGGAGCAACCCCGCCTGCAGAGGCAGCGCCGGCTCGTCCACGGCGAAGCGCCACAGCCCGGCGGGGACGTGGACGATCGAGACCTCCGGATCCGCCGCCGCGATTGCACGTGCGAGCTCGCCGAGGGACTCGTCCGCCTCGGGAAGCCCGAGCCAGCAGAGCCGGCCGCGTGCCGCCGCCCGTCGGAATCCGAGCTCTCGCAGCTCCTGCTCCAGGGCGCGTGCGCTCGACGACGCGAGAGTGGTCGGCCCACGACTGCGCTCGGCCCCGATCTCCGCGAGGAGCACGCGGCGCTCGGCGGATGCGAGTGCCGCGCCCACGGCCGCCGCAACGGCGAGGCCACCGCTGGCGCCGCCGAGGTCCGTGACCAGCAGCGACCCGGCGCCGCCGGGCATCCGGAGCGCCGCGGAAACGGTTCGGCGCGCCGGGGCGCTCATCCTCCGCCGGGCCGCTTGACCCATGCCGAGGAGCTGACCTCGAGCTCACGGGAGACCGCCGCGAGCGGCGAGGGCGGCCGCAGGCGAACCACCAGCTCGCCACGGTCGACGGCGACGTGGATCCGGTTGCGCGCCCAGCCCGGCAGCGCCTCGCGGATCGCGGGGGTCGCCGGGCGCCCGGCCGCCAGGGCCATCGCTCCGGCCTCGGCCGCCCCGTCGGCAAGCGTTAGCGAGTAACCCGTTGCGAGCAATTGGAGCGCGGCGAGGCCCGCGAGCGCGAGTGCGGGGATGCCGGCGAGCACCTCGATGGAGGCCTGCCCCCGCTCGGCCACGACCCTAGCCCGCATCTCCCTCTCCCAGCCCCGCGCGGACCGTCATGGGAACTCTCGGGAGGCCGGGGATCAGCGACGGCGCCCGGACGCGCACCGCCACCCCGTTGTGGTCCCTGACCGACGCGGCCCTCCGGAGTGCCGGCGGCAGCGACGCCCGCGCAGCGTGCTTTCCGTCGCCACCCACGTAGGCGGCCCGCGCCCCTGCGCGCGCCGCGATTGCGGCGCTCCACAGCGTGTAGCCGGCGATGGCGAACTGGGCGGTGACGAGCAGGGCCAATGCCAGCGCCGGAAGCGCGGCCACCAGCTCCACGGCCGCCTGGCCCGCCTCGTTCGCCCGTCGGATCACGCGCCGAAGCTAGGCGCCATCGACGGCCGAGTGACGCGCCAAAGGTGTCGAGATGCGAGCGCCTTTGTGACGATCGACGGGCCGAGCCCGTCAGCTCAGTACGTGTGCGCGCGGTTCCAGACGCTGATGATGGCGATCACGGCGCACGCGACGAGCGTCACCCAGAGCACCGCCCCGAAGCCCCCGCCCCCGAGCATGGGGGAGGCGCCGGCGACCATCAGCGCGAGCACGCCGACCGAGCCGAAGAGGACCGCCCGCTGGTCGTCCGGGAGGGTGTCGACCGTGAGGCGGTTGTTGCGGTAGAGCTGGTAGGCCGAGAACCCGAGCGTCGCGAGGAAGGCC
Organism: uncultured bacterium; assembly: GCA_963772345.1. Taxonomy (GTDB): domain Bacteria; phylum Actinomycetota; class Thermoleophilia; order Solirubrobacterales; family 70-9; genus AC-56. The sequence goes on along the minus strand of CAVYXB010000012.1, from coordinate 128,295 downwards.
ATCGTCAACGCCGTGATCACCGTCCGGGCCGCCTGGCCGCCTCCCGGCAAGAACGCCACCGGAACGGCGAGCAGGGCGATGATCGCGATGTTTCGGGCGACCCTCACTTCGTCCTCGCGGTGCAGACGATTACGACCTGCCGCCCGATAACGCGCCGCCCGGTCAGGGAGCCGCGGCGACCGGCGCCGGCGAGCCGGACGCGGACGAGCGGAGGATGTCGTCGGAGTAATTCATGAGTTCTTGATCACGATGCCTTCGAGGATGTGGGCGGCGGTCTCGGTTGCGTCGATCGCCCGCTCCAGCACGGTGAAGATGTCCTTCCACCGGATCACGACCATCGGGTCGATGCCGTTGGCGAACAGGGCCGCGACCGCGTCCCGGTAGAGGCGGTCGCCGTCGTTCTCGAGCCGGTGGATCTCGATCCAGTACTGCTCCAGCCCCTGGAATCCACGCAGATCGGCCAGCGCGGCGGCGAGCTGCTCGCAAGACTTGACGAGGACGTCGGCCATCGCCTGGGCCTGCTCCATGGGCGCCTCGATCTGGTACAGGCCCATGAAGTCGGCCGTCTCCTCGGTGAAGTCGACCACGTCGTCGAGCTTGGTGGCGAGGGCGTAGATGTCCTCGGTGTCGATCGGGGTGGCGGACATCGTGTTGGTGCGCTGCACGATGTCGTGGGTGATCTTGTCCCCCTCCTGCTCGGCAAGCAGGATCTCGCGAGCGAGCCCCGTGTCGTCGGGCCACTTCTGAAGCATCTCCTGGAGCATCCGGGCAGCGCGAAGCGTGTTCTGGCCCGCCTGGTTGAAGAGGTCGAAGAAGACTCGGTCGTGCGGAACGAGGCTCGGAAGCGCCACGCCCGGAAGCTACCAATCGGCAAGGACATCGGCGACCCGCTGGGCCGCCCGGCCGTCCCACCGGTCGGGGCGCGCGGGAGTCCCCGTTCCGGGATTGCTCCCGTCGCGGGCGCGCAGCAGGTCGGGAATCCCCTCGATCCGCTCCGGGTCGAGGCCGAGCAGGGTGTTCGTGCCGGCGCGGATCGTCACCGGCCGCTCGGTGTTGTCCCGGAGCGTGAAGCACGGGATGCCGAGATAGGTCGTCTCCTCCTGGATCCCCCCGGAGTCGGTGAGGACGGCCCCCGCGTCGGCCTCGAGCGAGAGGAAGTCCAGGTAGCCGACCGGGTCGGTCAGCGTGACTCCGGGGTAGGTGGCGCCGTCGAGCATCTTGCGGGTGCGTGGATGGACCGGAAACAGAACCGGCAGCTCCTGCCCGACCGCCGAGAGGCGCTCCATGGTCGGGCCGAGCAGCGGACCGTCCACGAGCGCCGGCCTGTGCAGCGTGACGAGCAGATAGCTGCCGGGGCGAAAGCCCAACGACTCCGCCGCCCCCCGCTCCCTGATCCGGTCCTCGAGCGCGACGAGCGTGTCGATCATCGTGTTGCCGACGAACCTCATCCGCTCCTCGGGCGACGTGCTCGGCGCGAAGGTTCTCGATCGCCTCGTCGCAGTGCAGGAAGCAGAGCGCCGACAGGTGGTCGGTGGCGATCCGGTTCGTCTCCTCGGGCATCGCCCGATCGAAGCTGCGCAGCCCGGATTCGAGATGCGCGACCGAAAACCCGTGCTTCGCCGCGCACAGCGCCGCGCCCAGGGTCGAGTTGACGTCGCCTGGAACGACCACCAGATCCGGCGGCTCCTCGGTGAGCACCGGCTCGAGCCGCTCCAGGACGCGTGCGATCTGCTCCGAGTGGCTGCCGGACCCGACCCCGAGCAGATGGTCGGGCTCCGGCACCCCGAGCTCCTCGAGGAAGATCTCGAACATGAGGCGGTCGTAGTGCTGACCCGTGTGGACGATGGTGGTCGGCCATTCCGGGAAGCGCTCCCGGAGCGCGCCGATGACGGGCGCCATCTTGACCAGGTTCGGCCTGGTGCCGAGCACGTGGACGATTCGCATCCGGTGCCTTAGAGGGCGTCGATCCGCCGGGCGAGCTCGAAGTCGTTCTCCGTCAGGCCGCCCGCGGCGTGGTTCGTGATCGAGACGTTCACCTTGTTCCAGGAGATGCTCAGGTCCGGATGGTGCCCGAGATCCTCCGCCGGCTCCACGAGCCTGCGGACGAACTCGACCGAGCCGACGAAGTCGGAGAGCTCGAAGGTCTTGACGATCGCGTCCCCGCTCCGCTCCCAGCCGTCCACGGCCGCCAGACGGGACTCGATCTCGCTGTCGGAGAGAAGCTCCATGTCGCTCGATTCGCCGCGACCCGGGCCCTCCCGAGGCCGCGACTCCCTCAGGTTAGTCGTCCCGGCGGCCCGCGTGGCATAGTCGGGGGATGCGGATCGCGAGCCTCGTGCCTTCGGCAACGGAGGCCCTGTTCGAGCTCGGCTTCGGCGACCAGGTGGTGGCCGTGACGCACGAGTGCGACCACCCGGCCGAGGCATCTGGCCTTGCCGCGCCTGACCCGCAGCGTGCTGCCCTCCGGGCTCGAGCCCGAGGAGGTCGATGCCCGGGTCCGGGAGATCACCGGGCGGGGCGAGGCGCTCTACCGGCTCGACGAGCCGACGCTCGCCGAGCTCGAGCCGGACCTGATCGTCACCCAGGCGCTGTGCGCCGTGTGCGCCGTCTCATACGACGACGTTCGCGACGGTCGCCGGGCGGCTTGGATCGCGACCGAGCGTGATCTCACTCGATCCCAAGCGCCTCGGGCAGGTCCTGGACGACCTGGTCACGCTCGCCGACGCCTGCGGAGACCGAGCGCGAGGCGTGGAGCTGCGCGCTCGCTTGGAGGCGCGCCTCGACCGCCTGCGCGAGGCGGTGCACGGGCGCGGAGCGCCAGCGGGTCCTGGCCCTCGAGTGGCTCGACCCTCCCTACGTCGGCGGTCATTGGGTGCCCGACATGATCGACGCCGCCGGCGGCACCGGCGTCGCCGGCGAGGCGGGGCTCGACTCCCGACACCGCGAGCTGGGACGAGCTCGCAGCGGCCGTCGGCCGAGGTCGTGGTGGCGATGCCCTGCGGCCTGTACGTCGACGAGGCGGCGGAGCAGGCGCTGGCCCGCCGAGAGCGGCTGGAGGCACTCGGAGCGCGGCGGCTCGTCGCCGTGGACGCGGCGGGCTCCTTCTCGCGGCCGGGGCCTCGCCTCGTCGACGGCGCGGAGCTTCTGGGCCACCTGCTCCACCCGGACCGCGTGGAGGAGCCGGAGGGCCTGGGCTGGCGCGAGCTCGCGCCCGCCCGCGGCGCGCGCCTGAGCTACGGCCTACGCGCGAGCAGAGCCCGGCCACGCTGATCGCCGCCAGCGCGAGCATCCCGAGCGCCTCGAGCTCCACCGGACGCCGGGCGCGGCGCTCGGCGAACACGATCAAGAGCCCGGCCAGCGCCCCGCCGACCAGCCCGCCGAGATGGCCCCCCACGCTGATGCCGGCGACGCCCGAAGGTGAAGAACGAGGTTGATCACGATGAAGAAGCCGATCTGGCCGGCGAGCTGCTCGATCCCCCGGTGGCGGGCGACGATGAACGCCGCCGACATCAGGCCGAAGATCGCCCCCGAGGCGCCGACGGTGATCTCGTTCGGGCTCAGCAGGAGGGCGCCGAACGACCCGGCGAGCAGCGAGACGAAGTAGACGCCGAGGAAGCGCGGCGTGCCGATCCCCGGCTCGAGCAGGGTGCCGAGCACGAACAGCACGTACATGTTGAACGCGATGTGGAGGATCCCGGCGTGCAGGAAGCCGGCGGTGACGATCCGCCACCAGTCGCCGTTGGCGACGGCGGGGCCGTAGAGCGCCGCCGTGGTTGACCACCGTGCCGCCGCCCGAGAGCGCGCCGCTGCCACCCGCGATCTCGGCGAGGAAGGCGGCGACGTTGATCGCGATCAGCGCGTACGTGGCCGGCGCCGCCCCGGCCCGAAGGCCCGGCGAGATGCGCCGCACCTGGGTGCGATCGCGGGCGCACTCCGGGCAGCGCATTCCGACCGGCGTCACGGTCATGCAGTCCGGGCAGATCGGTCGCCCGCAGTTGGAGCACGAGACGTTCGTCTCCCGGTCGGGATGGCGATAGCAGACGGCCATGGCGGCCGGAATCTACCTGGGCTTCGCCGGGTCCCCACGGGAAGCGGGCGCCTCGAGGCCTCAGTGGAGGCTTGCCTGGAGCACGGGATTCGACGTCGGGTGCCGGCTGCCGCCGCGCGGCTCGACGGTGACCAGCACGGCGTTCGCGCCCTCCAGCGGGCCCGGGATCGCCGCGTCGCCGCTGCGGTCGCGGCGCAGCGTGAACAGGCTCGATGGCTCCATCGTGCCGCCACGCTGCACCCAGGTCTCGTACACCTCGTTGCGCGCCAGAGCCGGCATCCCCTCCACGTGGAGGATCGCCGAGCCGTCCTGGCGCTCCAACGTCCCGCTGGCGGTGGACGAGGATCTTCGTGGGCACGGCCGCGTACCTCGAGACGCGATTCTCAGTCGGTTGGTGCAGCAGGTAGCCGCCCAGCGCACCCGCCACGAGGAGGGCTCCCGCGGCCACGGCCGTCGCCGGCCGTGCCAGAAAGGCGCCCCACTCACGCCAGCGGGCCGCGCGCGACTCGGCGCCGGCGGCCGCGCGCGACTCGCCCCGCACCGTCGCCATCAGCCGCTTGCGGAGCCGTCGGGGGCGGCTCACGCTGGGGCACTGCGCGCGGCAGCAGGTCGACGGCGGGCTGCAGCCACCGCAGGTGCTCCCGGCACTCCTCGCAGCCGTCGAGATGTCGCCGGAGCTCGGCGGCCGCGGCATCGTCGAGGGCCCCGAGCGCGTAGGCGGCGAGCTCGTCGCGGTAGCGCGTCCGGCTCGTGGCTGGAATCCGGCGGGCTCACAGGTACGCTCCCGGGACGTCCTCCTCGGGGATCCCCTCGGCGAGGGTCGCCCTGATCTTCTCCAGCCCGAGCCGCATCCGGCCCTTGATGGTGCCGAGCGGGACCCCGACCATCTCGGCGATCTCCGAGTGGCTGAAGCCGCCGAAATACGCGAGCTCGATCACCTGGGACTGCTCCCTCGGCAGGATTCCAAGCGCCCGGCGGAGGCGGCCCGCCGTGTCCCGCCTGATCGCCTCCGCCTCGGTGCGCTCCTGCCCGGGCTGATTCTCGAGCACGGCCTCATCGTCCAGGTCGAGCTTGGGCACCGGCCGCGCGGAGCGGCGCAGGGCGTCGATCGCCCGATTGCGAACGATGCCGAGCGCCCACGCCCGAACGCTGCCCCGCGCGGGGTCGAAGCGGGCGTTGCTCCTCCAGATCGACAGGAACGCCTCCTGCGTCACGTCCTCGGCGAGCCCGGGGTCGCCCACGATCCGGTGGGCCAGCGAGTATGCGGCGCCGCCGTGCCGATCGTAGAACGCCTCGAAGGCGTCCGGGTCCTTGCGGTCGACGAGGGTCATCAGGTCCTCGTCCGCGAGGCGGTCGAGGCCGGCGGGGTGTGACTGGGGGGTCATCGCTTGGCCCGGTTGATCCGTCGGGGTCGAAATCCCGCATCAACCGTCACCGGAACCTACGCGCTCCGGCGCAGCACCGGATCAATCGTCCGTACCCCCGACCATAGTTCGGCCGGTGACGGCTGGCCGAGAGGGCACCCGGATCGAGGCGCCGAACCCGGCGAGGCTCTACGCGACGCTCGCCGGGACCGTCCTCACGATCGCCGGCATCGTCGGCTTCTTCTACAGCGCCAGCTTCGGCTCGCCAGGCGAGGTCGACGAGGTGCTCGGGCTGTTCGCGGTCAACGGTTGGCACAACGTCGTTCACCTGGTCACGGGACTGCTCGGCCTGCTGGCGGCTGGCCTACGCCGCGCGGGCGTATGCGCTCGGGCTCGGGCTCCTCTACGTCGTGCTCGCGACCTGGGGATTCATCGTCGGCAGCGGAGAGTCGATCCTCGGGGCCGTTCCGGTGAACGGCGCCGACAACGTGCTCCACCTGGTCATCGGCCTCGCGGGCATCGCGGCGGGCCTGGCGACACCCAGCCAGGGCCTCAGGGGGGTAGGACCTGCTTCAGGACGCTCTCAGCGGTGGCCCGGAGCCCCCCGGGACGCCGGCGGCGACGCATGCCCACGACCACCAGCGCGCCGCCCGCCACCGTGCCGGCGGCCACGGCGGTCACGGGCCGCACCCAGTTGCGCGGATCGCGGAGCGCGTCGAGCTCTCCCTCCGAGAGCTCCTCCGCCCAGCTCGAAAGCTCAGCCGCGGCCTGCTCGGTGATCGCCGTAAGCGTGCTCTCGACCCGGGTCGCCAGATCGTCCGGCGGCTCGATCGGGCGCAGGGCGTCCGCCAGGAGCTGCTCGAGGTCGAGCCGAGCTTCCTCGGTCATCGTCCCCCTCGTCCCATCGGTGACGCTCACTCCTTCATCTCCTCTTCCAGCTGCTTGATCGCCCGGTGAAGGAGAACCTTCGTGGCCCCGTCGGTGCGGCCCAGCGCCCGCGCGATCTCCCGATTCGACATCCCGAGCGCGAAGCGCATGATCAACGCGTCGCGGCGGTCGTCCGACAGACGATCCAGCCTGTCGATCACCTGTCGCAGCTCCTCGCGCCCCTCCACGATCTGCTCCGTGCCGTGAGGGTGTGACGGCGGCTCCACGGCGTCGAGTGCCGCAGAGGGGTGACGGGCGCGATCGCGGTGGTAGTTGGAGGCCAGGTTGTGGGCGATCCGGATCAGCCACGGCCGAAGCGGCCGGCCGTTCGACTCCCGCTGCGCCCGCTCGAAGTGCCGGTAGGCCTGGAGGAACGCCTGCTCCGTGAGGTCCTCGGCATCGTGATGGTTGCCCACCCGGTAGTAGGCGTACGAGTACACGTCCCTCAGGTGAGCGCGATAGAGCTCCTCGAACGCCCGGTCGAGCTCGGCCTTGGCGGCCGCATCCGGCTGCGCCGGATGACCGGGCGCCTTCGGCTCGCTGGCAACCGCCTGGTCCTCCTTGGGAGCGCTCACCGCCCAAGCGTAGTCCCCCACCTGCGAGCCGGCCGCCCGACAAGCTCGCCGCAGCCCGCTCGCCCGCCAGTTCTCATCAGGCGGCCCTCCTCGCTCGCTCGGCGCGCCGCAGCCCGGCGACCCACTCGCTCGGATCGATCCGGCCGGCAATCAGCGAGGCGAGTCCCTCGAGCCCGGGCGCCTCGAACCCTGCTCGCGCGACCGCCTCGGCGATCAGCGGCACCGAGTCCAGGCCTTCTGACGCCTGGCCGATCTTGCCGGGGATCTGGTCCGCCGGCATCCCCGAGCCGAGCAGCTCACCGGCGCGGCGGTTGCGGCTCCCGGGAGCCATCACCGTGGCGGTCAGGTCGCCCACTCCGGCGAGCCCGGTGAAGGTCTCGAGCCGGGCGCCGTCGGCGAGGGCGAAGTCGACGCACTCCCGCCAGATGGTCGCGGCGGCGATGCCCGCCGCGTTTAGGCCGTGTCCCTCGGCGGCCGCCGCCCCGAGCGCGGCGGCGTTCTTGGCGGCTCCCGCCATCTCGACGCCGACCACGTCGTCGCTTCGCTCGCAGACGAGCCCGGCTCGGTCGAACACCTCCCCGAGCTGGGCGCGAAGGTCGGCATCGCTGGACCCCAGCACCAGGGCCGCCATCCCGGCGGCCGCCTCGCGTGCGTGGGCCGGCCCGCCGAGGGAAGCGATCGCGCGGCAGCGGATCCGCTCGCCCACGTACTCGCTCGGCAGTTGGCCCAGCGGGTGGGTAAGCCCCTTGGTCAGCAGCAGGACGGCCGCGCGGGAGCCGATCCTGTCCCCGAGCGAGCCCACCGCTGCGGGCAGCGCGGCCGAAGGCACCGCCAGGCAGACGAGGTCGACGCCGGCGAGCTCGATGTCGGCGGCCCGCTTGACGGCGATCCCTTCGGGCAGGCCGATCCCGGGCAGGTAGTGGGCGTTCTCGCGCCTGGCCTCGATCTCGGCGGCCTTTTCGTCCGAGCGAGTTCCGAGCTGGACCTCGAGCCCGCCTCGAGCGAGCAACACCGCGACGGCCGTCCCCCAGCTTCCGGCGCCGATGACGGCGGCCTTCCGCAGGGGTGGCAGCCCTCCCAGCCACTCCCACTGGAGCTCGATGTTCGGCCAGATTCGGGCGGTGACGGTTGCCGCCAGCGCCGGAGACGGATGCTCGGTGCGAGGGAAGGTCATCGGCGCGGCCCACGCGCAGCTTCACCTTCCGGGGGCGGATCCGCCATCCGCGGCGGACGTGCTCGCTGCCATGCACCGCGAACGGGCTCACCGAGGCGCCCGTCTCCAGCGCCAGACGGCCGACACCCCTCTTCGGGGTCGCCAGCGATCCCGATCGGATTCGGGTCCCCTCGGGGAAGATGCACACCGTGCCGCCTCGCTCCAGCACGAGCCGGGCGGTCTCCATCGCGGTGTCGTCGGACTGCCCGCGGCGGATGGGGAACGCGCCCACGCGGGAGAGGACCCATCCCTGCCAGCGGCGCTCGAACAACTCGACCTTGGCCACGTACTGCATCGGCCGTCGCCAGGGCAGGGTCACGCCGATCACGAACGGGTCCAGGAAGCTGCGGTGGTTCGAGGCGACGATCAAACCGCCCTTGATCCCGCGCAGGTGCTCCCGGCCGGTGCGTGAAAGCCGCAGCCAGATCAGGAGCGCCGGCGTGAGGATCGCCCTGGCGAGGAGGTACAGGAGGCGGTTGACGCCATGCTCGCGCGCATAGGCGTGATAGCGCTGAAAGCGCTCCTCGCTGATCACCTCGTCGGTTCGCGGGGGGGCCGACCTCCGCGAGGACTGGTCCATGCAGATGCCTACACGCCCGTGCGGGGGGCGTTACTTGCCTACACGCACGCTTGCGTGACTACCAAGCCCGTTCCAGCAGGGCTTGGAGCTCCTGCCCGATCCGGTGGATCGGGCGTGATCGCGAGATCGGGCCGGGAGAGGATCGCGTTCACGGCCGCCTCGAGGCGCTCGGGGTCCGGATCCAGGTCCCGCAGCCGGCGCCGGCCGCCCGAGAGGGACTGGAGACGTGACTGGATCCTCCCGGGGGTCGTGCCGAGCGCGGTCGCGAGGGACTCGATCTCGTCGGGGGCCCGCGAGCGCATCGCCGCCATCGTCCGCGGGAGCATCGTCGCGTTGGTCTCCGCGTGAGGGATCTCCAGAACTCGGACGAGCGTCTGGCAGACGACGTGATGAAGGCCGAAGCCGGCGGAGTCCAGCGCGTGGGCGGAGAGGATCGAGCCGAGCGCGAGGGCGGCACGGTCGCGCTCGTCGGGATCCTGGTCGAGCGCGGAGGCGATCAGCTCGGCTCCGCGGAGGGCCGACAGGGTGGCGACGGGGTTGGCGAGCGGCCCGTAGAGCGCTTCGGCGCCGTGGGCGAGCGCGTTCATGGCGCTGGCCCGGAGGCGGCGGTCGTCGAGGCTGGTCATCTCGACCGGATCGGCGATCACGAGCACCGGGCGAACCAGATGAGCGCGCCTGGGTCTCGCGCCCGGCCGGAAGGCGGTGGATCGTCGTCATCTCCGCGCCCGAAAGCGTGGTCGGCATCGCGCAGACCCGTCCCCCGCGCACGGCCGCGATCGCCTTGGCCGCATCGATCACGCGCCCGCCGCCGAGCGCTACGAGAGTCGGGTTTCGCACCGAGTCGATGAGCGCCGCCGCTGCCTCGGGCACCGGCCCGCCGGGGACCTGGTGGACCGCGCTCGAGCGCTCCCCGAGCTCGACCGATGCGGACCCGAGCGCCCGTGGGGTGGTCAGGAGCTCGAAGCGCCCCCAGATCCCCTGGCCCAGGAGGTCAGGCGCGTCGGCGAACACCCCCTCCCGGAAGACGACCGTCCGCTCCCCGTCGCGCCAGGTGAAGTCGCGTTCGCTGGGCATCCTCGGAAGCCCGCCCCCGGACTCGAACCGGGACCCCCGGACTTACAAGGTCCGTGCTCTGCCAGTTGAGCTAGGCGGGCAAGTACGGCCAGAGTGCCCGAGGCATCCTGCCCGTTATGTTCGACGGGCGGTTCCAGAGCCGCCTACAGCTTCACCTCGCGCGAGGCGAGGTGCAGGCTGACCTTGCGCTTGACCCGCTGAAGGGCGTTGTCCACCGTCTTCGTGTCGCACTCGAGCCGCTCGCCGATCGCCTCGTAGGAGTGCCCGTCGAGGTAGAGGGAGAGGACGTGGCTCTCCAGCTCGGAGAGCACGCTCGACAGGCACGACACCAGGCTCTGGAGCTCCTCGGTCGCGATCACGCGCTCGGACGGGTCCTCGCTGCCGGGGCCCGGGAGCACCTCCTCCAGCGTCGTCTCCGAGTCCGCCGCCCCCGCCGGGGTCTGCGCGAAGGAAACGTACTGGTTGAGGGGCGCGTGCTTGTTGCGGCTTGCGGTCTTGACGGCGGTGATGATCTGCCGCGTGATGCAGAGCTCGGCGAAGTTGCGGAAGCTCGACTCGCGGTCGGAGCGGTAGTCGCGAATCGCCTTGTAGAGGCCGAGGAGGCCCTCCTGGATCAGGTCCTCCCCGTCGCCCCCGAGCAGGAAGTACGACGAGGCCTTGAGGCGCACGAAGCCGCGGTAGCGGCGGACGATGCGGTCGTAGGCGTCTGCGCTGCCTCGCTTCGCGAGCGCCACCAGGTACGAGTCTTCAAGCTCAGGTTGAGCCTCTGACTTTCGCGCCGTCCCGGCCATGGGGCCGGGCGCCGCGACAGCGGCAATCTCGTGCGTCGGGGTCGGTGCGGCCACAGGATTCCTCCGTTCGGATTGGAAAACCGTGGCGCCCGTACCTCCCCTGGGCGCCTCTCCTTGGGCTCACTCCGGGTCTAGACTCGACCTTTAGTTCACCCTTATGCGGCGCAGTGTATGCGCATGGGCGTTCTTCTGTCAACCGCGGCGCCCAAACCTCGCAGGATTCGTTGCAAACCGGGGTCTCCGTCCGCGAGCGCTGGTAGCGCCGATGAACCTACCTCGCCGCTCCGCTGCCTGGCCGCCTCGAACAGCAGCACCGCCGCGGCGGCCGACACGTTGAGCGATCCGATCCGCCCGCTCGCCGGGATCGACACCAGGAGGTCGCACGCCGAGGCGACGCGCTTCCGCAGCCCCTTCCCCTCGCTCCCGAGGACCAGCACGACTCGTCCGGTCAGGTCGGCCTTGGTGTACGGCGTGTCCGCGTCCGCCTCCGCGCCGTAGATCCACGCGCCGGCGTCCTTCGCCTGAGCGAGCCAGTCGGCCAGGTTCGGCACCCGGGCGACCGCCAGGTGCTCTACGGCGCCTGCCGACGCCTTGGCGACCGCCGCGGTGACCGTAGCGGAGCGGCGTTCCGGGATCACGACCCCGGACGCGCCGGCGGCCTCCGCGGATCGGCAGACCGCGCCGAGGTTGTGTGGATCGGTGACCTGATCCAGGGCCACGACCAGCGCATCGGGTGGGCTCAGGAGCGCGTTTGGATCCGCGTATGGATAAGGGTCCACCTCGGCCACGACCCCCTGGTGGTCGGGCGAGCCGGCAAGCCGAGTCAACTCGGGAGCGGACAGGTCGTCGCTCGTCCAGACGCGGCGCACTCGGCGCCCGCCGCGCCTGGCCTCCTCCACCGGCCGACTGCCGTAGACCACCTCGCGCCCCGTCGCGTCACGACCGCGGGGTCGGGTCATGCCGACGAGCGGCGAACCAGCCGCGGCCCCTCCGCGCTGTCGCGGACCTCGTACCCGCGCGAGGCAAGCTCGTCGCGGATCCGGTCCGCCCGCTCGTAGTCGCCCTCCTTCCTGGAGACCTCGCGCTCCTCCATCAGCCGCTCGGCCTCGGGATCGGCCGCCTCGGCCGGGGCCAACACGGACTCGAGCCCCAGGAGCGGCAGCATCTGCGTCAGGGCCGAGCGGAGCCCCGGCGAGTGGCCTCCGATTGGCCTCTGCGATCAGCTCGAACAGGGCCGCGAACGCCCTCGGGGTGTTGAAGTCGTCCGCGAGCGCGTCGAGCAGGGCGTCCCGCCGGGCGGCGACGAAGTCGTCCTCTGGCCCGCCGTCGTCCTCGGGCAGCTCGCGCACGAAATTGCGGATCCGCTCGACGCGCGCCGCGGCCTCCTCCAGAGCCTGCTCCGAGAACTCGAGCGGCTGTCGGTAATGCCCGGAGATCAGATAGGCGACCACGGTCTCGGGCCCGTATCGATCGAGCGCGGCCGACAGCTGGAAGATGTTTCCGAGCGACTTCGACATCTTCGCCTCCGCCATCTGGACCATCCCGTTGTGCATCCAGATGCGCGCCAGCGGCACGCCACGCCCGGCCTCCGTCTGCGCGATCTCGTTCTCGTGGTGCGGGAACACCAGGTCGCTACCGCCACCGTGGATCTCGAAGTCGACCCCCAGCAGCTTCTCGGCCATCGCGGAGCACTCGATGTGCCAGCCGGGACGCCCATCGCCCCACGGGGAGGGCCAGGCGCTGTCCTCGTCGGGCTTGCGGGCCTTCCAGAGCGCGAAGTCCAGCTGGTCCTCCTTCAGCGACCCCGTGCCGGCCTCCTCGCCCTGGTCCATGTCCTCGGGATCGCGGTTCGAGAGCCTGCCGTAGCCCGGAAAGCTGCGGACGCGGAAGTACACGTCTCCCCCGGACTCGTATGCGTGGCCGCTCGCGATCAGCGCCTCGATCAACCCGACGATCTCGGCCAGGGTGTCCGAGGCCATGGGCTCGTCGTCCGGACGGCCGAGCTCGAGCCGGTCCGTGTCATTCACATACGCGCTCGTCATCTGCTTCGCGAACGCCTCCGAGCCCTCCCCCGCCTCGCGTGCCGCTGCGTAGATCTTGTCGTTGATGTCGGTGACGTTGATAACCAGGCGGGGCTCGTAGCCGAGCGCGGCCAGGAAGCGCCGCAGAAGCATGAAGATGACGTACGGCCGCGCGTTGCCGATGTGAACGCGCGAATACACGGTCGGCCCGCACGCGTAGATGCCGACCCTGGGCGGGTCACGCGGGTCGAGCCGCTGGAGCTCTCCGCGCAGGGTGTCCCTGATCCTTACCTCGCGCATCTTCTCGTTGATGCTATTTGCGGGAAGAAGCTCGCGCGCGCATCCTGAGTGGCCGTGGGCGCCGCTAACGTTGCCGCCGTCGAATGGCGTCGATCTCGCTCACCGAGCAGCGCCTGCGGCGAGTCGAAGCCGCCTTCTCCTCCCTCCCCGACCGATACCTCGGAGCGGAGCCGTCCTTCGACGCCACCTTCCAGATCCGCCTCGGCGACGTGGGACGGACTTGGGAGGTCAGGGCAAGGGGGGCCCGCTGTGAGGTTCGGCCGTCGTCGGTTCACGAGCCAGACGTCGTGATCGGGAGCGATGCCGCCACCTGGCTGGCACTCCGCGAGGGGCGGCTTTCCGGGCTCGACGCCTTTACCGCGCGCCGCCTCTACGCGCGCGGCGATCTGGACCTGGCGCTGGGCTTCGAGGGCCTCTTCAGGCTCCCCGGCGGGAGGCCACCGCTGCTCCGCGTGCTGGAGACGGACGTTTCCGGCGGAACCATCTCGAGCCTGGTCTCGGGCGACGGGGCTGGACAGGTCGTGTGCCTACACGGACTCGGCTCGAACAAGACCTCCTTCTTCAGGACGGTCGCCGCGCTCAGCCCCGAGCACACCGTCCACGCGATCGACCTCCCGGGCTTCGGCTCGTCGTCGAAGCCGGCGCGGGGCGCCTACGACGCCCCCTACTTCGCGAGATCGACCCTCTCGTACATGGACGCGATGGGAATCGAGCGGGCGCACCTGGTTGGCAACTCGATGGGCGGTCGGGTTGCGATCGAGCTCGCGCTGTCCCACCCCAACCGCGTTCAGACCCTGAGCCTGCTGTGCCCGGCGCTCGCGTTTCGCCGCAAGCGCGAGCTGGTGCCGTTGGTGAGGCTCCTGCGGCCCGAGCTCGCCGCCATCCCCCACCCGTTGCGATCGGATCAGGTCCGAGAGCGATTCTGGGGCCTGTTCGCGCGTCCCGAGCGTCTCGACCCGGCAGCGGCCGAGATCGCCGCCGACGAGTTCTGTCGAACCTATAGGTCACGGTCGGCGCGAATCGCGTTCTTCGCGGCGGCGCGCAACATCTACCTCGACCCCCCGCACGGCGACCGAGGCATGTGGACCCGGCTCGGCGACCTGGCGCCCCCGGCGCTGTTCGTGTGGGGCGACACCGATGGCCTGGTGCCGCCCGCATTCGCACGCCACGTCGGCGAAGCCGTACCGCAGGCGCGCCAGGTGGTGCTCCCCGAATGCGGACACGTTCCCCAGGTCGAGCTGCCGGACCGCACGAACGAGCTGATACGTACCCACGTCGAGCGCGGCGTGGCCCAAGAGCCGGGAGCGCTGAGCTTCCTCGCCCGCGCAGTGGGGCAATAGCGACCGTAGGATCCTCGTCGATGACCGGGCAGGCAAATGTGGCCGAGGGGGCTAGGCGCAATGGCGCGGCCCGAAGCGAAGAGCGCGATCGCGGCCCGAGCTCCCGGCTTCCCTCGCTTCAGGGCCTCGCCCGCCTGGGAGAGGGGCTGGCCGGACTCGGGAAGAAGGCGGGCTCCGGGCTCGGCGAGCGTGTCACCCGGCGCGTCCGGCGCAGCCTCGCGGCCGACCTCGACGACCGGGACCCTGATTACGTTCGAGAGCATTTGCCCCTTCTGTGGCTCGTCGCAAGCCTGTGGTTTCGCGGCGAGGTTCGCGGCCTCGGGAACATCCCTGAGGAGGGGCCGGTGCTCATGGTCGGCAACCACTCGGGCGGCAACGTCCCCGCCGACACATTCCTGTTCACGCTTGCCTTCTCCACCTACTTCGGAGTCGAGCGGCGCTTCCACCAGCTCGCGCACAACCTGGTGCTGGCCTTCCCGGTGGGTCGGATGCTGCGTCCCTACGGCACCGTCGCAGCCTCCCGCGAGAACGCGCAGCGGGCCCTGGACGCGGACGCCGCCGTCCTCGTCTACCCGGGGGGCGACTGGGAGGTCCACCGGCCGATCTGGGAGCGCAACAGGATCGATCTCGCCGGGCGCAAGGGCTTCATCCAGCTCGCCCTGGACCAGGGCGCGCCGATCGTCCCGGTGGTCGCGATCGGCGGGCAGGAGACGGCGCTTTTCCTGGCCCGCGGCGACCGGATCGCCAGGGCCCTGGGCATCGATCGGCTGTTGAGGCTGAAGGTGATGCCCATCTCTGTCGCCGTTCCCTGGGGGCTGAACGTCGGCGACTTCCTCGGTCACGTCCCGCTCCCCTCGAAGCTCACGATGGAGGTCCTCCCCGCGGTCGACCTCGAGGCCGAATTCGGCGAGGGCGCCGACGCCGATGAGGTCTACGAGCACCTAGTCGCGCGGATGCAGGAGACGCTCGACACGTTGGTCGCGGAACGTCGATATCCGGTGCTCGGATGAGGCTCAACGAGTCAATCGAAATCGCCGCGCCCCGGCAGCTGGTCTGGAACTACGTCACGGAGCCCTCCAACTGCCTTCACTTCATGTCGGGCGTGACGCGCTGGGAGGTCGCGGGCGAGCAGCGCGTCGGGCTTGGATCGCGCTACCGGATGCTCATCCGGGTCGGCTCGGCCGAGGTCGGAGGCTTGATCGAGGTCGTGGAGTGGCAACCGCCCGGCGACATGGCGTGGAGCTCGGTGCTGGGGGTCGACCAGCGCGGTCGGTGGCGGCTCAGGGAGCTCGACGACGGGCGAACACGGGTCGAACTTCGCTACGCGTACGGCGTCGCCGGCGCCGGGATCTCCGGATGGATCGCCGAGCTCGTGTCAGCGCCGCAGCTTGGCGAGCACCTGCGCCGCTCGCTCCGCCAGGTCAAGCGCCAGGTCGAACACGAGCGCCTGCGCTCCGACGCCGCCCGCCGGCGGCGCGAGCGCTCGGTCGCCTAGCCACCCAAGCGGCCTCGCCGTCTAGGCGAGCTCGCGCTTCAGGATCTTTCCGGTGGCGTTGCGGGGGAGGGAGTCCACGAACTCCACCTCGCGCGGGATCTTGTAGCGGGCCAGGTTGGCCTTCACATGCGCCTTGATCTCGTCTGCGGACAGTTCGGCGTCATCGTTCAGGACCACGAACGCCTTGAGTCGCTGGCCGAAGTCCTCGTCCTCCACGCCGATCACCGCGACCTCCTTGACCTCCTCGCGATCGGAGAGAAGGTCCTCGACCTCGCGGGGAAATACGTTCTCCCCACCCGAGACGATCATCTCGTCGTCCCGCCCGTCGATGAAGAGCCGCCCCGCCCCGTCGAAGTGACCGACGTCGCCGGACGAGAGCAGGCCGTCCAGGATCTCCTTCCCGCCACCGCCCGTGTACCCCTCGAAAGCCATCTCGTTGCCCACGAAGACCCTCCCGGTCTTGCCCGGCTCGACCTCGCGACCGTCGGCGTCGACGATCTTCACCGCCGTCCCACGCGGGGGACGGCCGGCGGTGCCAGGAGCCGCGCGCAGGTCCTCCGGCGTTGCGATCGTGGCCCACGCGACCTCGGTGGAGCCGTACAGGTTGTAGAGGTTGTCGCCGAAGGTATCCATCCACCTGGTCGCCAGCTCGCCTGGAAGTGCCGAGCCGCTCGCGGCGGTCACCCGAAGGTTCGGGAGGTCGTACTTGGCGATCGTGTCGGCGGGCAGCTCCAGGATCCGCTGCATCATCACCGGGACGACGATCAGGGCGGTCGCCCCCGTGTCCTGCGTAACCCGCAGCGTCTCCTCCGGATCGAAGCGGCGACTGAGGGCATAGGTCGAGTTCAGAGAGAGTCCGAGGACGAAGTGGGCGAAGCCCCAGGAATGGAAGAGCGGAGCCGCGATCATCGTCCGCTCGTTCGCCCGGAGGGGGATCTTCGAAAACAACGCCGCGAGGGGACTGAGCGTGTCGGGCTGAGCCCTCTGCGCGCCCTTTGGCGCGCCGGTCGTGCCGGAGGTGAGGATCACGAAGCGGCTCGACTCGGCGGGGGGCTCGAGCTGGGAGTCGTCCGTTGCCGCGATCAGCTCCTCGAGCGTCGCGTCGTCGGCCTCGCCGTCCTCTCGCCAGGCCACGAACCGCTTCAAGCCGATCTCCTGGCCCGCCTCGCGAGCCTGCGTGAGGAGCCCAGCGAACTCCTCGTCATAGATCAGGGCCACCGGCTGCTCGCGCTCCACCACGTCCGCGAGCTGGGGAGCGGCGAACGCCGTGTTCATGTAGAGGCCGTGGGCGCCCAGCTTGGAGATCGCCAGCGTCGCCTCGATGAAGCCGCGATGGTTCCGGCACATGACCGCGACTCCGTCCCGCTCGCTCACACCCTGATCCGCAAGCGCGCGGGCGAGCGCGTTGGAGCGTCGATGAACGGCCGCAAACGTCAGCGATCCGCCCTCGTCGAGGATCATCGGATCGTCGGGGTGGTTGATCGCCGCCGCCGTGATGCCCGCGGCCGGCGAGGCGCCCCAACGAGCGAGAACCCGCAGCGTCAGGGCGAGCTTGTCGGGGCGCACCGGCCGCAGCACCCCCGCCTCTGTGAGCGTCTTCAGATTGAACGGGACCTCGCTGAGCGAGCCCAGTGACCCGAGCTTGATCCTGCGGCCTAGGTAGTCGATCGGGCGGCTCACGGTGTCGAAGCGAAGCTTGCCGGCGAGCGAGCGAAGCATCCGGGCCGAAGCTTATGCCCCGGCGCGCGCCGGCTGCGCCGCGCTCATTCGCGATCGAGCAGCGCCACCGCGACGCAGGCGATGCCCTCGCCGCGGCCGATCCAGCCCATTCCCTCGTTGGTCGTCGCCTTCACGCTGACGGGCGCGGACAACGGCTCCGCGATGTTCCGCTCCATCTCGGGACGGTGCGGGCCGATCCGCGGCTCCTCGCAGATCAGCGTCGCGTCGACGTTCATCACACGGCCCGCAACCCTTCCGAGGGCCACGGTGAGCAGGTCGAGCGAGTTGGCGTCGCGCCACTGCTCTTCGTCGGCGGGGAACAGCGTCCCGAGGTCGCCTTCGCCCGCTGCGCCGAGGATCGCGTCGATCACGGCGTGGACGAGGACGTCGGCATCGGAGTGGCCGGCCAGCCCGCGCTCGTGTGGGATCTCGACGCCCCCCAGGACCAGCCGACGCCCGGCCTCGAACCGGTGCGCGTCGTAGCCCATGCCCACCCGGACGCTCATTCTTGGATCCCCGTCGATCATCCCAACGGCTCCAGCGTACGGCGGCGGCGCTCGAACGTGGCGATCTCCTCGATACCCCAGCCGCGCATCTCGTTGACCGCCTGCTCGTACGCATGGCCAACGTCGTCCGGCGCATGGGCGTCGGACGAGAGGGCGAAGGACGCACCGGCCTCGACGCACATGGCCGCGAACGCCGAAGCCGGGTAGAGCTCCCCGACCGGCTTGCGAAGCCCCGCGGTCGAGACCTCGACGGCGACTCCGGCCTCACCGATCGCCTCGACGGCCGGCTCGTAGTAAAAGCGCGGATCGCGCTCGGGCACCGGGCGGCCACGGCCCCAAACCTTCACGAGGTCGGGATGGGCGAGGACGTCGAAGAGCCCGCTGCGGGCGGCCTCCGCCAGCGCTTCGAAATACCGTCGCCACACCGCGTCGGCGCCGCCCCCAAGCTCCCAGATGTCCCAGCCCTCGTGATCCACGGCCCGGTCGCCCACGAAGTGAATGGATCCCAGCACATAGTCGAAGTCGCGGCCCTCGAGCAGGTTGCGGGTTCGGTCCTCCGCGCCGGGTACGAAGTCCATCTCGATGCCGAGCCTGAGCGAGGTGGTGCGGACGAACTCGCAGTATGCGTCCAGGTCGTCTCGTGCCTGCTCCTCCCAGAACGGGTGCCGCCAGATGTCGAGCGCGGCGGTGAACCTGTAGACGTGCTCCGAGCAACCCAGCTCGCCGACGCCGGCCTTCTCGGCTGCCGTCAGGTAGCGATCGACGTTGTCGGCGGTGAACGCCTCGCGTTCGGGCGGCCGGTCGTCTCCATCGGCTCGCAGGTGGACGTGATAGTCGGTGAGCAAGGTGCCTGTACGCTAACCAGCGATGTCCAGGACCGCGCGGGACCTCGGGGTGATGTTGGGGGGCTTCGCCGCCGTGAGCGCTCTCGCAGCCGCGCTGGGGGCGGCGAACTTCGGCACCGCCCTCGCGTTCGGCCAGATCGGTTTCGCCCTCGCACTGGTGTGGGTTCTTCTGCGGCCGTAACGCGCTCCATTCGGGGCCGCGAGGTGCTGCGGCGGGTTCGCTCCGTCCCGCCCGGGTTGGTGACGACCTACGGCGACCTATCCCCGGGGGCGCCGCGGTTCGCCGGCATGGTGCTCGCTGAGTGCGACGATCCGCACGTTCCCTGGCACCGAGTGGTTCGTGCCGACGGCTCGCTCGCCAAGGGCGCGCGCCAGCGGCGCCTGCTCGAAGCGGAGGGAGTGCCGTTTCGCGGAGCTCGTGTCGAGATGTCGACGGCCTGGGTGGACGTGCATCTTGTCGATTCCTGACAGCCGCCCTTGACTAGAGCCGACCGCCCCGGATACCGTCGCACGCAGTCCTGGGATGGCTGGGTGCCCGAGTCGGAATGGACGCCACGTTCGGTTGCCTCCTCAAGCGCCAGACAGGGCCTTTCAAGGAACGCAGGGGGACGGGCGCACTCACTCGGATGAGGCGCCCGGTTCCTTGCCCTGATTGACGACGGGATGTTTCGCACGGGGTGTTTCGCCGGGGTTGAAACGGGTATCCGGCCATTTGGCGCCCGCTCTCACCGGCGCCGGCGGGCATGCGCGAGGTTCCGTCACCGACGAGCAACTCCCCCCCTTCGCCGTCGGTGGCGGGGCTTTCGCCTACCCCTTTAGTCGCGAGGGCCTCGCTCGGCGAGCAGCAACTCGGCGACCCGCAGGTCGAGCGGCGTGGTCACCTTGAGGTTCCCGGGCGAGGATGGATGGATGACGACCTTGCCTTCCCCCTCCTCGACCAGCATCGCCTCGTCGGTCGCGGCCGCCACTCGGTGTGGGTCGCCCGCCATCGCCTTCCGCAGGATGTCGGTCCTGAATAGCTGGGGCGTCTGAGCAGCCCAGAGGTCGTCGCGGCTCACCGTCTGGGCCACTGTGGGCCCCCCGCGCGGGAAGCCCCCGTTGGCAGGGCGAGGCTCCAGGGCGCGCTTCACGGTATCGGTGAGCGGCGCGGCCGCGATGACGGCGTCCGCGTCCGGCCGCGAAACGAGCTGGGCAACCAGCTCGTCGATCAACTCGGCCGTCACCAGCGGCCGGGCAGCGTCGTGGACGGCGACCAGTTCGGTCTCAACGTGCCCCAGCGCGGCCGCCACCGACTGCGAGCGGTGCTCGCCGCCGGCGACCGTCGCCACGCCTGGGCCCAGATCCTCCTCCCGCCCGGGCGGGAGCGCGACGATCACCGGGCCCACGCTGTCGGAGGCGGCGAACGCCGCCAGCGACCACTCGAGCATCGTGCGGCCGGCCAGGGGCACGAAGGCCTTCGGGCCGCCGGCTCGGAGTCGCTCTCCCGAGCCGGCGGCCGCAATGATCGCTGAGGCTGCCGGACGCTCAGGCAGACGCCGTGGCGCCGAAGCGCTCCTCCAGCAGCTCGTCGAGGTACGCCTCCGCGCCCTCCTCGTCCTTTCCGAGCGCGTACATGAACTCCGACGCGAGGATCTTCTTCGCGCGGGTATACATCTGCTTTTCCCCGGTGGAGAGACCCTTCTCCCACTCGCGGATTGCGAGGTTCCGGACCACCTCGGCCAGCTCGAAGACGTTGCCCGTCTTGATCTTCTCCCGGTTGTGCTTGAACCGGCGATTCCAGTTCTTCGGCATGTCCGACACCTCGCCGGTGAGCACCGCGATCACCTTCTCGACCTCTTCGCCGTCGATCACCCGCCGCAATCCCGCCCGGTGGGCGTTCTCGCAGGGCACCATCACGGTCATGTCGTTGTGAAGGATCTTGATCGTCAGGTAGTCCCGCTTCTCGCCGAGGAGGTCCTTGGTCTCCTTCTTGAGCACCATCCCAGCCCCGTGGTGCGGATAGACGACGTTGTCGCCAACTTCGTATGTGCACTCGACGGGGCCGAGCTCGTGCTCGATGTCGGTCGCTTCCTCGGTAGCTAGCTCAGGAATTTCGGCCTCCTTCATAGAGACGGCCGCGGGAGCGGCCGTCTGGTTCACGGATAGCGGTCGACGATGTCGACCTCTTGCAGGGTCCGAAGACCCTCACGGATCTCGCGCGCCCGGGCGGTCCCAACCCCCTCCACCGACTCCAGCTCCTCCTCGGTCGCATTGACGACCGCGTCGAGGTCTCCGAACCGGTGGATGATCTTCTGGACCAACAAGCGCGGCAGCCGTGGAATCCGGGAAAGCGCCCGGTAGCCGCGCGGCGAGACCGTCAAGTCGATGGTGCTGGTCTTTCGGTCGTAGCCGAGCAGCTCGGCGAGGCGACCGAAGTCGAGGAGCTCCTGGTGCGGGAGAGCGGCAAGCTCGGCCAGGGTTCGCTCGAGCTGCTCCTCCGACTCGGGGACGCTGTAGTCGCGGACGAGGGCGGTCCGATCGCTCATCACGCCCACGACGGTCTCCTCGAGCTGCATCTCGATCAGGCGCCCCTCCGTGCCGAGCTCGATGATGTAGCGCTCGACCTCCGTCGCCATCCGGGTGACGAGCTCGGCCCGCTGGATCACCGAGAGGACGTCGTGGAGGGTGGAGCCGCCGAGGAACTCGAGGCTGGTCAGGCGAGCCGAGACCTGGTCGAGGCGGGCCCGGTACTTCTCGAGGGTCGCGAGGCCCTGGTTCGCCTTCGAGAGCACCGTGGGGATGTCCTGGAGGATGTACTTCATCCCCTCGATATAGAGGGAGACCACGTCGCGGCGCTGCGAGATCGCGATCACGAGCGCCTTGGTCTGCTTGGAGACGCGCTCGGCCGTGCGGTGCCGCGTTCCCGTCTCCATCGAGAGGATCGTCGGATCGGGCATCAGCTGGACGTTGGCCCAGCAGATCTGCTCGGCGGCCGGGTCGAGCACGATCGCGCCGTCCATCTTCGCCACCTGGTAGAGCAGCCCCGGCGTGTAGTCGATCCCGAGCTTGATCCCGCCGCTGAATAGAAACGAGACGTCGTCGAGATCGCCGATCAGAATCAGGCCGCCGGTGCGCGAGTGGATGATGTTGTCGATCCCCTCGCGAAGGGGGGTTCCCGGCGCCACCATGTCGAGCGCCCGGAGCAGACGGGGATCGAGACGGGCCTCAAGCTCGTGCATTTCATCCCCGACGTGCGAAGCCATCCTTACGGCCATGATCGCAAACGGCCCTGAATAGTGCGGCCCGCCGAATCCCGTGTGGAGAGGTCGGATTGCGCAAAGTCAAGTAACGGAACCCGCCGATTTCCAGCCTGAGCTTGGGATCCGGCGCGGGGCCCGGAGGCTCAGGCGGCGCGGCGACTCGCGCCTGTCCCGCGGGCGCGACGCAGGGCGGCGGCCAGCGTGGCGGTGCCCTCGAGGCCGTGGATCCGCTCCGCGGACTCGGGGCCCACCACGGGGCCGAGGCCGAACTTGGCGGCCTCGGCGACGCGGCGCTCCGGGTGGGCGACGAAGCGAAGCTCGCCCGTGAGGCCGACCTCGCCGAAGCACGCGAGCGGTCGGTCGTCCAGCGCTCCGAGCGGTTCGCCTCGATGAGCGGAGGCGAGGGCCAGGGCGATCGCGAGGTCGGCGCCCGGCTCATCGACCCTTACCCCGCCCGCTACGTTCACGAACACGTCCGCCGCGGCCAGCGACGGCCCGCCGTTGCGGGCGAGGACCGCGATGATCATCGCCAAGCGATTGCGGTCGATGCCAGTGGCGACCCGGCGAGGCGGGACGATCTCGGTGGGCGCCACCAGCGCCTGCACCTCGACGAGCAGCGGGCGGGTGCCCTCCATCGCGCAGAGCACGCACGATCCCGCGGCCAGGCTGGCCTCGCCCACGAAGCGAGCTGAGGGATCGGCCACCTCGACGAGACCGCCGGCGCGCATCTCGAACACCCCCACCTCGCTCGTCGCACCGAAGCGATTCTTGAGCGCGCGCAGGGTCCGGAAGCTGCGTTCTCGCTCGCCCTCGAACAGCAGCACGCCGTCGACCAGGTGCTCCAGCACCCGCGGGCCGGCGACGCTTCCGTCCTTGGTCACGTGCCCCACCAGAACGACTGCCGTGCCCAGGCGCTTCGCCGCCTCCATGACCGCGCCGGCGGCCTCACGCACCTGGCCCACGGAGCCCGGCGCTCCAGTCATACCCTCCGCGTTGAGGGTCTGGATCGAGTCGATCACGCAGACGTCGGGGCGCTCAGCCTCGAGTGTGGCCAGGACGGCCTCGACCGAGGTCTCTGCGAGCGCCGGCACGGCCAGGGCTTCGCCGCCGAGCCGCTCAGCACGCAGCCGCACCTGGGCCGCCGACTCCTCTCCTGAGACATAGAGGACGCTTCGACCCGCGGCGCAGAGGTTCCCGAGGGCCATCCCGGTCAGAGTGCTCTTGCCGATTCCGGGTGAGCCGCCCAGCAGGATCAGCGAGCCCGGGACGAGCCCGCCGCCGAGCACCCGGTCCAGCTCGGCGATCCCCGTGGTCAGCCGCTCGACCGCGGGCGCCTCCACCTCGCGCAGCGGCACCGGGCGGGGGGCGTCGCGCGCGCCGGAGGGACGTCGCGCGCTGCGGCCGCCCTTCCGTGGCTCGCGGCGACGCGTTTCGACCAGGGTGTTCCACTCGCCGCATCCGGGACAGCGACCCGTCCACGCGAGCGCCACGTGCCCGCATCCCTGGCAGACGAACTCGGAGTCGCGACCGGACATCCTCCGAGACTACGAACCGCGCGGGACGAAACGATGCCCCGGGGCCGAGCGACATCCCGTTGGTCATCTGAACCTTGCGGGCCTTCGGCTGGTATTCCGCCGGAACGGCCGGATCCGGCCGGCCGCAAGACAGGGGGTGCCCTATGGGCCCATCAGCGCGAGATCGTCTCCCCAGCGGGAAGCGGAGGAGGTGGTTCTATGCCCTTGGGGCTGTCGCGGCCCTGGCCCTGGCGCTCGCGCCATCAGCCTTCGCGATGCCGCTCGGACCTTACGCTCAGCGCAACCTCGTCTCCGACGTCCCCGGCGAGGCGAAGCTGCTCGACTCGAACCTCGTGAACGCGTGGGGGCTGGCCTTCGGGCCGAATACTCCTGCGTGGGTCGCTGACAACGGGACCGACGTGTCGACCCTCTACTCGGGCTCCGTCGGCGGCAACCCGATCACGAAGCTCCCGCTCACGGTTTCGATCCCCGGCGGCGCGCCGACCGGGATGGTCTACAACGACACGAGCGGATTCGTCGTTCACTCGGGCTCGAGCTCGGGGCCGGCGATGTTCCTGTTCTCCTCCGAGGCCGGCAAGATCACGGGCTGGAACCAGGCGGTCCCGCCGCCTCCGTTCTCGACCCAGGCGCAGACTGCGGTCGGCGTTCCCGGGGCGATCTTCAAGGGACTCGCGATCGCCAAGACGGCGAACGGCCCGCAGCTCTACGCCACCGACTTCCATAACGACAAGGTCGACGTGTGGGATTCGGACTTCATGCCGGTGCACCATCCCGGCGCGTTCCACGATCCATCCATTCCGAACCATTACGCGCCGTTCGGGATCGAGAGCGTGAACGGGGACATCGTCGTCACCTACGCGAAGCAGGACGAGGACGCGGAGGACGACGTCTCCGGCCCGGGGAACGGGTTCGTAGACGTTTACGACACGAGCGGGCACCTGTTGCGCCGATTCGCCCAGCACGGGGCGCTCAACTCCCCGTGGGGGGTCGCGGTTGCGCCGCAGGGGTTCGGACCGCGCAAGTGGAGCGCTTTTGATCGGCAACTTCGGTAACGGGCGGATCAACGCCTACGACCCGGTCAGCGCCAAGTTCCTGGGCGCCCTATGGGCGAACGGAGAGCGGGTCCGGATTCCCGGCCTGTGGGCGCTTGAGTTCGGCAACGGCGTCATCGGCTCGACCCGAAACCTGCTGTTCACCGCCGGCCCCGGCGGCGAGAAGCACGGCCTGTTCGGCAAGCTGGAGTTCCGAAGCCAAAACTAGCCCCGGACAATCGGGCACCCATGGCGCTTCCGTGCCATGGGTGCCCACGCCTTTTCACACCCGAATCGGGCGCAACTCTGGGCGCCTCACCTTGATCGGTTGGTCATTTGGATGCGAGCAGGAACCGCGACCCTTGGAGCGAGCGCGGTGAAAGCTGCTGCAGCCCAGAGTTGGGCCCGCAAATTGTCGCCTAGATCCGAGTGCCGCGCGACGCGGTGATCCGCGGCCAGATCAAAAGGACCAGGCCGATCAGGATGCAGGCGATTCCGATCGCGTAATTGACCAGGATCGCCAGGACGATGCCGATTACGATGAGCAGTAGCGATAGTTCCATGCTCGCGCCAGTACCCCGACTGAGTCGAGGCAAACGGTTCGCGTCCAGGGTCGCAGCGATCACCTGTCGCTCCGAACTCCGAGCAGGTGACCCACAAGTAGCGAGATACTCCGCGGAAGGTGTCGCAGGAGAACGTGGAGGTCATCAGGGGGTTCATCAGCCGCTTCGAGGGAGGCGACCGCGTGG
Organism: uncultured bacterium; assembly: GCA_963772345.1. Classification (GTDB taxonomy): domain Bacteria; phylum Actinomycetota; class Thermoleophilia; order Solirubrobacterales; family 70-9; genus AC-56. The sequence continues at coordinate 102,943 of CAVYXB010000012.1, read as the reverse complement.
AGTGGCGCGAGCATTTCGATGCCGACGTGGTCTGGGACACGTCCGCGAGCCAGATGCCGGCCGCGGGCGTCTACCACGGCCATGAGGGAGTCGAGCGGTTCTTTCGTGACTGGCTTGGGACCTGGGCGGACTACGAGGTCGTGACCCGCGAGTACATCGATGCGGGGGACGCGGTGGTCGTCATCTTCCGCCAGAGTGGGACCGGCCGGGGTAGCGGGGTGAGAGTCGAGCGCGACTTCTTCGCCGTCTACGACCTGCGGGCGTCGAAGGTGGTCCGCTTCCGTATGTACGAGTCGCAGGAGGAGGCACTCGAAGCCGTCGGGCTGCGGGAGTAGGCCCTCCGGCCCTGACGGATAGTCGAGCGCCTCAGGCGGCCCGTGTCACGCCTTCAAGGGCTGGAGGTGGGGCTGATCGTGGTCGAACCGCTCCCTGGCGCGATCTTCCACTGCCCAGCGGTCTTTGTCAACGTGTAGTCGGTCGTGGAGGTGGTAAGACCATTGCCGGACGTCCTGGTCGCCTTCGCCTTCGCCGAGTGGCCGAGCACCTTGACCCCGTTGACCTGCACGTTCCTCGCCTGATTGCGGGCGCCGGGGGTGCGCAGGACGGAGCCGATGCCAGCCGGCGCAGGAGCGGAAGGGCGGCCGGGAGGCGTTGTTCGGCTGCTCGTTGATCAGCCGGATCAGTTCGGCCCGCCAACCTGGGCTCATGTAGCTGCATGCCCGGTTGGCGTCACCGTGAGCCCGGGCCGCGTAATAGCCCTCGAGCACGTCGGTCACCCCCTGGGACTCCGCCCCCGGCGCACTCGTAGCGCTGTCGGAACCGCCGCAGCCAACGGTTGCCACCACAACCAGAGCGAGGACGGTCAGTGTGAGGAAGTAGCGCAACTTCATGGACTGGAGGGCCGCCTCACCGGCCAAGATGATCTCGCGTTCGAAGGGCGGGGTTGCTAAGGACGGGTGAAGCCAGTGAGGGCTTTCAAATGGCTTTGAAGGCCCAGGGATACTGCGTTGGCTCAGATCCCGTAGATCTCCACAGCTCGCTCGCGTAGCTGGCGCACGTACGGGCCGACGTCGATCGGCCCACCGACCAGCCGCTCGAGCATCTCCTTCGGCATGAACTTGGCGCCGTGGCGGTAGAGCCGATCGGCGAGCCAGTCCCGCAGCGGAGCGAGCTCGCCTGCGGCGATCTGCTCCTCCAGACCTGGGAGCTCCCCGATCGCGCTGTCCCAGATCTGGGCGGCCATCACGTTGCCCAGCGAGTAGGTGGGGAAGTAGCCGAACGCCCCGCCTGACCAGTGGACGTCCTGAAGCACGCCCGCCGCGTCGTCCGGAACCTCGACCCCGAGGTACTCGGTCATGCGGGCGTTCCATGCCTCCGGCAGGTCCGCGGGCTGAAGCCGTCCCTCGAAGAGCTCCACCTCGAGCTCGAACCGCAGCACGATGTGGAGGTTGTAGGTGACCTGGTCCGCCTCGACCCGGATCAGGGACGGCTCGATTCGGTTCGCCGCCCGATACAGCGTCTCGGGGCTCAGGTTCGCGTACTGCGCCGGGAACAGCTCGCGGAGCCGCGGCAGGAGGTGCTCGAGGTAGGGGCGCCCCCGGCCCACCCAGTTCTCCCACAGGCGGCTCTGGGATTCGTGGAACCCCAGAGAGGGCGGTGAGCACAGCGGCGAGCGCCAGAGCTCGGGCGCGATCCCGTTCTCGTATAGGGCATGGCCCGCCTCGTGGATCACCGACCACAGGGCTGTCCCGATGTACGCGGGGTCGAACCGGGTCGTGATGCGGATGTCCGCCGGGGAGATCGCGGTCGCGAACGGATGGATGGTGGGGTCGAGGCGCCACGCGTCCGGCTGGAGCGGCAGAGCGACCGACCACTTCTCGCGCGAGCGCCTCCTGCGTCGAGACCGGGAAGTCGCCGTGTAGGCAGGAGTCGTCCACGGAATCCGCTCGGCTCGCGACCTCGGCGACGAGCGGGCGAACGCCGTCGCGAAGCTCGGCGAGGACGGCGCCGCACCTCCTCGGTGGTCATCCCCGGCTCGAAGTCGTCGAGCAGCGGGTCGTAGGGATGCTCGAAGCCGTCGAACCCCTCGAAGCACTCGGCGTAGCTTCGCCGCAGCTCGACGTTCCGCTCCAGGTACGGAAGGAACCCGGCGAAGTCGGAGCGCTCCCTGAACTCCGCCCAGGCGTGCTCGGCGAGCGAGGCCGCACGGGTGATCTCCGCCCGTAAGTCGGCCGGGACCCGCCGGGCCTTCTCCCACTCGCGGCGAGCGACGCGGACGAGGCTCGCGTCAGTCGACTCGTACGGCAGCCCCTCGACGTCGCCCGCGGCCGCCTCGAGCGCCGCGCCGAGGTCATCCGACACCAGTCGCTCGTGGCGAATGCGTGCCAGCGTCGCGAGCTGCTCGGCGCGAATCTCGGCGCCGGCCGCAGGCATCTGCGTGCGCTGATCCCAATCCAGCAGCGCGCGGGCTCGCCCCAAGTCGCTGACCTCGGCGAGGCGCAGCCGCAGGTCATCGAGCTTCGACGTCATGGCCGGCGGGACGCTACAGGTGGAACCGCCGGTGGTGCTGGTGGTGGGCGACGTCGTCGGGCGGCGGCGAGCCCCCCACTGCCGGGTCTCCCGGAGCGGCCGGCGCGGAACGCACGAACAACCAGGTCAGGACCGTCCCGACGGCGAGCAGCCCGACGAGAACCCAGTTCGAGTGCCCCAGCGCCACCGGAAGCTGTCCGAGCCGAGCAGGCTGTGGAAGATGGCCCCCGTCAGCGCCAGGCCCACCGCGCCGGCCAGCACGCGGTCCATCGCCAGCACCCCCGAAGCGATCCCGGTCTTCTCGGGGGGCATCGCTGCCATCGCCGCGCTGGACATCGGCGCGTACACGAGGCCGAGGGCGACCCCGAAGAGCAAGTATCCGGGCAGTACCAGGCCGTAGCCGGAGTCCTTGTCGATCTGAGTGAGGAACAGCACGCCCCCCAGCCCAAACAGCATCCCGACCGTCATCAGGGGACGGGCGCCGAACCGGGCGATGAGCCTCCCGGCGAGCGGGGAGATCACGACCATGGGAACCGTCACCGGGAGGATCAGGAGCCCCGTCGCGGTGGCCGAGTACTCGAGCGAGTCCTGCAGGTACGTGGGCTGGAAGAACATCACGCTCCAGTAGGCGCCGACCAGGGCGAAAGCGGCGGCGCTCGCCCCGAAGTACGGCCCGTTGCGAAACAGCGGGAACTCGACGATGGGCTGGGAGACCCGGTGCTCCACCACCCAGAACGCGCAAAGGAGCGCCACCCCCAGCGCGAGGATGCCGAGGGTGCGAACGGAGCCGAGCCCCCAGCTCGCCGACTCGATCAACGGCAAGACGATCGCGGTCAGCCCCAGGGCGAGGACGACCAGCCCGGCGATGTCGAGGCGGTGGGTGGCGGTCTCGTCGCGCGTCTCGGGCACGACCGCGAGCATCACCACCGCGCCGAGCGCCAGCACCGGGACGTTGATCCAGAAGATCAGCCTCCAGTCCACGTCCACGAGGAGGCCGCCGACCAGCGGGCCGATCGCGAGCGCCAGCGCGGAGATCGCCGCCCAGATTCCCAGGGCTCGGGCCTGTCTCTCCTTCGGGAAGACGTCGCACACGATCGACAGCGACAGCGGCAGCATCGCCGCAGCCCCGATGCCCTGAACCACCCGTGCCCGCGATGATCGCCCCCTCGCTCCAGGCCGCCCCGGAGAGCACGGAGCCGGCGGCGAAGATCACCAGCCCGATCGTGAACACGGTCCGGCGCCCGAACATGTCGCCAAGCCGTCCGCCGGTGACCACGACGGCGGCGATGACGAGCAGGTAGCCGTTCATCACCCACTGAAGGCCCGCCGCGGACACCCCGAGCTCATCGCGGATCGCCGGGAGCGCCAAGGCGACGATGGTCGAGTCCAGCATCAGCACGAACAGGCCTGTGCAGGCACCGCCGAGGGTCCACCACGCCCGGCTCGCGTCGCTCATCTCCAGCGTCACGCCCGCTGGCGGACAGCGGCTATGGAACCCCGCGCCACCAGGCTGACGTTAACCGCGGGTGCGGGCGGAACCTATTCGGTCTGAGGCTCGGGGCCCGCGGCCGGCTCGTCGGGCGGATGCGGGCCATCGGCCGGCCCCTCGCCCTCGCCGCTCGGCTCGGGCATGGGCTCGTCCGGGCCGGAGGACGCGCCGTCGTCGCCGGACTTGGCGGCCACGCCAACCGGCTCGCGCTTCTTGGCCGGGCGCTTCTTGGGCTTGACGAGCTTCATCTTCAGCGGGCGCTCTGCCTCGTCCCCCGAGGGGTCGCGCTCGATCAGCACTGTCGTCCCGGGGACGATGTCGCCGTGCCTCAGCACCTCGTCGGCCAGCGGGTCCTCGATGTAGCGCTGGATCGCGCGGCGCAGCGGCCGCGCCCCCATTGCCGGATCCCATCCGCGGTCCACCAGCAGGTCCTTCGCCTCCTCGTCGAGCTCCAGCTGAAGCTCATGCTCGGCGATCTGCGCGCGGACACGGCCGATCATCAGGTCGATGATCACCTTGATCTCGTCGCGGCTCAGCTTGTGGAAGACGATCACCTCGTCGATCCGGTTCAGGAACTCGGGGCGGAACACCTTCTTCAGCTCGCCCATGATCCGGTCCTTCATCTCGTCGTACGAGGTGCCGGTCTCGTCCGAGGTCCCGAACCCGAAGCTCACGTTGCGGGCGATGTCCTTGGCCCCGATGTTCGAGGTCATGATCACGATCGTGTTCCGGAAGTCGACCGTCCGCCCCTGCGCGTCGGTGAGCCGTCCGTCCTCCAGGATCTGGAGGAGGATGTTGAACACGTCCGGGTGCGCCTTCTCGATCTCGTCGAGCAGCAGCACCGAGTAGGGCTTCCGGCGCACGGCCTCGGTCAGCTGGCCGCCCTCGTCGTAGCCGACGTAGCCGGGCGGCGAGCCGACGAGCCGCGAGACCGCGTGCTTCTCCATGTACTCGGACATGTCGATCCGGATCATCGAGTCCTCGTCGCCGAACAGGAACTCCGCCAACGTCCGGGCGAGCTCGGTCTTTCCGACGCCGGACGGGCCCAGGAAGATGAACGAGCCGGCAGGGCGCTTGGGGTCCTTGATCCCGGCGCGCGAGCGGCGGATCGCCTTCGAGACGGCGGTGATCGCCACGTCCTGGCCGATGACGCGCTTGTGCAGCTCGTCCTCCATGCGGAGGAGCTTCTTGGTCTCGGCCTCGGTCAGCTTGAAGACCGGGATCCCCGTCCACATCGAGACGATGTCCGCGATCTCCTCCTCGCCGACCTCCGGGCGCTCGCCGCCATCGCCGTCAGCCCACTGGTCCTCGAGCTCGCGCTTGTTGTTGGTGAGCTGGCGCTCCTTGTCGCGCAGGTTCGCCGCCTTCTCGAACTCCTGGGCCTCGATCGCGGCCTCCTTCGCGCGCCGTGTCTCCTCGATCTCCTCCTCGAGATCGCGGTAGACGGGTGGCTGCGACATCGACTTGATGCGCATGCGGGAGGCGGCCTCGTCGATCAGGTCGATCGCCTTGTCGGGCAGGAAGCGGTCGGAGATGTACCGGTCAGCGAGCTCCGCCGCCGCGGCCAGGGCGTCGTCTGAGATCTGGACGCGGTGATGCTCCTCGTAGCGCTCCCTGAGGCCCTCGAGGATGGAGACCGTGTCGCCGGTCGACGGCTGGTCGACCTTGATCTGCTGGAAGCGCCGCTCGAGCGCCGAGTCGCGCTCCAGGTACTTGCGGTACTCGTCCATGGTCGTGGCGCCGATGGTCTGGATCTCGCCGCGGGCCAGCGCGGGCTTCAGAATCGAGGCGGCGTCGATCGCCCCCTCGGCCGCTCCTGCGCCGACGAGATTGTGCAGCTCGTCGATGAACAGGACGATGTCGCCCCGCTGGGTGATCTCCTTCATCACCTTCTTCAGGCGCTCCTCGAATTCCCCGCGGTACTTGGAGCCGGCGACCAGCGCCGCCAGATCGAGGGTGTAGATCTGCTTGTTCTTGAGCAGGTCGGGGACCTCGCCCTTGGTGATCCGCGACGCGAGGCCCTCGACGATCGCCGTCTTGCCGACGCCGGGCTCGCCGACCAATACGGGGTTGTTCTTGGTGCGGCGGGAGAGGATCTGCATGATCCGCTCGATCTCGGTCTCGCGCCCGATCACCGGGTCGAGCTTCGACTCGGCAGCGAGCTTGGTGAGGTTGCGGCCAAACTGGTCGAGCAGCTTGGAGGACTTCTTGCCCTCGCCGCCGCCCGCGCCGGCGCCCTGGCGGCGCCCGCCCGGGCCGGAGAGCATCCGGATCACCTCGTTGCGGATCTTCTCCGAGTCGGCGTCGAAGTCGAGCAGGATGCGCGCGGCCACGCCCTCGTTCTCGCGGACCAGCCCGAGCAGGATGTGCTCGGTGCCGATGTAGTTGTGCCCGAGCGAGAGCGCCTCGCGCAGGGCCAGCTCCAGGACCTTCTTCGCCCGCGGCGTGAACGGGATCTGCCCGGAGGTGACCTCCTCACCGGAGCCGACGATCCGCACCACCTGGGCGCGAACCCGCTCGACGGTGATGTCCAGCGACTCGAGCACCCGCGCGGCGAGGCCCTCCTCCTCGCGCAGCAGCCCGAGCAGGATGTGCTCGGTGCCGATGTAGTTGTGCTTGAGGGTCCTCGCCTCTTCCTGGGCCAAGACCACGACCTGGCGGGCTCGCTCTGTGAATCGCTCGAACAATTACGTCTGCCTTTGCCTTTGAGTTAAGTCTGTTCCGCCTCTGAAACGTCTCGGGGACAACCCGTCCGGCTCCGTTCTCAGTATGGCCTACTCGGTGGTCGGCCTCCGGAGGCCTGCGCGGGGACGCAAGACCGCCGGAGTCTCATCCACGTTTTCGGCTGCCCGGTGCCGACGGATTAGACCTCCGGTTGTCGTTGACGGCGAGCACCCAGTATATCGGCGGCCACTTGGCAACCATCGGGGCTCTCGGCAGCCCGATCTCCGCAACCTGCGCATAGATCGCTGCGGCTTCCTATCCTGATCTCCGAGCACGGATCGACCCGGCCCCATCGTGGCCGAGCTCGTGACAGATCGACGCAGGAGGAGGCAACCTTGCGAAAGCTCGTCGCGTGCTGGCATGCACCGTGGCCGCCGCGGCCGCCGCGACGCTCAGCCCCGCCGCGCGTCGGCGTGGGCGCCCGCGGGGTCGGCGACCGTCCATCCGGGCGTGATGACGTTCACGGACGGCGCCCAGTGCACTTCCAACTTCGTGTTCACAGACGGTTCCACTGTCTATCTGGGCCAGGCCGCCCACTGCTCGGGAACAGGGGCAGCCACCGACACCAACGGCTGCACGAGCAAGTCCCTTCCGATCGGCACCCCGGTCGACGTCACCGGAGCGAGCAGACCGGGCACCGCTGGTCTACAACTCGTGGATCACGATGCAGGCCAACGGCGACGACCGAACGCCAACGCCTGCGCCTACAACGACCTCGCGCTGGTGAAGATCAACCCGGCCGACGTCCCCAAGGTCAACCCGTCCGTCCCCGGCTTCGGCGGCCCCACGGGCGTCGGGACCGTCGGCGGGCTCGGGTCCACCGTCTACTCCTACGGCAACTCCGAGCTGCGCGGCGGGGTCACCAAGCTCAGCCCGAAGCAGGGAGTGATCGTCCAGAACGAAGGCAACGGGTGGAGCCACAACGCCTACACCGTGACCCCCGGCATCCCGGGCGACTCGGGCAGCGGGTTCATGAACGCGTCCGGACACGCGATCGGCGTCCTCTCGACGGTCGAGCTCGCACCCAGGCCGTCGGGTCGAACAACTTCGGCGACATCGGCAAGGAGATCGCCTACCTGCACGCGCACAGCCCGTTCTCCGGCGCGCACCTCGTGCGCCGGAACGAAGCCGTTCAACCCGAGCCTCGTGGAGGCCATCCAGGGCTCGTGACTCGAGATCGCCTCAGCGACTCGCCTGAGCTAGCGACATAGTCGCGGTGCAGGCGGTCGGGCCTGCCGCCACGTCGGCGCCCGAACCCGGCGACTGCAAGGGCTGGATGCCGGCTGCGCGCAGCAGTCGCCGGAGTTGTTCAGGTCCGCATCGCCGGGAACAGCACCGCCTCGCGGATGTTGGCGGTCCCGGTGAGGATCATCACCAGCCTGTCGATCCCGAGGCCGACCCCGGCGGTCGGCGGCATGCCGTGCTCGAGCGCCTCGACGAAGGCCTCGTCGAACGGCTGAGCCTCCTCGTCGCCCCGTCGAAGCTCCTCGGCCTGCTGCTCGAACCGGCGACGCTGCTCGTCCGGATCGTTTAGCTCGGTGAAGGCGTTCCCGATCTCGACCCCGGCCACGAAAGGCTCGAAGCGCTCCACCATGCCCTCGGCGGAGCGGTGCCGCTTCGCGAACGGCGAGAGCTCGACCGGATAGTCGAGCACGAACGTGGGCTGGATCAGCTCCGGCTCGACGAGCTTCGAGAGGACGCCGTCGACCAGCTTGCCCCAGCCCTCGCTCGGGTCGGCCTCCTCCCCCATGGCCCCAGCGAGCTCCTCGCGGCTCGGCCGCTCGGCCAGGTCGAGCCCCGTCCGCTCCAGGATCGCGTCGCGCAGACGTCACGCGCCGCCACGGCGGCGCGAGGTCGATCTCCACTCCGTCCCGCTCGATCGTCGTCGTGCCGAGCACCTCCCTCGGCGACGTGCGAGACGAGCTGCTCGACCCGCTCGGCGGCGTCGTTGTAGTCGGCGTACGCCTCGTACCACTCGAGCATCGTGAACTCCGGGTTGTGCTTGAAGGAGATGCCCTCGTTGCGGAAGTCCTTGCCGAGCTCGTAGACGCGTTCCAGGCCTCCGACGATGCAGCGCTTCAGGTAGAGCTCTGTCGCGATCCGCAGGTAGAGGTCGCGGTCGAGCGCGTTGTGGTGGGTGACGAACGGGCGCGCGAGGGCCCCGCCGTAGAGCGGCTGCAGGATGGGCGTCTCGACCTCGAGAAAGCCACGCTCGTCGAGCCACCCGCGGATCGCGGTGACCACGGCGGCGCGGTTGCGAAACAGATCCCTGGTCTCGGGGTTCGCAAGCAGGTCCAGCTCACGATGTCGCTGGCGGAGCTCCACGTTTTCGAGCCCGTGGTACTTGTCCGGCGGAGGCCGCAGGCTCTTCGCGAGCAGGGTCCAGCCCTCCAGCCGAAGCGAAAGCTCACCGCGCTTGGTGGCGAAGACGACGCCGTCCGCGCCGATGATGTCGCCGAGGTCCAGGCCGACCAGGCGCTCGAAGGACTCGTCGCCGAGGACGTCCTGCCGGGCGTGGAGCTGGATCCTCCCGGAACGATCGACGAGATCCAGGAAGGCCGCCTTCCCGTGGCCGCGTCGAGCCGCCAGCCGGCCGGCGACGCGGTAGCGGTCATCTGTCTCCTCGCCCGGGGCCAGCCCCTCGTGCGCTGCCCGGACATCCGCGATCTCCCGCCTGCCCTCGAACTGGTGGGGAAAGGGCTCGACATCGGCATCGCGAAGGCGCTCCAGCTTCTCGCGCCGTTCCGCGATCAACTGGGATTCCGGTCGCTCGCCCTGGGCCGGTTGCTGCTCGGGCCCGCTCATGGCGCGGCGAGCCTACCTGCCAGACGGCCGACCGCGCACGGAGCGTCAGGCTGACTCGATCTTGGTGATCTTCAGCTTGCGCTTCGGACCGCGAGGGACCTCGACGGTCACCACGTCGCCCCGCTTGTGGCCCATGAGGGCGCTGCCGATCGGCGACTCGTTCGAGAGCTTGCTCTCGGTGGGATCGGCCTCGGCGGAACCCACGATCTGGAACTTCCTCGAGTCGCCTGACTTCTGGTCCTTGACGTGGACGAGGACCCCGACCGAGACGACATCGGTGTTGACGTGGTTCTCGTCGACCACCGTGGCCCGCCGCACCCGCTCCTCGAGCTGCGCGATCCGCTGCTCGAGCAGGGCCTGCTCGTTCTTGGCGTCGTCGTACTCGGAGTTCTCCATGATGTCGCCGAACTCGCGTGCCTCCTTGATCCGCTCGGCGACCTCACGGCGCTTGTCCGTGGTCAGGAACTGCGAGCTCCTCGTGGAGCTTCTCCAGACCCTCCTGGGTGATCAGTGATTCACGAGCCACGCTTGGAACCTCGCCTCGCCTGTTCGTCGAGCTCCTCCCGAAGCGGGGGGACCGCCCGTCACTCCGAAACAAACGCCCGAACGCGGCGCCCTGCGGGCACACGCGAAATCGGGCAGGCGCGCGATTATAGCGAGGCGCCTCAGCGGCTCTGAGGCGCTCCGAGCCCTGCCTGGCTCAGGCTACGAGAGCCGGCTCCGGACGGCGCGCGGCGAGCAGATCTCGCGCCTGACCGAGGCTCGCCGTGCGCTGGAATGCGTGCGCATCAACGCCCCGTACGCCCAGCCGCTCCAGGTACCACGGGTAGAACTTGCGGGCGTACCGAGCAGCTCGCTCGGGCCCCAGGTGCTCAGCGGCGCACTCCATCGTCCAGAGGAGCTCCTCCACCACCTCGGCGTCGCTCGGCGGCCCGGTGCGGCCTCCGGTCAGCTCGCTCGAAGATCCAGGGGTTCCCGAGCGCTCCCCGGGCGATCATCACCGCGTCGGCACCGGAGCGCTCGTAGGCGACGCGCGCGGCCGAGGCCGCTCGCGAGGCCGCCCGAGACGATCACCTGAGCGTCGGTGTCCGCGAGCCGCTCGGCGAGCTGGCGGACCAGGCCGTAGTCCGGCTCGCCCGCGTGGCGGACCGCGGCGCTTCGCGGATGGAAGGCGATCGCGGCCACGCCGGCCTCCTCCACCAGGCGGACGGCGAGATCGAGGCCGGAGGTGTCCCCCGGCTCCAGCCCGGACCGGAGCTTGACGGTCACCGGGCGGCGCGAGCCCTGACCCGCCGCCTTCGCGAGGTCGATCGCCAGATCGGGCGAGCGCAGCAATGCGGCTCCGGCGCCGGCCCGGCAGACCTTGCGGACGGGGCATCCCATGTTGATGTCGATCAGGTCGGCGCCGGCGTCGGCCGCGATCGACGCCGCCGAGCGCATCACCCCGGGTCGTGGCCGAACAGCTGGATCGAAACCGGGTGCTCGTCCGGGTGGATCCGCAGCAGCTCAGCCATGGTGCGCTCGTTGCGATGGTGAAGGCCGAAGCTCGAGACCATCTCCGAGACCGCGAGGCCTGCACCGTGCCTTCGCGCCTGAAGGCGCACGAACCAATTGCCGATCCCCGCCAGCGGCGCGAGCAGCACGCGGTTGGCGATCATCAGGTCGCCGATGCGAAACGGGGTTGTGAGCGGTGGCTGGCTCATCTGCGCTACGGGATCCACGATTTTGCAGCGAGGGAGCCCGGTCGCGAACCGTGGCGAGTTCCCTTCACCCCTTGGAGGAAAATCGCCTCACCTAATGGTTCCTCTCCCAGATCAGGCGGAGCCCCGTCAGGGTGAGCAGGTCGTCCACGTCGTCGATCGTCTCGCAGAAGGGGACGATCGCCGCGGCGTGGCCGCCGGTGGCGACGAACTGCGCCTCGGCGCCCAGCTCCCGCTGCACCCGCCGAGCGATCGCGTCCACGGCCCCCGCGAACCCGTAGACGATGCCCGATTGGAGGCTGGCCTGAGTGGACCTGCCGATCACCCCGCCGGGCTCGCCGAGGGGCTCGCCGAGCTCGATCGGCGGCAGCTTGGCCGTCCGCGCCGCGAGAGCCTCCATCGAGATCTCCACGCCCGGGCCCGATCACGCCGCCCAGGTACTCGCCGTCGTCGGAGACCACGTCGAAGGTGATCGCGGTGCCGAAGTCCGCCACCGCGCACGCGCCCCCGAAGCGCTCATAGGCGGCGACCGCGTTCACCAGCCGATCGGCTCCCAGCTCGCGCGGATTGTCGAGCTGAATCGGCATGCCCGTGCTCAGCCCGGGGCCGACGATCAGGCATTGCCCGCCGAGGTATCGCTCGCACATCCCGGCGTACTCCGGGGTGAGCTGGGGAACCACCGACGAGATGATCGATCCGTCGATCTCGTCCAGCGCCCGCCCACTGAGCGCGAGCAGGGCGGATAGCCGCACCGCGAGCTCGTCCGCGGTCTGGTCGGCAGCCGTCGCGAACCGCCAGTGCGCGACCAGCTCATTCGCGTCGAACAGCCCGAGGTGGCTCTGCGTGTTCCCGACGTCGATCGCGAGCAGCATCCGCACCCATTATTCGCTGTCGCGCCACCAGACGCGCTGGCACCCGCCGCCGGCGTGCGTGGACGCTCGTTCGAGGGCTGCCGATCGATTCCCCTATGATCGCGCCCGTGGCTGTGGAGGCAACGCGGGACCGCCACTCGGTGCGTGTGGGCCGGCTGCGCCCGCGCGTGCTCGGATCGCCGGGCCTCCTGGCCCTGATGGCCGTCGTGTTCGCGGGGTTGGCGCTCTTGGCGACCGCGGCGACTGCCGGAGCGCGCCCGAGGTGCTTCGGCCACAAGGCGACGATCGTCGGCAACCACCGCGCCAACCACATCAAGGGCACGCCCCACGCGGACGTCATCGTCGGCCAGGGCGGCCGGGACATGATCCGGGGCAACGGCGGCCGCGACATCATCTGCGGCGGCGGCGGGCAACGACCGGATCCTTGGCGGCAACCAGCCGAATCGGCTCCGCAAAGACAAGCCGCTCGACGCTGATCGGCGGGCCGGGCAACGACAACATCCACGGCAGCTTCGCCAGTGACTTCATCGTCGGCGACAACGCCAGCCGCGGGAACGCGATCGGGCGGGTCGGCCGCGACCACCTGGACGGCGACTTCGGCAACGACCACATCGTCGGCGACAACTTCTCCCGGTCAAACGCCAAGGGCGGCAAGCACGACTGGCTCCGCGGCCAGAAGGGCGACGACACCATGATCGGCGACAGCCAGGTGACGGGGTCCGGAACTGCCCGGGGCGGCGGCAACGACCACTTCGATCTCGGCCTCCGACGACGACTTCGAGGTCGGCGACAGCTACTCGCCCGGCGGGCAAGGCGGCGGGCGGGGGCAAGGACGAGCATCAACGCCGGGCCGCAGCGCGACTTCATCGTCGGCGACAGCTACACGAAGACCGGGCCTCGCGATCGGCGCCGGCCGCGATCAGATCCACTCCCGTCCCGGGCCCGACACGGCATACGGCGACAACTACGCCGCCACCCGCCAGGGGCGAGTCCGGGGCGGAAAGCACGACTTCATCGCCGGCGCGGGCGGGCATCGACCACCTGTTCGGGGGGCCCGGCCACGACACCTGCAACGGGGGCCGCGGCCACCACGACACGGCGCGCCAGTGCGAGTTCGTGCTCGAGGTCCCCTAGCAGACCCGCCCGGTGAACCCTCACGGCGGCTGGCGGATAGGATTGCCGCCGTGGCCGACGAGGCGCTCCCCGCGATCAAGCTCTACGTGATCCCCGGCTCCCACCCGGCGATGGCGGCGCGGCGGATGCTCGAGCTCAAGGGCATCCCCTACAAGCGCGTGGACCTGATGCCCGTGATCTCCCGCGCGGCCCTGAAGGCGATGCGGTTTCCGTCGAACACCGTGCCGTCGCTGGCGATCGGCGAGCGCAAGCTCACCGGCTCGCGCGCGATCGCGGAGGAGCTCGATCGGCTCCGCCCCGACCCGCCGCTCTACCCCAGCGAGCACGACGCGCGGGTCACCGTCGAGGAGGCCGAGCGCTGGGGCGAGGAGATGCTGCAGCCCGCCGCGCGCCGCATCAGCTGGAACGTCCTGCAAGCGCGACCGCTCGCCGCTGGCGAGCTATGCCGAGGGCGCCCGGCTCGGGGTGCCGATCGGGCTTGCCGTCAAGACCGCGGCGCCGATCGTCGCCGCCGCGAACCGCATGAACAGCGCCGACGACGAGGCGGTGCGCGCTGACCTCGCGGCCCTCCCCGGGTGGCTGCAGCGGATCGACGACTGGATCGCCGAGGGCGTCGCTCGGGGCTGACCCGCCGAACGCGGCCGACCTCCAGATCGCCGCCAGCCTTCGCCTGATGATGAGCTTCGACGACCTGCGCCCGGCGATCGAGGGCCGCCCAGCCGGCGAGATGGCGCTGCGCGCCATCCCCGAATTCCCTGGACGCGCAGCGCCGGTCCTGCCGCCGGCATGGCTCGAGCCTCTGCGTCAGAGCGAGCCGGCCCGCTCCACCCGCTGACCATCCGTCAAGGAGGCCCTGCGCTCGGCCAGCGACGGTCCCGTCGGGAAGCGTCAGTTCCGGGTCGAGCTCCAGCAGAGGCTCGAGCACGAAGCGGCGCTCGGTCACCTGCGGGTGCGGAAGCGTCAGGCGCTCGGACCGAAGCTCGAGGTCGCCGACCAGCAGCAGGTCGATGTCCAGCGGCCGCGGACCGTGTCGCTGGCCGCCCGAGCATCCGCCCCCGCTCGACCTCGATCGCCTTGCACAGGTCGAGCAGCTCCTCGGGCCCCAGGGTCGGTGCGGACGCGGACCGCCGCATTCAGGAAGTCCGGCTGATCGAGCACCTCTCCGACCGGCTCGGTCTCGTAGATGGACGAGATCGCCTCCACCTCCACCCCATGCGCGCGGAGCGCGGCCACCGCCGCGCGAAGATGCCCCTCTCGATCGCCGACGTTCGAGCCGAGCCCGAGGTAGGCGGCGCGGCTCACTCGGCCTCCTCTTCCTCCTCCTCGTCGGAGGCTGAGCGCTCGTGGACGACCTCGACCGCCACCTCTTCGACCGCGAGCGGCAACGGGGGCTCGGGCTTGGCGGCCCGAACCCGAACCGACTCGCAGGCGAACCGCTCCATGAGCCGCTCCCCGATCACGTGGCAGAGGCGCTCGAGCGTGCGGTAGCTCCGCTCGGTTGCGCCGAGGGCGACGATGTCACACACCTCGGAGTAGTCGACCGTGTCGTCCAGCCGGTCGGTGAGAACCGCATCGCAATCGGGGACGTCGAAGGACGACGTCGATCTCGAGTCGCTGCCCGATCTCCCGCTCGGCATCGGTGACGCCGTGATGCGTGTAGATGGACAAGCCCCGGATCTCGACCTCGACGGAGGAGTCCGTGCCCGTCGTCAGTGCGCTTCCACGGGGCCGCACGCTACCGGGACGGGCCGAGGTCGTGGGCTAGCGTGGAGGAGCGCTCGCCGCCCGCGGATCCTCGCTCCAGGATCGCCTCGGCAACGCACGACGGCCTCCCGAACCTGAGCGACGTCGTGGACCCGCAGCACGTCTGCGCCGGCCCGGACCGCCAGCACGTTGGAGGCGATCGTGCCGCCGAGCCGGTCGCCGACCTCGCGGCCGGTCAGCGTTCCGATGAAGCTCTTGCGGGACGTCCCGAC
This sequence comes from uncultured bacterium, assembly GCA_963772345.1. Classification (GTDB taxonomy): domain Bacteria; phylum Actinomycetota; class Thermoleophilia; order Solirubrobacterales; family 70-9; genus AC-56. Next base: position 87,714 of record CAVYXB010000012.1, on the reverse strand, counting down.
GACGATCGGCCGGCCGAGGTCTCGGAGCTCGCTCGAGCCGGCGAAGGAGCTCGAGATTGTGCTCGACCGTCTTGCCGAACCCGATCCCGGGATCCACCCAGATCCGATCCTCGGCGACCCCGCTCCGCGTCGCGACCCCGATCCGCTCGGCGAGGAAGCGCCTTCACCTCCTCGACCACGTCCCCGTACGCCGGCGCCTCCTGCATCGTGCGCGGGCGTCCCCTGCATATGCATCAGCACCACGCCGCAGCCGCGCTCCGCGCAGACGGCCGCCAGCTCGGGGTCCGCGCGAAGCGCCGTGACGTCGTTGACCATCTCCGCGCCGGCGTCGAGCGCCACCTCGGCGACCGCTGCCTTGGAGGTGTCGATCGAGATCGGCACGCCCGACGCCGTCGAGCCCCTCGAGCACCGGCTGGACCCGCCGGAGCTCCTCCTCGGCGGAGACCGCCCGCGCGCCGGGACGGGTCGACTCGCCTCCCACGTCGAGCAGGTCGGCGCCCTCGGCGACCAGCGCCCGCCGCGTGCTCGATCGCCCGCTCCGCGTCGCAGGTAGCGGCCTCCGTCCGAGAACGAGTCGGGGGTCACGTTGACGATGCCCATCAGCCTGGTCAAAGGGCCTCCTCCGGCGAGCCTACTGGGTCGGTGCATCCGCGTCAGCCGCCCGGACTCGAGCCCTCGACGCCGGCGATGCCTAAGGGGGCTCGGGCTCGTCGGCGTTACGCGTCCGCGCCGCCGCCGGCAAACCCGGGGCGCGGCCGAGGCACGGGGCGCGGGCCCTCCCGGCTGGCGCCCTTCTCGGGCTCCGGCTCGGGCTCCGGCTTTCGCTCCTCCTCCTCTTCGCTCGCCGAAGACCTCGTCCTCCGGGGCGCCCTCGAGCAGCTTCTCGAACTGCTCCGCGTCGATCGTCTCGCGCTCGAGCAGGATCTTCGAGATCCGGTCCATGCCCTCGCGTCGCTCGATCAGGATGTCCTTTGCGGTCTGGTGGGCCTCCTCGACGATGCGCCGGATCTCGTCGTCGATCTCGCGGGCGATCTCGTCGGAGTAGTCGGGCTCGGAGGAGAACTCGCGGCCCAGGAAGGGCTGCGAGCGGTCATGCCCGAACACGCGGGGACCGAGGCGCTCCGACATGCCGAACCGCATCACCATCTGCTTGGCGGTCTCGGTGACCTTCTCGAGGTCGTTCGAGGCCCCGGTCGTGATCTCGCTGAAGATGATCTCCTCGGCCGCGCGGCCGCCCAGGGTCATCGCCATCGTGTCGGTGAGCTCGGCCCGGGTGGTCAGGAACTTGTCCTCCGTCGGGAAGGGAGATCGTGTAGCCCAGCGCCTGGCCGCGGCTGATGATCGAGATCTTGTGGACCGGGTCGCAGTTCGGGAGCAGGTGGCCGACGATCGCGTGGCCGAGCTCGTGGTACGCGGTGACCAAGCGCTCCTTCTCCGACATCACCCGGCTCTTCTTCTCGGGGCCGGCGATCACCCGCATGATCCCCTCCTCGAGCTCGTTCATGGTGATCTCGCGCTTCGACGAGCGAGCGGTCAGCAGGGCAGCCTCGTTGATCAGGTTCGCGAGGTCGGCCCCGGTGAAGCCCGGCGTCTGGCCGGCGAGCGTGTCGAGGTCGATCTGCTTGGCGAGCGGCTTGCCGCGCGTGTGGACCTCGAGGATCTGCTTGCGGCCCTTGCGATCCGGGCGGTCCACGACGATCTGCCGGTCGAAGCGCCCCGGCCGCAGCAGGGCCGGGTCGAGGATGTCGGGCCGGTTGGTGGCGGCGATCAGGATGATGTTGTCCTTCATCTCGAAGCCGTCCATCTCAACCAGGAGCTGGTTGAGGGTCTGCTCGCGCTCGTCGTGTCCGCCGCCCATCCCGGCGCCGCGATGGCGCCCGACGGCGTCGATCTCGTCCATGAAGATGATGCAGGGCGAGTTCTGCTTCGCCTGCTCGAACAGGTCGCGCACGCGGGAGGCGCCGACGCCGACGAACATCTCGACGAAGTCCGATCCCGAGATCGAGAAGAACGGCACCCCCGCCTCGCCCGCGACCGCCCGCGCGAGCAGCGTCTTGCCCGTGCCCGGCGGCCCGTAGAGCAGAACGCCCTTCGGGATCCGCGCGCCGAGCGCCTGGAACCGCTTCGGGTTCTCGAGGAACTCCTTGATCTCGTGCAGCTCCTGGACGGCCTCGTCCACCCCGGCGACGTCGCGGAAGGTGATCTTCGGCGCGTCCACCGACATCCGCTTGGCGCGCGACTTGCCGAAGCTCATCACGCGGGAGCCGCCGCCCTGCATCTGGTTCATCAGGAAGATCCAGAAGCCGAAGAAGAGGATGAACGGAAGGATGTAGGTGAGGATCGAGAGGAAGCTCGAGCCCCCGGTCCCCTCGACCTTCGTCTCCACTCCCTGCTTGGCGAGCAGGTCGATCAGCTTGCTCTGCGCGTTGCCTGTCGTCGGATAGCCGGTCGAGTAGCTCTTGCCGTCCTGCTGGGTCCAGTCGATCGAGCTCGTCTTCTGGTTGAAGGTGACGGAGTCGATCGAACTCGGGTCGTGCCTGATCTCCGAGACGAACTGGTCGTAGGTCGGCGTCTGCTCGGTCTGGGGGCCGCTGATCAGCCGCTGAGCGAAGAACGCCAGGACGATCACGATCAGGATCGGGAACGCCGCGCTGCGGAAGAAGCGCCTCACCGGCCGCTCCCGTCAGGCCGATCCGCGACCGCCGCCCCTGCGAGGTCGATGCGGCCAAATGGCGAGTTCTTGCGCATGGTCAAAAGGAGTTCGTTAGCCCCGCATCGTCTGCGATCAGCGTACCAGGGTACCTATGGCCCGTTAGCGGGCGTTCGGGCCTACTGGTCCCGCTCGTTCAATACCGCGACGCAGTCGAGGTTCCTGTATCGCTGTGCGTAATCGAGGCCGTATCCGATCACGTAGCGGTTCGGGATCTCGAACCCGACGTAGCGGATCGGCAGCTCCACCCGGCGGCGGTCGGGCTTGGTCAGCAAAGAGCAGACCTCGAGCGAGGCCGGGTCTCGGGCCCGGAGGTTCCGCAGCAGGTACTGGAGCGTGAGGCCGGAGTCGATGATGTCCTCGACGATCAGCGACGTTGCGGCCCTCGATCGAGGAGTCCAGGTCCTTGAGGATCCGCACCACTCCCGACGAATCGGTCGCCGAGCCGTAGCTCGAGACGCGCCATGAAGTCCACCTCGCAGGGCACCGTCAGCTCGCGCATCAGGTCGGCGAGGAACAGCACCGCCCCCTTCAGCACGCCGATCATGACCAGGTCCCGTCCCCGCGTAGTCGCGGCTGATCTCGGCGCCGAGCTCCCGAATCCGGCGCTTGAGCTCCTCGGCGGGCACGAGAACCTCGCCAATCGCCGGGTCGTTCACGGCGCGAACGCTAGTCGAGGACACGGGCCGTGAGCACCGCGACCTCGGGGGCCTCGGGCCCGAGTCGAAAATCCTCGGAGACGGCCACGCCCGCAACCCAGACCACGTGGCCGGCGGCTGTCACCACCGGGCAGGCTGTGACGCAGCGACCGGGGCACGCCCCGATCGATGAACAGGTCCTGGAGCGACTTGGTGCCATCCATGCCGAGCGGCCGATCCGGTCGCCCTGCCGCCACCCGCGCACGACCAGCTCCTCGCCCAGCGCGTCGGCGTCGAGCGTCGCCAGATCGGGGCCCGCGGGATCGACCGGGCCCCGCTGACCTCCGCGCTGCACCTCCCATCGCCCGAAGCGGCAGCTGCCGGGGATTCGCGAGGCCGACCGGCTCGGGCGCGGCGTCGGTCTCGGAGGCGACCACGAAGCGGATCAGCCCGTGCTCGCAGATCGCCCGCACGCCGCGCCCGAGGTCGACCTCGCCCCCCTCGGAGTGGCCGGCGAGCCGCATGATCTGCGCGGCGCGCCGGCGCCCGAGCGGCACGGGTCGCCCGGCGGCGCGCTCGGCGAGCGCCCGCAGCGCCAGGCGGCGCAGGGCGGGCTCCGACCCGGCCGAGCGCGTCCGCCCGAATCGCGACGGCCCCGGCTCCCGCGCCCGCCGCTTCGAGCGCCTCGAGCACCACCCGGTCGAGGAGCTGGGCCTCCTCGATCAGCTCGGCCTGCGTCTCGGCGATGTTCCGCTCCGCCCCGGGGTTCAGCTCGCGTAGCACGGGCAGCACCTCGGCCCGCACTCGATTGCGGGCGAAGCGGAGGTCGAGGTTCGTCTCGTCGTCCGCGAACGGGAGGCCCGCCTCGGTGGCCAGCCGCCGGGTGTCGGCGCGGTCGAGGCCGAGCAGCGGGCGAATCACACGCCGCTGAGTGGGCAGGGAGCCCACGGAGCGCCCGCAACCCGGGCGATACGGCGAGCCGATAGAGCACCGTCTCGGCCAGGTCGGTTCGCGTGTGGCCGGTGGCGATCCACGCACCGCCGGTTCGAGCCCGCAGCCGCTCCGCGGCCGCGTAGCGGGCATCCCGCGCGGCGGCCTGGAGGTTCCGTGCGGTCGCGATCCCGCGGGACGCTCGATGTGGAGGTCGATCCGCAGCCGCGAGCACAGGTCGCGAGCAGACGCGCTCGTCGCGATCGGCCGACTCGCGAAGGCCGTAGTTGACGTGCAGCGCGTGGACGCTCTCGGGACCGAGCGCCTCGGCGAGCCCGGCCGCGACACACGCCGAATCGGCGCCTCCCGGACACCAGCACCACGCCCGAGGAGATCGCGTCGACGAGCCCGCTTCGGCGTACGACGTCGGCAAGCGCCGACAGCGGCCCCTCTTCAGTCCCCATTCGCGCTCACTCGCACCTGGGCGATCTTACGCGCTCGGACCCGCGGATTCCGCGTGGCCCGGCGAGCTAGCCGTGGCGGCCGCCGCCGCCGTCGGCCTCGCGGCGCGCGGGCGCGGGCCACGAACAGCTCGACCGGCTCCGGGAAGCCCGCTCAGATCCACCTCGCCGATCGGGTCGAACTCGAGGTAGTGGGAGCCGCCGATCGCCTCGACGACCGCCGTCGTCACCATCACCTCGCCGCCCAGCGCGCGGGCGACGACTCGATGGGTCAGGTTGACCTCGCTGCCGAAGTAGTCGCCGTCCCGGTAGACCGCCCGCCCGAAGTGCACGCCCGACCCGCGGCTGGGGGCGCTCCTGGAACAGCTCCATGAACCCGACGGCCCACTCGGTCAGGGTCACCGGGTCCGGGGAGACGATCATCACCTCGTCGCCGATCGTCTTCACGATCAGCGCCTCGGCCGGCAGCGTCGCCTCGACGGTCTCGATGAAGCGCTCCACGAGGTCGAACGCCTCCTCGTCGCCCTCCTCCTCCGTGTAGCGAGTGAACCCGGTCAGGTCGACGAAGCAGAACGCCATCTGCACCCGGCCGAGCTGGCGCTGGCCGCCGAGCTCGGCCTCCATGTGCCCGACGACGTCCTGCTCGATGTAGAAGCGCAGGTAGCGCTGGTGGACGTACTCCATGAACGGCGAGGTCAGCGGGAGCAGATCGCGGACCAGCCCCTCCATCTCCTCGGCCATCTGCAGCGCGTCGACGCCCTGGCGGATCAGCGGCTCGTGCACGTAGAGATGGAAGAGGCGCACCTCCGCCTCGGCGATCTTGCGGATCGATTGCGCGTACACCCGGATCAGCTGCAGCACCGCGACGAGCGGGAACCCCGCGCCGAGGACCTCGCCGATCCGCTCCATCGCTTCGACGTCCTGCTCGTTGAGCGTCCCCTCGATCGCAGTCGGCGTCCCCAGCAGCGACATCATGCGCTCGATCAAGGCCTCCTCGAGCCCGGTTTGCTCCGCCGCCTCCGCCCGGGAGGTGTCCCGCTCCCGTCCGGGCAGCAGATCCTCGACGAAGCCGAACGCGAGCCGGCCCTCGCGGACGGCGCGTCGCAGCTCGGCGAGCGAGTGTCCGCGCTCGCGCATCCGCCCCACCACCCGGGCCTGGGCGGCGGCCGCGGTCGTCCACCTGCCCCCTCGCACCGGGACCACGCCGGCCGCGCGCCCAGCGTTGCAGCGTCGACGGCGAGACGCCCGCGATCCGGGCCGCCTCGCTGACGGAGATCTGGTCCTCGGCCATGACGGTCGATCCTAGTGGCGGGATCGGGGGTGCGAGCGGCCCTGGATCACTGCCGGGCCCCAACATGAGAGCGACGGGGCTCGCGCTTCCCCGTCGCCCTGCGGGCGTCCGGCCCGCTTCGTCGGCCTACGGCGCCGCTGACGCCTCGCGGGATCCGAATCGCCCCAGTCGCCGAGGGGCGATCCGGCCCACTCCGGCCTCTCTCCTGAGTCTGTGGTCGGGAGCCTACGCCGACCGCCCGCCCGCGTCAACGCGGACTCCGGCGGCCCGATCTCCTCAGACGACGAGCCCTGGGTAGTCCCGGCGCACCAGCCGCCGGTAGGCATCGACGACGACTCGCATCGCGGGTACGTAGCGCAGTGCGTATCGCGCGTCACCCTTCAGGCGCACCCTGTTGCGGGCCATCGCGATCGCCAGGCTCTCCCGTCCCTGCAGATAGGCATTCGCCACCTGCGAGTCCATCGTCAGCTCGAGCTTGGGCTCGCAGTCCGCCGCCCGAGAACGTCCACCGCAGGTGATGGTCGCCCTCCTCGCTCGGCTCGACGTCCAGCACCAGGCCGAGGTCCGTGATCCGAAGGCGCACCCGCATCCCGGTCGCCCGCAACTGCGAGCCGGCCTTCGCGTCGGCGTCGACCTCGGCCAGCGCGCGGTCGAGCAGCTCCCGGAGCTGGGCCTCGGACCTTCGGGCGCTGCCGGCTTGCGGCGCCGCACTGCGCCTTTCTTCAGCGTCGCCTCGACGGTGCTCATGCGCGCTGGAGTCTATTCGCACATTCTCGGCGGATGCGCCACATGCAGGGCACTTCGCCCGGCGCCGCGCGATGACTCGTGCTCAGATGAAACGCCGACCCCCGCTTGACCAGGTTCTGGTAGAGGGCCTCTTGGATCGTCTCCCGCACCTGCTCGGAGATGTCGAACAGCAGGCGCCGATCCTCGGCGGCGTCCGGGCCGTGCTCCGAGAGGTCGACCGGCTCGCAGAACTCGATCCGCCACTTCGAGGGCAGCGGGATCAGCCCGAGGAGGCCGAGCCAGGGGAAGGTCGGCGTGATCGGAACGAAGGGCGCGCCGATCGCCCGCGCCAGCGGCTTGGCATCGGCGAGCTTCGGGTAGATCTCCTCCGAGCCGACGACGGCGACCGGCACGATCGGCGCGCCGGTCCGCAGCGCCACCTCGACGAACCCTCCGCGGCCGAAGCGCTGGAGCCGGTAGCGCTCGGAGAACGGCTTGCCGGTTCCCTTGACCCCCTCCGGGAAGGCCATCACCAGCTCGTCCTGCTCGAGCAGGCGGGCCGCGTTGTGGGGGCTCGCCGGGACCCCGCCGACCCGGCGCATGAAGGTGGAGACGAACGGGCAGCACGAACGCCCAGTCGAGGACCATGAAGCGCGCCCAACGCGGGCAGCGGGTGCTGCTTCATGATCGCCCCGAGGATCATCGAGGCGTCGAACGGGAACAGCGAGCCCGCGTGGTTGGAGACCAGCAGCGCCCGGCCGTGGGCGGGCACGTTGCGTACCCCCTCGGCCTCGACCCGCCACCAGACGTCGTAGAGGAACTCGAACGCGGGATAGACCGCCTCGGCGAACCCCTCGTCGAACCCCCACTCGTCCTCGCGGTACTCGCCCCGGAGCCGGAGGGCGACGCGCTCGACCGCCTCCCGCAGCGTCGCTCGGAAGCTCGCCGGCCGCCCGCTGAGCCGCGTTCATCGGGTCGAGGCCGTCCTCGATCCCGACCCGCATCCGGCGCAGGAAGTCCGCCACCGCCTCGGCGGCCGGGAGCAGTCGAGGCGGACGCGTTCTCGGGCTCCGACTCCGCCCGCCGCGCGTGGCGCTCACCGACCCACCCCCGCCAGCCGGCCCGCCAGGTCGCCCGGGTGCAGCGAGGGGCCGATCCGACGGCCGCGAGATCTTGGCTCGCGAAGTCGCGCACCGCGGCCTCCGCGTCGAACGTCGGTTGGTACCCGACCTCGGCTCGAAGCCGCCGATTGTCGACGCCCCGCCCGAAGCGAAGAAACCGCACCCCGTCCCCGTACAGGGGGCCGGCCCCGAGCCGGCTTCCAAGCCGCCCCAGCGCCGGCCCGAACAGCGGATGCGGGATCGGCACCGACGGCCGCCGCGCAAGGCGAAGCAGGTGGCTCAGCGAGATCGACTCCGCTCGGCGCGACGTTGACCGCGCCGCGGACCGGATTCCTCGCCGCCGCCTCGAGCGCGCCGGTCGGCGTCGGCGGCGTGAAGCAGCTGAAGGCGGGGGTCGAAGCCGAGCTGGGTGGGGACGACCGGCAGGCTGAGGTACCGGACCAGCGGCGCATCGAGCTCGGGCCCGATCTCGGGCTGGTAGCGGAGCATGCAGCAGACGATCGCCGGATGGCGGCGGGCGAAGTTCTCGACGTAAGCCTCGAGCTCGGAGGCATCGCGCTGGAAGCGGGTGCGAAGCGGGAGCGTGCGCGCCATCTCCTCGGTGAAGAACGACGGCGCCGCACCCTCGCAGCCGTAGATCGCGGCCGAGCCCGCGGACCACCAGGCTCTGGAGCGTCTCGGTCCGCTGGCAGGCGGCAAGGAGCTGCAGGGTGCCGATCACGTTGACGTCGTGCAGGATGCCGCGCCGGCTTGTCCGGCTCGGGGTACCAGAGGATCCCGCAGTGGACCACCGTGTCGGCCCGGGTCCCGGGGAGAAGGCGGGACAGGATCGCGCTGCGGATGTCGGCCTCGATGAAGTCGGTCCGCTCGAGCTCCACCGCGGGCGGCGCGCTGTCGATCCCGGCGAGGTACTCGACCGAGGGATCCCGCTCGAGCCGCCGCGCCAGCTCCGCGCCCCAGTGGCTCGCGACGCCGACGATCACGACGCGGCGCCCGGCGACACTAATCCTCAGCTTTAGGCTTAGACTTAGCCCGGAGCGCGTCCTCGAGGTCCGCGAGCCGCCGCTCCAGCGCCTCGAGCCGGCTCGCGAGCTCCTCCCGGGCGTCCTGCTGGCGCCGGGTGAGCCCGGCTCCCGCGCCCTGCCCGCGCTTGGCCAGCTGCTCGCGCGCCTGCGTGCCCCGGCGCGCGACCTCGTCGAGCAGCTGGGTGGCGCGCTCGGTGGGGAGCGCGGCCGATCCCGCGCGCGCCGGCCTTCCCGCGGCCGAAAGCGTGCGCTCGATCGCCTTGCGCAGGGCCTCGCGCGACGCCCCGGTCGGGGGATGTCCCGGATCCCGACGCGGCTACTCCTCCGTAGCGGTCCGGACAGGGAGACCCGTGGCTCCGACGGGCGCGGCGCCGGGCGGCGGCTCGGCAGGGCGCCGACGAAGCGCCGCCGACCTCGTCGAGCGCGTCGTCCAGGCGATCCTCGAGCGACTCGAGCCGGTTGGAGAGCGAACGCAGGCGCTGCTCGAGGCGCTCGACGTCGGATGCCGACGGGATGTTGAGCGCGCCCATCGCCGAGCGCTGCGCTTGGGCGGCCCGCTCGCCGGCGCCGACGGCCGTGGTGAGCGCCTGGCTGAAGAGCGGGTTGTCGAGCAGCGCCTCCGCCAGGTCGCTCAAGGGCCTCCTCCCCACGCCCGCGGAGCCGCTCCTCCTGCCTCGGCCGTCGCTCATCCGTGCTCTCCACGCCGCTGATCGTCGATCGCACGCGCATTTCGGCCGCAGCGTAACGCTTCAAGCGCTGCCTCTCGCCTGCCGATTCACTAACGACCGGCCGATCTGCATGCACGGCGGCGCCCATCGTGTGGGATACGGTTGACCAAGGCCGGATTCCACGTTGCAAGCCGACCGATCGAACAAGTAGCGTTCTCGACCGCCCGGAGCAGGCGGTGTTTGCCGTCGTGGACACCGGGGAGTTTCCTCGGGCTAGGTGCCCAGGGCCTGGATTAGGAGAGATGGGACGGAAGCTTCTACTCATCGTCGCGCTTGCCGTACTGCGCGGCCGTCGTCGTCGCGGGCGCGGGGTACGCGACGCCGGAGCAACACGCAGCCCACGGCGGCCGCGGCCGCGTGCTCGAACGGCGATCGACGACGACGGCGACGGCCTGGCCGACCTCGCCGATCCCGGCTGCTCCTCGGCCTCGGACCCGACGAGTCCAATCCCACGACGCCGGCGCACGCGTCAGCGGGCCGACCGGCGTCACGGGCCCGACCGGGACCACCGGCCCGACCGGTCCCACCGGTCCCACGGGCCCGACCGGCCCCACCGGTCCCACCGGTCCCACCGGGCCGAGCGGCGGCCAGGCCGGCCCCGGCGGCCCCAGCGGATCCGGCCGCCACGGGGCACGGCTCGCGCAACCAAACGGCAACGGCGGCACGTCGGCCCGCCATCACGGACAGCAGGGCAACTCCGGCCCCGCCGCCGCCCCGCCAGCCCAACGGCGTTCCGACCAAGGCCAATCCCACGCTGACCGTCGGCAGCTCCGGGCCGGCGCCGATCGGCGTCCCGAACTTCGTCATCGGCCAGTTCGAGATCCCGCCGTTCCTGCTCCCCATCTATCAGGCTTGCGGAACCCAGTACGGGATCCCGTGGCAGGTGCTCGCCTCGATCAACAAGATCGAGACCGCGTTCGGCACCAACCTCAACGTGTCGACGGCCGGGGCCGTCGGCTGGATGCAGTTCATCCCCTCCACCTGGCAGGCATACGGGGTCGACGCGAACGGCGACGGCCGCAAGGACCCGTACAACCCGGTCGACGCGATCTGCGCGGCGGCTCGCTACCTGAAGGCGGCCGGCGGCGACACCGATCTGCGGAACGCGATCTTCGCCTACAACCACGCGGACTGGTACGTGGACGAGGTGATGCTCTACGCGCGGCAGTACGGCAACTTCCCGCAGGACCTGGTCGGCTCGCTCACCGGCCTGACCGAGGGCGACCGGTTCCCGGTCGACGGGCACGGTCCGCTACGCCGACGACATCTCCGAGCGCGCCGCCGCCAAGCGCGCCAAGCCCGGCCAGAGCTCATACGGCAACGCCGCCGACGTCATCTCCAGCTCACCCACACGTCGAGGGATCAACATCTACGCCCACGAGGGCGCATCGGTCGTCGCCGTCAACGACGGCACGATCGCGAGGATCGGCCACAACAAGCAGCTCGGCAACTACGTCGTCCTCGAGGACGACTACGGCAACCGCTTCACCTACGCGAGCCTCGGGTCGCGTCTCGAAGGTCTACGCCGTGCCGAAGCGAGCACAAGCTGTCGGCCTCCGACTTCAAGCTCGTCACCCCGGGGAAGGACAAGCGCCGCCGAAGCCAGCGCGGCGACCCAGGGCAAGCCGGTGGCCGCCGGCCGGCGGGCAGCGCCGGCGTCGCGCCCGACGCATCCTCCGAAGCGCCAAGTCGCGCCGCCGGCCCGGTCAACACCGAGGACGCTGCGCCAGCGGCTCTACGCCCTGCCCGAGCGCCCCCACAACGTCGATCGGGCCGACATCACGGGCCAGCTCGATCAGCTGCTGTCGAAGAGCCTCCCCGGCTACTCGACCCTCAAGTCCTACTTCGGCGGACGCGCTCCACCTCGACAAGCGGCTCGATGGAGCTGAAGCCGCTCCGCGAGGGCTCGCACGTGGTCGCCGGGACCGTCCTCGGCAAGGTCGGGAAGACCTCGGACCTCGCGCCGCACGTCGAACTTCTCGATCCAGCCGGCCGGCAAGGGCGCCCCGAAGATCGACCCGAAGCCGATCCTCGACGGCTGGAAGCTCCTCGAGGCGACGGCGATCTACCGCGCGGCGGGCGAGAACCCGTTCACCGCCGCGGCCGGGTCGAACGTGACCCAGGACCTGCTGATGGGCAAGAGCGCGCCTGCAGCGCAAGGTGCTGGCCGACCCGCGGCTCTCCATCTACGCATGCGGGCGCAACGACATCCAGACCGGCCAGATCGACCAGCGGGTCCTCGCGACGATGGAGTACCTCGCCGACAACGGCTTCAGGCTCACGATCACCTCGCTCAAGTGCGGCCACAGCGCGCTGACCACCTCCGGCAACGTGTCGGAGCACACGACCGGCGACGCGATGGACATCGCGGACGATCAACGGCGTCCCGGTCGCGGGACACCAGGGCACCGGGACGCTCACCGACAGCGCTGATCAAGACCGTGCTGCAGCTCCAGGGCACGATGCAGCCCCACCAGGTGATCTCGCTCGAGGACCTTCCCGGCCCGATCAGCTTCGCGATGGCCGACCACTGGGACCACGTCCACGTCGGCTTCTACCCGCTGCCCAGCTCCGGCTATCGTGAGCCCGTTCGTGGACGCCGTCCGCGGTCGAATCGACCAGGGCGTCGACTTCGTCGGCAGCGGTCCGATCAAGGCGATCGGCAAGGCGCGGATCCTGAAGATCGGCGCTCCGGGCTGGCCCGGCGGAGGCGGGGTGCTCTACCGGCTTTTCGACGGCTCCCACGCGGGCCAGGTGGTCTTCGTCTACGAGGGCATCGCCCCGACCGTCCAGGCCGGACGAGCTCGTCATGGCGGGCCAGCAGATCGGGACCTTCGTGCCCGGCAGCTCGACCGGGATCGAGATCGGGTTCGCGGACAGCAACGGCGTGCCCCTCAGCCACGCCACCTACCACGAAGGCGATGTCACGAGGTGGGGCCACAGGATGGCCGAGTTCCTGTCCACCATCGGGACCCCGGGCAGCCTCAACGACCGGTTCAGCCAGCTCCTGAAGCCGCACCAGTGGAACAAGGTGATCAAGCGGCTCGGCCAGATCCCGAATCCGACCGTGCCCACCTCGCCGTCCCGGTTCTCGCTGCCCGCTCACGCGCAAAAGCACGCGGGCAAGCACAGCGGCAAGGGCTCGCAGCGGCGACTAGCCGGCGCCGGCAATAGGCTGCGGGCATGATGACCCGCGGCCTGCATTTCCGCCTGCGTGCAGCTCGACGTTCCCGGCCGACTCGGGCTCGACGACGGGCGCTACCTGGTGCGGCGACGAGGACGAGGAGCGCCAGACCGTCGTCGTCGTCCAGACCCTGGGGGCGCGCCGCCGGTCCGGCGGCCGCGCCGCTGCGCCGAGCCCGCCGAGCCGAGCCCGGCCGCACCACCCGAGGTCCCCGTCACCCGCGCTCACCGTGATCCCCGCCGAGCGGTCGGAGCCGGAGGAGGCAGCTCGGGAGCTCGAGCGGGCGGCTCGCGACGCCGAGGCGGCCGAGGCCACCGTGTCCGCCGGGCTTCGGAGCGTGAACACCGTGCTGCGAGCGCCACCGGGTCGCCACTCAGGATCCCTACGGCCACGAGATCGGACGCGAGCGCCGCTTGTCGCCAGGACCGGGTACGGCACCGGCGACGGGCTCGCGGAGGGTCGCTGGGAGAAGGCGGTCGAGATCCCGCCGCCGGTGCGGCGCCAGCGGCGCGCCCAGGCCCTTCGCCCGCAGGAGCGGCTGGCGGCGGTGCTCGCCGGCCGCGAGCCGATCGACGTCTGCGAGACTCTGCTCCTGCGAGCCCGCGCCGACCTCGACCAGGGCCGACCCCGGGAGGCGGCGCTTCAGCTGCGCGTCGGGCTCGAGGCGCTGCTGGCCGAGCTTCCCGGACGCGCCGGCGCCGACCAGGAGGACGATCTGGCGGCCCTCGATGCCCGCCGCGACGCCACCATCGCGACCGCCGAGGACGCGCTCCGCGGACGACGCTGTCGGCGGAACGATCGGCCGAGACTCGCCGAGACGCTCCGGATCTGCGAGCGCGTCCTGCGCCGCCGCCAGAGCGCTGCGGCGAGTGAGCCCTGAGCGCGGGACCGAGCGCCGCCAGCACGGCGCCCAGCTCCTCCACCACGTCGCCGTCGAGCCGCACGGCGGCCTGGGAGTCGTACGGAGGTCGAGCTCTTGGTGACGATCGCGATGCGGCCCGCCGTTCTGCGAGGGTGAGCTCCGGCAGGCCGGCGACCGGGATAGACCTCGAGCGACGAGCCGATGCAGAGCAGCAGGTCGGCTCCGCGCACACCACTCACTGCGCCTCGCCCATCGCATCCTCCGGGAGGAGCTCCCCGAACAGCACCACGTCCGGCTTCACCTTGCCGGCGCAGCAGGTGCAGGTTGCGATCCCGTCGTCGTCGAACAGCGACTCGACCTGCTCGAGCTCGAAGCTGGCGGCACAGCTCGTGCAGCTCGCGGTCGCGATCGAGCCGTGCACCTCGATCACCCGCTCCGAACCCGCCCTTGCGGTGAAGGAGGTCGATGTTCTGGGTGATCACCGCGTCCAGGAGGCCCGCGCCGCTCGAGCTCGGCGAGCGCCTCGTGGGCGGGATTGGGCAGCTTGTCCGACAGCGCGTGGAAGCGCGGCCGGTAGAAGTCCCAGAAGCGCGGGTGTCCCGGTGGAAGGCGTCGATCGTGGCGACGGACATCGGGTCCACCTTCTCCCAGATCCCCTCCCCCGGCGTGCGGAAGTCCGGGATCCCGGACGGCACGGAGATCCCCGCCCCGGTCAACGCCACCGTGCACTCACTCTCCCGAATGAGCGCGGCGAGGTCCTCCGCGGCGGTTCCTACTTCCCCGACCACTTCGGCTTGCGCTTGCCGAGGAAGGCCGAGATCCCCTCGCGCGCGTCCTCGGAGCCGAACGCGGTGGCGAAGCCGCCCTTCTCCGCCTCGATCCCCTGATCCAGGTCGCCGTTCGCCGAAACCTTCTTCATCTGCTCGACCGCAACCGGCGCCTGGCCGCCCAGCTTGCGCGCCCAGGCCAGCGCGGTGTCGAACAGCTCGTGGTCCGGGACCGACCTCGTTGGCGAGCCCGACCTCGTAGGCCTGCGGGGCCGAGATCGGCTCGCCGAGCAGGTTCATCTCGAGCGCCTTCGCCTCGCCCACGAGGCGCGGCAGCCGCTGAGTGCCGCCGAAGCCGGGGATGATCCCCAGGTTGATCTCCGGCTGGCCGAAGCTCGCCGACTCGGCGGCGATCCGGAAGTCGCAGGCCATCGCCAGCTCGCATCCTCCGCCGAGCGCCAGCGAGTTGACGGCGGCGATCGTGACCTTGCTCGACTGCTCCATTCGGCGCAGCACGCCGTGGCCGCCGTCCAGGAGCTCCTTGCCGGCCGCCGGATCGGTCATCTTCGTGAACTCCTTGATGTCGGCGCCGGCGCAGAAGACGGCGAAGTTCGACGAGGCGACGACCACCGCGCGGATCTCGTCGCGCGACTCGATCTCGTCCCAGAGCGCGGTCAAGTCGCGCGACCACCTGCGGCGAGATCGGGTTGGTCGGGGGGCGATTGAGCCACAGGATCGCGAGCTCGTCGCGGGTCTCGAGCAGGATCGTCTCCTTCTGCTCGAAGCCGTCGTCTGCCCGCGGATAGAAGAAGAATCCCTGGCCGGTCTTCTTGCCCAGCCGTCCCTGATTGACGAGCCGCCGCAGGAGCAGCGGGGCGCCGCGAACCCTTCGCCCCACTCGCGCTCGGCCAGCTCGAGCCGCTCGAGCATCTCGTCGAGGCCGGCCTCGTCGGCGCGGGCGAGCGGTCCCGGCAGGATGCCGGCGCCCATCATCATCCCGAGGTCGACGTCCTTGGTCGACGCCACCCCCTCGTCGACCACCATCACGGCCTCCACGAACGCCTTGAGCTGGAAGCGCTCGACCACCGTCGTCTCAGTGCGGTCGCCGCCTCCATCTCAGCCTCCGTGGGTGTAGTAGCCCTCGCCGGTCTTCTGGCCGAGCTTGCCGGCCTCGACCAGCTCCTTCATCTGCGGGTGGACGTAGAAGCGGTCGCCGTAGCTGGCCTGCAGGTGCTCCGCGACGTGCAGCACCGTGTCCAGCCCGAGCAGGTCGGAGAGGAAGAACGGGCCCATCGGCGTCACCTTCGCCTCCGCGATCTCCTTGTCGATCTCCTCCGGCGAGACGCCCGACTCTCGTCCTGGTAGCGCCAGATCTCCGACGCTGCCGAGTTGAGGACCCGGTTGACCACGAACCCGGGCTCCTCACCGCAGCGGATCGGGTTCTTGCGGATCTGCATCGCGAAGTTGGCCGCCGCCTGCGCGGTCTCCTCGGAGGTGTCCTCGCCCTCGACGACCTCGATCAGCCGCATCACCGAGGCGGGATAGAAGAAGTGGAAGCCGACCACCTGGTCGGGCCGGGTGGTGGCCGAGCCGATCTCGGAGATCGAGAGCGCCGAGGTGTTCGACGCGAGGATCGCGTGACCGGGCGTCAGCTCGTCGAGCTCGGCGAACACGGCCTGCTTGATCTCCATCCGCTCGGGCACGGCCTCGACCACGAAGTCGACGTCGCCGAAGCCCTCGTACTCGGTGGTTCCGGTGATCAGCCCCAGGATCTCCTCGCGGCGGGCGTCGGCCTGCTCGGAGGTGATCTTCTCCTTCGCGACCAGGCTCGCGAGCTGTCCCTGGGTCACCTCACGCGCCTTCTCGAGCCCGGCGTCCACGAGGTCCTGCTTGACGTCCTTCATGACCACCGGGATGTCGGCCGAGGCGATCACCTGGGCGATCTCGCCTCCCATCGTCCCGGCGCCGAGCACCGCGGCCTTGAACACGAACATGGCGCCGAAGGCTATACGTCACGGACTGCGACGAAGTCGCGCCGAGCGGTACGCCTGCCGCCCGGTAACGCGCCCTGACCCGACGACACCGGACGCGAAGCGGAGGATGTCGGCGGAGTCATCCCTCGCCCAGCTCGAGCGCGAGGCGGTCGAGCGACCGGCGCATCGATCCCGCGCACCTGGGAGCGGATGAACAGCCGATCCGTGAGCCATGCGAACGGGCCGCCGCTCACGCAGCCGGTACTCGAGCTCTGCGCGATCCGCGGTCCCGTTCCCCTCGATCGCGAACGTGGTCGTGCAGCTCTCCGGCGCTGGAGGGTCGCGGAATGCGACCCGATGAAGGCGGCGGGGCTCGTGCTCGAGCACGCGCTCGGTGACCTCGCCCCGGCCGGCCGGGATCGAGCTCCAACGCAGCGAGCCGCCAGCCTCCGGATAGCCGTCCGACGCCACCACACGCGCGAACCCGTCGACCCACGCGGGCCAGCCGCCGAGATCGAAGTAGTAGTCCCAAGCCTCGGCGAGCGAGGCGTCGACGCACCGACTCGTTGTCCGAGATCGCGCTCACCCGTAGATCTCGCGCTTGATCAGGGTCACCGACCGGATCACCGAGTCGAGGAACGGCTCGAGCTCGACGACCAGCCGCCGGTACTCCTTGCGGCCCGCCGGCGTGATCGAGTAGAAGCGGCGGGTGCGCCGATCCGGATGCTCCCACTGGCCCTCGATCAGGCCCCGCGTCCTCGAGGTCCCGAAGCAGCGGATAGATCGTGTTGGGGTTGACGGAGATCACCCCGTCGGTGATCGCCTCGATCTCCTCGATCAGGCGATTGCCATAGGCGGGCTCGCGGGCGATCAGGTGGAGGGCAAGCAGCGGAAACAGGTCGCGGCGGCGAACCTCGCCGCCGAACACGTCCATGGCGCCGCCGCGACGCGCGTGCTCCCGGGGCCGCGGGCGTGGCCGCCCGGGACCGTCGCCGCCCTGTGCAGCCTCGGCGAGGCGCTTCGGCGCCCTTTTCGGCCTCTCGGGCCATTCCAGGCGACTATAGGTGTAGCCTCAACTGCGACGTCCAACAGGAGGGATCCGATGGCCAACATGACCACAGCGATCGCGCCCAGTACGAGCGGCCCGATCTGAGCGCGCCCGACCGCACGATGCGCGTGACGCAACCGCCGACCGGTGATCGCCTACACGGCCGTCGCCGTCCTGATCCTCGATCGCGCTCGTCTACGCGGTCGCCTGGGGGATCAACGGCTGGCCGCAGGCGCTCGTGCTCGGAGTGCTGCGTCGTGACCGCCGTCGGGCTGATGATCGCCATCAGCCCGAGACGCCGGGCCTAGCGGCCCTCAGGCCGCGGCCGGCGCCTGCTCGGCGGCGCGCTCGCTCGCGTCGGTCTCCTCGCGCGTGGTCTCCGGCTGCGGCTCGTCGACCGGGCGCGGCATCAGCACCTCGCGGGCGATCACCAGCCGCTGGATCTGGGACGTGCCCTCGTACAGCTGCATGATCTTCGCGTCACGCATCAGCTTCTCGACCGGGTACTCCTTGATGAAGCCGTAGCCGCCGTAGACCTGGACGGCGTCGACGGTGACCTCCATCGCGGTGTCGGCCGCGAAGCGCTTCGCGTGCGATGAGACCAGCGTGTTCCGCTTCCCCTGGTCGAGCAGGACGGCGGACTCCCAGACGAGCAGGCGCGCGGCCTCGATCTTCGTCGCCATGTCGGCGATCATGAACGCGACGGCCTGGTGCATGGCGATCGGCACGCCGAACTGGATCCGCTCCTTCGAGTACTCGGACGCGAACTCGAACGCGGCCCGGGCGATGCCCACCGCCATCGAGGAGACGGCCGGGCGGGTCCGGTCGAGCGTCGTCATCGCGAGCTTGAAGCCGTGGTTCTCCTCGCCGAGCATGTTCTCGGCCGGGACCTCGACCTCGTCGAAGGAGATCGTCGCCGTGTTCGATGCGCGCTGGCCGAGCTTGTCCTCCTTCTTGTCGACCGTGACGCCATCGGATTCGCGGTCCACGACGAACGCGGTGATCCCGCGATGGCCGGCCTCCGGGATCGGTCTTCGCGTAGACCGTGTACCAGTCGGCGTAGCCGCCGTTGGTGATGAAGCACTTGGAGCCCGAGATCACCCACTTGTCGCCCTTCTTGACCGCCCGGGTCTTCATCCCGCTGACGTCGGAGCCGGCGTCGGGCTCGGTCAGGCAGAACGAGGCGAGCTTCGGCCCCTCGGTGAGCATCCCGAGGTACTTCTTCTTGGTCTCCTCGGAGGCGCCGATCAGAAGCGGCGCCGAGGCGAGGCCGTTCGCCATCAGCGTGGTGCCGATTCCCGAGCAGCCCCAGCCGAGCTCCTCCTCGATCAGGCAGCCGGACAGGTAGTCGAGGCCCGGGACCGCCGTACGCCTCCGGGATGTGGACGTTCATCAGGCCGACCTCGAAGGCCTTGTCGATGATCTCCTGGGGCCAGGTGCCGTCCCGGTCGTAGTCCCAGGCGACGGGCCGGATCTCCCTCTCGGAGAAGTCGTGGGCCAGGTCTCGCAGGTCCTTCTGCTCGTCGGTCAGCGTGAAGTCAACCAAGGCTGCGGCGCTCCTTTGCGTTCGGGACGGGTCAACCGGGCGACCGATTGACTGGTCAGTCAACCAAATGGACGTCAAAGGATACCGAAATCAGGACGAGCGTCCGACGGCTTCGGAGGGATCGCCTGCCCCATTCCTCGGCCCCGGGCGTACCCTAGGCGGGTGACGACGTTGGCGATCAGCCTCAGCACCGGCGAAGTGATCCTGATCGTCGTCCTGGCGGCGATCCCCGTCGCGCTGGTCAGCTTCGTGCTCGGCGCCGGCAACGCATTCCGCCAGATCGGCAAGGGCAGTTCGCGGTCGAGTTCGACAGCGACCTCCGGCGGCGGGATCACCGACGACTCGGCTTCCGCCTCGCCGCAGGCCCGCGAGGACGAACTCAGGCAGATGCTGGAGGCCAAGGCCTACCGGCAGCGGTCGCGGGGTGAGCGTCCCCTCGATGTCGAAGCCGAGCTCGCGAAGCTGCTCGCCGAGGCCCCCCGCACGAGCCTCGACGTGGATCCCCAGCTGGCGGGCGAGGTCCGCCAGCTCGTCGTCGCCCGCAACGAGCGTCGCGTCCGCCAGGGTCAAGGAGCCGCTGGACGTCGACCGGCGAGGTCGAGCGCCAGCTACGCGAGCTGGAGGGCCTCGGGCAGTAGCGAGCGAGCCTGCACCAGTAGGATCGTGGCCTTGGCCGCCGACCCGGACATCACCAGCAGCACGGTGGAAGTCGACGAGATGCTCGTTCGCCCCGGCACCTACTTCAACCCGCAGACCGAGATCGTGGTCATCGTCGATGACTCCACCTCGGTCGATCAGGAGATCTTCAACATGGAGGCGTACGAGGGGTCGGACTGGGTCAGGGTCTCCGAGGACGTCCCGGTCGACGAGGACAGCCTCGAGATCAGGCGCTCGAGGAGTTCCAGACCCACTATCACGGAGGCACCGCCGGCTCGGTTTCCGCGACCGCGCTTGAGCAGGGCGACGGCACGGATGACGAGGAGGAGGACGAGCGAGTCCCAGGAACCGGGACGGGAGGACTGACCAAGCCGTGTCCGGCTATCAGGTCGCCAAGCGCGAGGACGCCGTCGACTTCATGGCTCAATGGCCGGGCTTCGGTGAGATGCGCTGGTACACGGAGGCCGCCGGGTGCGAGCAGGTCTCGTTCTCGTGGCGCTCGATGCCGCCCAAGACCGGCGGCAGGGACAGCTACGGGCACCGGCATCCCGGCCAAGAGGAGATCTACTTCGTGCTCGAGGGCACGGTCACGTTCAAGGTCGCGGACGAGGTGTTCGAGGCCGGCCCCAAGACCGCCGTGAGGATGACCGGCGAGGAGCACTACTCGATCCACAACGACACCGATGTGGAGGCCGAGCTGGTGCTGATCTCGACCAGGGACGAGGACGCGCAGACGGAGCGCGAGGAAGACTTCTGGCCGAACTAGCGCCGGCGACTTCCGTCGCCGCGGATTCGACCAGGTGATTTACGAGCTCCCGCAGCTCCGATCGCTAGATTCAGCCTGTGCTCGCCGTCGGCGACACCGCCCCCGACTTCACGCTTCCGGACCAGGACGGCGGCAACGTCACGCTGTCGGACCTGCGCGAGCAGACCGTCGTGCTCTACTTCTACCCCCGCGCGGACACCCCGGGGTGCACCACCCAGGCGTGCGGGATCCGCGATCACGCGGCTGACTACGAGCGGGCCGGCGCCCGCGTGATCGGGGTCTCGCCCGACCCGCCGCGGGCGGTGACCGGGTTCGCCGCCAAGCACGGGCTCGACTTCACGCTGCTCGCCGACTCAGAGCACGCGGTCGCCGACGCCTACGGGACCTGGGTTGAGAAGCAGATGGCCGGCAAGACCTACTGGGGCGTTCAGCGGGCGACCTTCATCGTCGGCCCAGACGGTCGAATCGCCCGCGTCTTCCCGAAGGTCTCGCCGAAGACGCACGACGAGGTCGTGCTCGCGGCGCTGGCCGAGCTCGCCGGCGAGCCCGAGCGCGCCTAGGCGAACCAGAAGACCGCGGCGAACACCGCGTAGGCAGCGAGGAGCTGCACGCCCTCGAACCAGGTCGACTCTCCCTCGGTCGTCACGTAGTTCGCGACGAGCACCGCGAGCACCACGCCCGCCAGCTCGAAGCCGTTGAGGACGAGGGGCATCGGGTCGGGGCCGATGAAGAACGAGACCAGGACGAGGAGCGGGGCGACGAACAACGCGATCTGGGCGCTGGAGCCGATCGCGATGTTGACGGAGAGGTCCATCTTGTCCTTGCGGGCCACGATCACCGCGACCCAGTGCTCGGCAGCGTTTCCGACGATCGCGACGACGATCGCGCCGATGAAGAACTCGGTCAGTCCGAGCGACTCCGACGCCGCGCTGATCGAGCCGACGAGGATCTCGGACATCACGCCCACCGCGACGCCCGGCGATCGCGAGCATGATCACCGACGTGCGGACCGACCAGCCCCAGGTGCCCTCGTCCTCGTAGTCGGGGTTGAAGATGTCCCTGTGCGTGCGGAGCGAGAAGACGAGCCCGGCGACGTAGGTGATCATCAACAGGCCGGCGACGATCGCCGACAGGGTCTCGACCGTCGAGCCGAACGCGACCCGCTCGGCGCCGACCGCCGGGAGCCCGCCGCCGTCGACCAGCTGGAAGACCGCCGGCATGACGAGTGCCACGGCCGCCAGCAGCAGCATCGAGGTCTGGACGCTCGCCGCGGTCCTGTTGAAGTGCTGGCGGTCGCGTCCCAGTCCTCCAACCAGCATCGAGGCGCCCAGGACGAGCAGGATGTTGCCCAGGATCGAGCCGATCAGCGACGCCTTGACCACCTCGTGCAACCCGTGGCCGAGCGCGAACAGCGCGATGATCAGCTCGGGGGCGTTGCCGAAGGTGACGTTCATCAGGCCGCCGATCCCGGGCCCCGATCGCGAGGCCAGCTCCTCCGTCGCCCGCCCCATCAGCGCGGCGGTGGGGATGATCCCGAGCGCTGAGGTGAAGAACACGAGCTCCTCGCTCGCGTTCGCGACCTCGAGCACGATCGCGATCGCGATGAACGGCACCAGCAGGTAGGGCCACCCCTGCGGGCCGATGAAAAAGCGCGCGTTGAGCGGCGGCATGCCGTTCTGGGCGGGCATCCAGGCAGCCTATTCGCCGCCGTGATCTAGACTCCGCCCGCGTGAGGACGCGCCCTTTCGGTGACACCGACCTCGAGGTCTCGGAGATCGGCTTTGGAACCTGGGCCCTGGGCTCGAGCTGGTGGGGGGACGTTCCGGAATCGGCGGGAGAGCGGCTTCTGAACGAGGCGCTCGAGCTCGGGATCACCTTCTTCGAGACCGGCGACGCCTACGGCCAGGGCGCGAACGAGGAGCTGGTGGGCCGGGTGCTCGCCCCTCACCGCGACCAAATCCAGCTTTCGACCAAGTTCGGGTACGTGCTGGAGAGCGGCCGGCGCGAGCACTCCGAGGGGGAGCGTCCCCAGCGCTGGGACGGCCCGTTCGTCCGCGCGGCCCTCGAGGCGAGCCTGCGACGCCTGGGCACCGACACGGTCGACCTCTACCAGCTCCACAACCCCCGCATGGACGCGATCGACTCGGACGACTGCTTCGCCGCGCTCGAGAAGCTGAGGGACGAGGGGAAGATCCGCCACTACGGGGTTGCTCTGGGGCCCGCGATCGGGTGGCGCGAGGAGGGGCTCCGCGCGATCGCCACGCGCGACATCGCCTCCGTTCAGACCGTCTACAACCTGCTCGAACAGGACCCGGGCCGGGACCTGATGGCGGCCGCCGCCGAGCACGGGGTGGGCGTGATGGCCAGGGTCCCGACCTCATCGGGTCTGCTGGATGACAACCTGAGCCCCGAGACGACCTTCGGGCCCGGCGACCACCGCCGCCATCGCCCCCGCGAGTGGCTGGTGGAGGGACTGCAGAAGATCGAGCGACTTCGATTCCTCTGCGAGGCCGGCACCGGCCGCACCATGGCGCAGGCGGCGCTGCGGTTCATCCTCGCCCAGCCTCAGATGGCGGTCGTGATCCCCACGATCACCAACGAGGACGAGCTGCGCGAGTACGCAGGCGCGGGCTCGGTCCCCGATTTGACCGAGGCAGAGCTCGCGCGCGTCGCGCGAGCTCTACGAGCGCAACTTCGACGTCGAGCCGGTTTCCGCCTAGCCCAGCAGGGGCGCCAGGTTTCCGCCACCGAACTGCTGGAGCAGATCGCGGAGCGGCTTCGTGCTCGAAGGCGCGGTGATCGTCTGCGGCTCGTTCACGTTGGACAACGTGATCGAGAAGTTGACGTTCACGCTCGAGACGCCCGACCCGGTGCTCGCGGGGGGCGCGATCGTCAGCGTGAGCGCCAGCTTGCGCAACAGCTTGTCGCTCTCGCCTGAGTAGACGTCGAGCGAGGCGTTCTGGACCGCATCCTTCACCTGGTTGATCTGGTCAGGCGTCAGGCTCTGGGACGAGCCGCCGCTCTGCTGGGCGATCTTCTGGATGTCGGAGAGGATCTGCGGAACGTCAGCGTCGCCGTGGATGTGGATCGTGGTCGTTCCGTCGACGTCGGTCGTGCCCTCGTTGGAGACGTTGGTCAGCCAGGTCGACGGGTCGATGCCGAACTTGTCGAAGAAGGAGGAGGCGTTCTGCTGGTTCTGGACCTGCGCCTCGCTCTGTGCCTGCTGGTAGTTCTGCTGGAACCGCTTGAACAGCGCCGTGCCCACCTCGTAGGCCTGGCCTTGGTACTCGACGTAGGCGTTGTCCGTCGTGGTGATCAGCCCGCCGTCGAAGTTGAAGCTCTGTCCCGCGCCCGAGGCGTCGACCTTCGCGTTCAGATCGAACTGGGGGAATGCGTCGGGATTGGTCTTGTCCGACTGGAACGGCCCGTCGATCGTCGCGTTCAGGCTCCCCGACTGGGTCCCCTCGGCCGAGCCGCTGAGGTCGATGCTCAGGTTGCCGCTGCTGATCCTGGTGGGGTTGCTGAAGGTCTCCTTGAGGACCTGGTTGGGGTCCTCGTTGTTGCTGCTGCTGGAGCTCCCGCAGCCCGCGACGGCGACCGGAGCGGACACGGCAACAGCCAATGCGACAACCAGGATTCGAAGGCGGCTCAAATCGTGCTCCCTCGTGCTCGGAGTTACTCGATCGCGGCAGGGTACAGCAAGCTTCTGATGCCGCTGCTCAGGCGCCGCCGAGGGCGGCCGCCACGGCCCGCGCCTTGTCCAGAGCGCGGCGAAAGAGGCGTGATTCCTGTGCGGGGCTGATGCCGAGGTCCCGTGCTGCCTCGGTGCCCGTGCGGCCGGCGCTCAGGCGCAGAAAGAGCAGGGACCGCTCGCGCCCGTTGAGCGATCCCAGGACCCGCGAGAGCCGGTGCCGGTGCTCGACGGCCTCAAGCCTCTCATCGTCCTCTCCAAGCGCATCGAGCGGCGAGTCCGACCCGACCTCGTGGCCCCCGTTCAACGACATGATTCGCTGTGCGGCAGCGAGCTCCATCGTGGCGAGGACCTCGTCCTCCGTGAGGCCTGTCTCCAGGGCGATCTCCTCCGCACGAGCGGGGCGCCCGACACGCCCCGAGATGGCTGTGGCGGCCCGGATGACCTTGGCCGCATTCGCCTGCGTGGCCCGCGGGCCTCTGGGCAGCCCCAGGTTGTCCCGCAGGTGATGGCGGAGCTCGCCGTGGATGAACGGCCCCGCGAACTGGGCGAGCGGCGTGCCGCGTGCGGGATCGAATCGAGACGCCGCCTTGACCGCGCCCACGATCGCGACCTGCTCGAGATCGTCGAGGCGCTCCGGGCCGCCCGCGTACCGGCGGGCCACGCTGCGCGCCAGCGGCAGCAGCTCGAGGACGCAATGGTCGCGAGCTGCGAGCCCGCGATCTCGCCACCCAGGGACCGACTCGCCGTTCGCGCGGCTGCCGTTGAAATTCACTTTCGCCTCCTCGAGCTGTCCGTCGTTCCCCCACCGGGAGCAACGTCCAGTGGGCCCAAGGTAAGCGCGGCAGGCGTGAGCCTTCAAGTCCCTACCCGTTTCCGGTTTAGCGCATCCAGGTAGGGCTTCTCAGTAGTACGGAATCAACCGTTAGCGATCGGTGGATTCGGGGCATTACAGGAAGTGGATGGCTGGCGCCCGCACACCTGCGGTTCTCGTGTTTGGACTCCTCTCGAGCTGCCTGATCGCCCTCGTCCTCGCCCCCTCCGCCCTCGCCCTGACCACTCCTATCCACGTCGCGCCATCCGCTCCGAAGCCCGCCACCACCGCCGTGCACACCGCGACCGCCGCCGTCCAGAAGGTCGCACCGAAGGCCCCGAGCACCCCCGCCGTTCAGCCCCCTCCCGCCCCCGCGCCGAAGCCCGCCGCTGCCCCCGCACCGAAGCCCGCGAGCACAATCACCCACGCCGTCCAGCCCGTCCACCCCACCCCCGCGCCGAAGCCCCCCACGCCCCCCGCGGCGAATGCCATCCACCACGCCGCGTCGGGACCCGTCAAGGCCGCCACGCGGACCGTCCGCCACGTCGCCTCGGGGCCCGTTCATAGCGCCACCCGGGCCATCCACCACGCCGCAGCCGGCGGACCCGTGGCCCCCGCGACCGACGCCGTCAAGCACACGACCGGCTCGGTGCAGGGAGCAGGCCACGGGATCACCGGCACCGCGACTCACGCCATCCAGGACGCCACCACCGGGATCACCGGCACCGCGACTCACGCCATCCAGGACGCCACCACCGGGATCACCGGCACCGCGACTCACGCCATCCAGGACGCCACCACCGGGATCACCGGCACCGCGACTCACGCCATCCAGGACACGACCACGGGGCTCGGCGGCAGCGCTGCAGAACGTCGTCGACCAGACGAACGGCACCGCGCGGCATGTCGTCGGTCAGGTCCCTCGTCACCTGCTCCCTCCACCGCTCGGGACGCAGGTGCCGACGCGCTCCCCAGACGCCCTCGGCCCCGTCCGGTCCATCCGCTCCGTCCGGGACGTTCGACCCGCCAGCTGCGTTGAATGGCTGGCAGGGAGGCGGACCGATCAGCTCCAACCCCGCCGGAGGGCATCTGCCCAGCGCCACGTCGAGCATCGGCTCACACGGGCAGAGCGTCCCGAGCGGCGGGATCCGCGGGGGCAGCGGCCTCCATTTGGCCTCGCCGCCCCAGGCGCTCTCGAACTACGGCGCCGCCGCCTCTGGAGCGAACGCCGACACCCCAGGGCCCTCGAACGGATCTCGATCCCCGTTCCTCCCCGGACCGGCCGCCCAATCCAGCTCGGGATCCAGCACCGCGGCCGGCATCGCGCTCGCCCTCGCCGCGCTGCTCGTGGCTCTCATGGCCGTCAGGCCGCCCAGAAGCCTTCGGAGACTTGCAATCGCGCCGGCAACCCTGCGGCCGGCGCCTGAACTCGGCTCGCCCGACCGCCCCGGCTAGCTAGGGGCAGCGCGCTCGCCTGATCCCAGGCGAAGCGTCAGGTCAGGCCGCGCCGGGGGCCACATCGCCCGGCGAGTCGAGTAATCAGCTAGTCAAAAGGAGAAGGTGATGAAACGCATCACCGGTCTCATGGCGTTGATCATCGCCATGCTGGTCGGTTCCGCGTCGGCCTGGGCCGCCACGCCTGTGGCGGGCCAGGACAACACCGTCGCGGTCACCGGAGGCGGCAAGACCGTCTCGGTGGGCACGGGACACGTCCCGGTTACCGACGGCAGTGGTGGCAGCGCCACGCCGGAGACCGTCAACCACAACACCGTTTCGGTGGGGGTTGGCAACGGATCCGAGGCAGACGCCCAGGGCGGCAACACGACCGCCTCGAGCGGAAACGCCTATGGCGGCAATGGCGGCAACGCCAGCGCCTATGGGGGCGACTCGAACGCCTCCAACAACGCCCAAGTCGGGCAGAGCAACTCGGCCAACGGCCCGAAGGGGTCGGGGACCGAGCAGCAGAACGGCTCGAGTGTCGAGCAGGGCAACAACGAGTCGAACGGTGGAAACGCCACTGCGACAGGCGGTAACGGCGGCAACGCCAGCACCGGCAACACGCAGATCGGCAATGGAAACGCGCTCGCCATCTCGGTTGGCAATCACAGCCAGGCCGAGGCACAGGGCGGCAACACGACCGCCCGGAGCGGCGATGCGCGTGGCGGCAACGGCGGCAACGCCAATGCCCAAGGAGGCAATGCGAACGCCTCCAACGACGCCCAGGTAGGCCAGGAGAACCAGAGCTCCAGCTCGGGAAGCTCCTCCTGGGATGGCTGCAAGAGCAGCTGCCCCAAGGGCCCGCCGGAGGGCTGCCACAGCGGCTGCCCGAAGGGCGGCTCGAGCTCCGAGCAGGAGAACGAGTCGACGGTCAATCAGGGCGACAACCACGCGACTGGCGGCAACGCCAACGCGACCGGCGGTAACGGCGGCAACGCCGATACCGGCAACACCCAGTACTTCAACGGGAACGCTGGCGCGCTCTCGTTGGGCTGGGGCAGTGAGGCCGAGGCGCAGGGTGGAAACACCAGCGCCTGGAGCGGCAATGCGACCGGGGGCAACGGCGGCAACGCCAACGCCCAGGGTGGCAACGCCAACGCCTCCAACGGCGCCCAGGTCTGGCAGCAGAATGCTGGCAGCGGCGGCTCGGGATCCGAGCAGGAGAACGAGTCGACGATTCACCAGGGCGACAACGACGCGACTGGCGGCAACGCCACCGCGACCGGCGGTAACGGCGGCAACGCCGATACCGGCAACACGCAGAGCTACAACAGCAACGCCGGCGCCCTGACCCTCGGTGGGGGCAACGGCGAGGCCGAGGCGCAGGGTGGAAACACCAGCGCCCACAGTGGCAATGCGTATGGCGGCAACGGCGGAAACGCCAGCGCCCAAGGAGGCAATGCCAACGCCTCCAACAACGCCCAGGTCGGCCAGGAGAACCAGAGCTCCGGCTCCGGCGACTCCTGGGGCGGCGGCAAGTTCTGCTGCCACCAGAACTCGGGATCCGAGCAGGAGAACGAGTCGACGATTCACCAGGGCGACAACAGCGCGACTGGCGGCAACGCCAACGCGACCGGCGGTAACGGCGGCAACGCCGATACCGGTAACACGCAGGAGGGCAATTCCAACGCCGCGGCATTTGCGGACTCGCCGGAGCACTCCGGCCCGCCCGTGAAGTCCGTCGACGGCTGGAAGCCGCCCTTCGGCGGAGGCAAGTCCGAGGCGGAGGCCCAAGGTGGAAACACCTCGGCCTGCAGCGGCAACGCCCGCGGCGGCAACGGCGGCAACGCCAATGCCCAAGGTGGGAACGCCAACGCCTCGAACGACGCCCAGGTCCATCAGCAGAACTCGAGCGTGAGCTCGGGTGAGCATCCCTGCTGGGACGGCTGCAAGCCGAGCAGCTCGCCCAAGGGGAAGCCCTGCGACAGCTGCAAGCCCAGCTGCCCCAGGTGCGACGACAACCGCTCGGGCTCCAAGCAGGAGAACGAGTCGACGATTCACCAGGGCGACAACAGCGCGACTGGCGGCAACGCCACCGCGACCGGCGGTAACGGCGGCAACGCCGATACCGGCAACACGCAGGAGGGCGACTCCAACGCCCTCGCCGGTCTGGTGCCCAGGAAGGAGGTGCTGGTCTGACCTCCTGAGACGAGCCGCCACGCGCCAGCCCGGGATCACCCGGGCTGGCGCGCCCGGCGGTTTGAGAGTCGAAGCCGGGCAGGCGCCCGGAGTGACTCGGTCGACCGAGGAGAGGACAAATGCGCAAGACGATCCACACAACGAGCGCCCGTGGCGCGCTGGTGGTGGTGCTCGGTGCGTTCACGTTGCTCGCCGCATCCGCGGTCGCGGAGGCGAAGGGCGAGGTGCAGCGCACTGTGCCCACCGCCGAGCTGATCGCCCTGGGGACCGGATACGGAGCGCCCCAGGGCTCGGCGCGCGTGCAAACCGTCCAGCACCAGCTGCGACGGGCGAGCGAGTACCCCGGGCCGGTCGATGGCCGATTCGGGCCGCGCACGGAAGCCGCCGTGAAGCGCTTCCAAGCGCGCGAGGGGTTGGCCGTCGATGGGATCATCGGGCGGGCAACCGCACCGGCACTGAGACGGGCGGCGGCGCTGCTTGCACCGGGCGCCGGCTACCGCTCGCTCCATGGCGCCACGCGGGTGCGAACCGTGCAGCGTGAGCTGCGCCGGGCGGACGAGCACCCGGGACCGGCCGATGGCCGATTCGGGCCGCGCACGGAAGCCGCCGTGGAGCGCTTCCAAGCGCACGAGGGGTTGCCCGTCGATGGAATCGTGGGCGACGCCACCAAGGCGAGCCTCAAACGTGCCGTGGTTCCGTCATCCGGACAATCTCCGTCCCGCACTGATCGGGCGCGCCAAGCCAACCGCCAATCGGCGGGTGAGACGCGCAACAAAGACAGCGGACCAGTACCGGCTGAAGGCAAGAGCGGGGCCGAGGTACCGGCCTGGCTCATCGGGGCGCCGATTGGAGGGGCGCTTCTAGTCGCGGGTTTGCTCTGGCTCGCCGCCCGGCTGCGGAAACGCTCCGGCGATGAGCCGCCGATCGAGACGCCGCCGTTCCAGATCCGGGTTCACGGCCTGCACGGGCGAGGCGTGATGACGGCGGCCGAGCTGCTCTCGGTCGCCGCGTTGGTGGAAGGTCGCCACGCTCTGGCCTTCCCCAGCTTCAGGTCCGGAGTCAACGGCCCACAGGTGGTCGCGCTGTGCCGAATCGGCGGCCACTCGATCCGGCCGCATGAGCCCATCAGGGATCCGGACGGCCTCATCGTCGAGGAACCGGAGCTCCTGCGCCTGTCCGGCAGCTTCAGGCGATTGGGCCCCGAGGGCTACCTGTTGATCAATTCGAGAGAGCGGATCGAGGAGCTCGACCTCGGGCTGCTCGCGGCCGGATTGCGACGAGAGCGACGGCTCGCCGTCCCGGCAACCGACCTGGCCGAGGAACTCGGACTCCGCCGTCCGCACACAGCGCTGGTCGGTGGGTTCGCCGCCCTCAGCGGGGTTATCTCGCTGCCCTCGGTGGCCAGCTCGATCCGGGAGCGCTACGACACGCGCGCGGACGCGCATGTCGCCGCAGCCGAGGCGGGGTTCGAGCACATCGTCCGCGAGCTCCACGAGCTCGCGTCGCCCCGAGAGGAGGTGCAGGCACGGAACCGCCCAGCGTGACCGATCGCACATAGCCGACCCCGCGCGAGTACGTATCGTTTCTCACGTGGGCGGAGGGGTCTGTCCCAGCTGCGGCACCCAGAACCCCGAGCGGGCTCGCTTCTGCATGTCCTGTGGCGCCGAGCTGTCGGCGAGGTGTCCGAGCTGCGGCATCGAGAGCCCGCCCGGCGCGAAGTTCTGCATCGAATGCGGGACCGCTCTGGGCCAGGGCCCGGCCGCCGCCGCTCCGGCTCGCCGCCCCTGCGCCCGTCGCCGCCGAGGCAATCGGCGCCCCCTCCCCGAGCGCCCGCCAGCGGGGGGCTGTTCGGCGGACAGGTGCCCGAGGGCGCTCCGGCCTGGGGCCCGCTCGCCGCGGGCGCTCTCCCGGAGGAGCGCCGCAAGGCGACGGTGCTGTTCGCCGATCTCTCCGGCTACACGGCGGTTGCGGAGGGCATGGATCCGGAGATGGTGAAGTCGTTCATCGACCGGGCCCTCCAGCGCCTCGGCCAGGAGGTGGTGCGCTACGGCGGCTCGGTCGACAAGTACATCGGCGACAACGTGATGGCGGTGTTCGGCGCGCCCGTCGCCCACGAGGACGATCCCGAGCGCGCGGTCCGCGCCGGCCTGGCGATGCAGGCAGCGATGGAGGAGATCAACAAGGACATCGACGTCGGCGCAGACGTCAGCTTCTCGCTGCGAGTGGGGATCAACTCGGGTGACGTGCTCGCCGGCCAGGTCGGCGACGGCTACACCGTGATCGGCGACACGGTGAACGTCGCGGCGCGCCTTCAGGCGGCGGCGCGTCAGGGAAGCGTGACCGTCGGGGAGATGACCCACCGGCTCACCCGCGGCACGATCGAGTACGACGAGCTCGAGCCGCTGACACTGAAGGGGAAGGCCGAGCCCGTGGCGGCGTGGGAGGCGGCGCGGCTGCTCGTGTCCGGGACCGGGACTCGGGGAACCCGCGCGTCATCGCCGTTGATCGGCCGTGCGGACGAGTCCGCGATGCTGACGTCGATGTTCGACCGGGTGGTTCGGGAGGGTCGCCCGCACCTCGTCGACCGTGATCGGCCAGGCGGGGGTGGGCAAGTCCCGCCTGCTGCGCGAGCTGGCGATGCAGATCGCCGACCGTGAGCAGCAGGCAGCCTTCCGGGTCGGCCATTGCCCGGCCTATGGAGCGGGCCTGGCCTACTGGGCGCTCGGGGAGATCATCCGGGGGCAGTTCGAGATCGTCGACACGGACGACTCCGAGTTGGCCTGGTCCAAGCTCCTGACTGGGATCACGTCGGCGATCTCCCACGAGGAGACCGACGAGCCGCCCGAGCGTCTCGCCGCGACCATCGCCCGCCCGCTCGGCATCGAGCCCCCCGCGGAGCACGCGACGATCACGGGCGTCCACGACGCCGAGGACCCTCAGCAGATGCGCGATCGCCTGTTCTCCGCGGTCCGCTCGCTGATCGAGGCCGCCTCGCATCGCTGGCCGGTGGTGATCGCGATCGAGGACATCCACTGGGCGGACGAGGGGATGCTCGACCTGATCGAGTACCTCGCGCGCTGGGTCCGCGGGCCCGCCCTGATCGTCTGCCTGGCGCGGGACGAGCTGCTCGACCGGCGCCCGGGCTGGGGCGGCGGGCGCCGCAACGCGACCACGATCGCGCTCGAGCCGCTCACCCAGGACGAGACCCGCAAGCTCGTGGCCGCGCTGCTGCCCGGGCAACGGCGCGGGCAACGGCCAGACCGACATGGTCCCGCAGGTCGCCGAGCGCTCGGCGGGCAACCCCCTGTTCGCGGAGGAGATGGTCAACCGGATCCGGGAGGAGGGCTCGAAGGACGTCCAGACCCTCCCGGACACGGTCCACGCCGTGCTCGCAGCCAGGCTGGACTCGCTCACGGCCCCGGAGCGACGCGTCCTGCAACACGCGTCGGTGGTCGGCCAGAACTTCTGGGAGGGATCGCTCGCCGGCGTCCAGGACGAGGAGGGCATCGACCTGGAGCGGGCGCTGGAGGCGCTCGAGGAGAAGGACCTGGTCGTGTCCAGCGCGGGCAGCCGCCTGGCCGGCGAGCACGAGTACACCTTCAAGCACGTGCTGATCCGCGACGTCGCCTACTCGACCCTGCCGAAGTCGGTGCGCGCCCGAAAGCACGCCCAGGTCGGGGCCTTCATCGAGGAGCGCGCCGCAGACCGCTCCGAGGGCGTCGTGGCGATGGTCGCGGACCACTACGGTCGGGCCGCCGCCCTCGGAGCCGACGCCGACGTCGAGCCGGCCGAGCTCGAGCGGATCAACCACAAGGCGCTCGCGGCCCTGGAGGCCGCCGGTGACGCGGCTGCCTCCCTGTACTCGAACCAGGAGGCGCTCGGCCACTACGAGACCGCGCTGTCCCTTCGCCGCGAGCTCGATCCCGGCACCCGCGCGCGGATCGCGGAGAAGCTGGGCGACGTCGCGCTGCGGCTCGGGCGAGTGGACCAGGCGACCGAGGTCTGGGCACAGTGCCTGGACTTTCACCGCCGCGAGGAGGATCTCTCGAGGGTCGGCGACCTGCACCGCAAGATCGGCGCGGGCCTCTGGCACAAGGGGGACCGCGAGGGTTCGATCGAGCACTACCAGAAGGGCATCGACCTGCTCAAGGACGGGCCGCCCTGCCTCGAGCTCGTCCGCCTCTACGAGGAGGCCGCCTCGCTCTACATGCACACGGGCGACAACATGCTCGCGATCTACGCCTCTGAGAAGGCGCTCCGCCTCGCCGAGCGGCTGGGCGAGGCCGCCGCCGCAAGTCGCGCGCACGGGATCTTCGGCCGCGTCTTCGGGAGGATCGGGGATTCGGAGCGCGCCCGCCAGAACCTCGAGCGCTCGGTCGAGCTGGCCCGCGAGTCCGACCCGGCAGAGGCGGTTCGCGCGCTGCTCACGCTCGGCTATCACCTCGAGGTCTCGGAGGCCGACTACGAAGGCGCCGGCGCCGCGTACACCGAAGCGCTCGAGCTCGCCGAGGAGACCGGCGACCTGCCGTCGAAGGTCGAGCTCCACGCGGCCCTCGCCCAGCTCGCCGCCCACGGGGGCAACTGGGAGATCGTGGCGACCGAGGCGGAGGCTTCCGGCAGCCTCGCCGAGCGCGAGGGCCTGACCGGCAAGCTGTGCTTCCCCTACATGATGCGGGGAATGCTCCTGTGGCGCGAAGGCGCCTTCGACGAGGCGGCGAAGGGGCTGCGGCGCGCCGCCGAGCTCGCCGAGCAGGTGGGCCGCTCCGAGGTGGCGTTCCAGTCCCTTTACTGGCTCGCGGCGTCGCTTCGCCAGCGGGGCGACTACGCCGACGCCGACACCGAGCTCGCCCGGGCGCTCGACCTATGCGAGCGCGCCGGACTCGTCGCCCAGTCCGTGGAGGCGATCTCCGCCCGCGCGGTCACGCTGGCGATCGCCGGAAGGACCGACGCGGCACGCGAGGCGGCCGACGAGGCCGAGCGGCTCGCCGACCGCCTTCGCTATCCGGTCGGCAAGGCGGCCAGCCTCGAGGCGCGCGGGGCCGTGGCCGAGGATCCCGCCGAGGCGGGCGCGGCGCTGAGCGAGGCCCGCGCCGCCTGGGAGGCGCTCGGCCGGCCGCTCGACGCCGCCCGCTGCGACTACCTGCGTGGGCGCATCCTGCTCGACTCCGCGCCGGACGAAGCCCGCCGAGGCCCTCCAGACGCGCCGCGGAGGACGCCGACCGCTACGGCGTCCACCACCTCGCGGAGCTCGCCCGCAGCCAGATCCCGGCCTAAGCAACCCCTCCGCCTCGTACTCGCTGAGGAAGCCCTCGAAGAGCCGCAGATGACCCTGCTCGTCGTGGAGGATCTCGATCATCATGTCGTTCGTCACCGGGTCGGTCTCGTCGGTCTGCTCGACGATCTGGCTGTAGTAGTCGATCGCGCCCCGCTCGGCCTCGATGACGCCCTTGACCACGTGCACGACGTCGATCTGCTGATCCGGCGGCTGTAGATACGACTGCTCCGCGGCGAATTCCTCGGAGCCCGGGACCACTCCGTAGAGCTCTTTGATCCGGCTCGCGAATTGCTGCGCGTGGCCCAGCTCCTCCTGAATGTCCGCCGAGAGGGACTCCTTGATCTCCTGGGCGCGAACGCCGTCCGGGTTGACCGAGTTGGCGATGTAGCTCATCACCGTCTCGATCTCCATCCAGTACGCCCGCTTGAGCATCTCGATGATCCGCTCGCGCTCGGAGCGGTTCTGGTCGGCCATGATGTCGGCGCTTGCACTCGCTACGTCGGCCATTGGTCCTCCTTGGATCTCGTCGATTGAAGCCTCATATTGAACGTGTACCCGCCTCGGCCGGGCTCACCCGTCGACCGGTTTCGCGGCTCGGCTGGCGATAATCCATCACATGCCGCTGCTCACGCGAGAGGACGGAATCGAGATCTTCTGGGAGGAGCGAGGCTCCGACTCGGGGCCATCGGTGATCCTCGCGCCGTACTGCATCTCGCATCCATCGGTGTTCGACCCACTGGAGGCAGAGCTCGCGCCGAACCACCGGATCGTTCGCTACGACGACCGCGGATCGGGGGCCTCGACCCACCGGGGGCCGTACGACATGGAGACCGGCGCGGCCGACCTCGAGGCGGTGCTCGAGGCTGCGGGCGGCGCGGCGGTCGTCGTCGCACTGGCCGACTGCGTGAACCGCGCCGTCCGGGTGACCGCGGCCCGACCCGACCTGGTGGAGGCGCTCGTCGTCCCGGGCGGCAACCCGGCGGGCCGCAGCTCCCTCGAGGGCACCGACGCGATGGTCTCATCGGACAGCGTCGTGGACGCTTTCATGAGCATGGTGGGAACCGACTACCGGAGCGCGGTGCGCACCCTCGTCACCGCCGGAAACCCGCAGATGAGCGAGGACGAGGTCCGGGAGCGGGTCGGGCTGCAGGTCGCCTATTGGCCCCAGGACGCCGCCGCGAGCCGCCTGCAGGCCTGGACGGAGGACGACGCGGCGGACGCCGGGCGCCAGTGCGGCGATCGGCTGTGGCTCCTGTACTCCGACGACGCGGGCGGGGGCTGGTTCCCCGCCGGCGACGAAGGCTGGGACCTCGCTCGCAGCCTTTTCCCGGAGGCCCACGTCGAGAGGATCGAGAACGGGATCATGAGCCGACCCGATTTGACCGCCGACGCGGTCAGGAAGCTCACCGCCGGGCTGCGCCTAGAATCGGGGGCGTGACGGAGACGGCCGCCAACCGGGCCTGGATCCTGACGGGCTCGCTGGAGAACTTTCGCGTCAACGTCGAGCGGGGCTTCGACGTGATCGGGATCAAGGAGGGCCGGCGCCGCCAGGCGTCCGAGCTGGCGCCCGGCGACGAGATCGCCTTCTACGTCACGGGAGTGCAGGCGTTTGCGGGGATCGCGCGGGTCCGGTCGTCCATGTTCGAGGACCGGACGCCGATCTGGCCCCAGGGCGCCAAGCGAAAGCCGGAGGCCTACCCCTGGCGGGTGGAGGCCGAGCCCGTGGCGGTCCTTGAGGAGGCTGACTTCATCCCGGCCGAGGAGCTGGCCGACCAGCTCGAGCACGTGCGCAAGTGGCCACCCGACCACTGGCACCTGGCGTTCCAGGGCCAGCTCCGGGCGGTCTCGGAGACCGACGCGGCGCTCCTGCGCGAGCGAATCGAGGCGGCGGCCAGAGTCGCCACTTGATTCACGAGCGGCACTTCACCATCGACGAGGCCAACGCGCTGCTCGACGGCCTTCGGCCCCTGTTACGTCAGCTGCGGGAGGCCAGTGAGCAGCTCACGGACGCCGACGCCCATGCCCTCCTCGCCGAGGCCGCGTCGACGAACGGCGGCGGGGGGCCCGGCCGCCAGGTCGGCGAGGCCTTCCTCGAGGTCCGACGGCTGCTCGCGGCGGTGCAGGGCTCGGGCATCGTCCTCCGCGACATCGATCGCGGGCTGATCGACTTCCCCGCCGTCCGGGACGGCGAGGAGATCTATCTGTGCTGGGAGCTGGGCGAGGACCGCGTGTCGTGGTGGCACGAGCTCGACGCCGGCTATCAGGGCCGACTGCCGATCGAATGACGGCAAACGAAGCGGGGCGCTCGCCCAGCGCCCCGCTTCTGCATGGGAGGTGCCCCACGAGGACTGTTGGTGTCCTCGCAGCATGGATGTGCACAGGACTAATCGGCAGCGCGTCGTAATTCCTGTAGTCCGGGCGGAACCCCCCTGGACGTTTGTTCGACGGACCGCCCTAGCGCGCGGCCATCCGCCACTCGAGGTAGCGGTAGTCGCGCTCGAGCTGCACCCGCCGGACCTCGGCGGCTCGAACCCGCCGCTCGTGTTCCGTGCGCCTACCCAGACGCCGGATCCCCGACCCGAGAGTGGCTCTCCTCATCACGAGAATCACCCTAGCGGCGGGGCTGGGGCACTTCCAGCGGCCTGCGGCTATGCGTTACCGGGTTCCAGGTACGTGCGTAACGTTTTGGGGATCGAACGTTCGCTTACTGGCAGAGGCCGCCGGGCTGGGAGCTCCCGCAGTGGTTGCGCTTGAACTCGTTGCCCTTCCCCTTGCCGTCCCACACGGATGTCGGCCGGCTGATTGCGGCGGGCGCGGTTGCCCACGATCAGGTTGTGAGCCGAGTTGCTCCCGCCGAAGGGCGGCCGACGAGGCCACCACGATGCCGCCCGGAAAGGCCGACGCACCAGACGGGCCGGTTGCCGTTCACGATGTTGCGCTGGATCGACGTTATGGCTGGCCCCGAGCAGCGCCGATCCCCGTGCCGGAGATCGGCGGGCCGCCCTCGGAGTCCGGACAGCTGCGGTTGTTCCTGAGCACGTGGTTTCGCTTGATGGTCCAGTCGTGGACCCCGCCCGGGCGAGCCGGTGTTGATCAGGCCCATGCCGAGGCAGTTGTTCACCGCCTTGTTGTGCACGGCGCGGGCGTGGGAGGAGTCACGCAGGAAGAAGCCGAACTCCCCGTTGTGCTTCGCGACGTTGTCGCGGAGAACCGCCTTCGCGTGTGGCGAGTCGCCGACGTAGAAGCCCGCCACCTCGCCATTGATCGCGACGTTGTTCACGAACTTGGTCTTCCGGGACGAGAACGCGGCGGCGCCGTACTCGTCGGTGCGGGCGAACGTGTTGTTGCGGAAGGTCGTCTTGGTGCGCGTCGAAGGCGATCGCGCCGAAGTCGCGGAAGCCGCTGACCCGGAAGCCCCGGATCCGTGGTCCCGACCGTCGGGATCGGGTGTCCCGTGGGGGGTTCGGCTGCCGACGCAGATCCCGCCGTGCCTCCGCCGCAGCTGTTGTGGCGCCGCCCGGGCTTGATCACGGTGCCGTTCTTGCCGTCGCCCGCTCCCCGGAGGGTGAGCTGGTTCTTCTTGATCTTCACGCCCCCGCGGAAGATGCCCTGGTGCACGACGATCGTGTCGCCGCGGTGGGCGCTGTCAACCGCAGTCCTGGATCGAGTCGCCCTTGAAGACCTGGATGGTGGCCGCCTGGGCGGCGACCGCCGCCCCTGCGACGAATGTGGCTGCGACGACGCCAAGCGCCAACGATCGACGTACGAGAGTCATGCTTCTCCTCTACGCGGTGTGCAGAACCGCGCGAGCATATCCGCTCGGACCAGCCGGCCGGGGCCGCGCGTCACGCTTCAGACGCTCAGGTCGAGGCCCCGTCGGATTCGCGCGCGAAGACGAGCTTCACGAACTCGCCCTCCCGGAGGGCCGCCGGGCTCTCCTCCCAGCCGGCGACACGGGTCGTGACCAACTCGGGGTGAAGGCGCCCGGACGCGATCAGCTCCATCGCCGCCGGGATGGCCGGGCGGGCGTGCACGCGGCCGGTTTGGAACGTGATGCCGGTGACGTACGCCTCGAACAGCGGGACGGAGACGTCGTTCTGGAAGTAGATGCCGACACTGGTGCAGACCCCCTCGGAGGCCGTTGAGCGAATCGCCGAGGGCGAGACCCGCCGGATCGGCGCTTGCGTCCACCGTGATCGGAAATGGGCCCAGCCGCGCGTTCGGGCTCCGGCGATCGTCTCGACGCCGAGCTCGCTCGCGATTCGACAGACGGCGCTCGTCTGTGTCCACGTAGACGACCTGCGGGGCGCCGAGAGCCGCGGCGATCCCGGCGGCGTAGAGGCCCAGGCTCCCGGGCCCTCCCCCGCCGACGACCAGCACCGCGGCCTCGGGCTCCGAGGCGAGATGGGGCGCCACGGTGCGCCAGGCGTCGACGATGTTGTCGCTGACCGACGCGGCGGCGGCGGGGTCCACCCCGTCGGGGAGCGGGACGAGCATCTGCTCGGCGTAGGGCACCCGCACCAGGTCGGAGAGGAAGCCGCCCCAGGTACCCCCGTGCGGAGGGAGGCCGTAGGCGGATTGCCAAGGGACCGACTCGCAGTGGGCGGTCTCTCCGCGGCGACAGCGCCACACACGCCGCAGGAGATCTGGAACGGCACGCTGACGAGGATGCCCGGCTCGAGACCCTCGACGCCGTCAGCGACGTCGACCACCTCCGCCACGCATTCGTGGCCCAGCGGCAACGGCCCCCCGAAGGGCGTCTCGCCGCGAACGATGGGGGTGTCGAGATCACACGTCGCCACCGCCAGCGGCCGCACCAACGCGTCGCCGCTGCCGGTGAGCGCCGGCTCGGGAACCTCGAGCCAGTCGAGCTCGCCCATCGTCCTGGTAGGTGAGCTGGCGGATCGCGGCCATGCCTAACCCTAACGGCGGCTCGCGTGGCGCAAGCCCACGCCGCCCGCCAGATCCGACGGCTAGGCGATCACCTTGGCGGTCTGGCGCGCCGGGCTGATCCTGACCACGTCCCAGACGAGGCCGAGCCGCTCGAGCGCCCGGATCACCGCGGCGGACGGGTCGAGCTCCCAGCGCCCCAGGCCGTGAGCCGCCGAGGTCGGGAATGCGTGATGGTTGTTGTGCCAGGCCTCGCCCATCGTGGGGAGGGCGAGCCAGAAGACGTTGCGCGACTCGTCGTCCGTGGCGAACCGGCGCCGACCGAAGACGTGGCACACCGAGTTGACGCTGTAGGTGACGTGGTGCACCAGGAACACGCGCACCGCCCCGCCCCAAAGGAGCGCTGTGAGCCCCGCGACCAGGGTCCCTCCGAGCACATAGCCCGCTGCGAACGGGACCGCCAGACCGAGCAGGGCCCAGAGCACAAAGGTCCGGTCGACCATGCTGACCACCCGGTCCTTCATCAGGTCCGGCGCGAAGCGCTGCTTCGAGCCTCGTTCCGTGTGAATGAAGAGCCAGCCCATGTGCGCGTGGAAGAGCCCCCGCAGCGCTCCGCGCCAGCCGACCGCCGTGTCCGACGTGCGGGCTGTGGGGATCGCCCGGCTCGTCGGCGAAGGCGTGGTGCTTGCGATGGTCGGCCACCCAGGAGATCACGGGACCCTCGATTGCAGCCGAGCCGATTGCCGCCATGACCCCTCGCAGCGCCGCACTGGTCTTGAAGCTGCGGTGGGTCAGCAGCCGGTGGAACCCGACCGTGATCCCGAGGGCGGTGACCGCGTACGCCGCCGCGAGGATCGCGAGGTCGCGCCAATGGAGCGCCTCGTTCCAGACCTGCCACGCCGCGACGCATCAGGAGGAGGAACGGGACCACGGCTCACCAGGGCCGTGATGATGCGGTCGGCGGTCTCGTGCTGCAACCGGCTGTATCAACCCCGGAGTCGGGGCGGCGGGCTGCGCGGCCCAGGAGCGCTCTCGGTCGATTGTCACCGCCGGAATCTATCCGGCGAAGCTCAAGGGCGGCTAACCGGGGAGGACGAACATCGACTGGATCTGGGCCGCGAACATGAGATCGCCCTCGATCTTCAGCTTTCCGCTCATGAACAGCATCGGGCCGATCGCGTTCCCGGTGACCAGTCGCAGGAAGTCGACCCCGTCGAGCTTCAGGGTCACGCGGGCTCGGACTCGGAGCTCGGTGCTCGCTGGTGCACTTGCCGCCAGCGATGCACGACCTCCCAATGGTCCTCGCTGCCGTCGTGCTCGCCCGTGATCGTCCAGTGGATGACCGCGTCGGCGCCGCTGCCGGGCTGGAAGTGCTGCCTCCATGCGCCGGAAGACCTCGCCGAGGATCTCGCCGCGCATGCGGGCCCTCGCATGGCCCTCGCGCAGCTTAGCTTCGGGGGCCTTTCCCACCGTCTGCGCGAACTCCTCCGGATCGACCGCGGCAGAAGTCGATCTCCGCTCGGTCTGCGATGCTCATCGTCGCTCCTCTCTGGGTCGTGCCGGCTTGGCTCGGCTCAATCGATCCGCGCCCCGGAGATCGCTCGCGCGATCACGAGGCGCTGGATCTCGGACGTGCCCTCGAAGATCGTGTAGATCTTGGCGTCGCGGTGCATCCGCTCCACGGGGAACTCGCGGGTGTAGCCGTTGCCGCCGAGGATCTGGATCGCACGCTCGGTGGCCCAGACCGCGACCTCGCCGGCCTTCAGCTTCGACATCGAGCCCTCGGCGGCCTCGAAGTCCTTCTCCGTCCGGCCCATCCACGCGGCGCGCCAGACGAGCAGCCGGGCGGCGTCGATCTCCATCTTCATGTCCGCCAGGGCGAATGCGATCGCCTGGTTCTCGACGATCGGGCGCCCGAACTGGACCCGCTCCCTCGCGTAGTCGAGCGCGAACTCGTAGGCGGCCCGCGCGATCCCGACGGCCTGCGAACCGACTGTCGGGCGCGAGACCTCGAAGGTCTTCATCGCCGCCTGGCCTCGCGAGCCTGCGCCCCTCGCGGGCGCGGGCGAGCCGCTCGTCGAGCTTCTCCTTGCCGCCCAGCAGGCACGAGCCGGGGATCCGGCAGTCGTCCAGGTGGACGTCGGCGGTGTGGGAGGCGCGAAGGCCGTGCTTCTTCACCTTGGCTCCCTGCTCCAGCCCGTCGGTCCCGGGCGGCACCACGAAGGCGGCGTGTCCACGGGAGCCGAGCTCGCGGTCCACGCTTGCGATCACCACGTGGACGTTCGCGATGCCGCCGTTCGTGGCCCAGGCCTTCTGGCCGTTCAGGACCCATTCGTCCGCTGCCTCGTCGTAGCGCGCGCTCGTCCGGATCGCGGACACGTCCGAGCCGGCGTCGGGCTCCGAGGAGCAGAAGGCGGCGACGGCGGGCTCGGTCTGCGTGCCGAAGCATTGAGGGACCCATTCGACGAGCTGGTCCGGCGTCCCCGCCGAGTAGATCGACGCCACCGCGAGGGTGGTCCCCATGATCGACATCCCGATTCCGGCATCGCCCCAGAAGAGCTCCTCGTTGACGATCGGCATCGTCAACCCGGTGGGATCCATCCAGAACTGCGCGATGCCCTCGAACCCGTAGAGGCCGATCTTGGCGGCCTCCTCGATCACCGGCCACGGGGTTTCCTCGCGCTCGTCCCACTCGTGGGCGGCGGGGCGCACCACCTGCTCGGCGAAGCCGTGCACCCAGTCGCGGATGTCCTTCTGGTCCTGGCTCAGCTCCAGGTTGAAGCCCGCCTCCTGCTCGGATCCGGCGCCGTTCACGGCGGCCGCGGCCTGCTCGGCGGCCGTCTGCGAGCTCGTCGCTTCCATCACGCTGAATACTTACACGAATCGATGTCACATGTTTCGGTGTCGCCAAAAATCAACTCCGCCGGGAGCCTCGCCTCCGGCTCCGTTCCCGGCGGGTTAGGGCCCGTTGCGTGGCGGCAGGACGTAGTCGCAGCGGTGCACTAGCCTGGCCGCGCGTGAGCGTGCTCGACCAGATTCGGCCCGGGCTCTTCCGCTGGGCCGTCCGCCACCCGGAATGGCGGCCGAACGCGAAGCCCGAGAGCCCCGCCGACTGGCCGCCGGAGGTCGGCTCCGTGCTCTGCGACGCCCAGGACGCGACCGTTCTGATCGACCCGCTGCTCCCGTCGCCCGAGGAGCCGGGCTTCATGCGCGAGCTCGATCGCCGTGTGCGCGAGCGCGGCCTTCCGGTGGCGATCCTGACCACCATCGAGCTTTCATCGCCGAAGCCGCGCCACGCTCGTCGAGCGCTATGGGGCCACCACGTCTCGCGCCAAGCGAGCCTTCCATCCGGGGTCGAGTCGCGCCCGATTCGGGGCGCCGGCGAGACGATGTTCTGGCTGTCGGAGCACCGCACGCTGGTCCCGGGCGACCGGATCATGGGCGCGGCGGGCGGCGGGCTTCGGATCTGCCCGGAGTCCTGGCTCACGCTACCTGCCGAGCGGCATCGGCGTTTCGGAGCTCCGCGAGCGGCTTCGTCCGCTGCTGGAGCTCCCGATCGAGAACGTCCTCGTCTCGCACGGTGAGCCCGTCGTGGGAGACGGACGGGCGGCCCTGGCCGAGGCGCTCGGCGGCTGATCAGGGCGCGTCAGCCGCGCGGCCGGCGCGGTGCGCTCGAGAGCCTCCCAACCGATATCGCGACGACCTTCCTCCCGCTCGGCGGCGCCGCCTCCGCGAAGCCCGAAGAGGCGCTTCGCGACCAGCAGGTACACGACGATCGCCAGGTTGACCACCAGCGCCGTCACCTTGAACCAGGAGACGCGAGCCGTGAGCTCATAGACCTCGAGCGGGAGAAGGAGCGTCGTGACGACGAACGTCAGGTACTCCGCCCAGCGACGCTGAAGCCAGAGCCCCACCGCCTCGGCCGCCTCGAGCACGGCGAGTCCAGCGAGGCCCGCCCCCACCAGGTGGAGGGTGCCCTTCTCGAGGGAGAAGAGCTCGTCCAGCTTGCCGACGAGCCCCTTGTGGCCGGTCTGGAGCGGCCCACCGGCCACGCCTCCCTGGATATCCGCGAGCACCCGGTAGAAGTCCTCCCTCAGCTGCTGCTCGTGAGAGGCGATGAGGAACACCGCCACCGCCAGCGCGGCGAGGATCACGCGTGTGAAGCCCGCGGTCGACCGCGATCACCCGGAGGACGATCTTGTCGCGCAGCGGCTTGCCGCGAAGCGGAAGCTGGATCTCCTCGCGTGGCGGGATGTGCTCCCGGGCCGGAGCCGTCGGTGGGGCCAGCGGCAGCCAGCTGTCGCAACGCAGGCAACGGTGCCAGCGCAGCCCGGCTTCCTCGCGGGCGACGATCGCGTCCTGCGCACGAAGCTCGCGGACGTCCGTGCCGAGGAGCAGATGACCTCGGGCCCCGCAGACGAGAAGCTCGTAGTGGAGTTGCGGCACCCAGCGCTTCGGCGTCGCCGTCCCTGGCGGAAGCGGGGGATCCGTGCGGCCCGGCACGCGTGGACCCTACCGGCCGCCACCCGAGTCGAGGCCGCGCCGCGGCGGTCAAATGGAGGACGCCGCGCCCCGGCGACGCGCCGTCAAGCGCCTGAGGCGCTGGTAGCCTTCCGCCGCCGCGGGCACTCGGGGAGCCCCGGTGGGCCCCCTGACGATGACCAACAGTCCGATCACAGCGCTCGATCCGACCATGTTCGCGATCGGCTTCGACCGACCGGGACCGGGCCCGGCTTCACGAGTTGTGGGACGAGGTCCTCGACTCGCAGCGGTGGACCGAGGGGGAGCTGGTGGGCCGATTCGAGGCTGCCTGGAAGGCTTGGAACGATCTGCCCGCCGTGGCCTACTCCAGCTGGGCCGGGGCGGCGATGGCGGCACTCGAGTTCTGGGACGTGCGCGGCGAAACCGTCCTTTGCCCCTCGAACACGTTCATGGCCACGCCCCTCTCCGTGATCAAGGCGGGGGGCCGCCCGGTGTTCGTGGACTGCAACCGCGAGGATCTGTGCGTTTCGTTCGCCGACTTCGAGGCGAAGGCGGAACGCCACCGTCCGAAGGCCGCCTGGCTCGTGCACATCGGCGGCCACATCGCCTTCGAGACCGACCGGATCGCCGATTACTGCCGCGACCGCGGGATCTTCCTGCTCGAGGACTGCGCACACGCGCACGGAGCGCAATGGCGGGGGCGGCGCCCCGGGATCTGGGGAGACGCCGGCGTCTACTCGCTCTACGCGACCAAGACGGTGTCCACGGGC
This sequence comes from uncultured bacterium, assembly GCA_963772345.1. Taxonomy (GTDB): domain Bacteria; phylum Actinomycetota; class Thermoleophilia; order Solirubrobacterales; family 70-9; genus AC-56. The sequence continues at coordinate 43,723 of CAVYXB010000012.1, read as the reverse complement.
GAGGGAGGCGTCCTGGTCTCGCGACACGACGAGCTGATCGAACACGGCCGCCGGTATCGCAACTACGGCAAGCCCGACTACCGGGTGGAGGGCCTGAGCCACCGCATGAGCGAGTTCGCGGCGGCGATCGGCCTGGTCCAGATGGACCGTCTCGAGGAGATCGTCGCGTGGAAGAACGCCGTCGCCCGGGACCATCTCGACCCCCTCTTCCCGTCACGCGTCGAGATGCCCGACGGGATGATCTCGGGGCTCTACAAGTACGTCGTCTTCGAGCAGCTCGCCCGGTCGACCGGCCGCGTGTACGACGAGCCCTGCCACCGACTGCTGGGCGATCCCTCCGATCTACCGAACACGGACTGGGTCGCGGCGAACCATTCGTGCGTCCCGCTCTACTACCACGGCCCCGAACCGCCACTCGACGGGAGCGCGTGGGCGGCGATCAAGGAGGCGGATTGAGGGTCCTGGTCACCGGCGGGTCCGGCTTCATCGGCTCGCACGTCGTCGACAAGCTGCTCGACGCCGGCCACGAGCCGCGGATCTTCGATCTGCGGTTCTCGCCGCACCATTCGCCCGGAGCCGTGGAGCAGACGATCGGCGACGTCACCGACCGGGAGGCCCTCTCGCGGGCGGCGATCGATTGCGACTCGATCATCCACCTGGCGGCGGTCGCGGACGTCGGGGAGGTCGTCGCCCAGCCCGCCCACGCCGAGCGCCTCAACGCCCAGGGAACCTTCGAGGTCCTGGAGGCCGCGCGGGACGCCGGGGTCGGACGGGTCGTCTACGGCAGCACGACCTGGGTCTACAGCGACTGCGACCCCGAGCGTGTGGACGAGGAGACGCCGCTGGCCGCGCCGAGCCACCTCTACACCGCGACCAAGCTCGCCGGCGAGCTGTACTGCAAGGCCTACCGGGAGCTGTTCGGGGTCGACTACACGATCCTGCGATTCGGAATCCCGTACGGGCCACGGGCCCGCGACGCGACAGTCGTCGCCGCGTTCGTCGCCAAGGCAGAGGACGGCGAGCCGCTCACGGTGGCGGGCGACGGGAGCCAGTCGAGGCGCTTCGTCTACGTCGAGGACCTCGCCGAAGGGGTGGTCGCCTCCCTTTGCCCCGAGGCGGCAAACCGAACCTACAACCTGGCGAGGGACGAGCAGGTGACGATCCTCGAGATCGCGGAGGCGGTTCGCGCAGAGGTCAGGGACACCGGCCTCGTTCGAACGCCCCCGCGAGCGGCCGACTTCGGCGGCAAGCAGGTGTCCAGCGAACGCGCCGCCGAGGAGCTCGGGTGGACCGCGACGCACCCCGTTCTCGGAGGGCCTCGGTCGCTACGTGCAGTGGCGGCGTGTCAGGGCTCGCCCGCGGCGCGTCCTGATCCTCTCCGCCGACATCGGCGAGGGCCATGACCTCCCGGCTCGCGCGATCGAGGCCGGCCTGCGCGAGGAGCTTCCGGCGGTCGAGGTCGAGGTCGAGGATGGGCTGCGGGCCATGGGAAGGCTCATGACCCTGGTCGTGCGCGACGGATCCTGGGTGTCGTTCAACTGGCTGCCGTGGCTGTTCGAGGCGCAGTACTTCCTGCTCGCCCGGTTCCCGCCGACCCGATGGCTGGCGCTTCGGCTGGGCTCCATGTTGGGGGCGCGGCGGCTTCGGCGAACCATCCGGGATCGCGATCCCGACCTGATCGTCTCCACGTATCCGGGCACCACGGCCGTGCTCGGCGAGCTGCGCGTGCGCGGCCGGCTCCAGGCGCCGGTCGTCTCGGCGATCACCGACCTCGCGGGGCTGCGGTTCTGGGCCCACCCCGGCGTTGACCTGCACACGGTGACCTACCGGGAGTCGATCGAGGAGGTGGAGGCGATCGCGGGGCCGGGCTCCGCGCGCTGGGCTCAGCCGCCGACGTCCGACGAGTTCCTGCGGCCCGTGTCGCGAGCCGAGGCGCGGGCCCGACTCGAGCTGCCGGCGCGAGGAAAGGTCGTCGTCGTCTCCGGCGGAGGTTGGGGCATCGGGGATCTGACCGGCGCGGTCGAGGCGGCGCTCGATGTCGAGGGATCAACGGTGGTCTGCCTTTCCGGCCACAGCGAGCGCGCTCGCCGTCGGCTGGAGCAGCAGATTCGGGTCGAATCCGCGCGTTCGACTCCTCGGGTTCACCGACCAGATGAGCGACCTGCTCGGCGCGGCGGACGCGCTCGTCCACTCCACGGCGGGGCTGACCGTCCTCGAGGCCCAGATCCGCGGGTGTCCGGTGATCTCGTACGGGTTCGCGGTCGGCCACATCCGTGCCAACAACCGCGCGTATGCCCGCTTCGGGCTCGCGAGTGTGGCGACTTCGCCGCGGGAGCTGCGGGCCGAGCTCGGGCGAGCCCTGGCGTCCAGCGCCAGCGCCGGACCCCGCCTTCGCCGCGCTCCCCTCCCCCGCGAGGCTCGCCCTCGAGGCCAAGCCGCGCGAGCGGTCGCGTCTCTCGCCAGGCCGCCGGGCCGCGCGCCTTGCGACGGCCGCCGCCCTGACCTTCATATTCGCGTGGGAGCTCCTCCTCACCGACGACGTCTACCCGCTGTTCGCAAAGGTTCTCGACGCTGGCCCCATCACCGCGGTCGCCACGAGCCGACCGGAGGTCGGGGTGCTGGTGGACGTGCCGGCGGCCTCGGCGCCCCCAGTGGCCCGCCAGCTCTACCGGCGCGGCATCGCGGCCTCGTTCGCATTCAGCGAGGCGCCCGGACCGGCGACGCTGCGGAGGTCTGTGGGACCTCGGGGATGGCGCCCTCCCGCGCCTGGAAGCGGGCGGGCCCTTCCACTCGTTCGGGACGAAGGGCCGATTGGCCAAGGACGCCTCGGCGCTCGGACTCGGGAAGGGATTCATGTACCAGCCGGGCAGCGACTTCACGCCCACTCAATACCTGCTCGCACGCGCCGCCGGCGGCTCGCCGGTGCAGGGCGCCGCCGAGACCGGCCCGGGCGAGGCGATCGGGGCTCTTCACCCCGGAGAGGTGGTCCAGATCAACGTCGACGGCCCCCCGGCCGCGTGGCGCGCCACCATCGACTCACTGGACCGCCGTCTTGCCGCGGGCGGGCTCCGTGCCGTAACCGTCTCCGAGTTGATCGGCCCCGGCGGCGACTAGGCCGCTGACGGCGGCTGTACGGCCGAGCGCAGCCGCCCCCGCCAAGACCAGCGTCAGGAAGCCCACCAGCGCCACCCCGCCGAGCGGCGTCGAGCTCCAGCTCTCCCCGGTCACCAGCGGCGCGAGGACCACGGGCACGGCGATCTGCACGACGAACACGACCGGGGCGACGCGAGTCGCCGGGCGACGCTGGAGCGCGCTCATCTCACTGAGTAGGCCGAACAGGGCGAGCAGGCCGGTGGCGCCCGCCCAGGCGAGCGCCGCGCCGAACGTCGACGACGAGAGGTAGTCGGCGATCAGCTTGCTCGAGATGCCGGTCCAGGCATAGGCGCAGCCGGCGCTCAGCGGGAGCAGGGCGCTCGCGGCAGCCGTCTCCCGCCGCGCCATATACGGGGCGATGGCGAGCAGCCCGAGGACGCCGAGCGCGGGCGCCAGGCGGAGGAAGCCGGCGTGGTGGGTGGTGTGCTCCGGGGCCGCCCACGCCATCCCGGCGACCCCAAGGATGATCGCCAGCACTGCGCCCACCTCGAGCGGCCCGACTCGCTCGCCGAGCATGCGGTCGCCGAGGACCAGGAGCAGCAGCAGACCGCTGGCGAGCGCCGGCTGAACGACCGTGAGCGGCGCCAGCAGCAGCGCGACGACGTGGAAGGGCCACCCCGCGACGCCGAGGAGGGTCGCGAAGACCCATCGCGGCCGAGCCACGAGCCGCCCGAGGAGCGAAGGCCGCAGGGAGTGGTCGTGGGAGACGTCGCGAGCCTCCATCGCCTGCAGCGCCACCCCGAGGTCGAAGAGGATGGAGGCCACGCAGGCGCACGCGACGCCGATCTCGAGGTCGTACATGCTTGGCCGGCATGATAGGTCTGGGCCTGTGGGCGGCTCGCGCTTGAACCCGGGGGGCCGGACCGCCCGTACCATTGGACGGTGGCCACGCTGCCGAAACTCGATCCAGGCGCGGTGGCGGAGAGCGGCGCCAGGCTGCGAGCCAACATCCAGCGGGCCGTCAAGGTCCGCGACGAGGTCGTAAGGGACGTCCTGGTCGCGCTGCTGGCCGAGGGCCACGTGCTGATCGAGGACTATCCGGGGGTCGGCAAGACGGCACTCGCGCGAGCCCTTGCCCGCTCCCTGGCCGCCGAATATGCCCGCGTCCAATGCACGGTGGACCTGCTGCCCGCGGACGTGATCGGCACCAACGTCTTCAACCAGCGCGAGGCGCGATTCGAGTTCCATCCCGGGCCCGTGTTCGCGAACGTCGTGCTGGTCGACGAGGTGAACCGCACTTCCCCCAAGACCCAGTCGGGCCTGCTGGAGTGCATGCAGGAACGGCATGTGACGGCCGACGGCCAGGCGCACGAGCTGGCGCGGCCATTCCTCGTCATCGCGACCCAGAACCCCATCGAATACGAGGGGACCTATCCCCTTCCCGAGGCTCAGCTGGACCGGTTCATGGTGCAAATCGCCCTCGGATACCCGACGGCCGACGAGGAGGCCGAGATGCTCGCCGCCCACGCGGCCCACGACCTGGTGATGGACCTCGAGCCGGTGGCCGACGTCGGGACCGTGCTCGCCGCGCAGGCGGCGGTGACCGCCGTCCATGGCTCCGAGGCGTTGCGGCGATATGTCGTGGCGCTCTGCGACGCGACCCGGCGGGACACCCGAGTCGAGCTGGGTGCCAGCCCTCGGGCGGCGTTGCTGCTCTTCCGGGCCGCCAAGGCCTTCGCCGCGCTCGAGGGGCGCGATCACGCGCTCCCGGACGACGTCCAGGCGCTCGCCCCCTCCGTCCTCGAACATCGGCTGCTGCTCGCCCCTGGTGCGACCAAGGAGGACCGGCGCGCCGTCGTCGCCGACGCGCTCGGGCAGGTTCCGGCGCTCTAGGAAGCGATGGTCCGCGCCCGCGCAACGCTCGTCCTCGCGGCGGCGTTCGTGCTCGCCGGCGCCGCGTTCGACTCGCCATCCATGTACGTACCCGGGGTGGCGCTCGCCCTGCTCGCGGGCGGCGCGCGCCTCTGGGTCGGCGCGGCGTCGCGACGCATCCGGCTGGAGCCCGAGTCGGGGCCCTGGGCGATCCAAGAGGACGAGGCCTACCCGCTCGAGCTGGTGATCCGAAGGGGCGGGTGGCCGCTGCCCGGCGGGCGGGTCATGCACCCGCTGGCCGATGGCCCGGCGCGCGTCATCGGGCGGACCCCGACGCAGAGTGCGGGTCCGCCTGCGCCCGCCGCGGCGGGGACGGTGGGACCCGGAGCCGGCGACCCTCCAGCTCACCGATCCCCTGCGCCTGCACACCGCTGAGCTTCGGGGTGAGTCCGCCGGCTCCGTGCTCGTCCTGCCGCGAATCGAGCCCGTGATCGTGCGGGCCGGATCGGGAGGCGGGCGCGGGGACGGCATCCTCGACGGCCTCGAGGGCCTGGGCGCGGCGGGCATCGATGCCCGGCCGGTCGACTTCGAGCTCGACGGATTGCGCCCCTACCGCGAGGGAAGCCCGGCCTCTCGCATCCATTGGCCGACCGTCGCACGAAGCCGCGAGATGCTCGAGCACCGGCTCGTCGCCGGCGCCAATGCCTCTCCGCTCGTGGTCCTCGACTCGAGCCACCCGTCGGACCTCGAGGCGCTCGACCGCGCCGTGCGGGCAGCGGCATCGCTCTGCGTGCATCTGGCCCCCTCCCGTGGCTGCGCGCTCCTGCTCGCGGGAGAGCGGTCCCCGCGCCAGATCGATCGGCAGCTCAGCGCGTGGCCGCGGGCGCACGCCAGGCTGGCGAGGGTCGAGCCCGGCGGGCCGCCGCCGGGGATTCGACGCGCTCGGGGCGCCGGGGTGGTCTTCTGGGTCACCCCGTCTCCGGATGCTGCGCCCGAGCGGTTGCTCGCGGCCGGCGCGAGCTATCTGGTCAGCGCGGGCGCCGCCCCGGACGGCGAGCCGGCGTTCACGGTGGCGGGATGTCATGGGCGGCGCCTCGGCACGCGCCGGCGCCAGGAGGCCATGGCGGGATGACCGACACCCGCATCCCGCAGCAGATCGCCCGGCTGATCGCGTTCGGCGCCCTCGCCGCGTATGCGGCAGCCAGCTGGGTCGCGCTGGTCTCGAACCCGCCGCGCGGGCGGGCCGCCCTGGCCGTGCTAGTCGGAATCGGCGCGGCGGCCGCGCTCACGTGGCTCGCCGGGCGCCCGTCGAAGGTCGTGGCCCGCGGCGGGGCGCTTCTCGTCGTCGTCGTCGCGGTCGTCGCCGCCTCGGTCGCCATGGGACTTCCGGTCCGCTTGCTGGCTCCGCCGAACTGGGACCAGCTCGGCCACGAGCTCAGCGGGGCCCTTCGAGGGCTCAGCGCGCTCGCCTACCCATATCGCGGCGGGGCGGCGTGGTCGCGCCTCGTGATCCTGCTGGGACTCCCGGTCAGCCTCGGCCTCGCGGCTGCGCTTGCCTTCTGGCCGGCGCGCCGGGCCGTCGCGTCACTCCGGGTGGCGGCGTTGGTCGTACTCGTCGTGACCTACGGGATTGGGGCGACCGTCAGCCCGCCGGGCGCACCTCTGCTGCACGGGATCATCCTCTTCGCGCTGCTGGCCGCGTGGCTGTGGCTTCCCGGCCTCGAACGGAGTCAGACCGATCGCCGCGGCCGCGGTCGTTGCGGTGGCCGGGCTCCTCGCGCTGCCGGTGGCGAGCCGGCTGGACGGGGCTCGGCCCTGGCTCGACTACCGGAACTGGAACTGGAACGGCTCGGCGGCCGGGGTCGGCGAGTCGTTCGACTGGAACCACACCTACGGGCCCCTCGACTGGACGCGAACGGGCGAGACCCTGCTCGACGTCTCGAGCGATGCACCGCACTACTGGCGCACCGCGGAGCTCGACCGCTTCGACGGCTATCGCTGGCTGGAGACCACGGCCAGCGGGAGCGGCGCGGTGGAGCTCCCGTTCCGCCCCACCGGGTCCCAGTTGAGCCCGCAGACCGTGCGCCTGAACCCGAGCTGGATCCACACCCTCAGCTTCACGGTCCGCGGGCTCACCAGCCAACTCGTCGTCGCGGCGGGAACCCCCTTGGGCGTACGAGGGCCTCGACGACGTGGCGCCGATTCAGGGCGGCCTCGCCCTCCCGTCCAACGATCCCCTCTCCGACGGCGACTCGTACGCGATCCGGGCCTACATCCCGGATCCGACCGCGGTGCAGATGCGCCTCGCTTCCCGCGACTACCCGCGGGCTCTCGCCCCCTACACCGAAGTCGTTCTTCCGAGCTCGCGCGCCTACCCCACGGGGCGCCCGGGATCGGCGAACGCGAGCGCTTCCACCCGGGTGAGCCTTGCGTCAGCTGACGGTGCCCTTCTGGGGAGCTTCGGGAGCCCGGGGCGCGGATCTGGCCCTCGCTCATTCCTCGTATGCCGGGGTCTACCGGCTCACCCGGCACGTCACGGCCGGCGCGCGGACCCCCTACGACGCCGTGAGGAGGATCGAGTCCTATCTTCGCTCCAGCTACGCGTACAGCGAGGTCCCGCCGCGACGGAAGCTGCCCTTGCGGGCGTTCCTGTTGCGCGACGGGATCGGTTATTGCCAGCAGTTCTCCGGGGCCATGGCGCTGATGCTGAGGATGATCGGCATCCCGGCCCGGGTCGCATCCGGATTCAGCCCCGGAACGTCGACGGGCTCCGGCACCTACGTCGTGCGGGACTTCGACGCCCACTCCTGGGTCGAGGTGTACTTCAACGACATCGGCTGGGTGCCATTCGACCCCACGCCGGCCGCCGCTCCCGCGCAATCCCAGGCGACGGGGCTCGAAGCGCATGGGGCTCCGGTTCCTTCCACGAGCAAACCGGTCCCGCCCTCCTCGAGCGGCGACCTGACGCTGCGACGCAGCGCTCCGGCGGCCTCGACGCCGTCCTCGTCCTCGCTCTGGCTGGTACCGGTTGCGATCGCGCTGCTCGCGCTGGGAGGGATCGCGGCGATGGCCGTTCGTGCGTTCCGCAATCGCAGGCGGCCCGCGGCGGCCCTCGTCCAGGCACAGCTCCGAGAACTCGAGCGAGCGCTTCCCCGCCTTCGCTCCCAACCTGCCCCCGGGACGACCCTGCTGGCGCTCGAGCGACGGCTCGCGCTGATGGCCGGCCCGGCGTCCGCGGGATACGCGGCCAGGCTCCGCGAGGCCCTCTACGCGGCCGGGCGCCACCGGCCGCCCTCGCCGGCGGAGCGGCGTGCGGTGCGGCGGGAGCTGACCTCGGGCCTCGGCCTGCGAGCGCGCCTGCGTGCGCTGCTCGCGATGCCGCCCGGGGGGCCGGCGGGCATCCGCGGCTAGAGCCCCACGCGTCCTCCATACCACCGGCCTGCCGGGCGACGCCGCCCGCGGCGGCTACCCACCGCCGCAACCGCCGGCGGCGAATGGTACGGTGCCGCTCCTATGCCTACTGGGACAGTGAAGTGGTTCAGCGACGAGAAGGGCTTCGGGTTCATCACTCCCGATGACGGCTCGCAGGATGTCTTCGTCCATCACAGCTCGATTGTCGGCGACGGCTATCGCTCTTTGGACGAGGGCGCCAAGGTCTCGTACGAGACCGAATCCGGCGAGAAGGGGCCCCGTGCCGCGAACGTCGAGAAGGTCTAACCGGCTTCGCGCGGCTCGCTAGCCGCGGATCTGGACGCATTCCGGGCCGAGCCCGGTGGCGCGGGGGACCCCGGCCAGCGCCAGCGCGACGTCGAACTCGGCCACCAGCAAGTCGAGCACCGTGCGTGCGCCGGCCTCGCCGCCGACGGCCAGGCCCCAGAGCACCGGACGCCCGACCATGACCGCCTTGGCGCCCAGCGCGAGCGCCTTGAGCACATCCGTGCCTCGGCGAATGCCGCCGTCCACCAGAACGTCCACGCGATCGCCGACCGCGCCGGCGATCGCCGGCAGCGCGTCGGCGCCCGGACGGGACCGTGTCCAGCTGGCGGCCGCCGTGGTTTGAGACCACGACGCCGGCGACTCCGTGCTCGGCGGCCAGCCGGGCGTCCTCGGGCGTGAGCACACCCTTGACCAGCACCGGTAGCTCGCTCCTGGAGACGAGCGCCTCGATGTCGACCCAGGTGAGGCTCGGGTCGATGAGCTCGCCGATGTCGCGCATGCTGAATGCGCCCCGGTGCCCCATCGCGCCGATGCTTGGGGCAGTGACCGCGTCCGGGATGGCGTACTGGCTGCGCACGTCGCGCTCGCGCGTTCCCAGTACCGGCAGGTCCACGGTGACCACGATCGCCTCATACCCGTGCTCGGCGGCCGCTCGGACGAGCTCGATCCGACACGCCCCGATCGCGAAATACGTAGAGCTGCAGCCAGCGCTGGCCCGACGGGGCCGCCTCGGCGACCTCGGCCGGGCCCGCCGTTGCGAGCGACGAGAGGCAGAAGAGCGCGTCCGCTGCGGCAGCGGCGCGGGCCGTCCCCGGCTCTCCGTCCGGATGGGCCAGGCCGTGGTAGGCGGTCGGAGCCACGAAGACGGGGTGCGGCCGGCGCCGACCGAGCACCGTGACGCCGAGGTCTCGTTCGGAGACGTCGACCAGCACCCGCGGGCGGATCGTGATCCGCTGCCAGGCCTCCACGTTTGCCCGCAGGGTCAGCTCGTCACAGGCCCCGCCGGCGTAATAGCCGTGCGGCCCGGAGTCGAGCAGCTCGGCGGCGCGCGCCTCGAAGTCGCCGATCGTCAGCGGCAGCTCCATGAGAGGAATCTATTTCAGGTCATCGCGGCTCGAGGATCACCAGCGGGATCTCCCGGTCGGTCCGCTCCTGATAGCCCTCGTATCCGCCGTATACCGCGACCGCCTTCGGCCAGAGGCGATCGCGCTCCGATGTCCCGGCGACGCGAGCGCGCACCGCCCTTCGACGCGAGCCCACCTGCACCGTCGCCTCGGGGTGGGCGCGCAGGTTGTGAAACCAGGCGGGGTTCCTCGGATAGCCACCCTTCGACGCGACCAGGACGAGGTCGTCGCCGTCCTCGACGTAGACGAGCGGTGTCGTTCGCTCGATTCCGCTCTTCGCCCCGACGTGGTCGAGCAGGAGCATCGGCGGAGCGCCCGGGAAGCGGTGCCCGACGAGGCCGCCTGTCGCCCGGTAGGCGACCGTGTGCAGGCCCATCAGGCGCCTGAGGATCGGCCAACTGCGATCGGCGAGCCCCAGTGGGTCGATGTCCATGGGGGGAGGTTACGTGCCCGAGCTTAGGCTGGCGTCCGTCCGAGCGATCGAACCCCGCGTCCCGCCCGTCCGTATCCCAGACACGGCCGGCGACCGCCGGTCCAAGGCAACCAGAGGAAAGACATGATTGATCGCAGGATGAGGGCTTGGGCGGTCGCGGGGGTGATCGCGATCGCAGCGGCGATCGCGGGTTGCGGCGGGAGCTCCAGCGACACCAGCTCGAGCGCCTCTTCTCCCACGCCGAGCGCCGCCGCGTCGGGCTCCGGCGCAGGGTCCAGCACCACCTCGAGCGGATCGACCGGATCCACCACCAGCAGCCCGGCCACCAGCGGCGGCTCGGGAAGCGGAGGCGGATACGGCTACTGATCGCTCCCGCGCGCGTCACGCTGGCCGTCGCCGCCGCGCTCCTCGCGCTCGCCGGGTGCGGCGGCGGTAGCAGCAGCGCCAGCGACTCGGCCTCGGCCCGCCACTCGGTCGAGGCATACCTCTCGCGGGTTGAGCCGATTCGGCTGGGCGTGAACCGCCTGCTCGAGCGCGCCGACCCGATCCTCACCGCCTACCGCGACCACCGGATCTCTCCGTCCCGCGCCAGCTCGCGCATGAATGCGCTGGAGCGGCGCTTCGCCGGCTACGCCAGGCGAATCGCGGCTATTCATGCGGTACCCGCGACGCTGCGGGCGGCCGGTCGCGCCTACGCGCACACCTATGTACTGGAGGACGCGTATCTGAGCGCGCTGGCGGCGGCGCTCCCCGACCGCGAGTTCGACGGCCTCCCCGACACCCAGGCTCGACAGCGAGCGGCGATCATCGGCTGGCGGATCCGCCTCGAGGTGGTCGCCCGCCGGCTCGGGATCCGGCTGCCCGAACGACATCCAGGCGGCCGGCCGTGGCGAGATCGCCCCCTCCCCCCTCGGCGATTGAGGGGCCCCGATGAACACGTGTACGATCGGCGCCGGGAGCGGGTGTCGCTCCCGGACAGGACACCGGTGTCGGCACTAGGCAGCATCCAACTCACAGGGAACTTCCTCGGCTCCAGCGGTAGCCGTGCCGGGTTCCTGCTGCTCGCCGGGATGCTGCTGTCGTTCGGGTTCATCCGCATGAGCACTCGGCTGATGCGGAGCCCCAAGGTGCCCTGGTGGCCGGGAAGCGTGAAGACCGGCGGCGTCCACATCCACCACCTGGTCTTCGGGATCGTGCTGTTGATGCTCGCCGGCTTCCTGGACTTCGCGTTCCAGCCCGACAGCCCGTGGCTCGAGATCCTCGCGGTGGCCTTCGGCATCGGCGCGGGTCTGACCCTCGACGAGTTCGCGTTGTGGCTCCACCTCGAGGACGTCTACTGGGCCGAGGAGGGCCGCCGCTCGGTCGACGCGATCGTCGTGGCCACGATCGTCGCCGGCGCCTTCGTCCTCGGGGTCGCGCCGATCGGCGAGGGCGACACCGGCTCGGTGCTGAGCGTGCTGCTCGCGGTCGTCGAGGCCCTGTTTTTCGCCGCGCTCACGGCGATCAAGGGCAAGTACTGGGCGGCGCTCCTGGCCGATGTTCATCCCCTCCGGTCGGCTGGGTGGCGGCGATCAGGCTCGCCAAGCCCGGCTCGCCGTGGGCGCGGCGACGCTATCCGGAGGGGAGCGAGAAGCTCGCCAAGGCGACCCAACGCGCCGAGCGCAGCAGCCGGCGCTACCGCCGCTGGCAGGACCGGATCGGCGGGCGGCCCACACCCGGCCGGGTCGTCGGACGAGATCTGAGCCCGACGACCGTGTCGCCCGAGCCGGAGACGCGGTTACGGATCCTGTACGGGGTCAACGGCGAGGGCATGGGACACGCCACCCGCTCGGAGGTCGTCATCGATTCGCTGCTCGCTCGGCCATGACGTCCGCGTGATGGCCTCCGGGGCGGCGTTCCGCTTTCTTACCGACCGGCTCCCGCGTGTCGACGAGATCTTCGGTCCGAGCTTCGCCCTGGAGGAGGGCGAGATTCGGCGTTGGGCCACGGTGCGCCAGAACCTGCGGCTGGCCACGCATGAGCTGCCGGAGACGGTCCGGCACTGGATCGACGAGGTCGACGACTGGCAGCCCGACGTCGTGATCAGCGACTTCGAGCCGCTCACCGGCGTCTACGCTCGGCTCACCCGGACGCCGCTGATCGCGGTCGGCAACATCAACATGCTCGACCGCTGCCGCCACGACCGGGAGATCATCGGCAGGGACAGAGAGGACTACCTGCTGGCCCGCACCGTGGCGCACTCGATGGTGCCGGGCGCCGTCGAGTACATCGTCACCACGTACTTCCGGCCGCCGGTGGCCCGCGGCGGCGACGACCCTCGTGCCGCCCATCGTCCGGCCCGAGATCGTCGACGCTCAACCCGAGCGCGGGGATCACCTGGTCGTCTACTCGAGCGGGGACGACGCCCTGATCGAGGCCCTCCGCTCGGCGCGGGATACGCTGTCTCGTCTATGGGATGCGAGGCGGGCCCGCCGAGGCCGTCACCGAAGGCAACCTGGAGCTCCGTCCCCGGTCCAACGAGGGCTTCATCGAGGCGCTTCGCACCGCTCGCGGAGTCGTCGCGGGGGGCGGGTTCTCGCTCCTCAGCGAGGCCGTCTACCTCGGCAAGCCGATCCTCTCGATTCCGCTCCGCGGCCAGTTCGAGCAGACGATGAACGCGCGCTACACCGGAGCGCCTCGGCTACGGCTTGTGCGCGCCGACCCCGACGCCGGAGATCGTCGGGGAGTTCATCGAGCGAATCCCGGCGTTCGAGGACGCGCTTGCGGCGTACGAGCAGTCCGGGAACTCGACCACCCTCGGCGCGATCGAGGATCGCGCGCTCGGGGCGGCCGCCGCCGTCCCCGGGAGCTCCGGAAGGCCCGCCGCGCGGCGCGGCGGGCGCGCAAGATGAGCCGCGGCGCGGGCGCGGCGGTCGGCGCGGCGGTGGGCGCCGCAGGCTTCGCGTTCTTCCACGGCCAGTACCCGACCTCGCAGCTCTACGGCGAGACGATCTGCCGCGTCCCCGAGGCCGAGCGGATGATCGCCCTCACCTACGACGACGGCCCGAACCCGCGGCACACCGAGGAGCTGATGTCCGTGCTCGACGCGCCACGGAGCCCGCGCGACGTTCCTGCTGATCGGCAAGTGGGCCGAGCGCGAGCCGGGGATCCTGCGGAGCCTGGCCGACGCCGGGCACGCGCTCGGCAACCACACCTGGTCGCATCCGACGATGCCGCTTCGGACCTCGCGCCCAGATCCGCGAGGAGCTGCGGCGATGTCGCGAGGCGGTCGAGGCTGCCGGGGTGTCGTTTTCGAAGGTTGACGGCGGCGACCTGATGCGCCCGCCGTACGGGCGCCGGCGCCCGGGAACGCTCCGAGCCATGCGCGAGTCCGGCTACACGCCGCTGCTGTGGTCGATCACCTGCTACGACTGGCGCCGCACCGCGACGGTGGACAAGCTCGTCGCCCGCGGGTCGCGGGCGCGCGGCGGCGACATCATCCTCCTCCACGACGGCTCGAACGCCGAGCCCGCTGCCGATCGCTCGGCATCGGTCGCGGCAACCGACGAGCTCCTCCGCCGCCTCACCGGCGAGGGCTACCGGTTCGTGACCGTCCCAGAGCTGGTGGGTGAGGCGAACGCGAAAGGAGAAGGTGATGACGGGAAAGGCTGACTTCACGGAGGAGGAGTGGAAGGACGTCCTCCAGGGACCGCCGACGGCCGGGATGATCGTGATCACGGCGCAGCGCGGCGGGACCTTCCGCGAGAGCCATCTCGATGGGAAAGGCCTACGGCGAGGCGCGCAAGGAGCACGGCCAGAGCCAGCTTCTGGACGAGATCGCCTCGACGAAGCCCGAGATCGACCGAACCCGCTACCACACACCGGAGGAGCTGAGGGAGCACGGTCTCCAGCACCTCCGCGAGGCCGCGGAGCTGGTTCAGGCCAAGGCCACCCCGGAGGAGGTCGAGCAATACAAGCGCTTCGTGCTCACGCTCGCGCAGCGGGTGGCCGAGGCCCACAAGGAGGGCGGCGAGCGGGTGAGCGAGGCCGAGGCCGGCGCGATCGCGGAGATCGCCGGTGCCCTCGGCGTCACGCCGCCCGAGCCGACCGGCGCCTAGACCCGGCTCAGGTCGGCTTCGTCGTCATCGCCCAGATCGCGACCAGGTAAGCGACGAGCAACAGCGAGACGAGCCCCGCGGGCGCCCGCCGAGGGGGCCCGGGCTCTCGTCACGGCGCGTCCGACAACGCCCGGAGCGCGAAACTACCTCAGCGCCCGGCCAGCCCATGGAGGACCTCGCGGGCGGAGCGCTCGCCGGACTCCACTGCGCCCTCGAGGAAGCCCTGGTAGGCGACCGAGGTCTGCTCCCCGGCGAAGTGGATGCCGCCCTCCGGTCGAGCGATGACTCCCGAGTACCGCGTCGTCTGGCCCGGGAGGAACGCCGCATAGGATCCTCGGCTCCAGGGGTCGGCCGTCCAATCGTCGAGCCATGCGCGGCCCGCGAAGTCCTCGCGAATCCCGGGGACCGCACGCTCGAGCGCCGCGAGCGTCTCGCGGACGACCCGGGGCGGCGCCGGGCCGTGAGGGCGCCGGGCCGGATAGCCGGCGCCGACGGCCCCGCCGGAGTAGACGGTCAAGAGCCCGGTGCTCCCCGGCTGCGTGAGCGAGCTGTCCCAGGTGTCGAGGAATGGCCGGTCGGTGGTGAGCTCCCCGTCCCAGCGATCCTCGTGCGAAGGACGATGCCTGAACTGCATCAGCACCTTGGAGTTGGTGCCCATGCCGAGCCTCTCGATGCACTCCCGCTTCCGCTGGCTCAACGAGGCACGGTCCAGGTCCACCCGCCGGAGGGTCGTGAAGGGGATCGCGAGCACCACCCGCTCCGCCGTGACGTCTGCCGGAGTGCCGCCGAAGCGGAGGCCGTACGAGCCGTCGCGTCGTTTCCACAGCGCCTCGAGCGGCGTCGCCAGGTGCACCGATGCATCGGACAGGCGCTCGGCGAGCCCCCGCGGGACCTGGTCGTTGCCCCCATGGACGTGGTAGCGCTCGTCCGAGCCGTCGATGTCGATTCGATTGCCCTCGAGCAGGTAGAAGACGTTGGTCGCGCTCAAATCCCGGGCATCCAGGCCGAACTCCTCGGAGAGGTACTCGCGCATCGCCCGTCCCAGCAGCGAATCGCCGCCGCCGGGCACGTCGGCGTCCAGCCACGCCGCGGCGGTCCGATCGTCGAACGAGCGAGCCGCGGGGCTCGCAAACGAGTGGGCGTAGCCGGTGCGCCGGGCGTCGGCTCGCAGGTGACGCTTCAGGATCGGAAAGTCCCGATAGACGACGTCCCAGTCCCGCAGCTCGCCGTCGAGGTAGAGCCGCGAGTAGGCCCTCGATCGGCGTCTCGCCCAGGCGACGCGATCCTCGAGGCGAAGTCCCAGCTCTCGGACGAGGGCCCGCATCCGGCGATGGTCGGAGTCGATGAACTCTCCGCCGTGCTCTCCCACCTGCTCGGGACCGAACTCACGCGCGGTCCAGCACCGCCCACCGACCCGGTCGGAGCGCGCCTCGTACAGCGCGGCGCTCACGCCGTGCTGTTGCAGCCGGTACGCACACGTCAGGCCGGCCAGACCCCCGCCCACGATGGCGACGCGTGGCGCTTCGTGCGGCGGCTTGCCCGAGCCGCCGCACGCGCTCAGGGACCCGGCGAAGAGCGCCGCGCCCCCCAGCGCCGCACCACGGGCCACGAGCTCGCGCCGGGAGAGCCGCATCCCCTCCGCGAGCCTCCCTGCGCCACCGCCGGACATTCGCTCAGCCTACTTCCGGGTCGTCGTGCGCCGATCAGCCCTCGTGGCGGAGCACGTGTCTCAGAAAGTGCCGCGTTCGCACCGCCGGCGGCGAGCTGCCGTCGTAGAGGTCGGCGACGTGGCCGGCGCCCCTGGCGACGAACTGTCGCGAGTTCGGGAACTCCTTGGCGACGAGCCGCCCCTCGTACGGCGTCGTGACGTTGTCGAGCTCGCCCGGAGACCACCAGCACCGGCGCCTTGGTCGGCTGCTCGCCGGGCTAGGCCGGGGGCTCGTAGAGGGAGCTCGGGCGCGGCGCCGCAGAGGCAGTACTGGTAGAGCGTCTCCGAGGAGAGCGCCACCTCTCGCGGCTTGAACGGGGCGAACGCTGCCGCGTTCCGGTATTCGCGGACCTTGCGCTCAAGCTCGGACCGCCGCTCCGCCTCGGAGGCGTCCTTGCTCCAAAGCAACGGATAGTCGTTGCAGCTCACGACGTCCTCCTGCATGAGGTTGAAATGCCGGATGTGGCCGTAGCCGAGCTTGGCCTCCGCGATCAACCGCTTGTATGGAGTGGAGTTTCCGTGCCGCAGGGCAGTGCCGGCGCGGTCGATCCTCAGGTAGGAGCTGTACGGCGTGTAGCCGGCGGTGGCCAGCGCATCGACGAGCGCCCCCACGCCGCGGTGCCGGGCGCGCAGCCAGACGACCAGCTTCTCGAGGCGACGACGAGCGTTCCCGTGGCATTTGGCGGAGCGCCGGCATGCGATCGCCATCGAGCGGACCCCGGTCGTGATCAGGCTCGGGTACCAGGCGCTCTCCCCCTTGACGGGATAGGCGGAGTCGAGCACCAGGGCGTTCAGCGCGTCCGGATGGCGGAACGCGTACGACTGGGCGAGGAAGGTGCCGTATGAGTCGCCGTAGAGGGTGATCCGCCCGAACCCCAGCGCGCGCCGGACGTCGTCGATGTCGTCGGCGGAGGCAGACGTCCGGTACGAGCTGAACCGCGGGCCGAGCTTTGCCGCGCAGGCCGGAAACGCGATCGAGTCAGGCGCCCGGCCGAACTGGAGGTCCGGGCACTGAAGCGGCATGGAGCGCCCCGTTCCCCGCTGGTCCACCAGCACGAGGTCGCGGCGGTCCAAGAGCGATCCGAACAGCTTCACGTAGGAGCGAACGGTCCACGAGCTCGCGTACCCGGGACCACCCTCCACGGCGAAGATCGCCCCGAGCCGAGGGCGCGATCGATCGGAGTGCGGAACGACCGCGAACCCGATTCTCGTCTTGCCGAGGGACGGGTCCTTACGCTCGAACGGAACCCAGATCTCCCCGCAGCGAAACGCCCTCGGCGTGGGGCCCGACTTGCAGCGGTGGAGGTCGGCGTTGGTCAGCGATGGGCGCCTGGTCGTTCGGTGTGGCGCCCCCGTCCCCTCCCCCGCCGCAGCCGGCCGCCGCGACGGCTGCGAACGCGATCAAGCCCAGAAGGGCAACGGATCTCCCCGCCCGCCGCCGGCGACAGGATCCTGACGCCCGGACACCCATTCCCACACGGTATCGGCGGTTGGGCGGCGAAGCGCTCGGCTCAGGCGGGATCCAGGGCGAGGGCGTGGTTCGCGAGGATCATTCCGTCGGGATCCCAGCTCCGCTTGACCTCGGCGAGGCGGGAGCAGGTCTCCGCCGGCAGGATCGCTTCGACGTCGCACGGGCGCTCGGCGAAGTTGAAGTAGCCGCCCTCGCTCGCCCAGGGCCGCATCGTGTCGTGGAGCTCATCCAGGTGGCTCTCGATCGCCTGCCCGAGCTCGGGAGTCATCGGCAGGCCAAGGCCGAACATCGCGAAGCCCGCGTCCAGCTTCGACAGAGCCCCTCCGTTCTCGGCCGGCCGCCCCAGCGCGCCGCCCAGTTGGCGGAGCTCGGCGAGCAGCAGCGGCGAGCCGGCCTCCGGGCCCACGCACTCGACGAACGCGTCGATCGCGTCGTCGGGCAGCTCCGCGATCAGGGCGTGATGCCCGAGGCCGGGCACGGGCACCTCGGGGTCCATGTGAATGCGCGAAAGCCCGACGGCGGGGATCTGGCCGAACGTGTCCATGATCGGGTCGCCGAGCTCGCGCAGCGGAGCAACGATCCGCTCGCCGTCGGCCTGGCTGCCGATGCACGCGGCGCCGAGGGTCAGCAACGGCCGGTCGCGGATCTCCTCTGGCACGTCCGGGATCGGCGGCGGTCGAAGAAAGCGCACGATCGAGGTGACCTCGTCGGGAACGGTCGCCGCCCAGTCGCGGTAGGCGCGAACGGCGTCGGCGCCGACCTCGGCCGGCAGGAGCAGCGCGCCGGCATACAGCTCGGCGATCGGGACGAGCGCGAGATGGAGGGCGGTGACGATCGCATAGCCGCCCCCACCGCCTCGAAGCGCCCAGAAGAGGTCCGGGTCGTGGTCGGCGTCGACTCGCCGCGGCTCGCCATCCGCGGCGACGACCTCGATCGCGCTCACGCGGTTGCACGCGAAGCCGTATTGCCGCCCCAGCCAGCTGAGGCCCCCGCCGAGCGTGTAGCCGACGAGGCCGACGTCGGGAGAGGACCCGGGGAGCGAGCACAGCCCATGGCGGTTTGCCGCCTCGCCCAGCTCGAGCGACAACGCCCCGGCTTCAACGCGCGCGGTTTGGGCATCCGCATCGACCTCGACGCCTCGCATGCGCTCGGTCTTGATCAGGATCGCGTCGTCAAGCGAGCCGAGCGCGACCGCCCCGTGCCCGGTGCCCTGCCCGGTGACCCTGAGGCCGTTCTGACCCGCGAAGCGGACGACTTTGGCGACGTCATCTGCGCCCTCTGCGAACGCGACCGCGCTCGGGCGCTGGTCGGCGGCGAGGTTCCAGGCCTGGCGGGCCTCATCCCAGTCGGGGTCGGCCGGCGTCGCCACGCGGCCCGCGATCGAGAGCTGGCTGAAGTCGCTCATCGAGGAGCGGACTCTAATGAAGAACCGGCTCGAGGCAGGAGCGCGGCCGCCAGCGCCCTCAGCACATCGGAGGATTCGACGTGTCGAGGCGGATCAGGGCCTGGGTGAGCTCGATCACCTCGCCGCGCAGCGAGCTCAAGCTGGTCACCCTCCCTCGGGGGAGCCGGCTTCCTCGCGAGGGCTCGGACGGCGTCCGTGGGGAAGCCCTCCTGCATCGTGCCATCGCGGCGCCGGGCTGGCCGGGCGGCGACCAGGCAGTTGTAGACGGATTCCCGAGCGGCCTCGTACGCCGCGGCGAAGTAGGGGTTGAGCTCCGCGCCACCGAGCGCGCCGCCCGGTGGACGTCGAAAACGCCATGCCGATCTCCCCCGAGCCGTCGGACGCGTAGGAGCCGGCGCGGACGAGGCCGAGGAGCGGGCGCAACGCCAGGCGTCGAAGCGCCGAGGCCGGAAGCGGGCGCATCGGTGGCGCAGACCGCGATGCAGGACCCGCTGTCCGGCGAGGCACTCGACCGAGCTCTCCAGCCCGTGCTCGACCAGGTCGAGATAGGACGAAGTCGCCGAAGTTGCACAGGAGCAACACCCCGACGTGGTGGTCGCCCACCGCGCGCGAGGCGGTCCCGATGCC
Organism: uncultured bacterium; assembly: GCA_963772345.1. Lineage (GTDB taxonomy): Bacteria > Actinomycetota > Thermoleophilia > Solirubrobacterales > 70-9 > AC-56. The sequence continues at coordinate 24,176 of CAVYXB010000012.1, read as the reverse complement.
GCCAGGGAAGCCGAAGCAGGTCATGCCGGTGCCGGCGCCCACGCTGCCCTCCGCAACGTCGGAGCCGAGGCTTTCCAGCGCCCGCTCGACGTCGCCGCCGACCACGGTCCGCGAATCCGCCATCTCGCCGTCGTCGCACTCGCCGACGACCGGGATCACCACGTCGTCCGGGCCTCTCCCGGAGGCCTCGACCGCGGCTTGGTACACGGTGCCGACGGCGTGTGTCCCGCAGAGGTACACCGGGGTCTCGATCGTCCCGCGCTCGTCGATCTCGAGCTTTCCCGTCAGCTCGCCCATCCCGTTGATCGTCGCCGCCCCGGCGGCCGCCGGCAGGGATGGCGGCGCGACCACCGTCACCCCGGTGCGCTCGCCGCTCGCGGCCTGCGCGTGGCCGACCAGGACGCCCGGGACGTCCGTGATCGAGTTGCGGGGCCCCGGCGAAAGCCGGCCGACCGGGCCCCCGATCTCGCGCCACCGCGGCTCAGCCAACGGCCTCGCGCCTGCTTCGCGAGCGACTGGTCGTGGAGCAGACATGCCGCGACCTGCCCGTTGCCCCCGGTGGGGATCAAGGCCGGATCCACCCCGTCGCAGGGCTCGAAGCGCCGCGGGCAGCGCGGATGGAACCTGCACCCCTGCGGGATGTCCGTGGCGTCCGGCAGCTCCCCGGTCAGGAGCTCGCGCGTTCCCCCGCCCCCAGCCGCGGGAACCGGCACCGCCGTCACGAGCGCCTCGGTGTAGGGGTGGCGGGGTCGCTCGATCACGTCGGTGGCCAGGCCCTGCTCGACGATCCGCCCCAGGTACATGACGGCGATCCGGTCGCACAGCGCCCAGGCGAGGCTGAGGTCGTGGGTGATGAACAACAGCCCCAGCCCGCGGCGCCGCTTCAGCTCCAGCAGCACGGCGAGGATCTGCGTTCGCACGGAGGCGTCCAGCATCGAGACCGGCTCGTCGCAGATCAGCCCCTCCGGCTCGAGCACGAGCGCGGCGGCGATCGCGACTCGCTGCCGCTGGCCGCCCGAGAGCTGATGCGGATAGCGTCCGAGGAAGCGCCCCGGGTCCAGGCCCGACGTCCTCGAGCGCTCGCCGCACCCGCCCGTCGTGCTCCTCGCGAGCCACGCCCTGCACCACCAGCGGCTCGGTGACGATCGCCTCCACCCGATTGCGCGGGCTGAGCGTCTGGTAGGGATCCTGGAAGATCATCTGGACGCGCCTGCGGAGCTGCGCCAGGCTCGCCTTGCCGTTGACGGCCTTGCCCTCGAGCTCGACCGAGCCCGCAGCGGGTGGCACCAACCCGAGCATCGCGCGGGCCAGGGTCGACTTGCCGCTGCCGGACTCGCCCACCACGCCGAGCACCTCGCCGCGGCGCCAGTCGCAGCGTCACCCCGTCGACCGCGCGAGCCACGCCACCCGCGGGCGCGAAACTGGACCGCCAGGTCGCGGACGTCCATCAGCGAGCCGTTTTCCAAGCTCATGCGCTCACCTCGGCGGCGGGCGCTCGCGGTCCGGCCACTCGCTCCAGGGCGCGAAGTGGCACGCGGAGCGGTGGCCCGGGCGAAGTCTCGCGAAGCGCCGGATCGGTGAGGCATCGGTCCGCCGCATACGGACAGCGGGGTCGAAACCGGCAGCCGTCGGGCATCTCCCCCGGATCCGGAGGCCCGCCCGGGATCGGGTCGCCCAGCCCCCGATCCCCGCCGATCACGGGAAGCGAGTCGAGCAGGCGCTTGGTGTACGGATGCTGTGGGGCGTCGAAGACGGAGCGCCACCGGCCCCGATCTCGACGATCCGCCCCGCGTACATGATCGCGATCCGATCGCAGGTCTCGGCCAGGACGCCGAGGTCGTGCGAGATCAGGATCAGGGCCAGCCCGAGCCGCTCGCGCAGGCGCTCGAGCAGCTGCAGCACCTGCGCCTGGATCACGACGTCGAGCGCGGTGGTCGGCTCGTCGGCGATCACCAGCGAGGGACGGCAGGCGAGCGCGAGGGCGATCATCATCCGCTGGCGCTGGCCTCCCGAGAGCTGGTGGGCGTACCGACGGCCGAGCGCCGGAGTCAGCCCGACCGTGGTCAGCAGCTCGCCGATCCGCTCGCGCACCTCCTTCGAGCCGCTGACGCTCTCGTGCAGCCGGATCGCCTCCGCGATCTGGGCGTCGACGCGCTGCACCGGGTCGAGCGAGTTCATCGCCCCCTGGAAGACCAGCGAGACGTGGCGCCAGCGCACCCGCGCATCCCGGCCTCGGTTCGCTTCCCGATGTTGATCGGCTCCTCCACGCCGGGCGGCCGCAGGGTGATCGACGCCGGACTGCTTGAGGGTCGGCGGCAGCAGCTTCATCAGCGCGAGCGCCGTGGTCGTCTTGCCGCAGCCCGACTCGCCCGCCGAGCCCCATCGCCTCCCCGGCGCTCGAGCGACAAGTCGACCCCGTCGACGATCGGGTCGCCGCGGTGGTCACCCGCAGGTCGCTGGACCTCGAGGAGGCGCTCACCTCTCCCCCCGCGGCGCGAAAACGGCGCCGACGTGCCCGCAGCAGGCTTGCCTGCGCAATCGAGACTCCGGCACCGCGCCCAGTCAGGTGCTCCCGCAGCCGCGGGTTGACGTGCTCCTCGAACAGGTAGCCGAGCATCGAGACCGCGAGCACCAGGACCGTGATGCACAGGCCCGGCGGGATCACGTACCACCACGCCTCGGCGCTGGGCGCGCCGGACTCGAACGCGTTCTCGAGCATCGTCCCCCACGAGATCCGCGTCGGGTCGCCGAGGCCGAGGAACGACAGCGCGGCCTCGGAGAGGATCGCCACCGCGACGATCAGGACCGTGTTGGCGAAGATCAGCGGCAGCGTGTTCGGGAGGATGTGCTTGCGGATGATGTAGGCGTCGCCGGCGCCGAGCGCCCGGGCGCGCTCGACGAAGGCGCGCTCGCGCAGGGTCAGCACCTGGGCGCGCACGATCCGGCCCGTCCCGGCCCACGAGGTGAGCCCGATGACGACGATCAGCACCGTCAGCGAGGGGTTGAGCAACCGCGCCAGGACGATCATCAGCGGCAGCGTCGGGATGACGAGGAACCAGTTCTCGAGCGCGTCGAGGCCGCGGTCGGTCCAGCCGCCGAAGTAGCCGCCCACCAGCCCGACCGCCGAGCCCAGCACCGCGGAGATCGCGGCCGCCGCGAAGCCGACGACGATCGAGACCCGCGCCCCGACCAGGACCTGCGAGAGGACGTCGGAGCCGTTCTCGGTCGTCCCCAGCAGGTGGTGGATGCTGGGCGGCGCGAGCACGTCGAGGCTCGAGGCGTCCGGGTCGTACGGCGCGATCGCGCTGCCGAACACCGCCATGAAGACGAACAGCGCCGACGATCGCGAGCCCGAAGCGCCCGCGCCAGGTGCCCAGGAGCAGCTCGCGGACCGTGCCCGGCTCGTCGCGGAACTCGGGCTGGGCCAGGACCTCGACCGCCGCGCCCGCCTGCTCGCCGCTCATCGGGCGCCCTCATCGTCGACTGCACCCGCGGGTCGAGGTAGAAGTACAGGCAGTCGGCGAGCAGGTTGGCCAGGATCACCCCGGCCGAGAAGACCAGGAACGTCCCCTCGAGGACCGGGAAGTCCTTGTCCTGGATCGCCTGGAAGCTGAGCTCGCCGAGGCCCGGCCACGAGAAGATCGTCTCGATGGTGATCGCGCCGCCGACCACCGCCCCGAACTGGATCGCCGACAGGGTGACGAGCGGCAGCAGCGCGTTCGGGCACCGCGTGGCGGCGCACCACCCGCTCCCAGGGCAGGCCGGTCGCCCGCTTGACGGTGATGAAGTCCTCGGTCAGCACGTCGACCATCGACGAGCGCATGATCAGGAAGTACTGGCCGAGCAGCATCAGGGTCATCGCGGTCGCCGGGAGCACCAGGTGCTTGGCGACGTCCCAGGCGTTCGCGAAGAAGCCCGGAGAACTCGACCCCGGGCGTCACCTGGAGCCCCGTCGGGAAGATCGGTATCCAGACCGCGAAGACGAGGATCAGGATGATCCCGATCCAGTACTCGGGCGCCGCGTAGGTGAACAGGCTGAAGCCGAGCAGGCCGTCGTCGGTCTTCTTGCCGCGCCGCGTCGCGGCGACCACCCCCATCCAGGAGCCGATCAGCGTCGCGAGCAGCGTGCCCGTCCCGACCAGCAGCAGCGTCCACGGCAGCGCGTCCTTGATCTCGTCCCAGACCGGCTGGCGGCTGCGCTGGCTGAGCCCGAGGTCGAGGCGCGAGGTGTCCCCGACGTAGTCGGCGAACTGGCCCGAGCAGCGGCTTGTCGAGCCCGTAGTCGTGGCGCAGCCTCTGGAGCTCCTGCGGCGTCGCCTGCGGCAGCCGGGCGAGCTGGGTCGTCGGGTCGCCCATGACCCGGAACAGGAAGAAGTTGAACACGAGCACGAACGCGAAGGTCACCAGCGCCGCGACGACCTTGCCCGGCGAGCCAGCGCCCGCTCATGTGCCGCCCCTCATTCCTCGAGCTCCACCGGCTCGCCGCGGCGGCGACGGCGCGAGCGGATCACGAAGAACGCCCCGACGCCGACCACGACCACGGCGACCACCGCGATCGCGACCCCGGAGCCGCCGCCGCCGCTCTCGCCGCTCGAGCTGCCCGGGCGCGATCGTCAGCAGCGGCTCGTACGAGGTCTGGTCGCAGATCGCGTCGCCCGGTCGAGTCCTCGGGGCAGACCGGCTTGACGTTCGCGACCCGGTCGGTCCTGTACGCCTCGAGGTTCGGGTCGTAGGTGAGCACCAGGTACGGCAGGTCGCGCTGGGTCAGCGCGACCATCCGCTGGATGATCTCCTTGCGCTGCGCGTTGTCGAACTCGCCGGCCTGCTGCTTGTAGAGCCGGTCGTAGGTGGGGTTCGAGTAGAACGAGTCGGACGAGCCGCCGATCTCGCCGGTCGTCAGGATGCTGAGCAGGAAGCTCGGGTCGTAGGGATCGCCGCCCCAGCCCCAGATGAACGTGTCGTAGTCCGGCGCCGGCTTGCCGTTCACCTTCCGGACGGTGAGGTCGTACAGCTTGTCGGTGCTGACGACCTGGACGTTGTAGTCGATCCCGACCGGCCTTGGCCTGCTCGGCGACGAGCTTTGCCGCCTGGATGTCGTACGGCGACTCCGAGCGGACGTAGAGGTTGAACGAGGCTCCTCGCCGCCCTTGGTCCGCGGGCTGTCGCCGTTGTCCTGCCAGCCGGCATCGTCGAGGATCTGCTTCGCCTTCTCCGGGTCGTACGGGTAGTCCTGGGCGGGCACCTCGTAGAACGACTTGTAGAAGGACGGCAGGATCCCGTGGGCGGGGAACGAGGTTCCCCGGGCGGCGATCTCGTTGATCCGCTCGCGATCGACCGCGTAGGCCGTGGCCTGCCGGATCGCCGGGTCCTGGATCGGCCGGGTTGTACTTCGCGTCCGGGCAGAGCTTCTTCGGGCAGCTGTTGAACGCCATCTGCGTGTACGCCGGCGAGGCCGCCTTGAAGCGTGTCGATGTTGGGCTGGTCGCCGAGCCGGGCGAAGCCGGCGGCGGACACCTCCGGGACCATGTCGACCTCGCCGACCTGGAGGGCCCGCTCGGCCGCGTCCTGGTTGCCGTAGCGGATGAACTGGATCTCGTCGAACTTCGGCTCCGGCCCCCGGAAGTTCGGGTTCTTGCTCCATCGTCGTGATCCGGTTCGGCTCGAAGTCGGTGACGACGTACGGCCCGCTGCCGACCAGCGGGAGCTTCGGGTCATACGAGCCGGTGAGGTCGCTGACCGGCACCTTCCCCCAGACGTGCTTGGGGAGGATGTAGATGAAGAGGCCGCCGACGATCCGCGCGTCGGGCCGCTTGGTGTGGATCACGACCGTGTCGCGCGTCGGGCGTCTCGATCTTGGTGACGTTGTCCGTGTAGCTCGTGAACAGGGCGCCCTTGCCGCCCAGCACCTCGAGCGAGTACTTGACGTCCGCGGAGGTGATCGGCTTGCCGTCCGACCACTTCGCGTCGGGTCGAGGTGGAAGGTGATCGTCTTCTTGTCGTCCGAGATGTCCCAGCTCTGGGCGATGCCCGGGACCGGGGTGAGGTCCTTGGGGCTGAAGTTGACCAGCAGGTCCCAGTTGATCGCCCAGATCGAGAAGGCCTCCTCGTCCTGGCCGACGAACGGGTTGATCGTGGACGGGTTCTGGGCCCAGCCGATCTTGAGGATGCTCTTGTCCTGCTGCGAGTCCCCCGTGGTGCTCGTGCCGCCCTGCGCGTCCCCGGCGGCCGCCGGCGAGCCGACGGCAACCGCCAGCGCCACCGCCGCGATCAGCAGTCCGATCATCCTCCGATGCTCTCCGAGCCTCATCCCTACTCCCCTTCTGGTTGTTGGTCAGTCCTCGAGCTCACTGCCGCCTCGGTGACCTCGAGCGTCTTGGCGCCCCCGTCGAGACGAGCCGTCGACGCCGAGCGGCATGGTCGCCATGTGCTTTCCGTGGCCGACGGGCAGGTTGGCGATCGCCGGGATCCCCAGCGGAGCGATCAGCTCGTCGAGCATCTCCTCGACCGACAGGGTCGACTCCGGCCCCTCGGGCACGGTCTGGTACTTCAAGTTGACGTCGGTCCCGAACACGAAGCCCGCGGCGTCGTCGAGCTTTCCGGCCCGGATCAGGTGGTTGAGCGCGGTGTCGACGAGGTACGGCTCCGTGTTCAGGTCCTCGACCATCACGATGCAGCCCGTCGGTCTGCACCTCGAACGGAGTCCCGATGCTGGCGCAGAGCGAGCGTCAGGTTGCCGCCGACGAGCGGCCCCTCCGCCAGCCCCGTCGCCCACGGTGAGCACGTAGGGGTTGTCGGGGTCCTCGAACACCCGGCCGAGCGGCTCGGGAACGAAGGCGCGGTGAAACCAGTCCTCGGTCTCGCTCGGTGAGCTCCCAGTCGCCCTTCTGCCGGGTGAAGCGCAGGAAGTTGGGCCCGTAGAACGACACCCAGCCCGCGTGCGCCGCCAGCGCGAGGTGCAGGGCGGTGATGTCGCTGTAGCCGCAGACGATCCGCGGCTCGCCGAGCCGGTCCCAGTCGATCCGGTCGTGGAGGCGCGCCGTGCCGTAGCCGCCGCAGAGCGTCAGCACCATGTCGATTCCGGGCTCGGTCAGCGCCCATTGCAGGTCGGCGGCGCGCTCCTCGTCGGTCCCCGCCAGGTATCCGTGGACCTTGCGGTGATTGGGCCCGAAGACGACCCGGTGGCCTCGTGACTCGAAGTAGGCGGTCGCCTGCTCGATCTCGGAGCGCGTCTGCGGCGGGCTCGCCGGCGCCACGACCGCGATCGTCGCCCGCTCGGGCAGCGCCGGTGGCTTGATGCGCTCCGTCGCCATCCGCCTATCCCCGCCCCGCCCCGACCGCGCCCCGCGAGACGCTCTCGATCGCCTCGTCGATCAGCTCTCGGGTCGCCCCGAGCGACCCGAGCACGAGCTCCACGTGGAGCTCCGCGACCTGTTCGAGCGTGAGCGGGCCGCTCGGGTCGAACCACAGCGCCACGCCCGTGCACTGCAGGAGGATCGCGTAGGTCGCCACGTGCGCGTCCGTCGCCCGCAGGGAGCCATCGCGGATCCCGTCCCGGATCATCTCGCTGAACCTCGCCTGATAGGCGTCGCGCTGGGCGATCAGCGCCCGGCGCGGCCCCTCGGTCAGCGCCCTGATCTCGCTGTCGGTGACGAACGCCTCACGCCGGTGGATGCCGTGGAAGACGACGTGCTCGCGCACCGCGGCCGCGAGGCGCAGCGGCGGCCGGCGGTGCATCCCCACCGCCGCCTCGACCTTGTCGGTCAGACGCTCCATGAAGTCGTCCTGGAGGTGGACGAGGATCGCCTCCTTGCTCGGGTACCAGTGATAGATCGCCGCCGGCTGCACACCCGCCGCCGACGCGATCGCCCGCATCGACGTCGCGTGGTAGCCGAGGCGGGCGAAGAGCTCGACGGCGGCTCCCTCGATCGCGTCCCGGGTCTCCGGGCCCCGACGGGCCGACGGGCGCCCGTCGGCCCCGGGCGCCTTGGCCGCGGTGACGCCCCGCTCAGCCAAGCTGCAAGCAGCTCCTTGGTCTGCTCCTGCGTGGCCACCTCTCGCCCCAGGGCGCCGGTCAGGTCCAACCGCCATCTCGACCAGGGAGGCGTTCGAGGGCGCGAGGACGCCGCGCCGCAGGTAGACGACGTCCTCCAGCCCGGTACGGATGCCCGGGGCGCCGTGCAGCAGCGCGAGGGCCAGCATCCGCGGGTGATGGCGCCCGATGCAGGTCACGGTCCAGAACGCGTCGCTCGGGAGCGGGCGAACCATCGCCGCCAGCGACTCCGGGGACGCGTCGATTCCTCCGGGCACCCCGAACACGAGGTTGATCCGCAGCGGCGGCGGAAGCACCCCCTGCTCGAGCCACCGCACCGCGCTCACCACGTGACCGACGTCGAACGCCTCCACCTCCAGGGCGATCCCCGCCTCGGTCGCCCGCTCGATGATCCCGCGGCCGGCGGGCGGCGGCGTGATGAAGGTCTCGTCGCCGAAGTTCATGGAGCCCGACTCGACCCCGGAGATGTCGGGCTTCGCCTCGAGGCCCGTCGTCCGCTCCTCGATCGTCATGTCGTTGGCGCCCCCGGTGGAGACCATGGTCAAGAGGTCGCAGCCGGCCCGGATCCGGTCGATCACGTCGACGAACAGCTCCGGACGGCCGCTCGGCGTTCCGTCGTCCTCGCGCACGTGCAGGTGCACGACCGTTGCTCCGGCGGCGCTCGCCTCGATGCTCGACTCGGCGATCTCCTCGGTCGTGTAGGGGATGTTGGGGTTGTTCTCGCGGAAGACGTCGGCCCCCGTGACCGCGACCGTGAGCACGACCGGATTGCTGTTCCACGTCACTCATTCGGGTCGAGACCTCCTTCGCCGGCGCCAGCGACGCGCGTTCCGCGTCGGTGATCGGCCGAGGACGCCCGCTGCTCGGGGTCCCAGAGCACGAGTGCGAACTCCGCGTCCACCACGACCTGTCCGGCTCGATCGAGGATTCGCTCGCTCGTGGTCGACGCTCGAGCGACCGAGGTCCCGAACGGCGCACTCGACCGTCACCGCCTCGAACCCCGGATCGATCTCGCTTCGGAAGTTCACCGAGCACCGGCCGACCACGTACTCGTCGCGCCGGATGCCGTGTTGCTTCAGGAACGCGTCGCGTCCCTCCTCCAAGTAGGTCAGGACCACGGTGTGATTGACGTGGCCGAGCCCGTCGAGATCGCGCCACCGCATCTGCACCCGGTGACCGGCGCCCGTGCTCATCGCTCCGTCGCCCCCGGCAGTCCGAGCGCCTCGCGCAGCCCGGCGGAGCCCTTCACGAGATCCAGCGCGTAGGCGCCGCGGTCGGGGCTGTAGCCGCTCCCGACCAGCATCCGGACGTCGGTCCCGATCCCGTCGGCCGCCAGCGCTGCGGCCGCGAAGCTGGTGGCCATCGAGAAGAACAGCACCGTTCCCTCCTCCGCCGCCAGGAGGATCGCCGTCGGCTCGCAACCCGGGGCGTTCACCACCACCACCGTGAGGTCGGCCGGAGCGACACCCGCGGCGCGCACGCCCTCGAGGGCTGCGATCGGGTCGCGCAGGTCCGCGGTCACGCCCACGTCGCAGAGGCCGAGCTCAGCGACCCGCTCGATCGCATCCGGGTCCACGTCCACGGCGGCGAGCGTCGCCTTCGGGCTCGCGTCGCGAGCCGCGGCCAGGACCAGCCTGCCGGCGTGACCGGCTCCCAGCACGCAGACGGTGTCGCACCCGGCCGCGAGCGTGCGCGTCGCCGACGCGGCGGCGCAGACGTCGTAGATCTCGAGCGCGCTCGCCAGCGGGAGGTCGTCGGGAACCGGTGCCCAGGCCGCGCGGTCGAACACGTACGCGGTCCCGCGTCACGCCCACCTGCGGGGAGGCCGGGTCCAGGTCCGTCACCTCCTCGAGCCGCAACGGCGTCAGGGTCAGCGACCCGAGCGTCACGATCCGGTCGCCGGACGCCGGCGGCGCCCCGAAGCGCTCGCCGACGTCCGTGACCGTCCCCAGCAACACCCCTCCCGAATCGGTGTCCGGGTTGTGGAGCTTGCCTCTCGACCGGACGATCTCGAGGATCCGCTCCCCCATTCGGCCGGCATCCCTCCCGGCGCGCTCGCCGAGGCTGCGAAACGAGGTCGAGTCGATCATCAGCCGCTCCACCGCAACCTCGAACTCGTGCGGCCGGACCGGCCCGGAAGCATCGAGGCGCTCGGCTGGCTGCGGCAGCGCCCCCGGCGGGTCGAGCACCCGATCCGCGCCCAGTCGCTCCCTCACCTCGTCCAGCGATACGGCGGTCTTCATGAACGATCGTTGAGGAACCTATTCGCTCCGTTTTGGGCAGGTCAATGGCAGGTTTGGACAAGGTTTCAGGTGAGCATGTGACTGAACGTCCGTTTGGATGCCGCCCAGCCGCCGCCGCGGCCGGCTGGCCACCCATCGGACGGATACGCTCAGGCGCCCGTGACCCTCGCGATGCCCGTGGTCTGGAGCGATCGCCACCGCCGGCACGAGCCGGGCGGGGAAGTCTGGGTCGGCGTCCGCACCCCGGGAACCGAGGTGCCCGCGCGGGCCGAGCGGATCCGCGAGGCGCTCGCCGAGGCGGGGGCGCGTTTCGTGGAGGCGGAGGAGCAGCCGGACGAGGCGCTCGCCGAGGTCCACGATTCGGATCTTCTGGCCTACCTGGCCGGGGCCTGGGACGAGTGGGAGGCGGCGGGGCTGACGGAGGACCCCGGCGCCGACCGGGTCGTCCCCTACCTCTTCCCCCACCCCGACTTCGTCCCCGGCGTTCCGCCGGCGATCCCTGTGGCGACCGCCGCGCGGGCCGGCCGGTTTGCCTACGACACGATGACCCTGATCGGCCCCGGCACCTGGGAGGCGGCACGCGCCGCGGTCGACGTCGCGCTCACCGCGGCTGACCTCGTCGCTCGGCGGCGAGCGGGCCGCCTATGCGTGCGTCCGGCCTCCGGGTCACCACGCCGGACGCGCGTCGTTCGGAGGCTCCTGTTACCTGAACAACTCCGCGGCGGCGGCCGCCCGGCTCCGCGGAGCGATGAACGGCCGGGTTGCCGTGATCGACGTGGACGCCCACCACGGCAACGGGACGCAGGCGATCTTCTACGAGGACGCCGACGTCCTGGTGGGCTCCGTCCACGTCGACCCGGCCGCCGGATGGTTCCCCCACTACCTCGGCTTCGGCGACGAGACCGGGAGAGGCGATGGCGCCGGCTCCAACCGCAACGTGCCGCTACCCCCGGGCTCCAAAGACGAGCCATGGCTCGCGGCGGTGCAGGCGCTCGCCGAGTGGGCCGCCGAAGCGAGCGCCCAGGCGCTCGTGGTGCCGCTCGGCGTCGACGCGGCAGAGGGCGACCCCGAGAGCCCATTGCGGGTCACCGCCAAGGGCTATCGGGGTGCCGGCCGGACTCTCGGCGCCCTCGGCCTGCCAACGGTGGTCGTGCAGGAGGGCGGCTACGACCTGGCATCGATCGGAGCCCTGGTGGAGGAGTTCCTCATCGGGATCGAGGAGGGGCTCTCCGGCTAGGGCCTGGCCGGCCTAGGCGCACAGCGCGGCGAGGTCCGGGAGCACGAGGTCGGGCTCGACCGACGACCGCTCGAGTTCCTCGCGGGTGGTTCGGCCACTGAGTACGAGGATCGTGGCCATGCCGGCCCGCTGGGCCCCCGCGATGTCGGCATCCAGCGTGTCCCCCACCATCGCCATGCGATCGCCCCCGAGGCGGCGCTTCGCCGCCTCGAACATCGGCCGCTCCGGCTTGCCCGCCACGCGCGCCCGCGTCTCGGATGCCGTCTCGACGGCAGCCACCAGCGCGCCCGTGCCGGGGACCAGGCCGTCGGGAGTGGGATAGGTCGCATCGCGGCCCGTGGCCCACAGGAGAGCGCCCGCCCTGACGGCCGACGTCGCGGCCACGAGCTCGTCGTAGTCGAAACCCGAGTGCCCGCCCACGACCACGGCGTCCACCGGCCGGCGGTCCGCGCCGACCACCTCGAGGCCCGCGAGCTCGAGCTCCCGGCGCAGGGCGTCGGGTCCGATCACGAAGACCGAGGCTCGACCCAGCTCCGACCCGACCGCGTCCGCCACGGCCGCGGACGAAGTGACCACGTCCTCGGGGGTCGCCTCGATCCCGACCTCCTCGAGCAATGCGGCGGTCCCGGCTCTCGTCCTTCCGGGGTCATTGGTGACGAAGACCACGGGGTGTCCCGCCTTGCGAAGCCCGGCTACGGCGTCCGCGGAGCCGGGGATCGCCGCGCCCGCGAGCCAGACCACCCCGTCGAGGTCGATCGCAAAGCCGTCGAATGCGCGGGCGTGGGACATTCGGGGCACGGTACCTTCGGCCCGTCCCCTGCTCACGTTTTCCCGCGCCGGCGCGTTCTAGTGGGTGATGAGCGAGACGACGGACAACCGGACTGTGGCGATCCCCAGCCCCGTGGGGCCGCTGGCCCTGGAGGCGCGGCGCGGCCTGCTCGTAGCGGTCCGCTTCGACGCACGGCTCGATCGTGGCGCGCCCGAGCCCACCGGCGAGCTGGCCGCGGCCGCACTCCAGCTCGCCGAGTACTTCTCCGGCAGCCGTCAGACGTTCGAGCTGGCGCTCGCGCAGCCGAGCGCACCGTTCGATCGTCAGGTGCTCGAGGTCGTCGGCGGGATCCCTTATGGCGAGCGGACCAGCTACGGCCAGGTGACCGCCGCGCTCGGACTGGAGCGCGACCAGGTCCGCAAGGTCGCCGCGGCGATCGGGCGAAACCCGCTCCCGATTCTCGTCCCGTGCCACCGCGTGGTGGGCGCCGACGGCTCCCTCACCGGCTATGGCGGCGGACTCGAGCGGAAGGCGCGGCTACTGGCGCTCGAGGCCGACCAGCTTCAGCTGGCGGTGCCGACCTGAGGCGGTCCCTCAGGAAGCATCCGACGCAAGGGATGCGAGCGTTTCCGCGAACCCCTCCATCGAGGCCCGATGCAGGAGGGTCCCGTAGCTGACGCGCGCCACGCCGAGCTCGGCCAGCCGGTCGAGGGGCGGGGCCGTTGAGATGCCGAGCGCGTTGACGGGCGCCTCCGCCCCGGCAACGAAGCTGGCCAGTGCGCCTTCCTCCCAGAGGGCGATCGGGTAGACGCAGTCGACGCCCGCATCGAGATACGCGTGCGCGCGGTCGAGCGCCTCGGGCACCAGCTCCTCCTGGGACTGGCCGGAGCCGGCGTGGAAGGCGGCCAGGAAGACGTCGATCCGCGCGTTGACGACGAGTGGATAGCCCTCGGATCGGGCCGCCTCGCGAACAGCCCCCAGCCAGTCCGCGTGCTGCGCCGGATCGCGCAGCATGCCAGTCGCATGGTCGGTGTCCTCGAGGTTGCAGCCCGCGACCCCGATCCCCTTCAGTGCCGCAACCAGCTCCGCCGGCTCCATCCCGTAGCCGGCTTCGGCGTCCACCGTCACCGGGATGTCCACGCTGCGGGCGATCCGCCCGGCCGCGGCCAGCATCTCCTCGGCCGGAGCTCCCTCGTGATCCTCGTAGCCGAGCGTCGCGGCAACCCCACCGCTCGTCGTCGCCACGACCGGGAAGCCCGCCTCGATCACCGCCCGCGCCGTGGCGGCGTCCCATGCGTTCGGAAGGACAAGCGGGGCGCCGGGCACGTGGAGGCCGCGAAGCGCCTCGCACTTCTGCGTCGAGCGCATCCGTCGGGGGGATCGAGCTTTTCGTCGGCTGGCTGTTCATGCTCGCGCCCTCGTTGATATCAAGCCACCGGAGAATCCACCAGTGACCCTCGCGGGCGAGGGCGACCGGCGGTTCGTGGCGACCGCCGAGTGGCTCCACCGGCGGGTGCACTAGGATTCCCGGCCGCACGGATGCCGGAAAGCCAGCGTAAACCCCGGAGCCGAAGGCGCAGGATCGCGGCGCTGCTTGCCCCAGTGGCGCTCGCAGTCGGGATCGCGGCTGTGGCTCTGGCCGCGCCGATCGGTTCGGTGAAGCAGGTCGCGGGCAAGGACGGCTGCTACACGGCGGATGGGTCGAGCGCCTCCGGACCGGGCACCTGCCGGAACATCCGCGGCGGCGAGGGCGCGACCAGCCTCGCGATCAGCCCAGGCGGGCGGTTCGCCTATCTGGATGGCTACGGCCAGAACAACGACCCTGCCGGTGCTCGCGGTCTTTCGCCGAAGCGACGACGGGACGCTCCACCAGCTCCCGGGGAAGAAGGGCTGCTTCTCGAGCGACGGCTCGAGCGAGGAAGGGCCCAACACCTGCACGAACGCGCGCGATCTCGACTCGGGCGACGCGACGTCGTTGGTGATCTCGCGCGACGGGCGAGTTCGTCTACGTGGCGTCGCAGCTCGAGATCATGAGCGACGACATCGGCGGCGTTGCGATCTTCCGGCGCAGCGTGAAGAACGGAACGCTTCATCAGCTTCCGGGCAAAGCCGGCTGCGTGTCCGCGACCGGGGAGAGCGAGGACGGCCCCGGCACGTGCACCCGTGCTCGTGAGACCGACGACACCTCCAACGTCCATCTGACGCCCGACCAGAAGTACCTGTACGCCTCCAACTACGACGAGCCGCCCCACAGCGGGATCGCGATCTTCAAGCGCGGCGCGCGCAGCGGCCGCCTGCACCAGCTGAAGGGTAAGAACGGCTGCATCACCGACGACGGCACGACCGGCCAGAGCGGCACCAAGGTCGTCTGCGCCAAGTCGCCAAACCTCGGCGAGCCGTGGGACGTCGCGACGCCCGACAATCGCTTCGCGTACGTCCCCGCGGCCTACGGGCCGGATCTCGTGCAGGCCTTCGAGCGCAACGCCAAGGGCGGACTCGTGCCGCTGACCGGAAAGCACAGTTGCGTCAGCGACGACGGGACGAGCCCCGCCGGGCCGTGCGTCAACGGCCGCGGAATGTTCAACGTCGAGCGTGCGGTGCTCTCGAAGAACAAGCGGTTCATCTACACGAACGCCTACCAGGAGCCCTCGCCGATCGCGCGTGCTCAACCGCAACCTGAAGACCGGGGAGCTCTCCCAGCGGGCAGGCAAGGCGGCCTGCATGAGCGTGGACGGCTCGAGCAAGGACGGACCCAACACGTGCCGTGACGGCCGCGCCCTCGACGGAGGCTATGCCGGCGTCCTGGCACCGAACGGCCGAACGCTCTACTACGCGGAGTACAGCTCGGACGCTCGCTGACGGTCTTCCGGAGTCTCGAAGAAGACGGGGGCGTTCAGCCAGCTATCCGGCAAGGACGGGTGTGTGAGCGCCGACGGCTCGAGCGAGGACGGCCCCAACACCTGCGGCAAGGCGCGCGCGATCGAGGGCGCGTATCAGGTCGCGCTCGGCGCGAAGGGTCGCGACGTCTATGTGGCGGCGGAACAAGGGAACGGCGTCGTCCTCCTTCGCGCTTCGCGCTGAGCGCGTAGGCGGGCTCAGAGTCGCGCCGCCGGACCGGCGATCGCGCTCTTCTGACTCCGCGGCCTCAGCCGCCCCCCGCCGTCCAGCAGTCCTGCCCGCTGCAGCCCTCGAGCTTGGCCAGCGTGTCGTGGAGCCGCGCCTGCTGGGCCGGGCTGAGGTCCGCGTAGGTGTTGTCGAGCTCGTACGGGTCCTCGCGCGAGGTCGTAGTACTCGCGCTCGCCGTTCGTGTACTCGACGTAGACGGCGTCGCCGCGTGCGGATCGCCTCGTAGCGTCGGCGGGTTGCCGCTCTGCGCGCGCCTGGAAGTCCGGGTCGCGCCTGTCGGTGTCGCGCCCGTGGTGCTCGATCAGCGCGGCGCTCCGCCAGCTCCCGCGCGCCGGCCCGTGGAGAAGCCCGACGAGGCTGCGGCCGTCGACGCCGGCCGGGCACGTCGGCCCCGGCGAGCTGCGCTGAACGTCGGGCGCAGGTCGATGTTCTCGGTCGAGCTTGCCGACCGTGCGGCCGGCCGGGACGCCCGGGCCGACGACGATCAGCGGCACGCGGATGTCGGTGTCGAACGCCGTCAGCTTGCCCTGCATCAGCCGGTGCTCGCCCATGTGGTAGCCGTTGTCGGAGCAGAAGACCATGTACGTGTTGCGGCGACGCCGCGCTGGCGCGAGCGTCGCCTCGATCCGCCCGATCATGTCGTCCACCGCCTCACCGCCTGGGCGCGCTTGCGGAAGTGCGCGTCGATCTTCGGCGATCTGCCCGGGGTGAGCGGCGGGCGCCGGCCGAGCCAGCGCCGGCGGGTTGATGTTCTTCGCGTTGAACGCCGGCGTCGCGCGGCACCTTCAGGCCCGGGAAGTCGCTCGCGTCCCGCGGCGCGGGCGTGTACGGCGCAGTGCGGCGCGAACGTCGCGATCTCGAGCAGGAACGGCTCGCCGCCTCGGCGGCGTGGTCGATGAAGCCGTCGCCCTTGTCCGGCGAGCACGTCGGTGAGGTAGTCGGCTCGGCCGTGTTCCCGTAGGCGACGAGCGTTGCCGTTCTCGTTGAGGTTGTAGTTGAACTCCGAGTAGCCGTTGCCGGCGACGTCCCAGTCGCTCCAGCCCGGCGGCACGTACGAGGCTGGACGGCTCGGTAGCCGTTCAGGTACTTGCCCATCATCGCGGTCCGGTAGTCGGCGCCGGCGATCGCTGATGCGCGGTCGCGAACGTGTCGCTCTCCTCGCCGCGGTCGTGGAACACGCTGAAGCCGCCGTCCGGCGGCGTGTTCGTGAACACGCCGGTGTTGTGCGGGAAGCGACCGGTGAAGATCGACGAGCGCGAGGGGCAGCAGAGCGAGTCGGTGACGAAGTAGTGGCTGAACGTCTCGCCCGTCGCTGCGCAGTCGCCGCACGTTCGGCATGTACTTGAGCAGGTTCCAGGCGAGGTCGTCGGTGAGCACGAAGACGATGTTCGGGTGATCGCTCGCCTTCGCGGCCGACGGGGCCGTGGACGCTGCCGGCGCAGCGCTCCCGCCCCCCGCCAGGGCGATGGCGATGGCCGCGACGAGGGCGACCGGCGCAAGCGCCCATGTGGAGCGGATCCTCGCTCGAAGCTGACCTGCCACGGCATGCACCTCCCGATCGATTCCCTGCCGGCGCGATGCCGGCCCGCTGTCGCGCGTTGAAACACGCCGAAATCGCGGAAGTTGCGAGCAATCCCACCGGCCCGCCCGCCCGCGACGGAGGACCCGGGTGGCCCACACCGGAGGGTGAGAACGACCACCCCGAAAGCTGCGGTGGTTCCACCTAAGGGTCTCTGGTTGGCGCGCCCGATCTCGTCGAGCCTCCTCGCATCGGGTTTTTGAGAACAACGAAAGGAGACCCCAATGACGAAGAGCATTCGCACCAACCTCAGCCGCCGGGCCCGCGCCATCGTCGCGGTCGCCGTGGTGGCGATCGGCGCCGGCTCGGCGATTCCCACGATCGCCGCGGCCGGCGCGCCCGCCCCGACCAAGGTCACGATCGTGCCGGAGAACGACGGGTTCTACGGATTCGTGAAGAGCACCAAGCAGAACAAGTGCGCCAACGGCCGCAAGGTCATCCTGCTGAAGCAGCTCGGCTCGAACCAGAGCCCGCACAGCGACCAGAAGATCGGCACCGACATCGCGCAGGCCAACGGCGACGGCTACATGTGGTCAACCGGGAACACCGGCCACATGAAGGGCAAGTTCTACGCCCGCGTGAAGAGGACGCCGGACTGCCTTGCCGACACCAGCAAGAGCGTCAAGATGACGAACTAGCTCCGCGAATCCGAGCGACTCACGGACGACGAGGGGCCCGGCCACGGGGCCCCTCGTCGTCTCAGCTCAAAAGCTCCGCGAGATTGGACGGATGCAGATGCTTGCTCGCCTCTTCGTCGGGCAGCCTCGACTGGGCGACCTGGATCAGCGTTCCGTGCGCGCGCGACGGTCGCAGGAAAGCCTCCCTCCAATCCGGGTTGTCGATGCTTACGTCGACCAGCTCGTAGCCGGCGCCCTGGAGATCCTCGATCGCAGCGCCGATGTCGTCGGTCTTGAAGGTGACGTGGTGAAGGCCCTCCCCGTACCGATCCAGAAACCGGGTCAGGAAGCCGTCCCCGAGGGGCTCCAGAAGCTCGATCTTCCCGCCGCCGGGAAACCGCAGCTGAACCCAGCGCCACGTACCGTCCGCATCGCCGCCCATCAGGTATTCCCCGCCGAGCACATCGCGGTAGAGGGGAAGCGCCGACTTGATCGAGCGCAAGGCGACCGCCACATGATCGAGTTGGAAGCTCGGCACCGTCAGTTGCGCGATCTTCCGCCGCCGGAGGATCCGCGCCCGCCTTTGCTCTTCTTCGAGGGGCGACGATCGAGCCCGGCCGCGGCTCTCGTGAGCTCCGCGGGCTGCCGGAGCGCGCCGACCGTCCGAGCGAAGAGCTCGGCCTGGTCCTTCATGAGCCCTGCCGTCTCCTCGAGCGCGCGCCCCGCAGCCTCGACGGCCTCCGCTTGGCGGCGCAGAGTGGTGCCGCTCTGCTCGAGCAGGTCGAAGACCGCGTCCACGGGGGCAACGAGCTGGCTCGCCAGCTCTCGCTGCAGGCGCCGCTCTCGCTCGATCAGCTCACTGACGAGCTCCAGCTGGCGCTGCATGGCGTTCTGAAGCTGGCGCGACGCCTGCGGGCGTCCGGCGACCGACGCCGCGGACTTGACGATCGAGTCCATCATCTTCCGCCACTCGTCGAGCAGCTCGCGACCGCTGAGTTCAGGCAACGCGCATCACCCCCGCCGCCATCATCTCACCCAGGGTCGCCGTCTGGCAGGCTTGACCCCGATGCCTCGATACGTCGTGTTCCTGCGCGGGATCAATCTGGGAGGCAAGCGGCGCGTCGCCATGGCTGACCTTCGCGCAGCGCTCGAAAGCGAGGGGTTCGAGGACGTTCGCACCCTGCTCCAGAGCGGCAACGTGGTCCTGACGAGCGGCGCCAAGCCGAGACCGCTCGAGCGCGAGCTGGCAAAGGCGCTGCGCCGAGCGTTCGGATTCGACATCGCGGTCGTGGCGAGGACGCGCGACGAGCTGGCCGACGTGATCCGCGCCGACCCGTTCGGGGCGGAAGCCGACGATCCCGCCCGCTATCAGGTCAGCTTTCTGTCGGACAAGCCCAGCCGCAGGGCGGCCCAGGAGCTCGAGGCGGCCGCCACGGCTCCCGAACGCGTCGCCGTGCGGGGACGAGAGGTGTACGCGTGGCATCCGGGCGGGGTCGGCCGCTCCGAGCTGGCGAAGCTGATCACCTCCAAGCGGCTGGGGGTGGAGGTCACGGCCCGTAACTGGCGGACCATCACGAAGCTACTCGAGCTGGCCGACTCGCCCGCGGATGGCTGACCACCAGTCCCGCCCGGCGGCCAAGCGCCGCTCGCGGTAGGCTCGACGCAGCTGTCCGCCGACGGGACCCCCGATCTCGCGTCCGCCAATCCCCACACGCTCGAGGGGACGCTCGTCACCGAGCGCGAGCTCTGGCCGGACGGCCCGCCCCACGAGCTGTTCAAGCGGCTGCGGCGCGAATGTCCGGTCCACTGGACGGAGCGGATCACGGAGTATCCGGACGAGGCGGGGTACTGGTCGGTGACCACGGCCGACGACGTCCACGAGGTCAGTCGCGACTGGGAGACCTACTCGTCGGAGCGCGGCGGCATCACCGCGTTGACCGACACGATCATGCCGCTCGAGCTGATTCGGGCGATGTTCATCGGCATGGACCCGCCGAAGCACGACCGGCTCAAGATGCTGTTTCAGCGCGGCTTCACCCCGAGGCGGATCGCCGAGCACGAGGGCGCGATCCGGGAGATCACGGCCGGTGTGCTGGACCGGTTGGGGGATCAGGAGACGTGCGACCTGGTCACGGAGGTCGCCCAGCCCGTTGTGTCTCGCGTGATCGGCAGCTTCATGGGGATTCCGCCGGAGGACGACGCCATCTGGGCGCGCCTCATGAACAGCACGCTCGGAGCGAGCGATCCGGACCTCAACCCGGAGGGGGTTGAGGCGGTCATGGAGCGGGACGTCCCGGAGATCTTCGAGCGCTGCCGGCGGCTGATCGCCGAGCGCCGCGAACGGCCGACCGATGACCTCACCAGTGTGCTCGTTACACGCGGAGATCGAGGGCGAGCGGCTCGAGGAGCACGAGATCGTGATGGGGTTCTTCCTGCTGGTCGCCGCGGGAAACGACAGCACCAAGGCGACCTACTGCAGTGGCATGAGGGCTCTCCTCGAGCACCCCGATCAGCGACAGCTCCTGCTGGACGATCCCTCACTGATCCCCGGCACCGTCGAGGAGTCGCTCCGCATGTTCCCCGCGTTCGCTCATTTCCGCCGGACCGCGACGCGCGACACAGAGCTCAACGGCCGCGCGATCCGCGAGGGCGACAAGGTCGTGATGTGGTACGTCTCTTCGAACCGCGACGAGTCGCGCTACGACGAGCCCGACCGATTCGACGTCACCCGCAATCCCGAGCACCAGGCGTTTGGGGCGGGCGGCCGCCACTTCTGCCTCGGCGCCGCGCTTGCCCGCCTCGAGCTGCGGATCCTGTTCGAGGAGACGCTGGCGCGCTACCCCCGGATGGAGCTTGCCGGCGCGCCCGAGTTCGTCGAGTCGC
This sequence comes from uncultured bacterium, assembly GCA_963772345.1. GTDB lineage: Bacteria > Actinomycetota > Thermoleophilia > Solirubrobacterales > 70-9 > AC-56. The sequence continues at coordinate 3,672 of CAVYXB010000012.1, read as the reverse complement.
CGTTCATCAACCAGCTGAAGACGCTGCCGGTACGGCTTCGGCCCTGAGACTCCGGTTCAGAGATCCCAGACGTCCTCGCTGAGCACCGGCGCGCCTCGCCGGCCGCGATCGGGGTTCGTGCATGCAGGCATAAGTTGGGATCCCGTCGCACCGTTTATGCGGTGAAGGGGGGTCTGGATGATCACGTATGACTGGCCGCGCAAGCGGATGTATCTCTTTGGCAGGCGGGTCCATCACGGCCTGACCGGCGCCGTCTTCGTCGCCGTCGGCCTGGGGCTCATGTGGCACGACCGCGCGGACCGGTGGTGGCGGGCGACGGTCCGGTGAACGGGTTCCCGGGATCGCCGACGCTGTGCGCGAGCACGCGACTGCCGATCCCGGAATGCTCCTGCAGGAGGTGCCTCGAGGCTCAGCTTCGGCGCCACGCGCCACACCTGATCGCCGAGGGAGAAGTCGACCGCCGCGAAGCGTCGGACAGCGAAGCACATCGCCCCTGAGCCAGGGTATGGTCAGGGCACGTGCCGGAGCTCATCCACACGTGCTACCGCGTCGCCGACCTCGATCGCTCGGTCGCCTTCTACGAGAAGCTCGGCATGGAGGAGATCGGCCGGATCCCGATCCGCGACGAGGCGATCAACGTCTTCATGGGGCTGCCGGGGGACGGCCCCCGGCTCGAGCTGACATACAACATCGGTCGCGACGAGCCCTACGAGATCGGGACCGGCTACGGCCACATCGCGATCACTGTGGACGACATGCACGCCACTCTGGAGCGTCTCGCGGCGTCTGGGGATCGAGCCCGAGAACGTCCCCCGTACTCGGTCCGCGAGGGCGGCTCGCTGCTCTGCTTCGTTCGCGACCCCGACGGCTACCGTATTGAAGTAATCGAGGCCGGGGGTCCGTACAGCTAGGTTGGCGGGCGGTCGGCGTACCGCGGTTCCGAATGCTGGTGAGGGAGCTACTCCCGCAGCCCGGCGGCTTCAAGGGCCTCCTCCCGAGTCATGTACTCACGGCCCCTCGCGATCTTGCCGTCGCGCACCGTGTAGTGGATGGCGAAGATCAGATCAGTCTCGACGCCGCTGAGCTTGGCCCGTCCGCCGAACTTCAGGACCGCCACGACCTCGTCGCCTCCTGCGTCGATCAACTCCAGTGGCTCGACGGTGAGGGGATCGAACATGTCGAGCCAGTCCTGCAGGTAGTCCCGCATGGCTGCCTTCCCGTGTATCGGGCCACGGTCATCCAGCGCGCCCTCGACTGCACGGTGGTCGATGTCATCCGTCCAGTACTCGGACAAGGCATCCAGGTCGCCACGGTTGTAGGCCGCAGCCGAGTCACGGACGATCTTCATGTTCTCCTGCGACATCGCCCGCGCAGTATCTCGCGCTAGATTGCGAGATGTGGGCTGCCAGTCGGATTCTCGGACGACTACCGCATCGAACTCCTCGAGTCAAAGTCGCACGACTGATCTAGCATGACGAGTGGTTACCGACGTGACGAGTGCTTACCGCCAGCGTCTCACCTGCCCCAGAACAACCACGCCGCAGCCTCGACGAGCGGATCGCGACTCGCTTCCCGGCGATCGCTACCTCGCTGACGGCGCGGGTATCCCGCCTTCCCCCGAGTTCAAAGCTTCGACAGCGGGTGTTGGCCCGGGCAGTCTGTCGCGGGTTCGCGGCTCTGCAGCGGGGTGACTTCGGGGAGGGGCCTGCCTCTGGGAACCTCTACGAGCCCGATGTCGAGTGGCACGGAGCGGCCGGGGGACTGGACGAGGGACGCGTTCTCCGGGGCCGCCCTGAGGTCATTGAAGCGTTCCGGGACTACTACGACACCTGGGAGCGACTGGACCTGAGCCGGGGGGTGCGCATCGACACCGGTGATGAGCTGATCGTCTTCGTCCACGAGGTCGCCCGAGGCCGCACGAGCGGCGTGGTCGTGGAGACAGACACTGCGGCGATCAGCACCCTTCACCGAGGGGCGGGTCACCCAGGTCAGGAACTACCTCGATCGCAGCGAGGCCCTCAGGAAGCCGCCGGGCTGCGGGAACGGGTAGGTTAGGCGGGAGGGAGATCGTCTGGCGGCTCGAAGGAGGGCAAGGTTGTTGCAAGGACGGATGGGATCAGTGTTCGGGCTTTTTGACTCAGATGATCCTGCTCGCGGCGCTCACCGTCGCGCCCTCGGCGATCGCCGCCTCCGGAGCGGTCAACGTCGCCCGGCCCGATCCGACCGTTGTCGCAGCACCCGGGGCGAAGGACAACCTGGAGATCAGCCGCCCTTCCTCCTCGAGGCTGCAGGTGACCGATTTCCCCTCCGGCGTCCATTCCGGCTCGCCGATCCACGCCGGCGCAAGCTTGCCGCCCAGACCGGCACCCAGCAGGTCAGCTGCGTCGCCACCGGCGTCAAGCGAATCCAGGTTTCCGCCGGCGACCTGCCCGACCGCGTGGTCAACTCGACCGGGATCCCGAGCGCCCTCGACGGGGCGAGCTAAGGCGAACAAGCATTCCCTAGATGGGCCGCTGAACCGCGGACACCCTGACCGGCGGGCCGGCTCCCCGATGTGCTCAAGGGGCTCGGAGGAAGCGATCAGCTCCTTCTCCAGCAAGACGGAGCTTCCGACGAGACGATCGACTGCGGCGCACCGAACTGCCGACTTCGCCGTGCTCGACCGGCTGCCCCTCGACCCGAACACAGCCGTCAAGGGCTGCGAGACCAAAGAGCGCGGCATGCCGGGGCCGTACGTGGCGCTCGGCAACTCGCTGTCGATCGGCTTCAGCGCGAGCTCACCCTCGAAGGGCTACGTGGGGCTCCTCGACTCGGCTATCAGTCGAGCCTCGGGGTGAATCAGCTGCTGGACGAGGGAGAGGCAGGCGCCTCGACCATGACGCTTCGCGACAACGGTCAGCTCGCCGACGCCCTCGCGGACATCAATGCCCCTTCCGACACCAAGGCGGTGACAATCGACGTCGGCGGCGCTGAGGCCTTCTTCGACAACGAGTGCCCCGGCCACTGGGACGAGCCGAACGTCTGTCACACCCGGGCGAACCTGGCCTACATCCTCGGCCAGCTCAAGACGGCGCTCGCCGCCGACCCGGGTAACGAGCCCTTTATCGCGATGGCGTACTACAACCCGGCGTCCGGCAAGGGGGGCTCCACGGAGTCCTCCTACGACACCACCCTGCTGGGCACGAACCACACCGTCGGGTGCTCGGACACCGGAGCGAAGGTCGGGCTCAACGACGTCATCTACCAGGAGGCGGGCAAGCTGGGCGTACCCGTTGCCGACCCGTATCCCGCCTTCAAGCAGCACGGACAGGCATACATGTCGCAGACAGACTCCCTGCACGTCAGTCCGAACGACGCCGGATACGCGGCGATCGCACAAGCGTTACCGCAGCCCTGGGCGCCTGTGCGGCTGAGCGCGCGAGGCATTCCGCGTCGGAGACCTGAGAAGAAGACCTGACCGTGAGGGGGCTCCAGTACCGCCAGCTCACAGGCCGAGGCCGCGCACCCCGGGCTCATCCCAACCACAATGGTGGGCCAGCTCGTGGCGGACCGTCCGCTCGACCTGGGCGCGCAGCAGCGTCCGGATCATGTCCGAAGTCCGTCGAGAGTGTCCTGGTAGATGACGATGCGGTCCGGATACGTGTCCCTCGCGATCGTGCCGCCGAGGTAGTG
>CAVYXB010000011.1:0-28651 GCA_963772345.1 uncultured bacterium | reverse complement strand
GAGGCCCTCGGCTTCGGGCATAGGCTTGCCGGGTGGACGCCGACTCAAAGCGCGCCGTGGGCAGGACGGCGCTCGCGATCGGCGCCCTCGGCGTGGTCTTCGGAGACATCGGGACGAGCCCGATCTACACGTCCAGACCGCGTTCGACCCCAGCGACCCTCACCCGATCAGGCGTCGCTCCAGAGCGTCTTCGGGTTCGTCTCGCTGGTCTTCTGGTCGGTGACTGCTGATCGTCACCGTCAAGTACGTCGGCCTGGTCATGAAGGCGCGACAACCAAGGGGAGGGCGGGATCATGGCGCTGATCTCGCAGATCCGCCAGATCGGGAGCGAGGTCTCGGGGCGCGACGAAGTTCGTGCTCGCCGGCCTCGGGGTGTTCGGGGCGGCGCTGTTCTTCGGCGACAGCATGATCACGCCGGCGATCTCGGTGCTCTCGGCGGTCGAGGGCACCAAGACGATCTCGTCCTCCATGGACAGCTTCGTGATCCCGATCACGCGTCACGATCATCGTGGCCCTCTTCGTGATCCAGCGCCGCGGCACGGGACCGATCGGGCGCGTGTTCGGGCCGATCATGCTCGTCTGGTTCGCGACCATCGCCGCGCTCGGGATTCGCGGGATCTCGATGCACCCGGAGGTCTTGAAGGCGCTCTCGCCCAGCTACGCCTTCGACTTTCTCTTCCACAGCGGGTCGACGGGCTTCTTCTCCCTCGCCTCGGTGGTTCTGGCGATCACCGGAGTGCGAGGCGCTCTACGCCGACATGGGTCATTTCGGGCGCCCCGCGATCACCCGCGCCTGGCTGCTCTTGGTCTTTCCGGCGTGCATCCTGTGCTACCTGGGGCAAGGGGCGCTGATCCTCGACGATCCCAGCGCGATCAGCGCGCCCTTCTTTCGGCTCATGCCGCACTGGGGCCTCGTCCCGCTGGTGATCCTGGCGACCGCGGCGACGGTGATCGCCTCGCAGGCCGTGATCTCGGGGGCCTTCTCGCTCGCCCACCAGGCGGCGCAGCTCGGCTACCTGCCGCGGCTTCGCGTGGTCCACACATCGGAGCGCGAATACGGGCAGGTTTTCGTACCGGTCGTCAACTGGCTCCTCATGGTGGCGGTCCTGGCGCTGGTGCTCGCCTTCCAGAGCTCCGCGAAGCTCGCGTTCGCGTACGGCATGGCCGTCACCGGCACGATCGCGATCACGACGATCCTGTTCTTCGTCATCGTCCGTCATCGCTGGCACCGGCCTCTCTGGCTCGCCGTGCTTGGAGCCGTCGACCTTCCTGACCATCGAGCTGGCGTTCCTCGGAGCGAACCTGACCAAGTTCCTCCACGGCGCCTGGGTGCCCGCTCCTGATCGGCCTGATCCTGTTCACCGTCATGACCACCTGGTTCCGGGGTCGCAAGCTGGTCACCGACGAGCGCTTCCGGGTCGAGGGGCCGCTCCCGGCCTTCGTCGATGAGCTCCGAACCATGAGCCCGCCGGTGGCTCGAGTTCCCGGGACGGGGGTGTTCATGAATCGAGGCAAGGAGACCGCGCCGCTGTCGATGCGCGCCTGCGTGGATCACCTCCGCTCTCTCCCGGAGAACGTGATCATCCTCTCGCTCGAAAACGAGCCGGTTCCCCGAGTCCCGCCGAAAGACCGCCTCCAGGTCGACGACCTGGGCTACAGAGACGACCGCATCACCTTCGTCCGCGCAAAGCACGGGTATGCCGAGGAATACGACGTGCCCTCCCTCGTCAGACAGATTGCCAAGCAGGGCGTCGAGTGTCCTGTCGATGCGCGTCATGCCTCCTTCTATCTGTCGAGGGTCGAGCTGAAGCCTGGCGATCGCCCCGGGTTGAGCCGCTGGCGCAAGCGCCTCTTCCTCATCACGACGCTGATCACCGCCGAGCCGGCTGATTACTTCAAGCTGCCGCGCCAGCGGACCGTCACGCTCGGCTCGGAGATCGAGTTCTGAGCCGAGCGAGACCGATCAGCGGCGAGCCGAGGACGGGGTGCCGGAGTCCGTCTTCTGCGGTTCCCGGCTAGCGGCCGCGACTCCTTCCCGGAGGGTCGCCGCATTCAATGTCAGCGGGCTCTGCGCCGATGCCTGATTGCAGGTGAAGGCTTACTGACCTCCCGACCACTCACAACGGTAAGAGCGCCACGGTTCGCCGGTTCGCTGGCGCTGGCGCTGGTCGGCTTCGTCTTCGCGCTCGACCTGCTCTGGAGCGTCGTCGCGAGCTCGACTGCTCCGACCGAGTTCGCAGCCGTGGATGAGCCCGCTCACCTGGCGACGGGCCTCGTGTTCGTCCTGGCGCTGTTGACGTTGGCGCGAAGCCGGCGGGCCCCGCTCTCCTTTCTGGCGGCGGCCGTCGTCGCCAGCGTCGCGATCGATCTGGATCATCTCCCGGGACTCCTGGGATGGCACGGGCTCACCCAGGGGACGCCGCGACCGTATACGCACAGCCTGGCGACACCCGTGGCCCTGATCGCGGTGGGTGCGTTGCTCGGCGGTCGCGCCAAGCCGATCGCCTTCGGTGCGGCTTTCGGGGTGTGCGCGCACCTGTTCCGCGACCTCTGCACCGGCCCCGGGCCTGGCGCTCGCATGGCCGCTGTCCGGCGCGGTGGTGAGACTCCCGTACCTGGCATTCGCCGCCGGTCTGATCCTCACCGCAGTCGCGATCATCGCCGCAACGGCTCGGCGGCGCTCGTCGTGGGAGCGCCGGCCCGCGAAGGGTCAGTCCGCGCTGCTCTCGCGCCTCTTGCCGTGTCTGCTGGCGGCGGCCCTCATGGCGTGGCTCGCCGTCACGCCGGCCCGGGCGACTGCCTCCCAGACCGCGTTCGGGGCCTACGTCCCGAAGGCCGACCAGCACCCAGGGCTCATCAGCTCGTTCGCGAAGCGGGTAGGGCGGGAACCGGCCATCCTCAGCTCGTACAAGCGATGGCCCACGCCTCTAATCGTTCGCCGCTGAGCTGCGGGCGGTCTGGAGGCGCGGCGCCGCTCCCGCTGGTCACCTGGGAGCCGTGGACGCTCTCGGGTCGGGGTTTCTCTCTGCGCGCGATCGCCCGCGGACGCTACGACGGCTACGCGCGGCGCGCGGCGAGACAGGCCGCGAGCTGGGGGCACCCGATCCTGCTCCGCTTCGCCCACGAGATGAACGGCACCTGGTACCCCTGGGGGCGCGGGCAGGACGGCAACACCCCGGGGATCTACAAGGCGGCCTGGCGCCATCTGGTGAGGATCTTCCGCTCGGCCGGCGCCGCCAACGTGCGCTGGGTCTGGACCCCGAACGTGGACGGTGGAGGCGCCTATCCGTTCCGGCAGTACTACCCCGGGAACAAGTGGGTGAGCTGGGTGGGCCTCGACGGGTTCAACTGGGCGCGACGGGGCGAGTGGCAGTCGTTCACCGACCTCTTCGGCAGCTCCTACGACACGCTCACGCGGCTGAGCCCGCGCCCGGTGATGATCGCCGAGACGGGCTCGAGCCAGAGCGGCGGGGACAAGCCCGCCTGGGTCTCCAGCGCCCTCGGTCGGGAGATCCCGCGGTTCTCCAGGATTCGCGCGGTCGTTTGGTTCAGCGACGTGGTGAGCGGCGTGGACTTTCGCGTCAACAGCTCGCGGGCATCGCTCGCGGCCTTTCGGTCCGGGATCGGCTCACCTCAGTACGGGCTGGATCGGAGCGCCCTGCTCTCCACGCCCTTGACCCTTCGCCGCAGCACCACCGCCCCCGCGCCGCCGAGCGGTGGGTTCGGCCAGCCGTCCTTCCTCTACCGGCATGACCCAGAAGCTCCACGGGCGCTACCTCTGGATCGCGATCGCGATCGCGGCCGCGTTCCTGGCAGCGCTCATCGGCCTCGTGGTGCTGGTGCGACGGATGCGACGGGCGAGAAGGGCGGTGCGGGGACAGCCCCCGGACGCCACCCCTGCCGGCTCTGGCCGCGCGCCTTAGCCACAGCCCAAAGCCAGGCACGGCGCCCGACGCACGGATGGGGTCCTACAGGCGTCCAAGCCCACGCCTGAGCGGTCCGTCCAGATGCCTTCCGACCAGGTCCGAGGGGTATATGGGTGCACGTTCCTCGCCTACGCACAGTCCGGCCGCTCCTCGCGCTCGCCGCGCTGGTCGCCGCCTTCGCATTTGGACCGAGCGGCCCCGCTTCCGCGGCCGCCGCGCCGATCCAGCTCGGCGCCTACGTGCCCGACGGCCCCGAGGACGGCAACGCGCTCGACGCCTATGCGGCCATGGTCGGCCAGAAGCCGGACATCGTCATGAAGTACAGCAACCCCACCGACCCGCTCCTGACCCCCGCCGAGATCTCCAATCTCGAGTCCCGGGGAGAGACCCCGATGGTGACCTGGCAGCTCTACAAGTCGGGCTGGAGCGGTCCCACGATCCCGCTCTCGAGCATCGCCGCGGGCAACTACGACAGCTACCTGCGCCGCGCCGCCGACCTCGCCAAGGGCCTCCCCTTCGACGTCATGATCCGCTTCGGGCATGAGATGAACGGCGACTGGTACGGGTGGAGCGGTCAGCCGGCCGCCTACGTCGCGGCATGGCGCCACGTCGTCTCGGTCTTCAGGGGGGAGGGCGCCGCCAACGTCAAGTGGGTCTGGTCGCCCAACGTGGACAACGGCGACTATCCCTTCGCCCGGTACTTCCCCGGCGACTCGTGGGTCGACTACGTGGCCCTCGACGGCTACAACTGGGGACGCTCAGGCGTCGGCGTGAACCAGTGGCAGAGCCTTTCCCAGGTGTTCTCCTCCTCCTATAGAGCAGCTCACCCAGCTCAGCAGCAAGCCGGTGATCCTCGCCGAGACCTCCTCGAGCGAGATCGGCGGGCGACAAGGCGGCGTGGATCAGGCAGGGCTTCCTGAAGACGATCCCGCAGCAGTTCCCCCGCGTCCGGGCGGTGCTCTGGTTCGACCGGGACATGGAGCAGGACTGGCGCGTCAACTCTTCCTCGTCCGCGCTGCAGGCATTTCGCGACGTGGCGTCGAGCTCCCTGTACGGTGGCCCCGATCCGGCACCCAGCAGCCGCTGAGCAGAGCGCCAAGATCCGGACGCTCACGGTGACCCCCTCCCGCCTCGCCGGCGGCTCGAGCGGAGCGACCAAGACCACGGTTTCCCGCGCGAAGGTCGCCTACCGGCTCTCCCATTCGGCCCGCCTCAAGATCTCGGTACGCGACTCCCGCGGCCACGCGTCGGCGCCGGTGACGATCGCCCAGCCGACCAAGGGCGGCCGCGTCGCGCTCTCGAAGCTGGTCGGCGGTCGTCCCATGCGCCGCGGCGGCTATCGCGTCGTGGCCCGGGCGGTGAACCGAAGCGGCTCCCATTCCGCGCCGCGGCAGGCTCGCTTCCGGATCGTGTAGCGGCCGCGAGCTGACTGCGCTCGCTGAGCTCGCCCAGCCCGCGCCGATTACGGCCGCTCGAACGTAGGAGCGTCCAGCGACGTGATCGCGACCAGCTCCTCGCCTGCCGGGACCGGACGCGGAGCGTCCCTCCTGTCGGGCCGCAGGCCGCGAATCACGTCCCTGCTCATCACGAGTCCCTCCACGCACAGGCCCGCGAGCCAGCCCCAGGCGACTCCGGTGAGGCCCCCCAGGATCGCGCCGAGCGGCGCCACCGCCCAGCTCGAGCAGCGTGCCGGCCCAGACGATGGGTAGCGCGGCGCCCAGGCGTCGCTGCACCCGGTGGATGGCGACGTAGTGGGTCTTGAAGGTGAGCGGAAAGACGCCCAGCGCCATGATGTGGAGGGCCGTCGTGGCCTGATCGGCGTAGCCCTGGCCGAAGATGCCGAGAGCGGGGGAGGCAGCCGGGAGGAGCACCAGGTTGGCGATCACCCCGAACCCGAGCGAGAGGGCGAACGTGAACCTGAAATCGCCGCGACGAGCCCGGAGGCGTCCACCGACCCGATCGCGTAGGCGACCATGCTCAGCGAAAGCGGGCACCATGACCAGGAAGCCGGCGATCATCCACGCGATGTAGAAGGCTCGCGTTCGCGCTGGCCGACAGCAGCGCGACCACCAGGATCGGCATCGCGAGGTCGGCGCGTCTCGAGCGCCAGGTTGACCGCGGCGTGGGACGCCGCAGAGGCCCGCATCTTGACCAGCAGGGCGAAGTTGGGCCACAGCCTGTCCCCGTCCCGCTGGGCATAGAAGCGGACCAGGACCACGAGGGAGAGCGACGATGCCCGCGGCCCAGGCGCGAGTAGATCCACGGGGCGCCCGCGTCGGTGACGAGCACCGCGATCAGAATCATCGCCGGCCAGCTTGACCGTGGCGAAGACGATGTTTCGGACGAGCTGAAGGCCGCCGTGCAGAAGCCCGATCAGCGCCTGATCGAGGACGAAGGCAAGTGCCGTGAGCCCGACCCCGAGCGCGAAGAAGGCGGTCGAAGCAAGGCTCTCGCCGAGGGGAGCCAGATTCGACGACAGAGCGGCATGAGGAGGGCGAAGGCGAGGCCCAGGACCGTGCCCGCCACCAGGTTGATCAGGAGTGCGGCGTTGAGCAGGGACCGATGGCTTTCCGCTTCGCCGAGGCAGATCACCCATCAGAAGCGTCCCCAACCCGAGCGTCCCCATGAAGCCGAACAGGGTCATCGCCGCCACGGCGGCGCTTGCCACCCCGACCGGCGGACTGGCTGAAGTTGTGCGCGGCCAGCAGCCAGAACGCCACCCCCAGTGCCGGAGGTGATCAAGGGTGGTCCCGACCATCGATCCGGCGTTGGCGAGCAGGGCACGATGGGACCGGGCGAGGTCCCGGATCTCGGGCGCTCAGGGCGGTGCCAGCGGAGTCGGCTCATCTTCTGATCTGAGGCCGGAGGTCGAGTAGATGGCGATCGGGCCGTTGACGAACACCTTGCTCAGCCCGCGCGCGTGGTTGAACTTCGCGAGCAGGGCTGAATTGATCGGCTCGTTCGGCGGAACGCCCCCGCCTCGTCGGGCTCGACGTAGTACCCGAGCACGGGCAGCTCGCGGCTGAGCCGCCGGTCAACGACGATGTAGTCGATCAGGTCGTCCTTGATCACCTGTCGGTCGCGACGGTCGAATCGCCTGCTGAAGAGGACCCTCGTGACCGGGGTTCCGTTGAGCTGCCCGAAGACCGGATTCAGGTCGCCGTAGGCGGTCATCAGGGTGCCGTTCTGCCGGTCGACCAGCACCCGGCTGTGCGCCGGCAGGTGGTTGGCCGCGAACCGTGCCGCATCGATGCCCTGGGGACTGATCGAGCGATCCTCGGCGCCCACGAGGAACGGCCCCGGCTGCCTGGTCGCCGGCAGCTCGCCGATGATGAACCCGCCCAGGAACACCACCAGGGCCACCGCGGTCAGCGCGAGGGCAGCGGCGTTTCGGGTCACCCAGTGCTTCGGCCACCGGCCCTTGCCGAGCACGATCCCGGCGAAGAACGCGACCCCGACGAACACGAACTCCGAGGCGCGCTGGGAGGTCTCCGACCCGGCCTGGGTGAGGCGCATGCCGAGGGTGATCGGGTAGAGCAGCGCCGTCAGCGCCAGGGTCCTCCACAGCGGGCTCGAATCCGGTGTCCGCCAGGTCCGCTTGAGGCCGAGTGGGATCAGCACCAGGAGGGGAATCACCGACCCGATCGCGAGCGCCCGCGCTGCCAGTGAGTTGCTCTCCCCGCTCCCCGCGAAGAGGGTCTTCGAGTCGGAGCCGCCGACGACCAGCCGCAGGGTGGAGTGGATCGCGCCGCTGATCACCTTGCCGAGCTCGTCGATCGTGACCGAGCCCGCGACCAGCGCGAACCAGGTGATCGCCATCCCCGCCATCAGGAGCGCGGGAAGCCCCGGACCGTCGAGGAACGGACGGCGTCGGGGGCCGACCGTCGCGACGCCGCCGACTGGCCGCCTGCTGCGCCGCGGGCGGCGCCGGCGTCGGCCTTGCGCGCGGCGAGCGCCGTCGAGTGCCGCCCAGCCGGCAAGGAAGGTGAGAAGCGCATACGAGCTCATGTGGTGGGTCATCGTCAGCGTGGCCGCCAGCAGCGCCATCGCGGCGACCATCCCCGCCACGGGGCGCGGTCGATCGGGCTCCGGCTCGGCCCAGTGAAGGGACACGAGAAGCAGCGTGGCGGCGAGCATCAGCGCCAGCGACTCGTATGCGAACTGGGCGTCGAAGTAGAGGAAGCTGGGATTGCACGCATAGACCGCCACGCCGATGCCGGCGGCCCGCGGGGATCGGGTGGCCCGCTCGAGGAACAGGAACATGACGACCACGAACGTGAACCGGGCGAGCCCGAGCACGACCTCGCCCGCGTGGAAGATGCTGAGGCCGGCGAGCTGTGCCACGGACGCGGTCATGGCCTCGAGGCCCGGGAAGCCGGCCGTGCTCACGATCAGCGGGTTGGCCGAGAGCAGGTGGCCGGTCTGCAGCACCTCGTTGGTGGCGCGCCATGTCCCCAGCTCGTCGAAGCGGACGAACCCGGTCGGGGCGGCGAGGATCCTGACGGCGAACAAGGAGACGCCGAGCAGCGCCCACGAGCGCGATCCGCTCCGCGCGCGATGCGGAGGCCGAGAGCAGGCGGAAGGAGATCGGCGCGTAGATCGCCACCAGCCCGGCCCAGAAGAGGGGCTGGGCCCCGCCCGTGCTCTCGCGCGCCCCGTTGTTGCCCAATGCGACCATCACCAGGCCGCCTGCGGCGATGAGAGCGAGCGACGGGCGCCGCGCCGAGCCGCCACTGCATCGCCGACGGGGCGGGCTTTCGCGTGCGCAACCCTCCGCGCCCGCAGGCGCTTCTTGGCGGCGACGCGCGAGGCGCCGGCGTCCCGCGTCTTCAGAAGCATCAGCCGCTGCCTCCGAGTCGAAGCGTGACCCGGTGCTCGCGCAACCCGTCACGATCGAGCTGGGCGATCACCGGGCCGGTGCCGGGGATCGCCGAGCCGGGCAGTTGTGCCTGCCAGCTCTCGTTGTCGTCGAGGGGCAGCTGCCACCGCCGGAGCGTTCGTGTGCCCTGCGTGACCGTCAGTTGGTAGGCGCTCGCCTGCCCCTCGTGGTTCGTGACCCCGACGCTCACCGGCTGTGGGGTGCTGCGCGGGTCCCGCCGGGACCAGCCAGAGCGAGGAGAAGTGCGCCTCGCTCGCCTGGCGGTGCGCGCCCTCGGTCGCGATCGCGATCGCCCAGCCGCCGATCGCGACCGCGGCAAGCATCGCCACCACCGAGATCGCGCCGACGATCGGGATTCTCGAGGGTGGGTCGCTCGGTGTCGGCGGGCATCCCGTCTCGCCGCCGCAGCGCGGCGAGCGCGGCCACCACCGTGACGAGCGCGAGCAGGGTGACCCACACGGGACGATCGAGCCGGATGACGAGCTGCACGACGAGTCCGCCGACCGCGGCGACGCCGACGCTGAACGCGACGCTCAGGACGAGGCGGAGGTCGCGGCCGATCTCGCCGGGCAGGAACATGGCGCATGTCAGCGCGTAGCCGGGAAGCACCAGCAGCAGAGGCAGCAGGGCGACCGTGCGCGCCGGCCCCGGCACCGGGGCCAGGGCCACGACGAAGGCGACGAGGGTGAGCCCCACGACTGCCGTCAGGTCTCCCCACCAGGGCGCCGACAACCGCCTCACGACTACCTCCCCTGCGAGACCGCGATCGTGTCGTAGTAGAAGCGCTCGAGCTGAGGGACGACCGCTTCGCGGGTGAAGCGGCTGGCGCGTCGCTTGGCCTCGGCGCCGAGGCGCTCGCGCAGCGTCCGGGTCGTCGATCAGGCGGGCCATCGCCGCGGCGAGGGCCTCGGCGTCGCCTCCCGGAACCAGGAACCCTGTCTCCCCGTCTTCGATCATGTCCTCGTGGCCGCCCGGCGTGGTGCCGATCGCCGGCCGGCCGTTGCTCATCGCCTCGTGGACCACGGTCGCGAGGGGCTCGGGCCACTTGCTCGGAAAGACGCCGAACAGCGCCCGCTCCCACATCGCCATCACGGTGCCGTGCGGCACGGCGGTCAGGGCCGTGACGCCGTCCGGAAAGCTCTCCGGCGTGTCGGGCGTCCTGATCCCGACCATCACCAGCGGCGGCGGGTCGTCGAGCCGCTGGTGGGCGGCGATCAGCTCGTCGATCCCCTTGAGTCGCCTGAAACGCGCCGACGAACAGGATGAAGGGCTCCTTCGGGCAGGCGCTCGAGGATCTCCTCGTCGACCGGGGCGTCGGTCTCGTCCACGTGGAAGTTCGGGATCACCACCGACGGCACGCCGGGGACGTCGAGGTCGCGGTCCAGGACCTGCTTGACGTAGTGGCTGACGCTGTGGATCGCGGCGGTCTTTCGCCGCAGCAGCGGACGCACGCCGAGGACGCTCGCCGCGGCCACGGTGCCCTTGGGCACCCCCCGGCCCGCGGCCGCGCAGGTCGAGGCACTTCGCGGGGCGCGGGTCCCGAGCAGACCTCGGTGCCGCGGACCATGGTGCGCATCGCGCAGACGTTGCCGTACTCGTGCCCCCAGATCACCAGCGGGATCCGCTTGCCGATCAAGGCCGTCGCCGCGGAGTGCGCGAGCCAGCCGTAGGCGGGGATCAGGTCGGGTCGGAAGTCGTTGATCAGGCGGCGCAGCCGCCAAACGGCCTCCGGGTCGGGAAACGGCGGCGGGGTGTGCCTCTTCGGGTCCTCGGAGATCCAGCGCATGCGGCTGGGCAGGTCCCGGATGCGATGGATCTGCACCTGCCCGTCGTCCTCGAAGGCGGGCGCATCCGCGTGCCAGGCGGTGGCGATCGCAACCGTGTGGCCGAGCCGCGACAGCTCCTGGGCGAACAGCTCCATGCAGCGCCCGGCGCCCCCGATGTACGGGCGGTATTCGTCGGTGACCATCAGGATTCGAAGCGAGGAGGACGGGGCGCCCGCTCGTCGCGGATCGGCGGAGCGGCGGAGCGACGACGGCGCCGACGCTGGTCGACGCGGCTCCGGGCGTAGGCGATCGGGCCGTAGGCCATGCCGCGAAGCTCGAGCCGCACGAGCGCCTTCGGGAAGTCGGCCTGCCTGCCGACGTTCTTGGCCGACACTGGGGACAGCGCGAAGGCCAAGCCCCGCGGGAGCTTTCGCAGCAGGTCGCCGAGCAGCGCGGGGTGGGTGATGATCGCCTTGGTCAGGCAGGCGGTAAGGCCGATCCCGTATCCCCACACGCGCTGCTCGAGCTCCCGGTAGTCGCGCGGGTGGGCGTGCCAGACGATCGCCGCCGGCTCGTGAACGACCTGGCGCTTGGACAGGAGCACGCGGAGCAGGGCCTCGATGTCGTCGCCGTCGTGGGCGAGGGTGCCGGGTCCCAGCGCGGGATCGAACCCTCCCTGCTCGATCAGCACGTCACGACGGAAGGCCATGTTTCGCCCTGCGCCCAGGTCGCCGACCGTGAACGGGAAGAGCGGCTGGTCCGCGGGGGGATCCAGCAGGTCGAAGACCCGGGTGTCGAAGCCCCGCACCCGTCCGCCGAATCCCTCCACCCAGCGCTGCGCCGGCGTCTCCAGCGCGCCCGGCAGGGTCGTGCCCGGAGGTGGCGCCCACGCGCTCGCCTCGCGCGAACGGGCCGACCAGCATCGCCAGCCAGTCGCGATCGACCTCGACGTCGTCGTCGGCGAAGACGACGATCTCCCCGGTCGCCTCCCGGAGCCCCTTGTTGCGGGCGTTCGAGAGGCCGGGCTCGGGTTCCTGCACGACGCGGAACGGGACGTCGCCCTCGAAGTCGTCCTGGCTGAGCGCGCGACGACGGCGTCCGTCTTCGAGGCGTTGTCGACCACGATCACCTCGAGGCGCTCCGGCGGGTATCGGCAGGCCAGGATCGAGCGCACGGTCGTCCGCACCGAGTCGGGGCGATCGCGGGTGCAGATGACCACCGAGACGGACGGGGCCTCACGCAGGAGCTCGTCGCGCGCGACCGCGCACAGCGGCGGCTCGGGGCCGGGGATTCCACCGGCGTCGAGCGCGCTCGGGGGCAGGCCGTCGTCGGAGAGGTGCTGGGCCACCTCGTCGGCGAGCTCGCGCCTGGATGCGCGCCGCGAGCGCGTCGGCCGAGAGCCCGTCGGGCGGCAGCTCGACCTGGATCAGGCCGAGTGGCCTGCCGTGGAGGCGGACCACGCACAGCGAGGAGCCGTAGGAGATGCCTCGGTCCGCGGGTCCGTGGCTGCGAGAGCCGGAAGCGGCGCGCCGATCTCGACGTCGTCCATTCGCACCGGCGACGAAGTCGGGCGACGCCGGCTCCGGCCGTTGGCGCTCGGAGACCTTCATGCCCGCTTCGCCTCCCGTTCGAGCGCGCGATCGAGGCTCGCGTGCACGAACCCGGCGGCGCTCGAGATCACGCCGATGACGATGGCGATGGCCCGCAGGCCGCCCCGGAGGTCGCCGTGCGCGAGTTGCCGCAGGCCTTCGGCGATGCCGTGCGGCAGCACCGACCTGAGGTAGCGGCGCTCGGAGCTGAGCCCGTCCTCCGACCCCACGAACGCGGCGAGCCGAGCCTTGCCCGAGCCCTCCTCGAAGCTGCGGCGAAGGAAGTAAGAGAGCGAAGCCCGCTCCTTGGTCACCGTGTGGAGCACCCTGGCCTCGGGCTGATAGAGCCAGATCGAGTCGGGCCAGCGCTGCTTGACGCGAATCGCGAGATCGGTGTCATCGGGCACGTTTCCCTGCGCCCGCACCATTCCCCGCGAACGAAGCGCACGCGGATCTCCCCCGTCCCCGTCCGCGCGGAAGCCGCCGATCTCCTGGAGCGTCCGTTTGCGAACCGCCATGTTGGCCCCGATCGGGTTTCGCACCGGGGCGAGGTGTTCGGGCAAGCCCGGTGTAGCTGCAACCGAACACCCAGTAGAACTCGGGCGGCACCCATTCCGGCCGGTCTCCGGTCCACCGCGGGATCAGCGCGCCGCCGGCCCCCACTGCGCTCGGGTCGTCGAAGCAGTCGTGGAGCCTCTCGAGCCAGTCGTCCTCGGGCCGGGCGTCGTCGTCGACGAAGGCGACGATCGACCCTCGCGCAGCGTCGATTCCAGCGTTTCGGGCGCCCGCAAGCCCGCGTGCATGACGGTTCTCGATCACCGTCGCCCAGGAGCAGGCCTCACTGGACGCTCGCCAGCAGATCCGGGTTGTGATCGACGACCACGATCACCTCCAGCGGCGCAACGGTCTGCCGACGGATCGCAGACAGGCACGCGTCGAGCTCGTCGCGGCGCTTGGCGTTGTAGGTCGCGACCACGACGGAGACGTCGACCTGGGCAGGGTCGGTTGGGTCGACCTGGGCAGGGTCGGCTAGCGGCGTCACATCAGCTCTCATCGGCCGGAAGCCACCCGCCCATGAGCGCCGTTTCCGGCGGCGCGCCCGCAGGCCCGCATTCGAGGCAGCGGCTCATGGAGGACCTCCAATCGGCCGATTGGAGCAGTGAACACCGGAACTTCCCCGCCGGGAGTCGCCGCTCGATGGCCTCCCGGACGGCCCCGACGACGAAAGACGAACCGATTACCCCTCCGCCCCGAACAAGCATGTTCCGCGCCCCCAGCGCGAGCTCACCGACGCTCGAGGGCGTCCGTGGCGCGCCCGCCGATCAGCCGATCGCCGAGCGCTCCGCCGTGGTGCAGGAGCGACCCTCGCTCGGGAGCCTGCAGCGGGTCAAACACGGCAGGGTCGTCGCATTGCGCGCGTCGATCGACTTCGTGGCGGCGTGTGCCGCGCTCGCGGTCGTTCTGCTCGATCGCGGCTCGGCGGCATGGCCGGTGATCCCGCTCGCCCCCCTTCTCCTGGTCGGCCTATCCCAGGTTCTGGGCCTCTACGGGTCGTCGGACAACGTCGTCAACCGAATGGCGGGTTTCCACGGCCGCCCGATCCTCGGACGGCTCGTGATCACCGCGCTGTTTGCCTGGACCGCATCGCTGCTCATCGCCAGCCACGGCTCGGACCTCGGAGCGATCGGCCAGCTGGCGCTCTGGATCCTGGCGTTCACGCTCGGCGGCTTCGGCGCACTGGCGGCCGCTTCAATCGCGCGGCGGATCGAGCACGTCGAGCGGTGGCTGGTGGTGGGCGATGACGAGACCGCGGAGCGACTGAGGGCGTATGAGCCGCTGCGCGACCACGCGCGGATCGTCCACAGCGTTCTTCCGCCGGGCCCGAATTCCATTCCGCCGGCCGATCGCGAAGCCGCCTTGCGGATGGTCGACGACCACGAAGCCGATCGCGTGGTAATCGCCGCGCGAAGCCTCGACGACAAGGGCCTCGTGGCAGATGATCAAGACGTTCCGATCGCTCGGGGTGCCGGTCAGCCTCCTCCCGCACCCGCTCGACCTCCTCGAGGCCCCGGCGGCCGAGCCGGTTCGCCTTGGGGGCGTTCCCCTGATCCAGGTCAAGTCCCTCGCCAGGGCGGGAGGGGCGCCTTACCGAGGCCCCGATCGCCGTCGCGACCGGCGGACTCAAGTCAGCGTCGTGATCCCAGCTCTCAACGAGGCCGACAACATCGCCCACGTCCTCGAGCGCTTCCCCCCGGACCTGCACGAGGTGATCCTGGTGGACGGCAACTCGCGCGACCGGACCGTCGAGGTCGCACGCGAGGCGCGCCCAGACATCCGGGTGGTCATGCAGCCAGGGATCGGCAAGGGGGATGCGCTGCGCGCCGGCTTCGCCGCCGTGACCGGAAATCTGATCGTGATGATCGACGCCGACGGTTCGGCGGACCCCGCCGAGATCCCGCGCTTCGTGGCGGCACTGGAAGCGGGGGCCGACTTCGCCAAGGGATCCCGCTTCCTCCCCGGCGGCGGAAGCGTGGACATCACCAGGCTCCGTCGAATGGGGAACTACGGCCTGAGCGGCATCGTGAACGTCCTCTACCGCACCCACTTCACCGACCTCTGTTACGGCTACAACGCCTTCTGGGCCCGGTGCCTGCCATTCATCTCGCTCGACGTGGCCGGATTCGAGGTCGAAACCCTGATCAACCTCCGGATCGCAAACGCCGGCATGAGGATCTCGGAGGTTCCGAGCTACGAAGCCGATCGCATCTCCGGCGAGACCAACCTGAAGACCTTCCGCGATGGTTTCCGGGTGCTGTTCACGATTCTCGGGGAATGGGGTCACCAGCATGCCCCCACCCATACGGGGGACTGGCGAGCCCGGAGAGCGGAGCATTCCGTCGCCGGCCAAGACCCCGCGACCGCCCGATCCTTCTAGCTCGGTCGCCGAGTCTCCGAGGATCTCCCTGACATCCGCCTTCCTTGCCCGTTCAAGGGCCCGAGGACGATCCGCAGCGTTTCGGGGTAGGCAGATTGAAGTCTCAGTGTCGAACGGTCGATAATCACAACCGATGTCGGTAGGCGAGACGACCCTCGACGCCCCGGCGTCGGCAGCTTGGATGCCGCGGCGGCTGCTGGCGGACGCGCGCCTCGCGCGCCTCGCCGCTCGTGGCGATCAGCGCGCTTTCGAGGCGATCTTCGAGCGCTACCACCAGGAGCTCTACCGCTACTGCAGGGCGATCCTCCGGGATTCCGACGACGCCCAGGATGCGCTGCAGGCCACGATGGCGAGCGCGCTTCACTCCCTTCCCGGCGAGGAGCGCCGAATCGTCCTCCGTCCATGGCTCTACCGGGTGGCGCACAACGAGGCGATCTCGATCCTGCGCAAGCGCTCCGAGGCCCCCGACTCGCCGGGTGGGCCAGAGCCGACCACCGCCGGAGCCGACTTGGAGGCCGAGGCCCGGGAGCGCCTGCGCTCGCTCGTCGCCGACCTGGATCGGCTGCCCGACCGACAGCGCGGCGCCCTCGTGATGCGCGAGCTGAGCGGGCTCAGCTATGCCGAGATCGGATCCGCGCTGGCCGTCTCTCCGGCCGCGGCGCGCCAGGCGGTCTACGAGGCGCGCGAGGCGCTGCGTGACGTGAGCAGGGGGCGCGAGATGGACTGTGACGCAGCACGCCGGGCCGTGTCGGAGGGAGACGGCCGTCGCCTTCGCAGCCGGAGGCTTCGAGCTCACCTGCGCGCCTGCGATTCCTGCAGCGACTTCAGTGCCGCGATCTCCCAACGACGCTCGGATCTCCGGGCGCTCTGCCCGCCTCTATCGGCAATCGCTGCGTCCGGCCTCATGACCGGCGTCCTCGGCGGTACCGGCAAGGGCGGGCTGAGCGCGGCCGCGGGCGGAGTGGCGGGCGGGACCGGCGTGGCGGCGGGTGGGGCGACCGGAGGGATGGTCGTGAAGGGAGCCTCGTTGGCCGCCGCGGTCGCGATCGGCGCCGGGGCGGCCGGGATGAGCGGGGTGGTCAGGATGCCCGTGCTCGACCGCAACGGGCCGGCTGTCGAGCAAGGTCTGCCGCCGGCGGCTCATCACGGAGTTGATCACGCGGGCCTCGGCTCGGCGTGTGGCCGGCGGGTCGCGCGCGAGATCCACTTCGAGCGGGCGCGCATCCGTGGATCTGGATCATCCCGCGCGACGCACAGCGACTCGGACCGGCCGGGCCGGAGGCGCCGGCGCGATGGGACGGTCTGATCCCTCTCGAGGGAATGGCCTGCCG
Source organism: uncultured bacterium (assembly GCA_963772345.1). Taxonomy (GTDB): domain Bacteria; phylum Actinomycetota; class Thermoleophilia; order Solirubrobacterales; family 70-9; genus AC-56. The sequence continues at coordinate 12,225 of CAVYXB010000011.1, read as the reverse complement.
GTGACCTCGAACGGGGTTCCACCGGCCCACTCTTCCGCGGGGGGCAACTCGCACGGCAACGGCGGCCCGGCGGGAGGCGCCCCCGGCAAGAGCGAAGCCGCGCCCGGCCACGGCGGCTCGAGCCCCGGAAACAGCGCAGCGGCCCCGGGCCACGGCGGCTCGAGCCCCGGAAACAGCGCAGCCGCCCCTGGCCACAGCTCGTCACCGAGCCCCGGAAACAGGGCAGCCGCCCCGGGCCACAGCTCCTCACCGACCCCCGGAAACAGCGCAGCGGCCCCGGGCCACAGCGGCTCGAGCCCCGGACGGGGATCCGCGACGCCGCGTGGCGCGGCGGCCGGGAAAAGCTCCGGTAGCTCCTGACAATCGCTGCATTCCCGCGTTCCTTTCGGCGACGGGACATGCAAGCGATGCCCAGCGCAGGGCAGCAAGGAGTCGAACTCTTGACCCGACTGATCACAATCGCCTGTGGATGCCTGTGTGCGTCTCTGCTGGCAGCCGGGGTGGCGACGGCGAGCAACCAGACCAGCAACAGCCATGCGAGCAACCTGGCCGCGAAGCAGTGCACGGCGATGCAGAAGGCGGACGCGGCGGCCTTCCGTGCCACGTACGGCGACCACGCGATGCGCAACTGCATCCACGGCACGACGAACGAGGTCTCGACCGAGCTGAAGAACGCCGCGAAGCAGTGCAAGGCGGCCCGCGCGGCCGACCCGGAGGGCTTCCGGCAGACCTACGGCTCGAACCACAATGGCCAAAACGCGCTCGGCAAGTGCGTTTCGAAGACGGTCAACGCGGACGTCAAGAAGGACACGACCGAGTTCAAGAACGCCGCCAAGGAGTGCAAGGCTGCCCGCGCGGCTGATCCGGAGGGCTTCCGCCAGACCTACGGCTCGAATCACAACGGACGGAACGCGCTCGGCAAGTGCGTCTCGTCCAAGGTGAAGCACCAGGACTAGAGACCCACGAGACCGAGCGGCCTTCCAGGTGGATGAGTGTCGCTTCGGGGGCGAAAGGTCGAGCCGTGCCTTTCGCCCCCCGCTCGGTCGACGGGTCCGCAGGCGTTCAGAGCGAGCTGATCTCGGGCAGGACCTGCTCGCCCATGAGTCGAACCTGCTCGCCCAAGTCGGGTAGACCCTCGACCTCGGTTCCCGCCCAGGCCCTCAGCGTGAATGGATCCGTGAACGAGACGAGCGCGTGATCTAGGCCCGCGGGGGCGTAGGTGTCCTTCAGCCACGACACCCAGTCCTCCGGCGTACCGGCGACCATGATCCGGTCGGCGACTTCCTCCGGAGTGGCTTCGAGCGCTCGTTGAACGTCGCCGGCTGCGAACGCTTCGCTCACCGGTGCGACCCGTTCGGGCTCGATCCCGTGTCGTTCGAGCAGCGCCGGGGGCATCGAGGGGATGTAGAACGCCGCGAGGATGCGTCCGGCGCGGCGCGCGACTTCGCCATCGGGTGCGATCGCGCCGAGCAGGGAGTCGCCGAGGTCCAGTCCCGCCGGGTGCCGGCCAACGCGCTCGACCCCTGCGCGAAAGTGCTCGACCGCGTAGGTAAGCGCCTCGGGCGAATACGCGCACGCTGTAAGGAGGCCATCGGAGATCTCCCCGGCCAGCTCCATTGACTTGGGACCACCCATCGCGCCGATCTTCAGGGGCAGGTGTTCCTGGACGGGACGGGCCGCCGTCGTGACGCCCGTGTAGCGGTAGAAATCCCCGTCGAAGTCGATCGCGCCCTCGTCGAGGACGGTTCGCATCACCTGGTGGGCCTCCCGCAGACGGGCGATCGGGCGGGTTCCCCGCCACTCGACGCCGTACTGCTCGAGCATGGCGATGTTGCCGATGCCGAACACGATCTCGGCGCGCCCCCCACTGAGTTCGTCGAGCGTGGCGGCGAGCTGGGCGACGTAGGTCGGCTCCCGCATGTAGATCGGCGCGACGCAGGGGCCGAGCCTGATGCGCTCCGTGCGCTCGGCGGCGGCGGCGAACAGGAGCCAGGCGTCCTTGTGGTAGATCTCGTCGGCGCTGTAACAGGCGTGGTAGCCGAGCCTGTCGGCCACCGCGATCGAATCCAGGAGCTCGGACGCGGGCTGCTCGGGAAGCAGCTGAAAGCTGAGGAGCATGAGGCGGCCAGCCTAACCCGTTCAGCTCGAGGGAAAGGGGCGGCAGCGAGCGCTCTCCTGGCGACTATGCGTGCGCGGAGATGAGCCCTTCAAGCTTGTCGAAGCTGTCCGTCCAGCCGTCCCGGTGAAGTGCGCGACGCGCTTCGGTCTTGAACGTTCTCTGGGTGAAGTCGATCTCCGTCGACCCGCCAAGATCCCGGAGCGACATTCCGACCAGGGTCTCGACGTCGTCGGGATCCGGGTCTTCATACACGAACGTGAAAGCGAGGCGGGTGGGCGGATCGACTTCGCGGAAATCACCGGCCAGATAGAAGGGGTCGCCCTGCGGTGGCTGCATCTCGATCCGGTAGGTCGCCCCGACGCGTGGGACGAATTCCAGGTTGGTAATGGTGAAGCCGTGCGACGCTCCGCGAAGCCGCCGGCCTTGCGGAGTAGCGCGGGCGATGGTCGACAGGAGAACCTCGAGCTGATCAGAGCGGGATTCGCCGCGCACAACCGTGGCGACCTCGATGCTCTGGTCGAGGTGTATGACCCAGACGTGGTGTTCGAAACGCTCCTCTTGGGGACCCGCCGCGGCAAGGAGGCCATACGCCTGATCTACGAGGAGAATCAAAAGACTCTGTCCGGATACACGATTGACCCGGTCGAGCTGATCGACTCCGGTGACCAGGTTGTCGCGGTGGCCCAGGTCACCGGAGTGGGACCCGCCAGCCAGCTCGCCATGGATGGAGACCGGTTCGCCTTCCTCTTCACGATCAAGAACGGGCGGGTCGTGCGAGAGCAGGCCTTTCGAAACCGGGACGAAGCCGTCGAAGCCGCCGGACTGCGGCGGGGCTGAGGTTTTCCGCCATCAGCGCAGGATCTGATCCCTGACGAGCGAACCAGGCCGTAGTGGAGCCGAAAGAAGCGTTCAGATCCATACGCGAGATGCTCAGTGCCCGCCAGGTCTTCGGCGACCCGGTGGCGCGCGATGGCGTCACGATGATCCCCGCGGCCACCGTGATTGGGGCGGGCGGCGGTGGCGGTGGCAGCAGAAGCTCAGGAAATGGCGATTCTGAGGACCGGGAGCCGGATACCGGAGCCGGCATGGGGGTCGGATTGTTCGCTTGGCCCTCGGGCGCATTCGAGATCCGCAACGATCGCGTGACCTGGCGACCTACCCTCGACGTGGCTCGCATCCTCTTCGCAGCACTCGGCGTCGTACTGGCCCTGGGCATGGGCGCCCTGGCTAGCCGCCGCCGGTCCTGAGCCCTGTATCCGGATAGCCGTCAGGGCGACACGGCGACGCCCACTGGCCACTTGCCGGTCGCCACTCGAGCGGGGCTCTTGGGCGAGAGCTTCCCGCCCGCGCCGACGCTGTACTGCCAGAGGTCATTGCCGTCGGTGTTGGCGACGTACATGCTCTTGCCGTTGGGGGTCATCGTCAGCCCGTTCGGTCCCCGGCCGGCAGCCACCGTTGCCGGGCTCTTGGGCGAGAGCTTCCCACCTGGGCCGATGTTGTACTGGGAGATGGTCCCGTTGACGCCCTCACCGCTGTAGCTGTTGGCCACGTACAGGCTTTGGCCATCGGGACTTAGCGCGACTCCGTCCGGATAGTGGCCCGTTGCGACGGTGGCAGGGGTCTTCGGAATGAGCTTGCCAGCGGCGGAGGTGTATTGGGAGACCGTGTTGCTGAAGAAGTTGACGACGTAGGCGCTCTGATTGTCGGGACGCACCGCCACGGCCTGCGGCACGCTGCCGGCAGCCACGGCAGCGGGGGTCTTCGGCGTCAGGGTGCCACCCGCTCCGATGTTGAACTGGGAGAGGCTCGCGCCTTCGCCGTTGGACGCATAGAGGTTCTTGCCGTTTGGGCTCACGGCGACTCCATACGTGCCGTCGCCGGCGGCGGCCCCGAACGGGCTGATGCGCGTCAGATGCCCGTCTGGGCTCACGTCGTACTGCAATACCGTGCCACCGGCGCCGTTCACGTGATTGGCGTCGCCGAACGTGGTGACGTACAGGCTTGCGCCATCCGGGGTCACCGCCGCGTATTGCGGATAGTCGAGTTGATCTCGGGCGGCCGGCACCTTCCGCGGCGTCAACGGCGACAGCCCTCCGCCTGCGAGGATCTTGAACTGCGAGATGTTGGCGCTGAATGGGTTCACGACGTAGGCGCTGGTCCCGTCGGGGTTCACCACCACGCCTCGCGGGCTCTTCCCGGTGGCCAGCTTCGCCGGGCTCATGGGCACCAGCTTTCCGTTCGTGCCGACACTGAACTGGGACACCTTGTTCTCGCCAAAGTCGGTGACGTACACAGAAGCCGCCCGAGCGGGCCCCGCGGCCGCGAAGAGTACGAGGCTCGCCACGATGGGCCACGGCAGGTGCCTTTTGCTGCCGCGATTACCCGTGTGAAGCCCTACCACCTACCCTCCTTGAATGAACTCGTCGCCAAGCAATGTTGGCGAGGATCTCCTAGAGCGACCCTACACCCCTGGAGGCCGGGCGCTCAATGTCAGCCGGCAAAAATGAACACCCGATCCAGGAGGACCGAAAATGACCGATGCCTTCGTCCTTGATGGGGTGCGCACGCCAGTCGGGCGCTACGGCGGCTCGCTGTCGCACATCCGGGTTGACGATCTCCTCGGCCAGACGATGGTCTGGGCCTGCGAGCGGGCGGGGGTCGAGCTCGAGCGCATCGAGGACATCGCAGCCGGATGCGTCAACGTCGCGCACGAGGGGATGGGCGACATTGCCCGGTGGGCTGCGCTCGCTGCGGGCTTCCCCGACTCCGTGCCGGCCTCCACCGTCAACCGGTTCTGCGCTTCCTCCCTGACCTGCGCGATCCAGATCGCGCACGCCATCCGAAGCGACGAGCTATCGGTCGGGCTGGCCTCCGGGGTCGAGTCGATGTCCCGCTCGGGATGGGCGTTCATGAAGGGCGAGGCGCCCTTCATGCCGCGCGGGCCGGTCCTGCTGCTCGACACGATGTGGGCGGGCGCCGGCGGCCCGCCGAACCCGAACCTGCTCGCCCGCGACGCCTACATCGACATGATGCAGACGGCTCAGAACGTCGCCGATCGCTATGAGCTGACGCGGGAGGAGATCGATGCCTTCGCGCTCCGCTCTCATCAGCATGCCGCTGCGGCCCGCGACTCAGGGAGGCTTGCCGAGGAGATCCATCCCGTGGAGATCCCGGCTACCCGCAAGACCGAGGCGCGCACCTTCGACCACGACGAGTCAATCCGCGACGACACGACGGCAGCGAAGCTCGCCGCCCTCCCCGCCCAGCCGAACACGACCCAGATGACGGCGGGCAACTCCTCGCCGCTGAACGACGGCGCCAGCGCCGTGGTCCTCGCGAGCGCGGAAGCGGCCGTGGAGCTCGGGGCCGAGCCCCTGGCGCGTGTCGTCTCGTCGGCCACCCACGCGCTCGATCCCAAGGTGATGGGCATCGCGCCGGCCTTCGCGATCCCAAAGGCGCTCAAGCGCGCGGGGCTGTCGCCTCAGGACATCGACGTTTGGGAGGTCCACGAGGCCTATGCGTCGGTCGCCGTCGCGATTCTCCGCGAGCTGCCGCGTCAGCTCGACGCCTTCGAGGTCCCCGACGAGCGTCTCAATCCCAACGGCGGGGCGGTCGCCATCGGCCACCCGTTCGGATCCTCCGGTACCCGCTACGTGCTCACGCTCGCCACCGAGCTGCGCAAGCGGAAGGCGCGCTACGGCGTGCTCGGCGTCTGCGTTGGATCCGGGCAGGGAGTGGCTCTCGTGCTCGAGAACCCGCAGGCCGAATGAGCGGGACGCGTACGAGTAAGGTCGAGCGAATGCAAGAGGTCGCGGTGAGCCCGCTGCCCCCGATTGGAGACCGCGATCATGTCGCGGGCTCCGACTCCCCCAACGTGACGCTCGTCGAGTACGGCGACTTCGGATGCCCGTTCTGCTTCGCCGCCAGCGTCCCGGTGAGAGGGCTCTTGGATCGCTTCGACGCCCTGCGCCTCGTCTGGCGACACTTCCCCGACGCCGAGCTCCATCCGGGGGCGGACCTTGCCGCGGAGCTCTCCGAGCTTGCGGCGGTCCACGGGAGGTTCTGGGAGGCACATTTGCTGCTCCTCGCCGGGCGGGAGAAGTTCACGCGTGACGATCTGCTCTCGGTGGCGAATCGGCTCGAGCTGGAGATAGATGAGGTGGAGGCGGCGCTCCGCGAGCGCACCTTCCGCGAGCTTGTCCTCGAAGACGCCGCCGGAGGAAGACGAGCGGGAGTCCAGGGCACCCCGACGTTCTTCGTGAACGGGGAGCGGCTGGAAGGGCATTGGCGCCAGCTTGCTCAGATCATTCCGGCGAAGATCGCGGAGTCGGGTCGGTGATCGGCGCGGACGAGCCCAGTCGCGTCCGCCGTCGGCGAAGGCTCGATGGCCGTTCGATTAGTCCATCAACGACTGGCCGTGCCTGCTGCAGCGGCCGTGTAAAGGGGTAAATCCGATGCCAACCTGCACCCATCTCGATCATGTCAAGCTCACGGAGCTGCCCGAGGCCGTCGACGGCTGCGAGGAATGCCTGGCGGCGGGCGAGCCGTGGCTGCACCTGCGGATCTGCCTCGAGTGCGGGCACGTCGGCTGCTGCGACGACTCGCCCAACCGTCACGCCACCGCCCACGCCAAGAGCACTGGTCACCCGATCATCCGCTCGCTGCAGCCCGGCGAGGACTGGTCCTGGTGCTTCGTAGACGACATCCCGCTCATGATCGAGGGAGTCCATGGCGAGACTCGCATTCCGCCGTCACCTCTCGGCGGATGAATTCACGAACGGCATCTGATCGGAGGTTGTGACATGTCCTCTAATTGGCCCGCGCTCTCCTATGAGTCCTGGAGTGAGACCTGCGACACGCTCCATGCCCACACCCAGATCCTCGGCAAGCTCGCCGTGAAGCTTGCTCCTCCGGAGCCACAGCTCCAACATGCGGCGCTTCGGCTCACCGCCCGCGGGTGGGAAACGCCGACGATGCCGGCGCCGGATGGCTCGGGGGCGATCGTTGCGGCGCTCGACCTACGGACCCATGAGGCCACGGTCGAACACAGCGACGGGCGCGAAGCGCGGATCGCGCTGACGCCGCACCGGCCGGTCGCCGAGGTCACGCGGGAGGTGCTCGAGGAGGTCCGGCGCATCGCGGGACCCGTCGAGATCAACCCGACGCCGCAGGAGGTTCCCTGGGAGGTTCGGCTGGACCAGGACCGCGAGCACGCGACCTACGAAGCCGACCAGGCCGCGTCCTACTTCGCGGCTGCCACCCAGGCCGCCCTGGTGCTCGCCGAGGCCCGCGCCTCCTATCGCGGACGCTCGACGCCGGTCAACGCATGGTGGGGGACTTTCGACCTCGCCGTTTCGTTTTACTCGGGCAAACCGGTCGATCCGCCGTCAAACGACTTCATCATGCGGAACTCCGGCAACGCAGAGCAGATCGCTATCGGTTGGTGGCCCGGCGATCGCAAGTACGGCCGGGCGGCCTTCTTCGCGTTCGCCTATCCGGCGCCCGATGGATTCGCCGAGGCTGACCTCAGTCCGGAGGCCGCCCACTGGGATACCGACCTCGGCGAGTTCGTCCTCGACTGGGAGGACATCCGTTCGGCCGAGGATCCCCGCAGCCTCGCGCTCGAGTTCGCCGGTTCGGCCTTCGCTCACGCCTGCGCCGTCTGCGGCTGGGATCCCATGCTGGCTGCGAGCGCGCGGGGGGATCCACCGCCGGTCAGTTGACTCACGGCTATTGGGTGTTTTCGGCCGGGTCCACCTCGCGCGCCGGCGAACTCTCCGCAAACTGGGTAAAACTTGTCGGACCATCGAAAGACCGGATGGGACAGAGCCTTTCGACAGTTCAACCCGCACCGAGGTCGCTCAGCCTGAACCCGGTTGGCAGCGCAGCCCTGGCGCTCGCCATGGAGGCACACGAGGGTTCGCGTCGCGAGGGCGGCGCGCACATCGATCACCCCTTGCAGGTGGCCGAACTACTGGATGACGCTGGCTACGAAGACGAGGTGGTCGCCGCCGGCCTTCTCCACGACGTGGTCGAGGACTCGAGCATCGGCCTCGACGAGATCGAGGCGCGATGCGGTCCCGAAGTCAGGCGCCTGGTGTCGGCCCTCACCGAGGATGCGACGATCGACCCCTGGGTTAGCCGCAAGGCCGAGCACCGGGAGCGGATTGCGAACCAAGACCGGGTGGTTGGGGCGATCTATGCGGCCGACAAGCTCGCCAAGGTTCGCGCCTACGCTGCCACTGGGGAGCTCCCGGCCCCGCGAAAGCTTCGCCATTATCGGCGCACGGTCCAGACTCTGAGCAGGGCGTTTCCGGGGCTGCCGTTTTTGGACGAGCTCGAGCGCGAGCTCGAGAATCTGATCGCCTCGCATTCGGCCGGCAGCCGGCACGGATAGGCGGCCCGACCTTAGGACGAGCGCCCGAGTCAGGCTTGAGTGGCTGATCGCGGGTCCACTCGTTAAATCGTGGAGAAATGTCGTCGCGCGGGTGTTGACCCGCCCGTCCCGCGGTGCGATAGTCGCGCCCAGGGGGAAGATCCTGCATGACGGAGGTGGGAGCGGATGACCGTGGTTACGCTGATCGGAGTCTTGATAACAGTCGTCGTCGTGGGCCTGTTGGCCCACGATTGATGCAAAAGAGCACGCCCGGCTAGGGGGTCGCCTGCTCAATCACACCGCAGGAAAGCCGTCTTGAGGCGGCCCTAGCCTCGGTCCCCGTGGGAGAGGTGATCGAAGCGCTCGGGGCCGCCGAGCGACAGCGGATCGCGGAACTGCTGGCGAGCGGGGACTTCTTCTGGATAGACATCTCCCTTGCCGAGGTGAGCCGTGACGAGCTCGGCAAGGCGCTTGGCATCCCCTCTCAGGCCCTAGAGCCGCTGGTCGACCTCTCCGTCGAGACGGCTCCGTCTCGGAAGTTCTACACCGACGGGCAACAGGTCGTCTTCGTTTTCAGTTGCTTCCTCGAATCCGAGCAGCGCGCGGGAGATCCACCAAAGCCGCTGCGTCCGATCGAGGGGCACGTGCTGATCTGTGGGAATTACATCCTGACTGTCCACCAAGAACGGGTCTCGCTCCCCGAGGTGCTTCGGCCAACGATCCCCGAGGGACGCAGCGAGCAGTACGCCGTCTACGCGATCCTCGACGCGATGGCGGCGACCGCCTTCGACGCCCTCAACGAGGCGGAGCTGACGGTCGAAGGCCTCCAGGCGATGTCGACCGACCTGCGCGCGGCAAGGTTGCGAATGGCGACGCTGCGCGCGGTCAATTCTCGCCTCTCGGAGATGAGGCGCCGCATCGGGCCACAGCGCGGCCTCTTTGAGCGGATCAGCGAGGAGGTTCGCCGGATCGACGGCCTCGAGCCCGACAGCGAGCATTACTTCGAGCGCATCTACGCTCAGCTGAATCGCCTGATCGACGGCATCGACTCGGCTGACGACGGGTTGGCGAAATTGATCGACCTGCGCCTCAACGAGACGATCTATTGGCTGACCGTGGTGGCGACCATCTTCCTGCCGCTCACCTTCGTCACCGGCTTCTTCGGGATGAACTTCGGCTGGATGACCGATCGCATCGATACGCCCCTGGCCTTCGCCCTGCTCGGGATCGGGGCGCCGCTGGTGGGCGTGATCGTCACCCTGCTCTTGGTCAGGCGACGAGGTACCCCGGTCGAGACGGACCCGGACGCGCTGGAGCGCCGGCTGGCCAGGATTCGGCCCTGAGTCGACCAGCGGGTCACAGGTCTACCGTCAGCTGCATGGCGCCGAAGCCCACCGATCTGACCTCGTAGGGCCCCGCCACCTTCTCCACCAGGCGCCTGACCGCGGTGTTATCAGCATGAATCAGGCCGATGAACTGGACCACGCCCGTTTCGCGGGCCCGGCGGATGAGGGCGGTGAGCAACGCAGTCCCGAGACCGATCCGCATCCACCGATCGCCGACACCAACCGCGAACTCCGCGATGTCGGGGTGGTCCTCGTCGCGGACATAGCGGGCTGTCCCGAAACTCTGGCCGGTTTCGGGATCGACCGCGATCAGCGCCTCGTGGCGGTCGTGGTCGACGGCGGTCAGATAGTGGAGCAGACTGCTCGACAGGCGAGGCTGGTGCGCTAGGAAGCGCCGATAGATCGACTCCGGGCTGGCGCTCTCAAAGCCTTCATTCAGTCGCGTGCGATCCGAGGGCTCGATCGGTCGAATCAACGCGCTGGTCCCATCGCCCAGCTCGACCAACTCGCGTGCCCGGTGCTTGGTCATTCCTACTCGGGATACTCCGCTCTCCGCCCTCGAGGTTGAGTGCACCTGCTCACAGAGCCGCAGGGCTCGATGGAAAGGTCACGACGCTCCTACCGGGATTCGAGGACGGGCCTCGCGTGGCCCCACGGCTCGGACAGGGTCGCGCTGGGACTAGGTCGGCGCACGCCACACCCACCGGGTGGGACCCCGACCTTGAAGGCTCAGTGGATAGCTTGCGCCCGTGGCTCAGCGCGCGGCGCGAACCCTGCTCGCCGCGTGCGCGGCGACCGCCTGCATATGGGCTGCCGCGCATGCGCTGCTCCAGCGTGGCACATCGGACCCGTCCGTGGCCGAGGCCCGCGACGTCGGTCACCCCATGTGGTCGGACGAGTTCAATGGGCGCGCCGGGTCCCACCCGAACCGGACCAAGTGGCGCTACGACGTCGGCGGGCACGGATGGGGCAACCAAGAGCTCGAGCGCTACACCCGGCGGCCGAAGAACGCGAGCCTCGACGGCAATGGTCACCTGGTGATCACGGCCCGTCACGACCGTCTCCGCGGGCGTCGTTACACGTCAGCCCGGCTCAAGACATTCGGTCGTTTCTCTTTCCGCTACGGGCGCGTCGCGGCGCGGATGCGCGTACCGCGAGGGCGCGGCCTCTGGCCCGCCCTCTGGATGATGGGTGCGAATATCCGCCGGGTCGGCTATCCACGCTGCGGAGAGATCGACGTCATGGAGCTGCTCGGACAGGAACCGAGAACGGTGTACGGGACGGTCCATGGCCCTGGTCCCCGCAGCGAACGCGGCGTCGGCGGCAAGCTCACCTCCCGCCGCTCGCTGTCTCAGGGATTTCACGTGTACGCCGCGACGTGGACGCCGCACTGGATCCGCTTCAGCGTCGACGGACGCGTCTACAAGACGGTATGGCGCAGCCGCTACCCAAAGCGCGACACGTGGGCTTTTCACCATCGGATGTTCCTCATCCTCAACCTCGCGGTGGGAGGGCGATGGCCGGGCCCCCCGTCGTCGAGGACGCGTTTCCCTGCCCACCTGACGGTCGATTGGGTACGCGCCTGGCACCAGTCCGCCTCTCAGCCTCGGTAGCTCCCGGGTCGGCCAGCGGAAGCCGTCCGAGCCGTCGGGGACGATCTTCACCTTGCGTCCTCGGCACGAAAGCGCGTCCGAAGGGAGACATCGATGAACGACGACCGCTTGGCCCGCTACGGAGCCGCCTCGGGCATTGTGGCGGTGTTCTTGCTGGTCGGCTCCTTCCTTGGCTTCATCCTGCCGAACGCCCCCGACCTCGACGCGCCCGGCACCGACTGGGCCTCCTACTTCACCGACCATCAGAGCCGGATCCAGGTCGGCGTGATCGTTCTCGGGGTGGGGCTGTTCTTCTTCATCTGGTTCCTCGGAAGTCTGCGGAGCGCTCTGGCGAGGGCCGAGGGCGGGGAGGGGCGCCTCGCCTCCGTGGCCTTCGGGGGAGGCATCGTCGCCGTCGTCACCCTGTTCATCGCAGCGAGCGCTAGCGCGGTGGCGGCGCTACGGCCCGAGGACCTCGACCCGAACACCACCCGGGCTTTCAACGACCTGGGCGTGGTCGCCGGCGGGCCCGGTGCCGCGGGTTTCACAGCGTTGTTCGCGGCGACGGCACTGGTCGGCTACCGGCATAAGGCCGTGCCCGCGCCCATTGCCGGGTTCTCGGCGCTGGCGGCGATCACTCAGCCCCTCGGTTACGGAGTGGCGGTCACCGACTCCGGCGCCTTCGCCGCCGATGGGCTGTTGGGGGGATTCATCCCGATCATCACCTTCGTGCTCGCCATGCTCACGTTGAGCTATGCGCTGGTCCGCGAGCCTCGGGGCTATGTCTCCTCC
>CAVYXB010000010.1:0-132419 GCA_963772345.1 uncultured bacterium | reverse complement strand
GGCGTCGGAAAGCTGCTGGCCCTGCTGCACCTCACTTGTGAGGCCCGCGCTGAGCAAGAGGCACCGCCATTAGCGCACCCGCCGCGACCAGGCCGAAGGCTCCAACCCGCAACCGCTTCGCTCGTCGCGCTACCTGCGCCATCGCGCGCGCAGTATCTCGCTACTCCCGCCGCCCGGCGGCTTCGAGGGCTTCGTCACTGCTTACGTCAATCGACCCTTGCTCACCCTTTGCCTGCGCTTTCCTGCCGCTAACCGAGCTTGATCTAGGTTGCTGGTGGCCAGGCACTGGAGCTCGACAGGAGGACGATGAAACGATCCATCTCGCTGGCACTCCTCGTCGCCATGCTCACGCTTTGCGTGTGCGGCACGGCGTTCGCCGCCACCAGGTTCGACACCAAGCTGACGATCAGCTACTCGCGCGCCTCCGGGGGGCGCTTCTCGGGCAAGGTCGACTCGCAGAAGCACGCCTGCATCGCGGCTCGCAAGGTCACCGTCTACCGGAAGAAGCACGGGCGCGACCCCGCGATCAGCTCGGACACCAGCAGCGCGAGCGGGAGATGGAGGGTCAACCCCGCCGGTCGGGTGGCGGCCGGCAACTACTACGCGAAGACCCCGCCGCTCAGCTCGGGGCCGGCCGGGGCACCTGCACCGCAGCCAAGTCGATCACCACGCACGCGTCCTAGCCGGCGAAAAGGAATGCGATAGACGGACACGAGCCTGGGTACACACGTTTGGTGGTTGGCGAGCCGCGCGTCGGGGCTTGTCGCGCTCGGCTGGTGACCCTCTCCGCCGCCCTGGCCTTGACGGTAGCGAGCCGGCTCGTGCGCAGCCCCGCCCTGAGCGCGATCCATCGGCAGACGGCCGTCACCGCGCTCATCTTCATCGCGGTGCACGGACTGACCCTGCTCGGCGATACCTGGCTGAGCGCGACGCCGACCGAAATCGCGGTCCCATTTTTCCTTCCCTACCGCTCGCTGTGGACGGGGGTGGGAATCATCGCCGGCTATCTGGCCGCGATCTTCGGGCTGAGCTTCTACATCCGGCGGCGGATCGGACCGCGCCTTTGGCGCGGCGTCCACCGGCTGATGATCGTGGCCTACGTGCTGGCGGTCGCGCACACCCTGGGAGCGGGCACCGACGGCTCCACCGTATGGCTTCGGGCCTGGCTCGCCCTGACCACGTCGATCCTCCTGGTCCTCTCCGTGCTCCGGGTTCGCTTGCTCCTGCGCGGGGGCCCGTCGGCCAGGCACCGGGTTCCGCTCGGCGACAGCGTGAGGGCCGGTGCCCCGCCGGTCGCCTGAGTGATAGGCAGCCCCTGGGCGACGGCTGCGCGGCCTCGCACACCGCGGCATTTCGAGCCACACAGGCACCGTGTTTATAGGCCTACTCCTGAAGCCCGGCGGCTTCGAGGGCGTCGCCTTGGTTCCAAAAAAACCGCAATTCCGCGATCCGACGGCCTTGGAACCGATAGGCGGCGGACACTTCCATGTTGACCGGGAGATGGCTGCCGGCGCCCTCGGCGACCCAGTTGAGCCGGGCCACAAGCCGGTCACCCCGCTCAGTGTGATCCTCAACCGTGACGTGGCTCACGCTCCATTCCTCGCGCACTCGTCTCCACTCCTCGACGATCGCGCCGCGTCCCGCGAACGGGCCCGGCTCAGGCCAGCCGTGTGGGGGCCACACCTGGGCGTCCTCGGTCCAGTATTCGCCGTAGCTGTCCCAGTCAGCGACATCGAAGTAGCCAAACGCCTCCAGGACGATGCGGACGTTCTCCTGCGACATCGCCTACTCCGACAGCCCGGCGGCTTCGAGGGCTTCTTTGGGGTCGAGGTAGCTCGGATTGAATCGCCTTGCGGTTTCTGATGTCGCAGACGGTGGCGATGGACTCGGTCTCGGCCCCGCTCCCCCTGCCACGTGTGCGGACGCGACCATCGCGACGATTCGGTCGCCGAGGTCTCGGATCTCGGGTACTCGGCGCTCCAATCGTCGAGAACCTCGTCCAGATCGCGGAAGGCTCGCGAATGCCCTCGTCCCCGAAACACCGTCGCTTTCCCTCCATCGGCACCATCAGCGCCGAGTCCACTCGATTTGGGGGTCGAGTGTCTCCAACAGGCCTTCGACATCTCGCCGGTTGTAGGCGCCAATCGCCCGCTTGAAGGTCTCCACGTTCTCCTGCAACATCGCCCGCGCAGTATCTCGCGCCGTCTGCGGGTCGGCTGAGCGCGACAAACGGCCCGTGACCCTACTTAGCGCCGCCGAATCTCAATCCAGGCAATGATCTGCGGCCACATACGGACGAGAATGATCGCCGCGATAACGGCCACGACAACGACGACGCCGCCCTCCGTGGAGAATGTGCCGGAAAGGGAGAATCGCCCTACGCCGTCACCAGCACGGCTGAGGACGCATGAGAGGGGCGTCGGACAACCCGAGGGGCGGCCTGCAAAGCCGTTTACACCGGTTCGATTCCGGTAGGCGCCTTCCCTTGATCAAGCCGGATCCGGGACCGCAGGCGTCGGCTTCAGGGCGCGGAGCTGAACTGAGGCGAGGTCAGCCGCCCGCGAACTTGGCGGCCTCGTAGGCCACGACCGAGAGCACCGCGACGAGCATCAGCAGGTAGCACAGGAAGACCGTCGCCTGGAGGAGCGGCTCGAACGGTTCGGCTTCGTGCCGCTCCTCCGGCGCCTCCCTCTCCACAATGACTCGGCCCAGATCATCCATTCCATCCGCACGGTAACCGCCTTTGCACGCAGCAAGGACCTGGTAACGAGGGCCAGTAGGCGGTCGTTAGTCCCCCGGGGGCGCTCGGTGCCTCAGATTCCGGCGATGCGATGGACCGACCACGCCTGCCCGCCAGCGCACGAACATGGGGGTCCATGCCAGGGGAACGAACCTCCCTCACTGGAGGCATTCGCTCCCGGCGCCTCGCCGCAGAGCTCCCGGCCGGGCACAGGGACAACGCAGCGCCAGGAGGTCACTGCAGCCGAAG
The DNA here is from genome assembly GCA_963772345.1 of uncultured bacterium. GTDB lineage: Bacteria > Actinomycetota > Thermoleophilia > Solirubrobacterales > 70-9 > AC-56. The sequence continues at coordinate 129,430 of CAVYXB010000010.1, read as the reverse complement.
GCGTAGACGCGACCTTATTCGGAGCGCCGCGCGCCTTCAACCGCAGAGGTCATAGACATGACGAAGGGTCGGCTCCGGAGTGATGCGCGAAGCCGGGGTGAAACCTTCGTTGGAGAGCGGTGTTGATAGCCTCGTAGTGAGGCTGCGGCGCCAGGGGCACCAGCGGAGGCGTCGCCAAGCAGCTCAGCGCAGTCCGTAGTTACCGCTTTCCCGCTGGTGATCTCTCCCGATGATCGGGCCCGCCGGCGCGACCTACATGCCGAAGACCGGTCCGGATGGCTGGTCAGAAGCTCTAACGAAAAGGAGATCCAGATGCGCATCAGGAAGCGCTACGTCGTCCCCGTGCTCGCGTCGCTCGCGGTGCTCATGGTCGGGGTTGCACAGGCGGCCGCCAACAATACGTCGTCCATCTCGCTGACCCCGAAGACCGCCTTCACGCCCAGCAAGGCGCCGAAGACGACCTTCAAGAGCGGAAAGCTCTTCGTTCACACGCACACGAACTACACGGCCCCCGGTGACAAGGCCCACGGCGGGTTCGCGAAGACGGTGACGGTCTATTTCGACAACGACTTCAAATTCAACACCGCCGGCGTCCCGCAGTGTGCGGGGACGTTCACGAGCGGAACGACGCTGAAGCAGGCTTATGCTGCCTGCGGCCCGAACGCCGGGAACAGCAAGAACGCCCTGATCGGCACCGGCACGGCCTCGACCGCTCCGGCGTCGAACTTCCCGGGCTGCGTTGTGGCCTTCAACGGGAAGCCCGCGGGCGGCAACCCGGTGATCGTGCTGTTCACCAGGGTCACCCTGGCGGTCAACGGGACGGCCAACTGCGCCAACCCGGGCAACAACACGTCGGGTAACACCAGCCTCACCCTGAAGGGCACGCTGTCGAACGCGGGCGTGACCGACTTCGGGAAGAAGCTCACGGTGCCGAACGTCGACACCGCGCCGCTTCCGCTGGACGACTTCCAGGCCGGAATCCAGCGTGGGAACTACGTCCAGGCCAAGTGCGCCGACGCGAACAAGACCTGGAACTACCGGGGCGTGTTCGCCTACAGCGGTACCGGCGAGGCAACCGACACGGTCAACGCCACGCAGGCGTGCACCGTCGGCTAGCCCGACCGAATTGAGGCGAGGGCCTTTCGGGGCTCGAGCCGAACGCAAAAGGGGCGGCCTTCGGGCCGCCCCTTTTTTTGCGATCGCGGTGCGCTGGGCCACGGAAAAGGGCCCCTGGGGGAGGGGCCCTTGGTTTCCGAAGGACGTGCCGCCAGCGATGCGACCGCTGGCCCGTCGGTCCTTAAGTCTTCACCACCTCATCGGCGGCGGCTTGCGTTAACTTAACACCAAAGCCCAGCCGGGGTTACGATCGTCACGGATTCGTCTCCGATTCGTCTTTCACGCTTGTTTGCTGGCATTCTCCGAATCGGCCAACGGTTCGATCCTCCGTGCTGCGGGGAGGACAATGTGAGCGTTTGCTCGCAAACTCCGTCGCCGCTCCCAGCCGGTTGGCCTGCGGCCCGCTGTCCGAGCCTCAGCGGCTGTGGTGGTGATGATGATGGTGGTGCGTGCTGTGCAGCGGCTGCACGGCTGAGCGGTGGTTGGGCGCCCGGTCGTCGTGGATCGGGCATTGATCGGCCACCCAGAAGTACTTGTCGCGGCGCCCGACCGCGTTTGCGATCACGCGACGCTTCACGAAGTAGACCACGGTGCGACGGTGGTCCCGCAGGTGCGCGTAGACCTTGGGCTCGCCCGGGGACAGGATGAAGGACGCAAGCCCGATGGGCCCGTGAATCGGGTGGTCGGTGATGATCACCGGGGGAGCGTTTTCCCTGAGGTCGATCTTCCCCCGGGTGGTCACCGTGTGACGGAGGTGGCCCTGCTTGGCCAGTTCGGAGGTCGCCTTGACGATGTCGCAAACCTTGGGCCGCGAGCGGGGCTCGAAGGCGCCGCCGTCGCCGCGCTTGTCCACGACCACGGTTCGCTGGCCCCGGCCGATGCCCTGCGTCGCCACGAGCAGGCTGCCGAGCACGGCCAGAACGACGATCAGGCCGATCGCCAGCGGTCGCCGCTTGGACTTGGTCACGCCTCGCTCCATGTGAGAACCCCCTGCCGCATCCATAACAGTAGCTGGACTGTGAAGTTGCGTCCAGCCCCCTAGGGGTACAGATGGCACCCCGGGCGTAGCCGAGCTATAAATGGAGGCGCCGGGCGCTTAGCTCAGTTGGGAGAGCGCCAGCTCGACAAGCTGGAGGTCACTGGTTCGAGCCCAGTAGCGCCCATCCCGTCCTGGGGCCGCGCCAGGAGAAACCGCTTGACAGAGCGGGGGTGGCGATGATTGACTCGGCAGAGCGGTGGGCCTGGCGGCGGGCCAACCGTTCCGGGTCAGGGCCTACCGGGTACGGCGACGAGCGGCCCAGAGAGCTCGAACGGTGGACCGGCAGCCCGAGTTCCCTCGACCAGGAGTGACCTTGCACGCGTACGGCTTCCAGGCAACCGAACGGGTCCTGAACGGCGTGAGAATCATCGCGATCGACGGTGAGCTCGACATCGCGACGAGCCCCCAGGTTCGCGAGCTGCTCGAGGAAGCGGCGAAGGACGCCGAGCGCCCCCTCGTGGTCGACCTGACCGACTGCGGCTTCATCGATTCCACGGGTCTCGCGACGCTGCTTCACGGCGCGAAGCCGGCCCAGAACGGCGAATCGAACGTTGCGCTCGTCAGCCGGGGCGGGGAGGTGCGCAAGCTCCTGGAGTTGACCGCGATCGACAGGACGATCCCGGTGTTCGACACCCTCGACGAGGCGGTGGTCGCGGTGCTCGCCGTAGGGGACTGAATCGTCACGCTCGTTCGCTACGGTTCTTGCGGGCGACCGGGCGCCCGGTTGGCGCCCCGGGTAGCCCGGAAAACGAGGAGGCGGCGCAGGCGCAGGAGGCGCGGGCGCAAATTGTGCGCTGGGTCGCCCAAATTCCTCCCCGGAGACTGAAAGGAACATCGGCTGCTCCAAAGCCGTGACACCGCGGGGCTGGCGCCGGCATCGATCGTGGACGAGAGCGAGCTTCTACGCCGCTACGCGCGGACGCATGACCCCGAGCTGAAAGCGGAGCTGGCCGAGCGCTTCCTTCCGCTGGCGCGCTCACTGGCGCTGCGCTACCGGGGGGCCTCCGAGCAGCTCGAGGATCTGGTCCAGGTCGCCAACCTCGGTCTCGTCAAGGCGCTCGACGGCTTCGACGAGAGTCGCGGCTCGAGCTTCGTCGCCTACGCCGCGCCGACGATCCTGGGAGAGCTTCGTCGGCACTTCCGCGACCGGGTCTGGGAGGTTCGTCTGCCGCGTGGCCTCCAGGAGCGAGCGATGGCCGTCGCCGAGGCGGCCCAGGTGCTGGGGGACGAGCGGGGTCGCACGCCCACGGTCGCCGACATCGCGAGTCACATGAACCTTTCCGAGGAGGAGGTCTCAGAGGTGCTTCAGGCCGATGAGGCGCGTCGCACCCTCTCGCTCGACGCCCCCAAGGGTTGGGCCGACCAGGACCCGACGCCGCTCGTCGAGACGATGGGCGGGGAGGAGCTCGGCTACGACGCGGTCGAGTCTCAGATGGCCGCCGCGGAGGCGCCGCTCGACGATCGAGAGAGGCTCGTGCTGCGGCTCCGTTTCGAGGAGGACTTGAACCAGTACGAGATCGGGCGCCGGCTCGGAATCTCGCAGATGCAGGTGTCGAGAATCATGCGCAAGGCGCTCCGCAAGCTGCTCGACGCTGTGCAGGGCGAGGGGGCCTGAAGCCGACTCCGAGGGTGTGGGGCCGGGCCAATCGACGTGTATCGTGCGAGCCATCCATGCCACCGCTCGACGTCACATCGGAGCAGCAAGGAGATCAGCTTCGGGTTGCGCTCGCGGGCGAGCTCGACCTCGTCAACGCGCCGCAGCTCGAAAGCCAGCTTGCCGAAATGGAGGCAAACGCGGGGGGCACGGTGATCCTCGACCTTCGGAGGGTCGAGTTCATCGACTCCACCGGGCTCCGAGCGCTGATTGCCGCGAACGAGCGCGCTCGGTCAGCGGGCCGCCGGCTGGTGGTCGTTCGAGGAGCGAAGGCCGTGGACCAGACTGCTCAGCCTCACCCAGCTCGATCAGCGCCTGGAGATCGTTGACGATCCGGACGCCGTGGGGGCCGGCCCCGTCAGCGGGGACTGACCAGGGTCAGGCAGAGGAGCTCGCCGCCCTCGTAGCTCTCCACTCGGCGCTCGCTCGTCAGCCGCTCGAGCACCGGAGGCAGGTTCCCGAGGGCGGAGGAATCCAGGACGCGCTCCGCGCCACCATCTTCGAGCGGCCCAACCCTGACCAGGAGCTCGCGCATCCGGGTTGTCGATGCCGAGCTGGATCTTGTCGCCGAGTGTCACCGCCGGTGCGTGCGCCGCGAGCGAGTCCGTCACCAGCTGGGCCTCGGACACGCCCTCGAGCGAGAAGCCGGCGCGAGCTCCGAGCATCGAGATGACGCGTCCCAGCACCGGCGCGGCGAGGGGACCAGCCGATACAGCCACGATCAGCTCCCCGGGCGGTGGATCCACCACCTTCTCGTCTGTGGGCCGCTCACGGCCCTCGGGCTCCGATGGGCCGCCGTCCAGGCTGAAGCCCATTCGGACCTTCGTTCCCGTCACCGGCTCCGCCCAGAAACTCCACCCATTCCGTGAGCGTCTGGATGAGGGAGAGCCCGAGGCCCTGGAGCTCGAGCTGAGGGCTGGGTTGGTTGGGTCGAATGCCCACGCCGTTGTCCGAGACGATCACCTCCAGTCCGGTCTGCCCGATCCAAAGGCGAACGTCCATCGGGCCGTCCGAGTCGGGATAGGCGTGGACGACGACGTTGTTGCAGGCCTCGCTCACCGCGGCGTTGATGTCGAGCAGCCGCGTCTCCCCGAGACCGAGGATTCCCAGAGCGCCCCCGAGGCGCCTGGCGAACGACCGCGACATTGGCGGCAGCCGCCGGCAGCACCAGCCGGAACTCTGGCGTCGTGCGGATGTTCGTTCGCGGTTCCATGCCAGCGTGATCCACGCTTCTATGCCTGGCGACTCGACTGTGAACGTGCGACCGGCTTCGGTGATCGCAATACCCTTTTTCCCGGTCGCCGAAACCACCCCTTGTTCGCTGCCTACGGCGGCGATCCGGGCGCCATCGGGCCCAACCGGGCCGAAACCGCGCTGCGGAGCCCTCGAGCGCATGATCGCCAGTACCGCAGCGTCGTCCTCGGGCTCGCCGGCGATGAACGAGTCGAGGGCGGATTCGACCGCCGCCACCGCGGCGCGGGGGTCGGCCGCTCCCTCGACGCTTTCACGGAGCCGCTGCTCGCCGAACCGGTTTCGGTCGCCACGAGCCTCGGTCACGCCGTCCGTGTAGAGGATGAGTTGGTCGCCAACCCCCAGATCCAGCGTGCCCAGCTCCCACTCGTGCTCGTCGGGCGCCCCGAGGAGCGGGCCCTCGCGCCGACCGCATCGATCGTCCCGGCGCGCCGCCGAAGGGGCGGGGGATGCCCGGCGACCAGGATCGAGAGCCGGGCCGGCTCCTCCAGGGTGTCGGGCAGCACGAGGATGATCGCGCTGCAGAGCAGAAGCTCGGGCTCGCGCTTGAGGCTCTCGTCCACGAGGCTGGCGGCCAGCTGCGGATTGCCAGTCAGGCGGCCCACGGTGCGGATCGTGTGTCGGGCGAGGCCGGTCAGCGAGGCGGCCGCCGCGCCGCGGCCCATCACGTCGCCGATCGCCACCATCCATCCGCCGTCGATCTCGAACGCGTCATAGAAGTCGCCCCCGACCTCGTTGACCTCTCCCGCGGGCCGATACATGGTCGCGACCTCGAAGCCGCGCAGGTCGGGGAGCTCGGGTGGCAGGAGGCCGCGCTGGAGCACGTGGGCGACCTCGGCTTGCTCGCCCGCCAAGCGGGCGTTCTCGACGGCGAGCCCCGCCCGGCGCGCGATCTCGAGCGCGATCTCGAGGTCGTCCTCGTTGAAGCGCCGTGAGCCCGTCTCGTTCGCGAACACCAGCACTCCCACCACCTTGGCGCCCGCCGTCATCGGGACCGCGATCGCGGACATGACGTCGGCGCCACGGATCACCGAGCCCGCGCCCTCACCGCGCGTCCCGGTCGCCTTCGGCGTCCGGCGCCGGGAGCAGGCGCAGCGTCCCGGTGCGAATCACTTCGGCGAGCGGGCTTCCGTCACCGACGCGAATCGGATGTCGCTCGCGCAGATCCTGGACTCGGGCGATCCGCTCGGCGTCCGTGTGGGCGATCGCGACCCGCTCGACGATGCCCTCGCGGTTGGCGATGTTGACGGAGCACCAGTCCGCGAACTCGGGAACAGCCAGCCGTACGACGGCCTGCAGCGTTTCGCGGTAGTCGATCGACGATGCCAAGAGCTCGCCCGTCCGGGCCGAGCAACTGCTGGGCGAACTCGGACCGCTTCAGCTCGGTCACGTCCTCGACCTTCGTGACGGCGTAGAGGGTGTTGCCGTCCGGGCCGTCGATCGGCGCCCAGGCCACTGAGGCCCAACGTTCCTCCCGCGAGCCCGTCCGAGTCGATTCGGACCATCCCTCGCCAGGCCCCATGGCGACCTCGTAGGCCGCTCGCGATCTCGGTCAGGTCAAGACGCGCGCCGTTCTCGGACCACACGCGCACGCGCTTCAGCAGCTCGTCCTGTGACGTCGCGAGCGCCTCCTCGGGGTCGGCAAACCCCAGCCAGTTCACCGCGGCATCGTTCACGTAGACGAGCTCGCCGTGCGCATCGTGGACGACCACCGCCTCGTCGAGGATCGACATCACCGCGTCAAGGCGCCGCTCGACGCTCTCGAGATCCGAGAAGAGCCCGGCGTTGTCCAGCGCGAGGCCGATCCGTGTGGCGAGGCTCTGGGCGAAGCCCACGTCATCCGCGCTGTAGCTCCGCCTCGACCACGAGGTGAGCATCGTCAGGGTGCCCATCGTCCGACCTCGGGCGCTCATCGTGGCCACGATCCACGAGCGCAGGCCGAGCGACTCGAGGAACCCGAGGTCGTCGGGGTCGTGAGCGATCCGGCGAACGTCCTCGGCGTCCATGCGCTCGCGGAAGTGGGGGATCTGCATCCAGGAGCGCTCCCCATCGACGAAGCGCGCCGGCACGGAGGGCTCGCGCTCCCGGATGCGCGCCGCGACGGCCCCTGCGTCTCCGCGCCCGGCGGCCCGGACCGCCGCTCTGACGATCCGACCGTCGCGGATCGCGTCGACCATGCAGATGTCGGCGGCCACGGGGACGATCAGCTCGACGACGCGGTCGAGCGTCTGAGCAAGCGGAAGCGAGCCGTCGGCGATGGCGCCGACCGCGTCCAGCAGGGCGAACCGCCTCGAGGTGATCCGGGCGCGCCTCCTGGCGCGGGCCGCCACGATCGCGAACGCACCGCCGAGCACCAGACCGGCGGCCTTGATCCAGTAGTCGGCCTCCCCGAAGCCGGAGTTCCAGATCGGGCTGGCAAGCCCGACGACGACCGCCAGGACGCCGACGACGACCGTCGCCAGGACGCCTCCCAAGACCGCCGGGATGAACGGGGCGAGGAGCAACATCCCGACCCGCCCGCACGGGCGTGCCGAGGACGATGTCGAGCGCAGTCATCGCGGCCAGCGCCGCGAGGCCCAGGACGAGGCCGTGTTCGGTCCGGCGCTTCGAGGCCGCTGCCGAACACGCCATAGAGCGGCCTTCTGCCTGTGATGCTCTCCATTCCGGGTCCGTCCGGCGGATTTGGACGGCGGGACGGGCGCCGAGGCCCAGTCTAGATCACGCCGTGCCCGCGCCGCGCCGGCCCTCGCCCACACGGGCGCCGCTGCCGAGCGCCCCGACGACGGCCGCGAGCGAAGCCCCCAAAACGGCCGCCGCCAACAGCTCGAGCGCGACGAACTGGCCGTTGCTGTGGGGGCCGACGACCGTGAACTTGTCGTGGAGAGAGGCCGCCAAGAGCGCGAGCGCGCCGATCAGGACCGCCCAGGGCGGCGCGTCTCGCAGCGACGCGGCGGCATCGCGAAGGAGATAGGCGAGTGCTACGCATAGGGGAAAGAGACCGAGTGCCGTCAGGCGCTGCTCGTTGGCCTCGAATCCCGGGAAGTGCGGACTGATGACGAGTGGCTGGACGATGATCGAGCCGGCGATCAGGAGCGCACACCAGAACTCGACCGGCGGCCGGATGCGGGCGCCGGCGATCACGAGGCCGGCGAACACTCCCGCGACCGCCCCGCACCAGAGCACGAGCGGAACGGCGATCCGTGCCAGGTGAGTGGCCAGCGCCGAGGCGCTCCCCGGATGGCCGATCACCGGGACCACGGTGTCTTGAGGGATGCTGGGAGCGAAGCTGTACGTGAACGAGGTGATTGAGAGCTTGATCGCCCCGTAGAGGATCAGCACCACGACGGTGGGCAGGACTGCACGGAGGATGCGCTCGCGGGTCGGCCTGGTCCGCCAGCCGTCCCCGACCCACAGCCACACCCCCGCCGCAGGGACGGCCAGGAGCGCGCTCTGACGACCCAGGATCGCCACGACCGATCCGGCGAGAACGCCGGCATATCGCACTGCCACCAGCCCCCAGAGGACGATCGCGATCCCGGTGACGAAGGCCTCGTCGACCGGTCCCGGGGCGATCGCGTCGCCGCGAAAGACGTAGGGGTTGAGCGCGAACAGCCCGACGCAGAGCAGCGTCGCGGCCGCGCCCAGGCCCAGCCGGCGGCAGATGTCGACCATCACCGCCAGCGTCACGACCACGAAGAGGGCGAACATGACGCGAAAGGGAGTGTGGGGACCGACCCCGAAGAGCTCGCCGGCCGAGCCCAGCACCCAGGGGACGGCGAACCGCTCGGTGAACGCCGACCCGATGTCGATGTGGGGGAACCCGGGCGCGGCGGCCGCGATGCTCTCGTAGGTCTGTGTGTCCAGAGCGTTCGTGGCCCGGATTCCCTGGTCCCATCCGTACCAGTGGTTCGTGGCAGCGAGGAATAGGAGCATCGCTCCGACGCCCGCGACGACGACGCCGAGCGGTGCGCGGTGGTTGGCCCAGGGCGCCTTCGCGGGGTCCACTGTCGCCGCGATTCATATACTTTCCGGATGCCGCACGGGCCCCCAGTGCGACCCCGGGCCCGCGCAGATCACCAGCGTGCACCCGGCTCCTTGATGGCGAGCTCCGAGGCGCCCCGTGAGGCCAGGGGCGCGTGGCAGCGCCCGGCCGACTGGACCTGGGGCATGATCCGCCGGGTCCACCTCGGCGCTCGGCGACCGGCCAACTGGGCCCAGCTCTTCCAGTTCGGAGTCGTCGGTGCGGCCGGGTACGTCGTCAACCTGGCGGTGTTCGCCGTCCTGACGCTGACCCTGGACGTCCAGCACATCCTCGCGGCGGTCCTGGCGTTCTGCGTCGCCGTCTCGAACAACTTCCTGTGGAATCGAGTCTGGACCTTCAGGGAGTCGGCGGAGGGCGGTCATGCCGGCTTTCAGGCGACAAGCTTCTTCGCGGTCAGCCTTGGCGGCCTGGCGGTCAACGTGGCGGTGCTGGCGCTACTGGTCGACGTTCTCGGAGCGCCGGAGCTCCCGTCGCAGGCGATCGCGATCGCGATCGCGATGCCGGTCAACTTCGTCGGCAACAAGCTCTGGACGTTCGCCTGGAACTAGTTTCAGGGGGCCGCGGCGGAACCGGCGCGACTTCGCAGCCGCATCGCCGGTACGCGCCACGCGGCCTCGAGGACGATGCGCCTGGTCATCTTGGACTCGCCCACCCGCCGGTCGCGAAAGACGATCGGGAGCTCGACCACCCGGAAGCCGGCGCGGATCGCCCTGAACGTGGTCTCGACCTGGAAGGCGTAGCCGAACGCGGAGATGGAGCCCAGGTCGATCGCCTCGAGCACCTCGCGGCGAAAGACCTTGAAGCCGCCGGTGAGGTCGTGCACCCCGACCCCGAGCACCGCCTGGGCGTAGGCGCACCCGCCGCGGCTGATCATCCGGCGGAGCGGACCCCATTCCTCGACCCCGCCGCCGCGCACGTAGCGGGAGCCGAGCACGAGATCCGCGTCCTCTGACGCGGCGACCAACCGGGGAAGGTCGGCGGGGTCGTGGGAGAAGTCGGCGTCCATCTGGCCGACGAGCCTCGCACCGCCCGCCAGCGCCTCGCGAAAGCCTGCGACGTAGGCCGGGCCGAGCCCCTCCTTGCGGGCTCGGTGGAGGACCGACACGTCCGAGTGCTCGGCGGCCAGCCGGTCCGCGATCTGGCCCGTTCCGTCGGGCGAGGAGTCGTCGACGACGAGCAGGTGGCTCGGTGGTTCCAGGCGCTCGCGAACCGCGGCGACGATGGCCGCGATGTTCGCGGCCTCGTTATACGTGGGGAGGACGAGCCACATCGGGGCACCGTCCTCGGTGTTCGGGGCAGTCATCTCGACGATGCTCTCTCCGGGCGCGGACCTTCCGTCGGCGAGCAGCCTATGCGGTAGCGTGCCGGCCGGGAATGCTTCCGTAGATGCTCCCGACTGGCGGCTTGAACCTCGAGTTGATAGACCGGGAGGACGCCCTCGCGCCCGTGCTCGACTCGTGGCGGTCGTTCGCGGCGGCTCGCGGGAACGCGTTCGTCACGCCCGAGTGGTACCTGGCCGCGCTCCGGACCCTCCACGCAGGAAGCGCTCCCGCGGTGGTGGTCGCCCGAGACGCCGGTGGCGCGGTGCTCGGCCTCCTGCCGTTCGTCGACAGCCGGACCCGGATGGGCCGGCGATGGGCATCGTTTCCGGGCACGCGCTATGGGGACATCTACCATCCGGTGGCCGCGCCGGAAGACGAGGAGCGGCTGGCCGCCGCGGCCGCGCCGCTCCTCGCCGAGCGCTTCGGGGACCGCTGCCGGCTGGAGCTCGGCCGCGTGGATGCGGACGCCGGCTGGTGGCGGGAGCTGGTCCGAGCGTGGCCGGTCCACCTGAGCGCCGTTCAGCATCCGGTTGAGGCACTCCCGTACATCGAACTGGACGGTGCGAGCTGGGAGGAATACCTGGCGGGGCGAAGCCGGCAGTTCCGAAGCCAGATCGGCCGCAAGATGCGCGGACTGCGGCGAGACCACGAGGTGCGCGTCAAGCGGTCCGGCTCCGGTGAGGAGGCGCTGGGCGACGTCGGCACCCTGTTCGAGCTCCACGACGCGCGCTGGACTGGGCGCGACGTCGGGTCGTCGATCGTCGACCCGAGGGCCCGCGAGTTCCATCGGCGGTTCGTGGTCGAGGCCCAGCGGCACGGGTGGCTTCGGCTCTACCTGCTCGAGGTGGACTCCAGGGCGGTCGCGGGTTGGTACGGATGGCGCGTGGGCGACCGCTTCTCCTACTACCAGGCCGGGTTCGATCCCGCCTGGGGGCGGTACAGCGTCGGCTTTCTCCTCCTCGCGGAGACCGTGCGGGAGGCCATCGCGGAGGGAGCCGCCGAGTACGACCTGCTGCTGGGGGACGAGCCGTTCAAGGCGCGGTTCGCGACCGCCAAGCGCCTCGGACGGTCAGTCCTGCTGGCGCCGCGCCTGTCCCGCCCGCGGTTTCGGGCGAGCGCCCGGGCTTGGGTTGCCCGCCGCCGAGCCGTCCGAGCGGCGAACTCAGGCTCCGAGCCGCGCTCGGCTCGCTAGCGCTCAGATCACGTACCACTCGCCGTCGAGGTGGGTGAGCAGGGAGCCGCTCGTGGCGAGCAGGGCGTGGACCTCCGGGTCGTGGACCTGGATGACGGGCTGGCGCGCGAAGCCGATCACCGCCAGGCGCCGGCGAAGCGGGCCCTCGAGGTGGGGCTCGAGGCGCCCGGCGAGGGCGGCGCTGCCCTGCTCCCTGGCGTGCTCCGCGAGCTCGCCCACCACCGCCTCGGCCTCGGCCTCCGGGGCGCAAACACGAGAGCACGCGGCTGGCGCCGCCCGGCCGGGACACGTATGCGTACCACCCGACCGGGTTCCCGTCGCGGCGAACGAGCCGATGGACGAGTGGCCCCATCGAGGCCTCGACGCGGGCGAAGAGCCGCTCGAGGTAGGGCTCGTCGTAGTCGACGCGGAGGCGGAACCCCCGGGTCATGGCCGGGAGGTGCTCGACGATCGTGCCGGCGGAGGCGTCCTCGCCGCGCACGTCCGGCGGGAGGGTGGGAAAGGCCCGCGGGACGAACCGGCCTCCCGAGGCCTGGGCCGGAAGCGCGGCCACGGGCACGACCTCGCGCACCGGGACGTGGCGCGTCCTCGCGGTCAGCACGCCGCGGGCCCAGCGAAACGGCCTCAGAACCAGCATCCAGTCGCAGGAGCGTGGGTGGTCCAGGTGCCCGCCGAAGGCGCGCCACATCCGCACCACTCCTTCCGTGGGGCTGTCTGTCCAGGTGAGGTCCTGGTCGCCGGAGAGCAGCCGGCGGAGCAGGAGCGCGCCGGCCGGCCCCGCCTTGGGATCGGACGACACCGTCAGATGCGCACAGCAGATCCCGCGAAGCTCGCGGTCGTCGAGCTTCAGGCGTCGCACCTGCGAGCCGATGAATCCGAGGATGCCGCCTTCATCATCGACCGCCACGAGCGACGGAAGCTCCGGATCGGCCCACGGGGAGTCGATTAGGGTTTCGCTCCAGGAAGGACTCGTCGTGCGTCCACCAGGGCAGCCTGGCCTCGAGTAGGGCGAGCACCCCTTGCACGTCTGCCCGCTCGAATGCCCGGATGTCCGTCATCCGACCAAACTATCGCCACACCGCGTCAGACCCGGAGGAGGCCATGCGTTACCTCGAATGCGACCCTGCACCCACGCGATGACTGAAGCCAGCTCAAATGGACCCGTCGAATCGTTCGATCCGGCCGCCGCCCTCGACCGGCTCGCCGAACGGACGGCGCAGGCCGTCCGCCGGCTCGGCAGGGGCGGGGCCGTCGTGGCCGTCTCCGGCGGCGTGGACTCCGGCGTCGTCGCGGGGATCTGCGTCCGCGCCCTCGGGCCCGAGCACGTGCTGTGCCTTCGCCTTCCCGAGCGCGACGCGGCCAGCGAGTCCTCCGACATCGGCCTGGAGCTCGCGGAAGCGCTCGGCGCGCGCACGGTCGAGGAGCCCATCACGGACGCGCTCGAGGCGCTCGGGCTGCTATCGCCGCCGCGACGAGGCGATCCGCCGGGTCTTCCCCGAGTACGAGCCCGGCTGGCGACACAAGCTCGTGCGATCCCAGCCAACCGGGGGCGTGATCGTCTTCTCGCTGGTCGTCGAGCGCCCGGACGGGACCCAGGAGCAGCGGCGCATGCCGCCGGATGCCTACCGAGAGCTCCTGGCCGCGTCGAACATGAAGCAGCGAACCCGGAAGCTCCTCGAGTACACGTGGGCCGACCGGCTCTCCTACGCCGTGGCGGGGACGCCGAACCTGCTCGAGTACGACCAGGGGTTCTTCGTCAAGGGCGGCGACGGTCTCGCGGACCTGAAGCCGATCGCCGGCCTGTACAAGGGCCAGGTCTACGCGCTCGCCCGCGAGCTCGGGTTGCCGGAGTCGGTCGCCACGCGCTACCCGACGACGGACACGTTCAGCCTCCCGCAGACCCAGGAGGAGTTCTACTTCGGCCACCCGTACGACCAGATGGACCTCCTGCTGTGGGGGCACGACAACGAGGTGGCGCCGGCTGACCTTGCCGCTCGGGTCGGCCTCGAGGCAGGCGACATCGAGGCCGCCTACCGGGAGATCGAGCGAAAGCGCGTCGCCACCGAGTACCTCCACGCCCCCGCGGTGCTCGTCGATCCCACCGACTGACCGTGTGCGGGATCGCCGGCATTGTGCGGCCCCAGGGAGGGCAACCGGTCGCCGAAGCGGCGCTCCTCCGCATGGCGCGGGCGATTCGCCATCGCGGGCCGGACGGCTACGGGCTCGCGCTCGACGCGGGGGCCGGCCTCGTCTCGACCCGGCTCGCGATCGTCGACCTCCCGTGCGGATGGCAGCCGCTCGCCTCGGATGACAACGGCGACCTGCTCGTCTACAACGGCGAGGTCTACAACCACATTGAGCTTCGGGAAGAGCTCGCGAGGCGCGGGCGAGACGTTCGAGACCACCAGCGACACCGAGGTCGTCCTGCGGCTGCTCGAGCGCGAGGGCCTCGACGCCCTCGACCGCTTCAACGGACAGTTCGCGTTCGCCTGGTGGCAGCCCGCTCGCCGGCGGCTCACGCTGGTGCGCGACCGGTTCGGAGTCCGCCCGCTGCACTACTGCCTGCTCGATGACGGCACCCTCGTGTTCGGGTCGGAGGCCAAGGCGCTGTTCGCCTCCGGCGAGGTGAGCGCCCGCCCCGATCTCGCCGGCATCGACGACGTGTTCACGCTCTGGGGCCCGCGGCCGCCGCGCACCGCCTTCGCGGGCGTCGAGCAGCTGCCACCGGGCGGCCTGCTCGTCTGGGAGCGAGGGCGGATCATCGAGCAGCGGAGGTGGTGGGCGCCCGAGTACGGGGTCGGCGCCGAGGCGAACGGGGACCTGCGCGACCTGCATGGGCGACAGCGTGCGGCTTCGCCTTCGAGCGGACGTGCCCGTGGGGGCATACCTGTCCGGGGGCCTCGACTCGAGCCTGATCAGCGCGCTCGCCCAGATCGAGAAGGGCGGCGAGCTTCGCACTTTCTCGATCGCCTTCAAGGACCCGCGCTACGACGAGCGGGCCCACCAGGAGGCGGTCGCCCGGGACGCTCGGCACCCAGCACCACGTCGTCGAGGCCGGCCCGGCGGACATCGCCCGGGCGCTCCCGGCCGTGCTTCGGCATACGGAGACCCCGCTTGGTGCGGACCGCGCCGGTGCCGCTCTACCTGCTCGCCGAGCAGGTGCGCGCGAACGACTTGACGGTGGTGATCACCGGCGAGGGCGCCGACGAGCTCTTCTGGGGGTACGACCTGTTCAAGGAGGTCGTCGTCAGGGAGCTGAACCGGCACGACCCCGAGCGGGCGCGGGCCCTCCTCGAGGAGTTCTACCCATACCTCGGCGACGGGGGCGCGCGCCGTGGCCCCGCCTTCACTCGCTTCCTGCTGGAGACCGGGTCGCCGGACGATCCGCTCGGCTCGCATCTGACCCGGGCCGAGGCGACCGCCACCGTGAAGGCGTTCTACCGGCCAGAGGTCGCCGCCGAGGTCGGGGGGACGGCCTCGCTCGAGCGGCTTCGCGGCGAGCTGCCGCGGGCGTTCGACGGCTGGAGCACGCTCGAGCGGGCAGCCTGGCTCGAGGTGTCCACGCTGCTCGAGCCCTACCTCCTGGCTGCGCAGGGCGACCGCGTGGCGATGGCCCATGGGGTGGAGGGGCGGTATCCCGTTCCTCGACCACCGCGTCTTCGCGTATTCGGCCGGGCTCCCGCCGGAGCGCAAGCTCGACGGGATGCGCGACAAGGTCGCCCTTCGCGAGCTGGCATCCGACCTGCTCCCCGAGGACATCGTGGAGCGCCCGAAGCAGCCCTACCGTGCGCCGGAGGTCGTCCCGTTCTTCGGGCCCGACGCTCCCGAGTGGGTCGAGGAGTCGCTCTCCCCGGCGGCGCTGGCGAAAACCTCGATCTGGGACGCCGAGCGCGTCGAGGGCCTGCTCAGGAGGTGTCGAGCCGGCAGGGCGACCGGGATGCGCGAGGGGATGGCGTTGGTCGGGATCCTCTCCACGCAGCTCTGGCACTCGGAGCTGTGCGAGGTGGGCGCTGACGGCGTATCCGCCCGAGACCTCGGAGCCACGTGTAAGAATCGACCGCTCCGCGCCGAGCTCGGCGGGGGAAGCCGCATGACCGACGCGAACAGCGACATCCGAAAGGACATGCGGGGGTTCATCGAGGAGAACTTCCTCTACCTCCGCCCCGACGTCGAGTTGGGCGACGGCGACGACTTCCTCGCGCTCGGGATCATCGACTCGCTCGGGTTCGTGGAGCTGGTCGAGGAGGTCCAGTCGCGCTACGGGATCTCCATCGACGACGTCGAGATCACCGAGGAGAACTTCGGCTCGATCGACGCGATCACCGGCTTCGTCGAGCGGAAGCGCGCGGCGGCGTGAGCCTTCGGACGATCGCCGACGACCTGAGCTTCGCCGCCGAACGCGACCCGGAACGGGTGGCGTTGATCGCGCAGGACCGCGAGGTCTCCTACGCCGAGTTCGACCGGCTCGCAGGCGGGTTCGCCGCCGGCCTGGGGGAGCTCGGGGTTGCACGTGGCGACCGCGTCGCGGTCGCTGCTCCCCAACGACGTGCGCCGCCGCGGTCGCGATTCAGGGCACCTGGCGCGCGGGCGCCGCCCTGGCGGCGCTCAACCCCACGATCAAGGGCGACAACCTGGACTACGTCCTCTCCGACATCGAGCCTTCGGTGATCGTCTGCGACACCGAGCGCGCCGAGCTCGCTCGTGCGGCCGCCGAGCGCGCCGGCGGGATTCCGGTCGTCACCGACGCCGAGGGCCTGGCGGCGAGCGGAGCCCCGGAGCCGGCGCGGCCGCTGCATACCGACCTCGCCGCGGTGATGTACACGTCGGGCTCCACCGGCGGCCCCAAGGGGGTGACGCTCACCCACCAGAACCTGGCCTTCGTCACGGGCTCGATCGTGGACTACCTGGAGATGACCTCGGCCGACCGGGTGCTGTGCGTGATGCAGCTTTCGTTCGGGTACGGCCTCACCCAGCTTCTGGCCTGCGTGCGGGTGGGCGCGACGCTCGCGCTCGAGGCCGGGATCGCCTTTCCGGGTCGGATCGTGCAGGCGCTCGAGCGCGCACCGGATCACGGGCCTGCCCGGGGTCCCGACGATCTTCCAGGTCCTCACGTCGCTGAAGGGGCTCGCCGACCGCGAGCTCCCCGACCTGCGGTTCCTGACCAACGCCGGCGCGTCGATGCCGGTCGCCACCGTGGAGGCCGTGCGACGCACCTTCCCCCAGGCCCGCCTGTATCTGATGTACGGCCTCACGGAGTGCATTCGCGTCTCCTATCTGCCGCCCGACCAGCTCGATGAGCGGCCCACGTCGTCCGGGATTGCGATTCCCGGCACGGATGCCTGGATCGAGGGCGCCGACGGCAAGCGCGCCGATGCGGGTGAGGTGGGAGAGCTGATGGTCAGGGGCCCACACGTGATGCACGGGTACTGGCGGGACCCCGAGCGGACGGCGGAGCGGATGCGGCCGGGTCGCTGGCCGTGGGAGCCGGTGCTCGCGACGGGCGACCTCTTCCGCACCGACGATGAGGGGTACCTCCATTGGGTGGGCCGCACCGACGACCTGATCAAGTGTCGCGGCGAGAAGGTGTACCCGCGCGAGATCGAGGAGGTCCTCCACGCAGCCGAAGGCGTCCAGGAGGCCGCGGTCGTGGGCGTTCCGGACCGCCTCCTCGGAAACGCCGTGCACGCTCATGTGGCCCCTTCGCCCGGGAGCGGCCCTGGACGACGGGGAGCTTCGAAGGCTCTGCGCCGAGCAGCTCGAGGACCACAAGGTGCCCCAGCGGGTGTTCGTACACGAGGCGCTTCCTCGGAACCCACGGGGCAAGGTGGATCGAAAGGCGCTGATCGCCGCCGCCACCTCCGAGCCGGCGGGCTCGCCCGGCTAGCCGCCGCTTCGGCGGCCCCTTCCGGCTCGCGGTCTAAGCTCGCCGACCGATGCTGGCGACGTACGGGTCGTTCGCGCTCATCCTGGCCGCCTCGTGCGTCATCGGACAGGGGCTGTTCGTCGTCTGCGGCGCACGCCAGTGGTCGTGGCTTGCGCCGGCCGTGGGCCTCGGGATCGTGACGGCGGTGGCATGGGGCACCGTACGGCTTCCCGGAGAGGGGACCGCGTCGGCGATCGCGATCGGCGTCATCGCCCTGGCGTCGCTGGTCTGCGTTGTGGCGCGGACGGGTCCGCCGGACAGGGGCATTGCGCCGGGCGTTGCGGTTGCGGTGGTGGTGGCGCTGGCGGCCTCGATCCCGTTCTTCGTGGAGGGCCGCTTCGGGATCCTCGGCACCGGGCTCAACCCCGACATGTCGCAGCACCTGTTCGCTGCGGACCGCCTCGCCCACGGGGACGGGGGGCGGTTGATCAGCCAGGGCTATCCGCTGGGCCCCCACGCGCTGGTGGTCGCGGCCTCGGCCGTGACCGGGGGCGGCCTGGTGCAGGGCTTCGACGGCCTCATGCTCGCGATCGCCGTCTGCGCGGCGCTGGCCCCGATGGGGCTCGTGAACGGGCTCGCGCCGTGGCGGCGGGTGGTCTCGTGCGCGCTCGTCGCACTCGCCTACCTGGTCTCGTCGTACCTGATCCAGGGGGCGTTCAAGGAGACCATGGAGGCGCTCTACGTGCTCGCCTTCGCGATCGGCCTCCACGAAGTCGGACGTGGCACGCTGGTCGCCCGTCGCCCGGGCCGGGCCGGGTCGGCGGCCGGCGCTGGCGGCGGTTCCGTTGGCGGCGCTCGCCGTGGGAAGCGCCTACGCGTACAGCTGGCCCGGGCTGCTGTGGCTCGGCGGGGCGGCCGCGGCGTGGGCCGCGGTGGAGCTGATCATCGTGGCGAGGGCAAACTCCGCGGGTGCGGCTCTCGGCCTCGCCCGCGCCGCAGCCCCGGTCGCCGTGGTGGCGGTCGCCGTGGTGTGCATCGCGTGCGCCCCCGAGGTCGGGCGGATGGTCGATTTCGCGAGCTTCGAGACCTTCAATCCCTCCGGCCCGGGGCTTGGGAACCTCTTCAATCCGATCTCCCCGTTGGAGGCGCTGGGGATCTGGCCCTCCGGGGACTTCCGACTCGACCCCGGCGATGGCGCCGTGCCCGCGGTCGGCTTCTATCTGGGCGAGCTGCTCGGGCTCCTGGCGCTGGCGCATGGCCTCGCCTGGTGGCTTTGGCGTCACGAGCGGGCGGTCCCGGTCGCTCTCGCCGTGGCCGCCGCGCTGTTTGCCTACGCGCACTTCGCGGGCACCCCGTACCAGGCCGCGAAGTCGATCGTGATCGCGGCGCCGCTGGCGATGCTGATCGCGGCGCGCGCTCTGATCAGCGGCGGGGCGGCGATCCCGCTGACCGGGGTGACGGGAGCGGTGGCTCGGCGGCGGGGCGGGGCGGTGGGCGTCTGGACCCGCTGGGAGCCGCGGCTGCGGCCCGCTCCTGGCGACGGCCTTCCTCGGTGCCGCCGCGGGATGCAGCCTGCTCGCGCTCGCCAACGGGCCCGTCGGGCCCGCGACCTACTCGCCCGAGCTCACCGAGCTTCGAGGTGCCCTCGGCGACGGCTCCACCCTCGTCCTCGTCCCCGAGGACGTGCTCGCCGACGAGCACGGTCGCGACTACGTCGTCTGGGAGCTCAGAGGGGGCCGCGTCTGCGTCGACTCGCTGTCAGCCCCCTCGTCCTCGCCGCCGCCGCGCGGCATCGCCCACGTGATCACGCAGGGATCGGCGGTCGCGCCTTACCGGAGGCTCTCGCTGGAGCTCGACACCGGGCCGTACACCCTGTGGCGAGTCCGCCCTCCGCCGGCCGGCCACGGCCCGTGCCCGCTGATCTCGGTGGGAGGGCGCGCCAACCCGGCCGGGGACTGAGGGCGTCCGCGCCGGGTCTTGCCACCGGTCTAGGGATCTCGAGGCCCGAACCGTGGGCGCGACGTGAACACGTGGCGGGAGAGGCCGCGCCGGTAGGCGCTCATGACCCGAGCGGAGGAGTCGATCCGAAGCGCGGAGAGCGACCCGTTCGCGTTGTGCCAGTCCTCGTTCCAGTAGGAGAGCGCGGCGACGCGCGGCCAGCGACCTACGGCCACGTCGCGGATCGCGTGCCGGATCCAGCGCGCCTTGGCCGCCGGGTGATCGGGATCCTCGGTCGCCCCGTACTCGAGCACCGCGATCGGGGCGGACGGCGACAGGGCGGCGATCCGCGGATAGGCTCGGTCGAGCCGCCGCCTGAAGCTCACCCACGGCTCTCCCGGCTCCTGCGGCCCGTAGTCGCTGACCCCGATCCAGTCGACGTAGGCATCCCCAGGCCAGTAGTTGGCGATGCGGTTCCACGGCTTCTGCGGCCACCCGCCCACGTCTACGTGGAAGAACCACGTGATGTTGTCCGCGCCCTCGGCGCGGCATAGGTCGACGATCCGCCGGTACGCGTCGCGAAAGCGCTCAGGACCGTCGGCTCGGCGCGGGTCCCCGTAGCCGTCCCTTCGGCCGGCGCCGTTCCACCGCCCGTTCCAAGGGAACCAGTCCCCGTTGACCTCGGTGCCGAACTCGACCAGGAGCGGGATTCCCGCGTCGCGCGCGCCGGCACACCACCGCCTCAACTCCGGGTCCCAGGCCCCCGAGTCGATGCTGCGAAGTGGGAAGTGGGGATCGGCGCCGCGGCCCCAACCGGACCGGGCCATCATCCGGATGAACGGCACTCGCCGGGCCCGCGAGACCGTCCGCACGCGAGCGGCCGGAAACCGGATGCGTCCCCGAAACCAGTTGTTCGAGAAGTAGGCCCAGGCGATCCGCCTGCCGGCCAGGCGCTCGAACGAGTGGATCCGCGCTTCGCTCACCCGGTCCTCGGGCCCCCCGAAGTCCGGGAAGGCGGCGTGATACACGCGGTCGCCGCGCGGGGGGAGCAGGACGACGTTCGGAGCCGCCGCGCTGTCCGCGTGTCGGACGGTCCCGCCGCTCGCCGCGCCGCCGCCCGCGAAGGCGAGCGCCAACGCGCCGGCGGCCAGCGTGCGCCTGCCCCTCATCCCCGCCAGTTTGGACGAGAGCTGAGTCGGGACCGTGAGTAGCATGGCCGCCGATGACCGTGAAGCTCCCCGATGGCTCGGAGCTCGAGCTCGCGCCGGGCGCAACCGGCGCCGATGCGGCGGCCGCGATCGGCCCGCGACTCGCCGCCGATGCCCTGGCGGTCAGGGTGGATGGCGAGGTCCGCGATCTCGCGACCCCGCTCCCGGACGGCGCCCCGATCGAGATCGTCACCCCGGACTCGGGCGATTCGGACGCGCTGTGGCTCATTCGACACGACGCAGCGCACGTGATGGCAACCGCCGTGCTCGAGCTGTGGCCGGGCACGAAGGTCTCGATCGGCCCGCCGATCGCCGACGGCTTCTACTACGACTTCGAGTTCCCGGACGGCGTCAGTCCGTCGGAGGCCGACCTCGAGCGGATCGAGGAGGCGATGAGGGCGCACGTCGAGGCGGACGAGCCCTTCGAACGGTCCGAGGTCACCGCGGATGAGGCGATCGAGCGCTTCCGTTCCGAGGGCCAGCCATACAAGGTCGAGCTGATCGAGGACTTGAAGAAGGACGAAGGCGTCGAGACCGTCTCGCTGTACCGGAACGGGCCATTCCTCGACCTGTGTCGCGGGCCCCACGGTCCCTCGACGGGCCGGATCAAGGCGTTCAAGCTCAGTTCCGTCGCCGGGGCGTATTGGCGGGGCGACGAGACGAGGCAGATGCTCACCCGCATCTACGGAACGGCGTTCTTCAGCAAGGCGGAGCTCGCCGAGCACCTGGAGAGGATCGAGGCCGCGCGCGCTCGAGACCACCGGCGGCTGGGCCCCGAGCTCGGCCTGTTCACGCTGCGGCCCGAATCGCCCGGGATGCCGTTCTGGCTGCCCGAGGGAACGGTGCTCCTCCGGCTGGTCGAGGACCAGGTGCGCGAGCAACTCGCGCGGCGAGGCTACGTCGAGATCAAGACCCCACACATCCTCGACGAGGAGCTGTGGCGCAGGTCCGGGCATTGGGACAACTACCGCGAGGAGATGTTCTTCACCGAGCCCGAGCGGGGGGCTCACGGCGAGGAGCGCCGCTTCGCCCTGAAGCCGATGAACTGCCCGGGGGCGTGCCTCGTCTACGGATCGGAGCGCCGCTCCTACCGCGACCTGCCGCTCCGCCTGGCCGAGTTCGGCCTCGTCTCGCGGAACGAGCGCGAGGGGGTGCTCCACGGACTGCTGCGGGTCCGCGCGTTCACCCAGGACGACGCACACGTCTTCTGCACGGACGATCAGATCACCGACGAGGTCGAGTCCATCTGCCAGGCGATCGACGAGCTGTACGCGCGGTTCGGGTTCGACGAGGTCCGGGTCGAGCTCTCGACCCGGCCGGACCGCTACATCGGGTCGGACGAGCAGTGGGAGCGGGCGGAGGGAAGCCTCAAGGAGGTGCTGGAGCGCTCCGACCGCGACTACGACATCAGCCCGGGCGAGGGGACCTTCTACGGCCCCAAGATCGACTTCCACATCACTGACGCCCTCGGCCGCTCCTGGCAATGTGGCACGTGCCAGCTCGACTTCCAGTTCCCGGAGCGCTTCGACCTCACGTACCAGGGCGCCGACAACGCCGAGCACCGGCCGGTGATGATCCATCGGGCGCTCCTCGGCTCCATGGAGCGCTTCGTGGGCATCCTGATCGAGCATCACGCGGGGCGCTTCCCCGTCTGGCTGGCCCCCGTGCAGGCCGCCGTGCTGCCGGTCGCCGATCGTCACACGGAGTACGCCGCCGGGGTCGCCCGCGAGCTGAGAGAGGCCGGGGTGAGATGCCGCGTCGACGCGCGCTCGGAGTCCGTGGGAAAAAAGATTCATGACGCCGAGGTCGCCAAGTACCCGTACATGCTGGTGGTCGGCGATCGCGAGCAGGAGGCCGGCGCGGCTTCCGTTCGCTCGCATGACGAGGGCGACCTCGGGCAGATGTCCGTCGCGGACTTCGCTGCCCGCATCAGGGACGGGCTCGGTGGCTAGCAGGCCGCTCGCGCAGCGCAGGGCCTCACCACGCGCATGCTCCGCCAGGGGATGCCCGAGCTGAGCACGAACCAGTACTCGGGATGGCCGTTGTGGATGTAGTCGACAGGCGGTAGGCCGAGGCGCTCTCCCAGCGTCGCCAGGGGATCCCGATAGCCGAAGCTGGTGTAGGTCGCGGCGCCCTCGAAGCTGAACCCCCACCAGTCCGGATTGCCTGTGGTGTCATCCACGTATGCCCCGTAGCGCCGCAGGGCCATCGCGATCGCGCGCTTCCAGTCCGGCATGTGCTGGAGCCTCCGATCGCTGATGCGAAGCTGGAATCGCGTGCCCAGGCGCGGTGCGTCGCGGCGCGGCAGGCCGGCCTTCGCGCAGGACAGCGCGAAGCCCTTCGCCGGGTAGACGGGCCTTCCCCTGACGCAGGGCACGCCCATCGTGAGCGCGTGGCTGATGCGGCCCCGGGAGAGCTCCTGTGCGCGGATCAGGCCCGCCAGGTTGCCGAAGCCGGCGGCCACTCCGCCCGACCCCAGCCCGTCGCCGTCGATCCGCGTCCTCCCACCCCAGCCGGAGGTGAGGGTTCCGCCGTCGGGCCCTTTCCGCATCACGTGCCACAGGTCGTACTCCCAGCCCGTGGCCTGGTCGATCACCGTCATGTGCGCGTCATGGTCGTCCCCCGGAGTCGCCAGGCCTCCGGTCGGCATCGCGCGGCCCGGGATGGCGACCCGCATGCCCTCGACCTCGCATCTGCCCCACGGCTCCGAGTCAATGGAGCCGGTAGATCGGGTCGCCGGGCCGCGACGTAGTAGGTGGGGCTTCCACCGCTGTCGGGGTCGCCCGCGACCAGCGAGCTCACCTTGCCCCCCCTCACGAGGCGCCGCACCACGGCGCGGGAGTTCGGTGGCGAAGGGGAGCCGGCTTCGATGGGACGGTTGAACGGGCTCCGGTCCGAGTACGGCCGCCAGCACGCCGACGGCCAGTGACCCACGCGGTAGGCGCCGAGCCGGTCGTACACGCCGCACCCCGAAGAGCGGGCTCCGGGGGATGCGCCAGGGAGGAGCGCTAGGCCAACCGCCGCCAACACAAGCGCCGCCGCCCAGGGTCCGGGACGGCGCGCCACGCCGGAGGCCAGCACGATCCTCTGCTTCATGGGATTCCGGCGTGCCGTGGCGCCCATGCGTCCACGCCACGCCGTATCCCGTCTTTCGGCATCGGGTCGGGTCGGTCAAGCCGCGGTGGCGCGCGTGGACGCCTGTCCGAGCGTGACGAGCCACGCGGGGACCGTGCCGGCGGCCCTTCGGCCCACCTGCTTGTGGCGCCTCTATACTGGTCGCCGATGAAGGGCACCCGCACCACGCCGCGCCGCCACTAGCGCTCGTGCTGCCGTTTCGCCTCCCGTCTCGTCCGTCCGATCCGTCCGAGCCTCGCTAGCTTGACGCGCCTCACCAACTTCTAGTGGCGAACCCGCGCTTCGACCGGTCGCCTCCCGAGCGTGACCCGACGCGGATCAACGAGCGAATCCGCGTCTCCGAGGTCAGGCTCATCGATGAGGGCGGGAACCAGGTGGGCATCGTGCCCACCGACCAGGCGCTGTCGTTGGCCCAGGAGCGCGACCTCGACCTGGTCGAGGTGGCCCCCGATGCCCGCCCCCCGGTTGCCCGCCTGCTCGACTACTCGAAGTACAAGTACGAGCAGGAGCAGAAGGCGAAGGCCGCCCGCAAGCACCAGCAGCAGATCAACGTGCGGGAGATCAAGCTGCGCCCGAAGATCGCCACCCACGACTACGAGACCAAGAAGGGCCACGTCGAGCGGTTCCTTCGAAACCAGGACAAGGTCAAGGTGACGATCATGTTCCGCGGCCGCGAGCAGGCTCACCCCGAGCGGGGCCGGGCGCTTCTCCAGCGGCTCTACGACGACATCGAGGACCTCGCGACGATCGAGCAGGAGCCGCTGCAAGAGGGGCGCAACATGAGCATGCTGCTCGCCCCGACGAGGGTCAAGGGCACGGACGCCGAGCGTTCAGCCGCCTGAGCCCTCCGGGCTCGTCTGCTTCAATAGCCGTCCGATGCCGAAGATGAGGACCCATTCCGGGACCAAGAAGCGGTTTCGCAAGTCCGCCAGCGGCAAGCTGCGGGGCCGGCGCGCCTACTCGAGCCACATCCTCGAGAAGAAGTCGCCCAAGCGAAAGCGGCGGATGGGCCTGCCCACCGAGGTCGCGCCGGCTGACCGCAAGCGCGTCCGGACGCTGCTCGCCGGGAAGGGGCGGTGAGGGGCCGGCCATGAGCCGGGCTACCAACGCCGTCGCGCGCAAGCGGCGCAAGAAGAAGGTGCTCCGACAGGCGAAGGGCTACTGGGGGCGCAAGCACTCGAGCTATCGGCTCGCGCACGAGCAGGTCATGCGCTCGGGCCGCTACGCCTATCGCGACCGCCGGACCCGCAAGCGCGACTTCCGCCGGCTCTGGATCGTCCGGATCAACGCCGCCGCCCGTCGCGAGGGCCTCACGTATTCGGAGTTGATCCACGGTCTCGGCGCTGCCGGCGTCGAGGTCAATCGCAAGATGCTCGCGGACGTCGCGGTGCACGACCCTGAGGCGTTTCGCCGATTTGCCGAGCTAGCCCGGGAGGCCACCGCGGCCTAGGACGCGAGGCTCAATCTCTCATCCCCCGGGCGGCCTTGGTTGACAAGCCGCCCTTTTTCGTGGTCGGAGGCGATGTCCGTACGAAGATGATCACCAGCTCCACACAACGACAAGCTGAAACGGATCCGGCGGTTGCGGAAGCGGCGCGAGCGCGAGCGCAGCGGACTGTTCGTGGCCGAGGGCGAGGACCTGGTCGAGGCAGCCGCGGCGGCGGGCACGGAGCCGGAGCTCCTGCTGGAAGCGGGGGCGGACATCGAGCCGGCGCTGCTGGACTCGGTCAGCACGCTCGGGTCCGGGACCCGGGTGATCGGGGTCTACCGCCAGCGCTGGGCGCAGGTGCCCGGTGCGCGGGCGGGCACGGAGTCGCCGGCCGCGGCGCTCTCCGTGTACCTCCACGGCGTGGGCGATCCCGGCAACGTCGGGACGATCATCCGCAGCGCGCACGCGCTGTGCGACGGCCCGGTCGTCCTCGGCCCGGAGTGCGCCGATCCGTACTCGCCGAAGGCGGTGCGGGCAAGCATGGGGTCGATATTCGTGCGCCCCCCGGCGCGCGCGGAGCTCGCCGAGCTCGTGGGCACGAAGGTTGCGCTGGACGCGGGCGCCGAAGCCTCCATCGCCGAGCTCGACCTCGAGCCGCCGGTCGTCGTCTGCGTCGGGTCCGAGCGCGCGGGGCTGGTGGCGGACGTGCGGTCCGCGGCCGACGTCGGTGCCAGGATCCCGATGCGCTCCGAGGGGCCCGAATCGCTCAACGCCGCCGTCGCCGCCGCGGTGGCGATCCACGAGCTCGCGAATAGGATGGCCGGCCATGCCTGACGTCCAGGGAAGAATCGAGGAGCTTCGCAGCGAAGGCGAGGCGGCGATCGCCTCGGCCTCCGATGCCGCGACCCTCGAGGAGGCGCGCGTTCGGTACCTGGGGCGAAAGGCGGAGCTCACCGGGATCCTGCGAGGGATCGCCGAGCTCCCAGCGGACCAGCGCGGGCCGGTCGGATCGGCGGCCAACCGGGCTCGCGAGGCGCTGGAGACGTCGAGCGAGGCCCGCAGGCGGGAGATCGAAGCGCACGACCTCGAGCGGGAGCTGCGCGCCGACGCGGTCGACGTGACCCTGCCGGGCTCACCCGCCGCGCCGATCGGCTCCCGGAACGTGCTGATCCGAACCATGCGCGAGATCGAGGACGTCTTCGTCGGCCTCGGCTACCGCGTCATGGAGGGGCCCGAGGTGGAGCTCGACTATTACAACTTCACGGCTCTCAACCATCCGCCCGGCCACCCGGCGCGGATGGCTCAGGACACCTTCTACGTGGACCCGCAGAGCCTTGACCCCGAGCTCCGGCTCGATCCGGTGCCGACCCGCCCCGGCGAGCAGGTGTCCGGGCCCGCTCTGCCACCCGGGCCCGAGGACGTGGTCCTGCGCACCCACACCTCGCCGATGCAGGTTCGGTCCATGGAGGCCTCCGAGCCGCCGATCATGATCGTCGTCCCCGGGCGCTGCTACCGCAGCGACCCGTTCGACGCCACCCATAGCCCGATCTTCCATCAGGTCGAGGGGCTCGCGGTCGGCGAGCGCATCACCCTCGCCGACCTGAAGGGGACCCTCGACGAGTTCGCCCGGGCGGTATTCGGACCGGAACGCGAGACCCGATTCCGCCCCGGCTTCTTCCCGTTCACCGAACCGAGCGTCGAGGTGGACGTCTCCTGCTTTCGCTGCGGTGGATCCGGCCGGCTTCCGGATGGCTCGCGCGATCCGCTCTGCAAGGGCATCGGCTGGATCGAGATCCTCGGCTCGGGAATGGTGGACCCGAACGTCTACGGCTTCGTGGCGGACCGGGGATATGACCCGGAGCGGGTTCAGGGGTTCGCTTTCGGGATGGGGATCGAGCGCATCGCGATGCTCAAGCACGGCGTCCCCGACCTGCGCAAGTTCTTCGACAACGACGTCCGGGTCCTGGAGCAGTTCCGATGAGGGTGCCGTATTCCTGGCTGCGCGAGTACTGCGCTCCCGACCTGGGGGTCGAGGAGCTCGGCGCGCTGCTCGCGCTGCGCACGACGGAGGTGGAGCGCATAATCAAGCGTGGGCCCGCCCTCGAGCAACGGCTTCGTGGTCGGGCGGGTGGTCTCCGTGGAGCGGCATCCGGACGCGGACCGGCTCAGCGTCTGCGAGGTCGAGACCGGGGACTCCACCCGCACGATCGTTTGCGGCGCCCCCAACGTGGCGCGCGGGCCAGCTCGTGCCGGTGGCCCTGCCCGGCGCGACCATGCCCGGAGGGAAGGAGCTCGGCCGCGCCAAGCTCCGCGGCGTCACGTCCGACGGGATGATCCTGTCGGAGGCCGAGCTCGAGATGGGCGACGACTCGGAGGGAATAGCGGTGCTGGAACCGACGCCCGCGCCGCGCTCCGGGCGCAGAGCGACTGGCTCCTGGGACTCCGCTGGGCGAGGTATTGCCGTTGGGGGAGCGGGTGCTCGAGCTGGAGGTGAGCTCCAACCGGGTTGACTGCTTCGGCGTATACGGGGTGGCGCGGGAGGTGCATGCGTTCACGGGCTCGCCGCTGGCGACGCCGCCGTGGGAGGAGGACGCGAAGGCGGACGGGAGCGGACAGGCCTCCGACTACGCGTCGGTCACCGTCGAGGTTCCCGAGCTCTGCCCCCGGTTCACCGCCCGGGTCTTCACCGGCGTGACGATCGGCCCGTCGCCTCTGTGGCTGAAGGCGCGCCTGATCGCGGCCGGCCAGCGGCCCATCAACAACGTCGTCGACATCACGAACTACGTGATGCTGCTCACCTCGCAGCCGTTGCACGCCTTCGACCTCGATCGCGTGCCGGATGGCGCGCTGATCGTCCGCACGGCCGCCGACGGCGAGCGGATGACCACCCTCGACGGCGTGGAGCGGACCTTCGACGCGCAGTCGGTGCTCGTTTGCGATCGAGAGGGGCCCTCGGGGATCGCGGGGATCATGGGGGGCCAGGTGTCGGAGGTATCCGACTCCACGCACCAGCGTCCTGCTCGAGGTCGCGACGTGGAACGGGGTCAACATCCTGCGCACCTCGCGCCGGCTGGGCCTGCGCTCGGAGGCGTCCAACCGGTTCGAGAAGCAGCTCCATCCGGCGCTTGCGATGTACGCCCAGCGGGTGGCGTCCAGGCTGATGGTGGAGGTGTGCGGGGCAAAGCTCGTGCCCGGAACCATCGACGTCGCCGCCGACCCGCCGCCCGACCGCCGGATCGCGCTGCGGGCGGGGCGCGCGGAGGCGATTCTGGGAATGCGGATCGAGACCGAGCTCTGCGCCACCTACCTCGAGCGGCTTGGATTCGGAGTCGAGCGCGAGGCGGAGGCGTTGACGGCCGAGGTCCCGCCGCACCGCTACTACGACGTCGCGCGCGAGGCCGACCTCGTCGAGGAGGTAGGGCGGATCCACGGCTACGACGCGCATCTCCCCGCGACCCTGCCGTCCGGAACCGGCCGCGGCGGTGGCCTGACGCGCGAGCAGTCGCTGCGCCGGCGCGCCGAGGACGTCATGCGCGATCTCGGCTTCGACGCCGTCGTCACTCTGAGCCTCGTGGACCCGGAGCTTCCGGATCGGCTTCGACTCGAGCCCGACGACATCCGGCGGGCCCCGATCCGGGTCTCCAACCCGTTGTCGCTGGAGCACTCCGAGCTTCGCACGACGCTGCTCGGGTCGCTCCTCGACGTGGCTCGCTACAACCTCGCCCGGGGGGCAGAGCGGGTCGCCCTCTTCGAGTCCGCTCGCACATACCTCGCCGAGGGCAGCTCGCCGATCGGAGGTCCGCTCGGGGGGCGGTTCGCCGGGCGTCGGAAGCCGCCCGCCTTCGAGCCGCATTGCATCGCGGCCCTCGCGACGGGCTCGCTGGCGCCGCCCAGCTGGGCCGCCGAGCAGCGGCCCGCCGACTTCTTCGCGCTCAAGGGCGTCCTCGAGGCGCTTGCGGCCCAGCTCGGCGCGGAGATCCGCTTCGAGCCCGAGGCACAGCCGTTCCTACACCCGGGGCGTGCGGCGCGCCTCCTGCTGGGCGGTCGGGAGGCCGGCTGGCTCGGCGAGGTCCACCCGCTGGTGTGCCGTGAGTGGGATCTGGACCGGGCGAGCGGGTTCGAGGTCCACCTCGCGGAGCTCGTCGCGGCCTCGCCGATCGCCCGGGAGCAGTACGAGGACGTCACCACGTACCCCTCGGTCCACCAGGACCTGGCGATCGTGGTCGACGATGACGTGCCCGCGGCGCGGGTCCACGAGGCCGTGCTGGCGGGCGGAGGCGAGTTGCTGCGCGGCGCCACCATCTTCGACCGGTACCGAGGCGAGCAGGTCGGCGAGGATCGCAAGAGCCTCGCGCTCCGGCTCGAGTTCCGGGCCCCGGATCGCACTCTCACCGACGCCGAGGTGGCCGAGCGGCGGGAGGCGATCAAGGAGGCCCTGGCGGGGATCGGAGGGGCCCTCCGTGAGTAGGCCCGAGTCCACCCAGGCCGAGCTCGTCGGGCAGCCCATGGACGGCGAGCCGCGCGCCCGCGTGCTCGTCGCGGGCGCCTCGGGGTTCACCGGCGCGCTGGCCGCGCGGCTCCTGTGGCGCCACCCGCGGCTCGAGCTCGCCGCGGCGACGTCGCGCCGGGAAGCCGGCACCCGGCTGGACACCCTCTATCCGCGCCACAGGGTCCCGCTCGAGCTCGAGGAGCTCGACCTCGACGCCGCGGGCTCGCTCGACGCGGCGGTCGTCGCCTATCCGCACGGGGCCGCGGCGGAGCTCGTCGCCGAGCTTCGCCGGCGCGAGCTCGCGGTTGTGGACGTGTCGGCCGATTTCCGGCTCCGCGACCTGAGCACGTACGAGCGGACCTACGGCGACCACGGCGCGCCCGGGCTGCTGGGCGAGGCGGTCTACGGGCTGCCGGAGCTTCACCGCGACCGGATCGCGGGATCTGGCCTGGTCGCCAATCCAGGCTGCTATCCCACGGCCGCGCTCCTCGCCCTCGCGCCCCTCGCCGAACGCGGCCTGATGGACGACGTGGTGATCAGCGCCGCGTCGGGCGTTTCCGGCGCCGGGCGGGGAGGAGGCGAGCGCCTTCACTTCGTCAACGTGGACGAGAACTACAGCCCGTACGGGGTCGGCGGGCATCGTCACGCACCGGAGATCGACCAGGAGCTCGCCGCCCTCGGGTGGACCGGGCAGGCCACCTTCGTGCCGCACCTGTTGCCACTGGATCAGGGCCTTCTTGCGAGCTGCTACGTGGACCTCACCTCCGACGTCACGGAGGACGAGCTCCGTTCGCTTTATGAAGATCGCTACGGGTCGGAGGCATTCGTCGAGATGGTCGAGGCGCCGCCCGGCGTGCGGGACGTCCGCGATACCAACGACTGCCGCGTCATGGTGGCGCTGGATCGGGCGGCCAACCGGGCGCTCGTGTTCTGTGCGATCGACAACCTCTGGAAGGGAGCGGCCGGTCAGGCGATCCAGAACCTGAACCTGATGCTCGGCCTCCCCGAGGCGGAGGGGCTCGGATGAGGAGGGGCTTCTTCCGATCGCGCTGGGTGGATGCCCCGGCCGGCGTCGAGGAGCTCGAGCCGGCCGAGCTCGCGCCCGGCTTTCGGGCCGCGGGGGCGGCCTGCGGGCTGAAGGACGGCGGCGGGACGGACGTCGGCCTCATGGTGTGTGACGTCGATGCCCGCTCCGCGCTGCTCCTGACCCGTAACGCCGCCGCCGCCGCCCCCGTCAGGGTCTGCCGGGAGCGCACGGATCGCGCGCGGATCCAGGCCGCGGTCGTCAACTCCGGGAACGCCAACGCCGCCACCGGCACCCAGGGCTACGGCGACGCGCTCGAGATGCGCGACACGGCCGCCGAGGCACTGGGCCTCGAGCCCGACCTTCGTCGCGGTCGCCGAAACGGGAACGATCGGCGTCCCCCTTGCGATCAGCGCGGTTCGGGCCGGGATCGCCGAGGCGGCGACGAGCCTCTCGGCGAGTGGGGGAGAGGCCTTCGCGCGGGCGATCATGACCACCGACCGCACGCGCAAGCGCTGCACGGTCCGCAGCGACGGGGTGACCGTCTCCGCCCAGGCCAAGGGCGCGGGCATGATCCAGCCGGACATGGCGACGATGCTGTGCTTCGTGCAGACCGATGCGCAGATCGCGGATCCCGCTGCGGCGCTTCGCTCGGCGGTCGACGGGTCGTTCGGCCGGATCACGGTGGACGGGCAGATGAGCACCAACGACACCGTGCTCCTCCAGGCGACCGGGGCGTCCGCCCAGCCGCTCCCCGAGGGCCTGCTGGACGCGGTCCTGCTGCAGCTCGCCCTCGAGGTGGTGGCCGACGGTGAGGGCGCTGCCAGGGTGGGCAGGATCGACGTCACGGGGGCGGCCTCCGTGCAGGAGGCGGAGCGCGTGGCGCGAGCGATCGCCAACTCGCCACTGGTCAAGACCGCGCTCCACGGCGGGGACCCCAACTGGGGCCGGATCGCGCAGGCCGCGGGCATGGCGCTCGCCGGCTCCGAGCTGGAGGAGCTCGGGCCCGACGCGATCGAGGCCGGCGAGCTGAGCTCGGATCTGCCCGAGGCAGAGGTCGCCCTGAGCCTGGGGCGGGGCGACGGGAGGTCCCGCGTGTACTTCTCGGACCTGAGCCAGGCCTACGTCGAGCTCAACTCGGAGTACACGACATGAGCGAGCCGAACCCGAACGCGCGGGTCCACACGCTGCTGGAGGCCCTCCCCTACATCCGGGAGTTCCACGGCCGCACGGTGGTGATCAAGTACGGAGGCGCTGCGATGCGGGACGAGGGGCTTCGGGAGGGGTTCGCGACGGATGTGGTGCTCCTCAAGTACGTCGGGCTGAACCCGGTGATCGTTCACGGTGGGGGCCCGGAGATCACCAGCTACATGGAGCGGCTGGGGATGGAGGTGCGCTTCGTGGAGGGGGTCCGCGTCTCCGATCCAGAGACGGTCGAGGTCGCGAAGATGGTCCTGCTCGGCAAGGTGAACTCGGACATCGTGAGCCGGCTGAACCGCCATGGCCAGCCTTCCGTGGGGCTCTCGGGGGAGGATGGCTCGCTCTTTCACATCCGTCCCCATCCCGACGCCGAGCGGGTGGGGTTCGTCGGCGACGTCGAGCGGGTGGACGTAGACGTCCTCAACCACATCGCCGAGGACTACATCCCGGTGGTCGCCTCGGCCGGGACCGACCGAGAGGGCAACTCCTACAACGTCAACGCGGACACCGCCGCCGGGAAGGTCGCGGCGGCGCTGCGCGCCTACAAGGCCATCTTCCTCACCGATATCGCCGGCTGGCTCGACGACCCGGACGATCCTGGCTCGCTCGTCTCGCGGGCGAGCGTGGACGAGGTGTCCAAGGCGCTCGATCGGGTCGGCGGCGGGATGCGACCGAAGCTGGGCGCCTGCGTCGAGGCGATCCGGGGCGGCGTCTCCTCGGCCCACATCATCGACGGCTCGGAGCCGCACTCGCTGCTCCTCGAGCTGTTCACCGACGCCGGAATCGGAACGATGGTGACTCCGTGAATAACTCCGCCGAGATGCTCGGCTCCCGCTCGCGCTCCGCGTTCGCTCCCGGCGGGTTTGGGCGCGTTACGGGGCGGCAGGTCGTACTCGCCCGACCCGCGACTACGTCGCTAGCCCCAACCACCGCATGAGCCTCGCGGAGCTGCAGGCGTTGGACGAGCGGTATGCCATGCCCACCTACGCGCGGGCGCCCGTGGAGTTCGTGCGGGGGGAGGGGGCGCGGCTGTGGGACGCGGACGGGAAGGAATACCTCGACTTCTTCGCGGGGCTGTCAGTCCACAACGCCGGGCACTGCCATCCGCGGATCGTGGCCGCGATTCGCGATCAGTCCGAGCGCCTGGCGGGCGTCTCGAACCTCTACTACACGGAGCCCGCGATGCGGCTCTGCGCTCGCCTCGCCGAGTCGAGCCTCGGCGGGAAGGTGTTCCTGTGCAACTCGGGCGCCGAGGCCAACGAGTGCGCGATCAAGCTGGTCCGAAAGCACGCGCACGCGGCGCGGGATCCACGGCCCCGAGATCGTCGTCCTCGACGGCGCCTTTCACGGGCGCACGCTCGGCGCGCTGGCGGCCACGCCGCGGCTCGCGCGGGACGATCTCTTCGGCCCACTCCCGGCGGGCTTCACCTCCGTTCCCCGCGACGACCCAGACGCCCTGCGAGGCGGCGGTCGGCGCGCGTACCGCGGCGGTCCTCGTCGAGCCCATCCAGGGTGAGGCCGGCGTGTTCTGTGTCGGCGAGCCGGTCCTGGCGGCGGCGCGCGAGGCCTGCGACGAATCGGGCGCGTTGCTCGTCTTCGACGAGATCCAGACGGGGATGGGCAGGACCGGGTCGTTGTGGGCGTACGAGCAGCTCCCCGTTCGTCCCGACGTGATCACGGCGGCGAAGGCGCTCGGCGGCGGGCTTCCCGTCGGCGCCTGTGTGACCTCGCCGGAGCTCGGCGACGTGCTCGAGCGCGGCGACCATGGCTCGACCTTCGCCGGCGCGCCGATCGCCGCCGCCACGGCGCTCGCGGCGTTGGACGTGATCGACGACGCAGAGCTCCTGCGACGGACGCGCGAGCTCGGCGCCGCCTTCATGGAGCGCCTGGGCGGTCTCGGCGGCATCGTCGACGTTCGGGGACGCGGCCTGATGGTCGGGGTCACCCTGGCGGAGGGGCTCGAGGCAGCGGATGCCGCCGCCCGGGCGCTCGAGGAAGGGCTCGTGATAAACGTGCCGGGCCCCGACATGCTTCGGTTCCTGCCACCCCTCATCATCGGCTCCGACGACGTCGACGAGGCGGGGGAGATCCTGGCTCGTGTCCTCGGCTGAGGGCCCACCGTCGCCGGATCCACGCCGGGTGCTGGCCGAGGGGCGCTCGACGCGCTCCGGGCCGCCGGCAGGAAAGCCCCCGGAGGAGCCGCGCGCGCCCGATCGGCGGCTGAGGCTGGCGCTGATCATCGCGGCGGCGCTGGCGCTCGGCCTCGGCGTCGCGGTGGCGGTGATCGTGGCCTCGGGCCCGCAGAAGAAAACCGTCACGCGCACGACGACCAGCGTCAGCACGCTCAAGCCGACAACGACCACGAGCGTGCTGACCACGGTCTTCACGACGGTCAGCACGATCAACAAGACGACCAAGACGGTCACCGAGACGTCAACCGCCACCTCAACCGCAACGGTCACCCAGCAGGCCCCGGGTCCCCCGGCCGGGGGAACGAAGCAGGGCGGCGACTAGGGCCGACCCCGATGGCGCGCTCGCCGTCGGTCGAGTAATACTCCCGGCCTGTGCGCGCGCAGGTCCTGGGCCTCGACGAGCTTTCGGCGGGCGACATGGAGCGGTGGGCAGAGCTGGCCGCCCAGGCCGCCGAGCCGAATCCGTTCTTCGAGCCGGAGTACGTCCTCCCGGCGGCGGAGCTGATCGGCGGACGGCGGGTCGGGCTGGCCGTGGTTCGCGGTGCGGGCGGCTGGTCCGCGTGCCTGCCGGTCCATCGTCCCCGACGCTGGCATCGAATCCCGCTCGGGTGCGTGGCGACGTGGCAGCACCGATACTGCTTTCTCGGAACGCCCCTCGTGAGCAGCGGCAGCGAGGACGCGGCCGTGGCGGCCATGTCGCGCGAGCTGCTCCGCCAGCGCGGCGCGACCTTCGTGGGACTCGATGCCCTCGCGGACGAAGGCCCGGTTCGCGAGGCCCTCCGGGGGGCGATCGAGCACCGAGGCGTGGAGGAGGTGCCGGTCAACCGTCACCGGCGGGCAGTGCTGCGGCGCTCGACCGGGGAGGAGCACCTACAGGTCAAGGGGAAGCACAGGCGCGAGCTCGAGCGAAAGCGCCGGCGGCTCCAGGACGAGCTCGGGGCCGAGCTGAGGACCGTCGATCGGGCCGAGGACGCCGCGGCGGTGGAGGAATTCCTCGAGTTGGAGGCGTCCGGCTGGAAGGGTCGAGAGGGGACCGCGATGGCCTCGCTGGAGGAGGACGCGGAGTTCTTTCGCGCCGTCTGCGCGGGCTTCCGGGAGCTGGGGCGATTGCACCTGCTGTCGCTGGAGGCGGACGGCCAGCGGGTCGCGATGGCGTGCAACCTTTGTGCAGGCGACGGGATCTTCTGCGTCAAGATCGCCTTCGACGAGCGCTGGCGTCGCTACTCGCCCGGCGCCCAGCTCGTGCTCGACCACGTCGCTTGGTTCGACGGACAGGACGAGACCTGGATGGATTCCTGCGTCCAGCCCGACAACGAGCTCGTCAACCGGCTATGGCCCGACAGCCGCGGGATCGCCACCGTGGCCGTCCCCGCGGACTCCGCGGGCGGCCGCATGGCTCGCGCCGCGATCACGGGCGCCGTCCGTCTGCGCGAGCGCCGCGCCGGCTGATCCACCCACCCTCGCCGCTACCGTTTCGCACCGTGGCGAGCGGGGCGAAGACGTCAGTGAACGGTCGGGCGCCGGTGGGGATCAGCGTCCTGACGCCGACCTTCAACGAGGAGGCCCACATCCTCGAGACCGTCAGGGGGCTGCAGTCGCAGCGAGTCGACCAGGAGGTCGAGTTCCTGTTCATGGACGGGCGCTCGGAGGACGCGACCCGATTGCTCTTGGAGCGTCTCGCCGCCGAGGACCCGCGAATCCGGATTCTCGACAACCCGGAGCGGGGAATCCCGTTTGCGCTCAACATCGGGCTCGAGAACGCGAGGGGCGAGTTCGTAGCGCGGATGGACGCGCATACGGTGTACCCGCCGGACTATCTGGCCCGCGGCGTGGAGCGGCTTCGCCGCGGCGACGTCGATTGGGCCAGCGGGCCACAGCTCCCCCGCGGAAGCGGCAAGTGGTCTCGCCGGGTCGCGCTGGCCCTGGGCACGAGGCTCGGGATCGGCGGCGCGGCGTTTCGCAACGCGCGCCGGGAGCTCGAGGTCGACGCGGGCTACACGGGCGTGTGGCGGCGGGAGACGCTGCTGAGGCATGGTGGCTGGGACCAGGACTGGCCGATCAACGAGGACGGGGAGCTCGCAGCCCGCATCCGGGAGGCCGGCGGGCGGATCGTGTGCATTCCGGAGATGGCCGCCCTCTATGCACCCCGGGACAGCCTCCGGGCGCTCGCGCGTCAGTACTGGCGCTACGGCAACTATCGGGCCAAGACCTGCCACGCGCATCCGGAGAGCATGAGGCGCTCGCATCTTCTTCCGCCTGCGCTCGCGGTCACTGTGCCGCTCGCGCTGGTCCCGCGGGGCCGGCTCGGCCGGGTTGCGCGGGCGGGGATGGCGGCCTACGTCGCGGCCCTGCTTGCCACGGCCGCCTCCCGCGCCCGGGCGGGGCTCCGCGATGCGTGCTGGCTGCCGGCGATCCTGGCGACGATGCATCTGAGCTGGGGCTTCGGCTTCCTGGCGGGCTCGGCGCGCTTCGGTCCGCCGTTCCGCGCGATCCTGCTGTTGGCGCGCAGGCGCTCGCGCGAGCCCAGTGGACCCGCCTGACCGGGGTCTACACTCGCCCGCTGATGCACGAGGACCCGACCCGCTACATGGGCCAGAGCCCCGATCCGGCGCAGCCTCCGGGCGACGAGCCCCCGCAGGGCGGGATGAGCCGCGGAGTGAAATGGGCGATCGCGCTCCTGGTCGCGGTCGTGATCGGCCTCGGCGTCGCGCTGGCTGTGGTCGCCTCCGACTCGGGGAACGGCACGACCACGACCACGGCGACGAGCTCGACGATCACCCCGACGACGACCACGCCGACCACTACCCCCACCACCACGGTCACCACGACTCCCACCACGACGACGGCGACCACGACCGCAACGAGCACGAGCACGACGACGACCACCACCGGTGGGGGAGGCGGGGGTGGGGGAACCCCCACCCCGTAGCGCGACCCCCTCAGGCGTCGATCGCGCTGCGGCGCACCAGCTCCGGGAAGGCCTCGGCCACCTCCGGCGGGGGCACGGGGTACCAGATGCGCCCGGCGAGCAGTCGGCGTTTGGCTCGGCCGAGCGCCAGTCGCACCCGCCTCAGCCCGCCGCGCACGGGAGCTCGGCCGCTCAGCAGATCGATCTCCTGGTTCGCTCGCTCGAGCTGTCGCCCGGCGGCGTCGCGAGCCTCGTCGGAGACGTCGTAGACCGAGAGGATGCGCTCGCACACCGCCCGAACGCCGCGGGCCAGCTCGATCTGGTCCTTGGAGAGCGAGCCCGCGCGATTTCGGACGACGACGAGTGTGCCCGGCGCCGACACGATGCGGAAGCCTGCGATCGCGATGCGGAGCCAGAGGTCGTAGTCCTCGGCCTGGTCGAGGCCCGCATCGAGGCCGCCGGCGCGCACGACCGCGTGACGCCGCGCCGTCTGCACGGCGCCGATGTAGTTGCCGGACGCGAGCGCCACCACCGGGTCGGAGGGGTCAGCGTCGGAGCCGGTCACGTTTCCGGGCGGCGGCCAGACAGCGCGCCTGACCCTGCCCCCGCCCAGCGGCGTCGTCCAGCACCCACCCCCGCGCATGGGCGAGGCCGATCTCGGCGTCCGCCCCCAGCGTCTCGGCCATCGTCTCGAGATAGGAGGGCATCAGCAGGTCGTCGCTGTCCAGGAAGGTCAGGTACGTCCCGGACGCCTGTCCCATGGCGGCCTCTCGCGCCGCGCTCGGTCCGGCGTTCTCCTGGCGGATGACGCGGATCCGGGCGTCCTCGCCGGCGAGCCGCTGAAGCAGATCAGGCGTCGCATCGGTGGATCCGTCGTCCACCGCGATCAGCTCGAAGCTCGAATCGGTTTGAGCCCGCACCGAGCGGATCGCCAACTCGAGGGTCCCCGCCGCGTTGTAGGCCGGGACGATCACCGTGTGCGCGGGATCAGGCACCCTCGCCCGCCCGATCGAGGCCATCGGCCGCCCCGGCGTCGTCCGCGCCCGGTCGTGAGCCGGGTCCTCCACCGCGGCCGCGGGCCCGGGTGAGCATCATCGCCGGCAGTCTGAGGATCGCCGCCCCGGTCGCCGGCGCCAGGAGCGAAAGCGCCGCGACGTACAGCGCGCCGCCGAGCACGCCCTCGAGGGCGAGCAGCGCCAGGCCGGCCACGACACCGTGGGTGCTCGCCTGGAGGACCAGGTGCTCGATCGGGTAGAGCGCGCCCGCCATCAGCACCGCCGCGGCGGCCGGTGCCCAGACCTGGGCCCAGATCCTCCTCACGGGCAGGGAGACGACCCGGGCGAACGAGAACACCGCGTAGATCGCGCCGGCGACGGCGCCTACGGACAGGCCGGCCGCGACGCCGTTCAGCCCCAGCGGCAGCAGCGCGACCATCGCCGCCACCGTGACCAGCATCATGAACAGGTGGACCCGCGCCAGGATCGCGGGCCGCCCGTACGCCTTCGCGCCCTCGAGGCAGATGGAGAGCAGCGAGTTGCCGGCCGCGAACAGGCACATGGCCATCAAGGCGTGTCCCGCGGGCCGCCAGACCTCGCCGAACAGGACCACGGTGAGCGGCTCGCCCAGGGGGAAGAGGATCAGCGAGGCGGGCATCGCGGCCACCATCACCCAGCGAAGCGAGCGAAGGAACGCGGACGTGAGCCGCTCGCGGTCGTGCGAGATCCGGGCGAACGCCGGAAAGAGGACATGGGATGCGACCGCGAGCGTCGCCTCGAACGGCGCCATCGCGAGGCGAAGCGCGTATTGGTACTGGCCCAGCGCCGACGTGCTGACGAATCGCCCGACGAGCACCCGGTCGGCCTGCTCGCCGACGCGCTGCACGATGCCCGCGGCGATCACGTGCCGGCCAAAGCGGACCAGCTCCCTCCACATGGCCACCGAGGCGAGGCGCGGACGCGGGCGCCACCGCGCGAGAGCCCACGTGAGCACCGCGTCGACGGCGATCTGGACGTAGTTTCCGATCACGAGCCCCCAGACGCCCATCCCGTTGGCCATCGCCACGATCGCCGCCGCGGCGAAGGCGACCGCCGCCACCGGCTCCACCACCGTGCGCCGCAGGAAGGCGAGTTCCCGCTCCAGCATCGCGTTCGGGACCACAGTGGCCGAGCGGAGGAAGAGCTGCCCGGAGATCGCGGCCGCCACCGCCCCGACGGTCGCGCTGCCGAAGAAGGACCCGATCAGAGGTGCGGCCGCGAGGGCGAGCAGGCTGACCCCGACTCCGCTCGTCAGGGTGGAGATGAGCGCTGTGTTGGCGGCCTCGGCGATCCGCTCGCGGCGCTGGATCAGGGCGGCGAGCATTCCCGACTCGGTGAACAGGAGGCCGACCCCGACCAGGATCGCGGCCTCCGCGTACTGCCCGAAGGCCAACGGGCTGGTGAGGCGGGCCAGCACCAGATACGTCGCGAGGGTGATGACCTGGGTCAGCGCATAGCCGGAGCCGGCCAGTCCAACGCCTCGAAGCACGCGAGTCGTGAGGCTCTCGGCGGGCGGCTCAGTC
Source organism: uncultured bacterium (assembly GCA_963772345.1). Classification (GTDB taxonomy): domain Bacteria; phylum Actinomycetota; class Thermoleophilia; order Solirubrobacterales; family 70-9; genus AC-56. The sequence continues at coordinate 89,871 of CAVYXB010000010.1, read as the reverse complement.
ATCCGTCACCACGGGATCAGACGTGATCGGGCCGGGAGCGTCGCGTCTTCATGACCCCCACTTTCGGGAAACTAGAGCCTAATGGGGGCTCGGCCGGCGAAGGGGCGAAAGCTGCGTGTCGTAACCCTGATCGACCAGTTCGGGATCACCGGGGGCGCCGAGCGGGTGGCGACCGAGGTGGTGACGCGGCTCGACCCGGACCGCTTCGAGCGGATTCTCTGCGTCAGCCGGTGGACGCCCCGTGAGGAGGCGGATCCGCTGATCGCGCCTCGCGTGAAGGCCCTCCGCGAAGCCGGAGTGCGAATCGTCGGCATCAGCGAGGAGGTCCCGCGGCGCCGTCTGGGAGTGGGCGCCCCTGCTCTCGCTGCTGCGATCCGAGCGCGTCGACGTGCTGCACAGCCATCAGTTCGGATCCAACTTCTGGGCGTCCATCCTGGGCAGAATGGCCGGTACGCCGGTCGTGATCGCCCATGAGCACAACTGGTCATTCGAGGGCCAGCACATGCGCCGGCTCCTGGACCGGCACGTGATCGCGCCCCGGGCGAACGCGTTCCTGGCGGTCTCGCGCGAGACCCAGCGAGGGATGATCGAGCTTGAGGGGATCGATCCGGACCGGGTTCGCTTCGTCCCGCTCGGGATCGCGACGCCGGCGGCCGCGCCACGCGGTGACGTCCGCGCGGAGCTCGGAATCGCGGATCAGGCGCCTGTGATCGGGACGGCGTGCACCCTGCGGCCCGAGAAGGCGCTCGACGTCCTCGTGCGCGCCGCCGCCATCCTGCTCGACGAGTTCCCGGACCTCCGGCTGCTGATCGCCGGGGAGGGGCCGGATCGGGCGCGGATCGAGGCCCTGATCGGCCAGCTCGGCGTGGGGGAGACCGTCACGCTCCTGGGAGGCCGCGGCGACATCCCCGATTTCCTGCAGGCGCTCGATGTCGCGGTTTGCTCGTCCGACTGGGAGGGAAGCCCGCTCTCGGTCATGGAGTACATGGAGGCCGAGCTGCCGGTCGTCGCGACGCGGGTGGGGGGGATCCCGGACATGATCTCCGACGGCGTGGAGGGGGTGCTGGTGCCGCCCGGCCAGCCCGAGGCGATCGCCACTGCCGTCGCGGAGTTGCTCCGCAATCCGGACGAGGCCGCCGAGATGGGCCGGCGCGGGCAACTGCGCCGCCGCGAGGAGTTCGATCTGGACGTCACCGCGCGCCGCATCGGCGACCTCTACGAGGAGCTCTACGCGGCCTCCGGTCGGGGGCGCTGAGCCGTGCGGCTGCTGGTCTACGGCGACTACGCCTACCACGTCGAGGACGGGAGGCTCAGCGCCGAGGTGTCCTTCGCGCTGTTCGCCGCCAGGCTTCGGGACCGAGTTCGAGCGGCTCGTGATGGTCGGCCGTGAGAGCCCCTCGGCGGAGCTCACGCCGTATCCCTGTGGGGACGGGGCGGAGTTCGTCGGCCTGCCGTATTACGAGAGCCTCGCCAACCCGCTCTCCGTCGCCCGGACGGCCGGTCGCTCCTTCACCCGCTTCTGGCGGGCGCTCGCCGACGTGGACGTCGTGTGGCTGCTCGGGCCGCACCCACTTGCGATCGCGTTCGCGCTGATGGCCGCCGCGCGCGGAAAGCGGGTCGTGCTCGGCGTGCGCCAAGACCTGCCCGCGTACGTGCGCAACCGCCGACCCGGCCGCCGGATGATGATCGCCGCCGCCTGGCTCCTCGAGGCCTCGTTTCGGCTCCTGGCCCGTCGCCTCGGCGTGGTGGTGGTGGGGCCGGAGCTCGCCCGCCGGTACGGGCGAGCACGTGCCCTCCTCGAGATCACGGTGTCGCTGATCGACCCAGAGGACGTGGTCTCGCTCGAGGCGGCGACCGCTCGTTCCTACGACGGCGAGCTGCGGGTGATCAGCGTGGGACGGCTCGACGCCGAGAAGAACCCGCTGCTGATCGCCGATGTCTTTCGACGCCTCGTGGATGACGGTCGTCCGTGGCGCCTGATCGTCTGCGGTGACGGCGCCCTGCGCGGTCAGCTCGCGGCCAGATTGCGGGAGCTGGGCATCGAAGAGCGCGCGGAGCTTCCCGGATACGTGCCGTATGGCCCGCGGCTCCTCGAGCTGTACCGCTCCAGCCACGCGCTGCTCCATACCTCCTGGACCGAGGGCCTGCCACAGGTCCTGATCGAGGCGTTCGCCGCCGGGGTGCCCGCGGTCGCCACCGACGTGGGCGGGATCCGGGACGCCGTCGGCGAGGCGGCACGGCTCGTCCCCTCCGGCGACGCATCCGCGGCCGCCGCGGAGTTGGAGGCGATCGCCGGCGATCCGGCGTTGCGGAGGCGCCTGATCGAGGCGGGGCACGAGTACGTCGTGCCTCGGACGGCGAGCGCCGAGGTGAGCCGGGTGGCCGAGTTCCTGCGTGGCCCCGCCGGCTCGCGCTAGCGGCCGATCTCGGTAACGGGCTCCGGGCCGGCCCACTCTTCCTCCGCCGATTCGCTCGGCTCGCGCGCGGCGGCGATGGAGAGCATTGCGGGGCAGAGCGCCAGCAGGAGCCAGAGCTGCTTGCTGAACTGATCGGACAGGAAGAAGTCCATCGCCAGCAGGGCCACGAGCGCCACGACTACCGCCCGGCTGAGCAACGCCATGTCGGTGTCGTCGTAGACGGCGAACTTCCGCGCGGCCCGGACGCCGGTGCCGATGGTCGCGCCGACGAGAGCGAGGAAGAGCGCCAGCCCGATCACGCCCAGCTCCGCGAGGATCTCGAGATAGATGTTGTGGGCGAAGCGTGGCTGGTCGATGATGAACTCGGTGTTCGCGATCGCCCCCGGCTCGGTGAGCACGTAGTGGGCGGACGAGTCCCGGAAGTTCCCTGCCCCGACGCCCTTCACCAGGTTCGCCTCAGCCATCCGCCAGCCCACCTTCCAGAGGTCGGTCCGGCCGTTGCCACCGTCGGAAGTCGAGTATCGCTGGGCGACGCCCGGATCGAAGACGCCGATGTAGATGGCCCCGACCGCGACGACGGCCAGCGCTCCCCCGATCGCCGCGGCCCGGCGCCCGCGTGCGAGCACGATCCCCGTGATCAGCGCCGCCACCAGCCCCACCGCCCCGCCCCTGGAGGCGGTCAAGAAGACGCTCAGAAGCACCAACGCGCCCGCGCCGATGAGCAGGCACCTCGCGGCTGGCGACCGCGTGGTCGCGGTCAGCGCCACCGCCAACACGAAGGCGACCACGAGCACGGCCGCCAGCAGGTTGGGGTCGGCGATCGTCCCTCCGAGGCGATCGAGGTCGCTCGCGGCGGTGGGGCTTCCCGAGAGGCTCGAGAGGTTAGGGGCGGCGATGATCCCGTAGGCCGCCGCCACCGCGCCACCGGCCACCAGGGCGCCCAGCAGGGCCTTCACCTGCTGCGGGGTCCGGATGGCCTCGAAGACGATCACGAACAGGAGTGCGTCGAACCCGTACTTCACCAGCACGGCGAGCGTGTCGCCGGCGTTCTCCGCCCACAGCGTGCTCAGCGCGACCCAGGCGAGGAAGGCCGTCGCGAGCCATGTGATCGCGGGATGGCGCGACCAAAACAGGCGAGTCGGCATCGCCTGCGTGGCCACGCGGGCGAGCCAGGAGAGGGCCAGCACGAGGCTGGCGGCCTGGGCGCTGACGAACGATCCGACCGGCCCGGGGGTGATGGCGAAGAACGCGATCAGCGCGAAGATGACCAGTCCGGCGGTGAGGTCGGCCATCGCGATCCCGAAGAACCCGATCGCCAGCGCCCCGCCGATCGCGAGCCGCGGATCGACGCCTGCGAGCACGCCGAAAAGCAGGCACACGCCCGCGAACCCGAGCGCCAGCAGCGACCGCTCGATATCCAGTCGGACGGCGGCCAGGGCCCCTCCTTGCCGAGCCTTACCCGGACGAGCCCGGACCGGCGCCGGCCGCTCGGGCCTTCGCCTCGGGGACCTTCCCGTCCCCGGAGCGCACGATCCTGGGCCGCCCCGCGTAGGAGTGGTAGTCGGACCGGGCGGCTCTTGGAGCGCTGACGACCGCGAAGCCGTCGGGCCTGATCCCGTTCTCGACCATCAGCTCGCCGAGTTCTGTGAGCTGCCCCATTCGCGTGCGGCCGAGGCGGACGACCACCAGCACGCTGTCGACCGCGGCGGCGAGGGGCAGGGCGTCGATCACCTCGCTCAGCGGCGAGGAGTCGATGATCACGAAGTCGGCGCGCGACCTCGCCTCATCCACGAGGGGCTGCGTCGTCGGCAGCGAGAAGATCTCGGAGGTCCAGGGCGCGGTCTGCTCGGCGAGCAGGAGCTTCAAATCGGGCCCGAGCTCGGGCGAGGAAATCGAGGGCCTCGTCGAGGGTTGCCTCGCCAAGCAGCACGGCGACCAGGCCCTGCTCGCTCTCGACGCCGAGGGATGGGCCGACCTCGGGCTTTCGGAGATCCCCGTCGATCAGGATCACCTTGCGCCCCGCGAGGGTGAGCGAGGCGGCCAGGTTGATCGCGGTGGTCGTCTTCCCCTCGGACGCCGAGGGGCTGGTGACCAGCACGGCCTGGGCCCGCCCGTCGTCCGCGCGTCCCTTCCCGAGCGAAGCACGGAGGGCGCGATACGCCTCCATCGCGCCCGGCGAGAGGTTGTCGGGTGAGATGGGCGCGTTTCGCTGACCCCGAGACTCCTTCGGAACTCGCGCCAGGATCGGCAGCCTGAACCTGGCTCGAAGCTGCTCCTCGCGGCTGAGCCGCGGGTCGAGCGCCTGATAGGCGAACGCGCCGCCGATTCCGAGCACGAGGCCGACGAGCACCCCGCCGACGATGCTGAGGACCGGCCTGGGTGAGGATTGCGACGTCGGCGGAACCGCCTTCGTGGCCGCCTGCACGGTGGGGTCCGGGCTCGACTGGAGGCGCCTCAGCTGCGACAGCTGGCTCTCGAGGCTCGCGCGAGTCAGGCGGGTTCGTCTTGAGCTGCGCGTTGAGGCCCTGGATCGTCGTGGCCACGCGCTCGTGCAGCTGACGGGTGCGATAGGTGATGGTCGAGTTGACGAAGACGTTGGCCATCCTCGCGGCGTCGTCCGGGGAGGAGGCGCTCGCGGTGACCGCCACGATGTTGCTGTCCGCGACGGGCTCGGCGCTGATGTGGTTGAGGAGGTCCTGGGCGGAGCCCTCGGCCTCCGGGATGCCGGCGAGCTGCTTCTGTGCCAGGGCGGCGACCTCGTTGGTGTCCGTGAGGCGGGCGACGGTCTCGATCTCGCGCACCGGGTCGGCCGACTGTGAGATCAAGCCCTGGCTGATCAGCAGGTCGCTCTGGGGCGGCACCGGCGTGACCAGCATGTCGGCCTCGGACTTGTAGGTCTTCGAGGCGGTCGCGACGTACAGGACCGCGGCCCCGGTGGTGATCAGGACGGCGAGCGCGATCAACCACGCGCGCTCACGGAGCGTGCGCACGTAGCCGGCAAGTCCCCTCTCCTGCGCCGGCGGTTGCAGCCAGTCCGCGCCTTGCGCGGCCGTGCCTCGCTGTGAATTGCGCTGGACCAAAGCTCCTCGTGCCGGGCGGATTGTGACACTCCCCGAGGCCACACGGGCCTCGTTCGATTGCAGGTGACACGCGTCCAATCGGTCGCCGGGCACCGGACCTTGAATCTGCAATCGAGCGACAACCCGTGAGTAGAATCGCTCGCCACTCGTTGGTTCTGGGGATAGTGGCCATTTTCAACCGCCCACAGCAAACGGCAGCCGAGTTCAGAAGAGAGGAGCCTGTCGCGAACTCATCGGCTAAGTCGCCCGGCTCGAGCTCCGGATCGGAGCTCAAGCGGGTCGTGGACGCCGCGGCCGAGCGGGTTGACGAGATCGTCAATGGCGCCGAGCGGGTTGCGTCGGAGATCATCGGCGAGGCGGAGACGGAGGCGGACCACTACGTCGAGGGCCGGCGCCAAGAGGTCGAGCGGGCGATCGATCAGTGGAGCGCCGATCTGAGGGGGCTCGCCGAGCTCCTGTCTCGCCAGGAGGGCCGGCTTCGGGAGCTGACCGAGGCGATGATCGGCGAGCTCGAGGAGATCGCCGGCGTCCTGCGGCGGGTTCCGCCAGAGCTCGATCGCCGACGGGAGCTCGGCGCCCGAGGGCGGCCCGACGGAGGCCGCTGGGCCCAGCCCCACACCGCCCGAGCGCGCAGAGCAGCCACCCCCTCGCCGAGCCCCCGAGCCTTCGCAGCCCGCCGCGGAGGAGCTCCACCCCGAGCCGCGCGAGCGCTCCGTGCCCCAGGGCCGCGAGGCAGCCCTGCTGCGGGCCGCTCAGATGGCCGTGGGCGGGAGCTCTCGAGACGAGATCGAGCGCGCGCTCGAGACCGAGCTCGCGATCAGCGACCCGACGCCGATCGTCGACGAGCTGCTGGGCCCCCGGACGTAACCCCCGGCGTCGACGGATCAGGGGTCGCTCCACCGCCGGGTGCCGGCGGCGAAGAGGCTGACCTGCTCGAGCTCTCGCGAACGCGACGATGCGCTGCGAGGCCGAGTACAGCGGATGGCAGGCCGTGAGCACCAGGCGGTCGTAGCCAGACCGGGCGAATGATCCCCAGGTCGGACGGGGAGACCACCCGCGTGCCCTGGACCCGATAGGTGAAGCTGGCGTATGGCATCTCAACCTCGATCGGGTCGCCACGCCGGAGGGCGTCGAGGTGTCGGAACGGGGCCAGATATGTCGTTCGGTGGCCCGCGAACGCCGTTGTTCCCCGCTGGCCGGGGAACGGCGTGTCCGGGTAGTGGCCGGGGCCCTTCTGCAGACTCGCCGTGTCCGTTCCCTGCACGGCGATCACGTCGAGGTCGATGTCCGGGATCACGATCCGCCCGATGGCCTCCCCGGTATGGACCCTGCTCGCGAACAGGTCGGCGAGTTCGCCGACCTTCCGCTGCGGCCCGTTCAATCTCGCCACCCGGCGCAGGTCGGCGCGGGTGGGGAAGGCGTCCTCGAGGTCGGCGAGCTGGCCCGCGGCCTTGTGCTGCTGGATCGAGCCGTAGACGCTCGAGACCGGCTCCCTCCAGGCGAGCGTGGTCGCCACGTCCGCGAGGACCACCAGCCCGGCGGTGATCAGCGCGACGGAGAGGATGTGAAGCAGCCGGTTCACCGATTGGATGATGGCGGACGGCCTCGTCGCACCCTGCTGGTGCTCGTGCGCGCATGCGAGACTTGGCGACCCGATGAACGAGCCGCCGGCACAGCGGATCGCGTCGTATCAAGCCGACCCCGCCGCGGTCGGTCGCGTTCTGCTGCTCTACTCCGGCGGCCTGGACACCTCTGTGATGCTGCGCTGGATCCAGGAGCGCTACGGCGCCGAGGTGGTGACATTGACGGTCAACCTGGGTCAGCCCGGCGAGGACTGGGACGTTGTGCTGGGCAAGGCGCGGGACCTCGGGGTCGTGGACGCGGTCCTGGCGGACGCCCGCGAGGAGTTCGCCCGGGAATACGTCCTGCCGGCGATCAAGGCCAACGCCCTCTACGGCGGGGGCTATCCGCTCTTCACCGCGCTGGGACGGCCGCTGATCGCGAAGCTGGCAGTCGAGCATGCGCGCGCCACCGGCTGCGACACCGTCGCCCACGGATGCACCGGGAAGGGCAACGACCAGGTACGGATCGAGGCAACCGTCTCGACGCTGGATCCGGAGCTCAAGGTGATCGCGCCCGTCCGCGAGTGGCGAATGGGGCGCGAGGAGGAGATCGCCTACGCGCGGGAGCACGGCATCCCGGTCAAGGGGGGGACGGAGGCGCCGCCCTATTCGATCGACGACAACCTCTGGGGGCGTTCCTCCGAGGGCGGCGTGATCGAGGACCTGGCCACGCCGGCCCCTGATGACGTGTTTCAGCTCGTCACCCATCCCACCGAGGCGCCGGACGAGCCCGAGCTGGTACGGGTCGGGTTCGAGCGAGGCTGCCCCGTCTCCCTGGACGGGACGCGGCTCGAGCTCGTGGATCTGATCGAGCGGGCGGGAGAGCTCGGCAGGCGGCATGCGGTGGGGATCGTGGACCAGCTCGAGGACCGCGTGGTCGGCCTCAAGATCAGAGACGTGTACGAGGTGCCGGCGGCGGCGATCATCCTGGCCGCGCATCGCGACCTCGAGCAGCTCGTCTCGACCATTCACCAGAACAACTTCAAGCGGACGCTCGAGGACAAGTGGGCGTACCTGTGTTACGCGGGCCTGTGGCACGAGCCGCTCCGCCTCGACTTGGACGCCTACATGGAGTCGGCGAACGAGCTGGTGACGGGGGAGATCACCGTGCGCCTGTACAAGGGCTCGGCGACACCGGTCGCTCGCAGCTCCCCGTACGCGCTATACGATCGTTCGCTGACCTCGTTCGGAGAGTCGGGGGGCGAGTTCAGCCAGGCCGCGAGCCCCGGGTTCATCGAGTTGTTCACGCTCCAGAGCCGGATGGCGCATCGGATCCGAGCGCGGGCCGGCGACGAGGACCGAAAGGAAGGCGACTAATGACCGCAAGCATCTACGAGCTAATCGGCCGCCTCGTGGTGCGGTTCGTCCGGACCCGCTACCGCAAGCAGCTCCGGATCGCCGCGGCGCTCGGCATCGGGGCGGCGGCCATCGCCGGCTATGTCGCGCTGAGCCACGAGCCGCCCGAGGGCTGAGCGCCCACGAGTCAGAGCGCCCACGAATGCAAGATCTCGTGCAACCGCCCGCGCCGACGGGCCCACCGGGGCTTCATAACTTCCTAACGATTCGCTAGGATGCCGCCCGCATGACCGCCGAGTCCCTCGGGTCAACAGCCGGGGGAGCGGGGGAACCACTGGGGTCCCGGCGCCGATAGCGCCAAAGCCCCGGGGGCGAATCGCGGCCACCGCCGCGTAGCGCCAGTCCTTCGGCGCGAGCCCGACAGCTAACCCCGTAGGCCATCGAAGGATGGAGCCGAAGACCTACACGCGCTCGCCCCGCAGTCGTCCCGTGGCCAGGCCACGGGGTGGCGTCGCGTGGCTGATCGGCGCCCTCGCCGCGAGCGGCGCGCTCCTCCTGTCGGCGTCGCAGGCCGGGGCCGCGAGCATCACCGACCTGAACTCGCGGATCTCCTCGGCCCAGTCGCAGGCCCAGAGCATGGCGGCGGATGTAGATGCGAAGGCCGCGCAGGTCGCGGCCGCGCACCAGCAGGCGGTGGCGGCGGCCCAGCGCGAGGCCCAGCTCTCCGGGGTGCTGGCGCAGGGCGAGCAGCGCGCCGCCGAGCTCGAGACGCGAGTGGAGCAGACGCAGGCCCAGCTTGCCAAGGCCCGCGCGCAGCTGCACGGCGCGCTGAAGACTCTCTCCGCTCGCCTCGTGGCCATCTATCAGGGCGACTCGCCCGACGCTACCGAGCTGCTTTTGAGCGCCAAGGGCTTCGACGACCTCGCGAACCGGGCGGAGCTCGTGGGGCGGATCGAGGACGCGGACGCATCGCTCGCCGCCCGCGTGCGAAAGCTCCGCAACGAGGTGGCGGTGGAGCTGGCGCAGGTCCAGCATGCGAAGGCCGAGCAGGACGCGTTCAACCAGCAGGTCGCGACCGCGCGTGACCAGATCGCCTCCGTCCGGGCCAATGCCGAGGCGCAGGCCGCGCAGCTCGAGCAGGCGCGTCAACAGGAGGCGGCGGCCGTGTCCGGCCTCCAGTCGCAGGTCTCGGGCTGGGAGCAGCAGGTCACTCAGCTGCAGCAGGCTCAGGCGCAGGAGAGCCAGCAGGCGGCGGCCGCTCAGTCTCAGCAGACCGTCTCCAGCTGGGTCGGCCAGTGGGCGATCCCGCAGGCGATCGTGATGTGCGAATCCGGCGGAAACTTCAATGCCGTCAACTCCTCGTCCGGGGCCGGCGGCGCCTACCAGATCCTGCCCTCCACCTGGCAGCTCTACGGCGGAAGTGGCGCGCCTCAGGACGCGTCCCCGCAGGAGCAGAGCCAGATTGCGTCGCAGATCTGGGCGGACTCCGGGCCGAGCGCCTGGGAATGCGCTCAGTAGGCCGCGGGCTCTGAGCGAGACGCGGCTTCGCTCGCCTCGACCGCGGCGACGGGCGCGCTGTCGGGAAGCTTGGCCGACGGCTGCGGCTCGCGAAAGCCCTGATCCCTCGGCTCGTCGGGGTCCTGGTCTGCGATCGGCTCTCCCCGCCAGCCGGCTCGTGACAGCGCCAGCGCCGCAAGGGCCAGGACCACGATCACGCCCGTGCCGGCGACCGCGTAGCTCGCCCTTGGGCTGAGCAGGGCCGCGATCGCGCCGCCCATGACGAACCCGAGCCCGGGCGCCGCCTTCCCGACGGATTCCACGAGCGAGACCACGCGCGCCTGGTACTCGGCCCGCGTCAGCTGCTGCGCCGCGGTGACGAGGGCCACCCACTCGATCCCGTTTCCAACTCCGCCGAGGACCGATGCGATGCACGCGACCAGGAGCGTGGGCGCGAATCCCGTGATCAGGTAGGCCGCGCCGATCGCAAAGACCGAGATCGGCAGCAGAGCCCGCAGCGGAATGCGTCGCAAGAGCGCGAACGCCCCACCGCCCACGACCATGCCGGCGCCCCAGCTCGCCAGGAGCGCTCCATACCCCGCGTCGCCGGCGCCGAGCGTCTCCTTGGCGAACACGACCTCGATCGGGATCACCAGCGCGAAGAACACGAACGCCGCGGCCTGGGCCATGATCATGACCCGGAGCTGCGGGTGGGCCCTGACGTAGGCGAGCCCCCGGCGCAGACGCTCGATCGAGCCCCCATCCTCGACCTTGGTCCGCGGAAGGCCCGACGCGGTCGCCATCAGGATCGCGACGGCCGCGAACGAGATCGCGTCCGCGAACAGCGCCGTGCGCGCTCCGGCGCCGGCGACGACGACGCCCGCGATCGCCGGCCCCGCCGCCGCCCCGATGGTGAATCCGATGTTGAGGAGGGCGTTGGCCTCGCGCAGCAGCCCGTGGGGCTTCGCGGCGGCGGCAGCCGCCACCCTGGCAAGGGTCCGCGCGGTTATCCCCAGCGCGCCCCCCAGGGCCGCGAGGCAGATGACCGGTGCCAGGGAGAAGCTCGTTACGAGCTGAGCCAACAGGACGAACACCAGGGCCTGCGCCACGTTGAGCCCGGCGAGCACGAACCGGCTGGGCGCCGCCTCGAGTCGGGCCACGAGGGGCGGTGTCGCGATGGCCGGGACGAACTGCAGCGCGAGGAAGAGGGCCGTGGTGGCCGCGAGGCTTCCCGTCTGATCGAAGACCAGCACGGCCAGGGCTATTTCCCCGAGCCAGTCACCCAGTTCGTCGATCAGGCGTACGCAGCGCGAGCCTGCGGAAGACGGGTATCGAGAGGGGACGGAGGGCGGCCCGCATCGTTCCTTGCAAGCTAGCGGAACATGCAGGCGCTAGTTGCAAGTTTTGCGTGGTTTGTGTACTCTGCCCAAGCACGTAGAAAGTCTTTGAAGGGACTGGAGGTGTTCAACATGGGTCATCGGAACTAGCAGTAGCCGCCAAACGGAGTCGTAGGAGCGCCTCCGCCGCCGCTCCAGGGGAGCTGCGACGGAGGCGCTTACGTGCCGTTTTTCGGCGGCTTGGGCGGGCGTCCGCACTAGGCGCGGCTGCCCGGCTCGAAGCCCGCTAGAGCGGGATGCGCCGTTCGGTGGTCGCCCCAGCCGTGACGTACTCGTGGATCCGGCGGTCGAGGGCAAGCTCCGCCTCGAAGTCGGCGTCCTCGCCGTGGCGATAGGAGAAGCCCTTGTCGGCGAGCACCTCTCCCAGGGTCTCGACGAGCCGGGGATCGAGCTGGGTCCCGGCCACGCGGCGGAGCTCCGTCATCGCCTCCATCGAGCTCACGGGCTCACGATATGAGTCGCGGGCCGTCAGCACGTCGTACGTGTCGGCGATGGAGATGATCCGCGCCAAGAGGGGGATCTCCTCACCCGAGAGGCCGCGCGGATAGCCGAGCCCGTCGATCCGCTCGTGGTGAGCGAGGACGATCTGGCCCACCGGCTGGTAGCCGTCGATCTGGGAGACGATTCGGGCCCCTTCGTTCGGGTGCTTCTTGACCTCCTCCCAGTCGGCCTCGGTGAGCTCGGCGTCTCCCTTGAGGATCCGATCGGGAAGCACGAACTTGCCGATGTCGTGCAGGAGGCCGGCCGTATGGACCAGCTCCTGGTCCGCCTCGGAGAGCCCCGCCGCCCTGGCGATCTCGCGTGAGTAGCGGGCGACAGCGGCGCTGTGGCGCGCGGTCATCCGGTCGCGCAGGTCGAGTGTGCGCAGGAGCGCCCCGAGCAGGGCGACCTGGAAGCCGGCGAGCTGCTTGGCCTTGAGCTCGAGCTCGTCCGCTCGCTGCTGGGAGATCAGCAACGCTCCGATCAAGTACTGGAGCACGATCAGTCCCAGGATCAGGATCAGGACCATCGCCAGGCCGACTTGCAGGTAGGCGTAGGTGATCCCGACCGCGATCAGCCCGGCGATCAGCTCCGAGGGAAGCACCGGGACCAGCGTTCGGGCCAGCTGTCTCCAGAGGCCCGTTCGTTCCACATAGCTGCGGTACCCGACGGTGATCGTGTAGTTGAGCAGCAGGGCGATCGCGAAGAGGGCGAGGACCAGCACGTAGAAGCCCCCCGCGCCCTGGGTGGTTCCGGTGGCGCGAAGGGCGGCGTCGAAGGCGATCCCCGATAGCAGTGGGAACCACGCATAGGCCACCAGGTTGCTCAGAAGGAAGAGGCGGGAATAGCGCCAACGGAACCAACCCACCAGGATCGTCGTCACCCCGACCGTCGCCGCGGGGGTCGGGCCGAGCAGGACGATGGCCACGAAGATCGCCAGGAAGCTGCTCGATATCTTGCCGGCGCGGGATGGAGCGTCGAGCGCCGTGAGGTCACCGACGACCGAGGAGGCGAGCAGGACGGCGAACAGAGGCAGGTCCCAGTTCGAGTCGCGGTTTGCCCAGATCGCGACCCCCACGGCCGCCGCCAGGGCGACCAATTCGAGCCCGAGCACCCTCCTGCTAGGACGTTCTGCCATTCGGGAGCGGACCTAGCCGGAGGCGCTGGCAGCGCTGCGACGACCGTCTACCGAGGGCTGTCGCATTGAGCGCATGAACTCGTCGAGGTCGCCGGTGGAGAAGCGGCGCTGGCCTCCCGGCGTCCTGTAGACGGGAACCAGGCCCTGGTTCGACCACTTGCGGAGCGAGGCGGCGCTGACCCCTAGGTAAGCGGCTGCCTGTCCGACATTGAGAAGTCTCGTTCGCCCTTCCATTGGTTGATCCTGCATATGCGTCTCGACTCGAAGCGGCGATAACTTGAGCACGGCTCTCATTCTTGGACCCGCTTGACGCCTGTAGGGCCTAGACGGCGCGGCTGTCGGTGGCGTCCTCCCATGGCGACCTCGAGGTGGCGCGTGCAGGCCTTCCAGGCCCCATCGACGGCTGTTCACCCGTACCTGGGTCCTGTACCGAGTATCGAGTAGGGCGAGGTTAGCGGCTGCGCGTGCCGCGGGGGGCGATTTCGCCCAATTCGGCCGCGGCGAGGGAGGTCAGCTCGGGGTGGTCTAGGTAACTCGTGTCAACTTCTCGCAGGGAAGCTCAACTCTCGCGCGCGACGCGAGAGCCGTTGAGCGCCGCGACCTCGACCGCCTCGCCGGTTGCCCGGGCGGACTCGAGTGCCTCGCGGGCGACCTCGAGGAGTCGCTCCCGCTCGTGCGCGTGCTCGGGACACGCCGAGACGCCGGCCGAGATCGAGATGCGGGGGCCGTCGTTCGCCTGCGAACCGTCGACCACCCGCGCCAGTCGGTCGCCCATTCGGCGAAGCCTCCCGGCGTCGACGTTCGGCGCGACCACGCAGAATGCGTCGTGGTTCACCCGGAACGCACGGTCCACGATCCGGATCTGGTTGCGGATCATCGTCGTCGTCGCGCCGGACATCCAGTCGCCCGACTCGCGACCGTGTGTCTCGTAGATCTCCCGCAGCCCCTCCACCTCGATCAGCGCGAGGGCGAACGGATGCCCGTAGCGCCGGTACTCGGCGAGCAGGACGTCCAGCGAGCCGTCGAGGTCGCCGCCGCCGGGGAGGGCGGTCGGATCGGCGGCGGACGGCTCGCCTTCGTCGGGGGGGCTGGCCGGATTCTCGAGGACCGTTGCGTGCAGCGAGCCGAAGATCTCGGCCAGCCGGCGAACGGAGGCCGTCAGGCCGCCGGACCGGCGCAGTGGCGCGGCGCGGTCGAGCGATGCGATCAAGAGCGACTGCAGCGCCCCGAGGTCGCGCTGCGTCTCGGTCGACGCCTGGTCCCCGCGCCGCAGGCGCCCCAGCTCGCGCGCGTGGCGGCTGAGCTCCTCCGGCACGTTCGCCCCGCCGTGTGGGTCGCGCTCCACAGCGCGCAGGATGCCGGCGATCAGCGGGACGCCCTGGGTCGCAAGCAGGTCGAGGTCCAGGTCCCGGACCCGGTCGAGCGGCGTGCGTTCGACCACCGCGACCAGCCATTCCTTCGCCAGCTGCTCCGAGGATGAGCCGAGACCGGAGCCGGCGGGTGGCGCGTGGACCTCCACGCGCCGAAACCTAGCCTACGTTCCAGTCGCCACCGCGGATACACTCGCGCACTACGACGATGGTGGATCCGGAGGCAGAGGGATCGGCCCCGGAGCGGGCCGTGCCCCCCGACGAGGTGAGCGAGCCCGCCGAGGGCGATCCGATCCTCGGCGCGACGATCAGGGGGCTCAAGCAGGCGGCGCACGGCGTCGAGATCGAGCGGCGCGTTGCTGAGACCCTGCAGCGGAGCCTGCTGCCGAGGCTGCCGGCCATCCCGGGCCTCGAGATCGCCGCCCGCTACCGGCCCGGCGCCGCCGAGACCCGGATCGGCGGCGACTGGTACGACGCGATTCCGCTTCGAGGCGGCAAGGTTGGGATCGCGATCGGGGACGTCGTCGGGCGGGGGGTCGAGGCCGCCGCCAGGATGGCCCACCTGCAGAGCGCGCTCAGGGCCTACGCGCTCGAGGCGCTGCGGCCGGAGTTGGTGTTGGAGCGGATGAACGGCTTCGTGCTCGAGGGAGAGCAGGGCGGGATGGTGACCCTCCTGTACGCGATCGTCGATCCGGACGCCTCCACGCTCCACGTCGCGACCGCCGGCCACCCGCCGCCGCTGGTCCTGCGCCCGGAGGACGGTCCGACGTTCGCCGAGGCACCGGCGGGCAGTCCCCTGGGCGTGAACCGCTTCCCGTCGTATGCGGAGAGCATGGCGACGCTCGACCCCTGGTCGACAGTCCTGCTGTATACGGACGGGCTGGTGGAGGGGCCGGAGCTCCCGCTGGGCGAGGGGCTCGACGGGTTGCTGGCCACCGCCGAGAGCTGTCCGCACGAGCCCGAGGGCCTCTGCAGGGCCCTGCTCGCCACCGTCGACTCCAGGGCGGGGCACCGCGACGACCTCGCGCTGCTCGCGATCCAGCTCACGCCCCCCGGCGAGACCCTGTCTCTGGCGTTGCCCGCGAAGCCGTCGTCGCTCGCCTCGATGCGGCGTGCGGTGGCGCAATGGCTGCGCCTCTCGGGGGCCAGCGAGGCGGAGGTCTACGAGATGCTCGTCGCCTGCGGCGAGGCCTGCGCAAACGCAGTGGCCCATGCCCATTCGGCGATCTCGGACTCCCCGTTCGAGGTCGAGGCCGAGCGCGACGGGCCGCAGATCCAGATCGTCGTCCGCGACTCGGGCAGCTGGCGCCCGCCGAACGACGACGGTCGCGGTCGAGGGCTGCCGCTCATGCGCGAGCTGATGGACGAGGTGAAGATCGAGCCGGGCACGCGGGGCACCACCGTGACCATGCGCCGACGGCTACGTGAGGCAGGCGAGGCATGAGGGACCCGCTCGCAGAGCTCAACTTCGACGAGATCGACAGCGTCCTCGTCGGGCACCTCGAGGGCGACATCGAGACCATGAACGCCGACCAGCTTCGAGCCGCGCTCGGCCGGCGGCTCACGAACGACAGCCCCGGCCTCGTTCTAGACCTCAGCGGTGCGGCCTATCTCGACAGCGCCGGGGTCGAGCTCCTGTTCGACCTCGCTCGCAGGCTTCGTACGCATCGTCAGCGCCTACGACTGGTGGTCCCGGCCGCCGCGCCGATGCGCCGGGTGCTCGACCTCTGCGACATCGAGGAGGTCGCACCGATGGACGCCACCGTCGAGGCCGCTGTCGAGGTCCTCCGACAGCCCGCCGAGTGACCGCCGCCCCGCGGCGCGTCTGAGGAAGGCGGCAGCGGCCTAGCTCGCGCCGCTGGCCGCGGACCAGGCGGTGCGGAAGCGCTGCAGCGAGTCCATGAGCGGCCCCTCGTCCGAGCTCGCGCCGACGAGGATCTCGCCGACGCGGTTCGAGAAGGCCTGCAAGAGGAGGAGCTCGCTACGTCCGGTCAGCCGGCTCGGGCGCGTGGTCAGACAGATGACACCCACCAGCTTGCCGCCGGCGACCATGGGAGCGCAGATCGACGTCCTGCCCAGGTGTGGGTCGGACGTGCCCAGCCCGTGGACCAGCTGCGGCCGGCGCTCCAGCGCCGCTCGCCCGAGAGCCCCCTCCCCGACCGCGATCCGCTCGGGCGCGTGCACTCCCTCGGGCTCGCCGTCGGCCATGACCGCCGCCCTGCGCATCGCAAGGCCGTCCTCGTCCGCCAGGAAGATGACCCCGCCCTCGACGTCGTAGAGCGAGACCAACCCGCCCAAGAGCGCGGCGAGCATGGCGTCCGACTCACCGGCGGCAAGCGCCGCACGGGCCCTGGCGCGGGAGCCGCCCGCGACCGGGGTCGGCGCCGGGGCCGACGTGCCCGGGCTGTCCGTCGGCGACCTCCGCGTGCGGCTCGATCTCCTGGCGCTTCACGGCCAGCGCCACGGCCTGCGCACGGCTGGTCGCCCCGAGCTTCGCCATCGCGTTGCGGATGTGCGTGCGGACGGTCTCCGGCGAGAGCACGAGGCTCTCGGCGATCTGGGCGCCGCTCACTCCGCCCGCGAGCAGCCCGAGGATCTCGCGCTCACGCGTGGACAGGGGCCCCCCGGCGACGCGACGGGCCCCGGGTCGAACGTCACGGTCGTCAGACGCCACCCCGGAAGTACCCTCACGTCCGCGAGTGGATCGGTTCTCGTTCTCGGTCACAGTCTGAGTCTCGCGGCTCCGGCTCGTCCGTGAGCTTAGCCGTTTGCGAGGGTAGCACTACCCGCATTGCGGTAATGCAGCAACGATTTTCGGGTATTCCCGGCCCCGAATCCTTGACTTTCGCTAGTGGTGAGGCAGAGTCGGGGGCGTCCCGAAAACCAGTTGGGTCGATCGACGTTCAGGTCGACCCGGGCCACGCGACCCGGTCGCATCCGGGTTTCGTTTGATCCGGAAGCGGCAGGGTCGTGTGGCGGTATCGCCGTTCGATGCGGCAGGAGCAATCGTAATGATCAACCGCCACACTGGATCGTCCATAAGACGTCGTCCCGCCACGTGGCTCGCTTCCGCGCTGCTCGTCCTGGCGCTCGCGGCCCCCGCGGCGGCTATCGCCGCCACGCCCAGCAACTCGCAGTACGAGCCGCAGAACCATCAGATCGCCGTGACCGGCGGTGGCGGCAACGGCCCGTCCACCCCTTCTCACAGCACGATCGGCAATCTCCCGTTCACCGGGCTCGACGTCGGTGTCCTGGCGCTCGCGGCCGCCGCTCTGCTCGGCGCGGGGTTCGCCCTGCGACGGCTCTCCGATCCGACCAGGCGGTCGTCCTCCTAGGCGCAAGCCCGGACGCTGATCGCGAGAGAGACGAGAACGAGGACTCAGACGGTGTCTGCCATGGACGGCATCAGCGCTGACATCAAGGGCCATCCGGCCACGGACGATCGGTCCCCGCGGGTGCTTCGCGCCCTGGAGGCCCAGCGTCTGCTGGACCTGATCGCGCTCAAGGTGATGCCCGCGGTGGCGGCAGGGCTGATCGCCTATCTGCATCTGGGGCAGATCGGCTACGCGGTCGTCCTCGGGGGCGCGATGCTGGTGGCGCTGCAGCTGGTGGAGCGCTGCGCGCTGCCGCTTGACCTGATGCCCGCCGCGCGAATCGCCCTCGCGGTCGTGGCGCCCGTTCTCGGCGCAATGCTTGCCTTGGTGCTCGAGCTGGGCGCCGGTGACCACGTGGCTCTGGGACCCCTGGAGCCGTCGGTCATCGGTGCCTGGCTCGTATTGGCCCTCGGGGCATGGGTAACTGTGCATTTCCAGGAAGGGCGCCCTGCACGGGTGGCTGTGATCGGGTCGCCGGGGTTCGCCTCCGACCTGGCAGCCGAGTTGGGGGCGGCCGGCATTCGGGGGTACGAGGTGATCGGATGGTTCGGCGCCGCCGCGCCTGCCACGCACTCGGGCGGGCTCGAGTGCCTCGGCACGCTCGACGGGGTTCGCGCGGCGGTGATCGCGCGGAGGGTCGAGCTGCTCGTCTGGGCTCGGGAGGAAACCAGTGAGCAGCGCGGCGGCGCCGACGGGGGCTCCGATCCCTGCGCCCTCATCGCCGATGCCTGCCTCGACCTCCCGGTGAGGATGATCGAGGCGAACCAGCTGTACGAGGAGCTGCTCGGCCACGTGCCGCTCGGGACGATCGACGCCGCCTGGTTCCGCTACATGATGCACCCGCGTTTCCGGCCCACGTCGCCCTTGTCGAAGCGCATCTCCGACCTCGCGGTTGCGCTGCCGGCGGCGATCGTGGCGCTGCCGCTCATGCTCGTGGCGGCGATCGGAATCAAGCTCACCGATTCGGGGCCGGTGCTCTTCAGGCAGCGTCGGGTCGGCGAGCGCGGGCAGGACTTCTACGTGCTCAAGCTCCGGACGATGGTGACCGACGCTGAGGCCGCCGGCCCGCAGTGGTGTAGCGCGGACGACGATCGGGTCACGCGCCTGGGCAGGCTGCTTCGCAGGACGCACATCGATGAGCTGCCGCAGCTCTGGAACGTCTTGCGGGGGGAGATGACCCTGGTCGGCCCGCGGCCCGAGCGCCCCGAGATCGTCGCCGAGCTGGAGCAACGCTTTCCGCACTACACCCGCCGCCACCTGGTCAAGCCCGGGATTACGGGCTGGGCCCAGCTGCGCTGCGGGTACGCCGGGTCCGAGCTCGGCACGGCCTGGAAGCTGTGCCACGACCTGTTCTATGTCAAGCGCCGGTCCGTGCTCGCGGACTGGCTGATCATCGTCGAGACCCTCTTCGAGGCGGGTCGCGACGCTCATCGAGCGCTGCGTGCGCCGGAACAGAGGTTCATTGTCGGCGAGGCCAGTGACTAGGCGGAGCGCGGTCTCCGGCGGCGGGGGGGCGATGGCGGGGGTCCCGGCCCAGCTCGCGATCATGGTCGTGGACGACGAGCGCCGCTGCCTGGAGGCCAACCTGGCCGCCTGCCGACTGCTCGGCCTGCCGCGCCGGGCAGTGGTCGGCCGAACCTTTGACGACTTCCTCGCCTCGGGCATGCGGTCCCGCGTCGACCACGTCTGGCGCGCGTTCCGCGAGGGGGGCGGGCACGCCGGCCCGTTCGAGCTCAGCTCCCAGGCGGCGGCCACCGAGGAGGTTCACATCACGGTGACGGCCAACGTGCTCCCCGGGCGCCACCTGCTGATCCTCTCGGGCGGCGGAGCCCGGGTGGAGCCCGAGGCCCAGCCGGAGACCAACCGCAAGCCCCAGGCGGCCAACCACGTGTCGCGCTTCACGCGCGGCGGCCCGACTTCACGCGAGCGGGAGGTGCTCGCCCTGCTAGCCGCGGGCGCCACCGATGAGCAGATCGCGGGACTGCTCGAGCTTTCGCCCGCGACCGTGCAGACGCACGTGCGCAATGCGAAGGCCAAGCTCGGGGCGCGTACCCGGGCGCAGGCGGTGGCGCTCGCGCTGCAGGGCGGGATGATCGACTTGGCGTAAAAGGCGCCGCGTCGGCGCTCCGACTTCCCACGACTGCGAGTTCTCGAGCCGCCCGCGCTGTCGCCATCGGGGGCCCTAACCGCTGCGGCCCGAACGCGACCGCAGCTCATCCGCCAGCGCATTGACCTCGCCGTTCTGGGGGTCGCGCTCGTGGGCGGCCGCGAGCTCCCGGCGGGCCAGCACCGGATCGTCGCGCTGGTGGAGCACGGCGAGGAGGTAGTACGACACCCATTCCTCGGGACGCTTGGCGATCGCGTCCTGAAACGCCTGAATCGCCCTCCTGCGATCGCCGTTCGCCTTGGCGATCGCGCCCTCCGCGAGCAGTGGGTCGACGCTGAGCGGGTTCAGCGAGCGCGCCCGGTCGAGGTCGTCGTACGCTCGCGCCGGGTCCGTTCGCCACACGTCGTAGGCGTCGTTCACGTAGCGCTCGCTGAGAAACGGCGGGACGGTCGAGACCGCAAGGACGATCGCCGCGCCCGCCACCGGCAGGCGCCATCGCCCTCGCGCCTTCGACGGACGCTCCAACTCCGCGGTGGGCGCGCACGCCGAGCCGAGCAGCGCGAACACCGGCGCGGTGATCGCCGGGTACGGCCAGAACCAGTCGAGCGACGAGTGGAAGAGCCAATAGGTCGCGGCCGTGAGCGCGAAGGCCGACACCCACGCCGCGCCGCCGCCGAAGCGCCGGCCCCGGATGGCGCCCGTCGCCGCGGCGGCCACCGCGCTCGCGAACAGCGCCAGGCCGACGATCCCGAGCTCCGAGAGGTTCTCGAGCTCGACGCTGTGGGCGTCGTGCACCGCCGGCGGGGCGTCCGCTCGTCGCTCCCGCAGGTAGGTGTAGCGGTAGCCGCCTCCGCCGTCGCCGAGGATCGGGTGGTGCCGGAAGTCGAGCAGCGCGATCCTCCAGAGCTCGCCGCGTCCCGTGCGGGCGTTGAGCGTGAACCGGCTCTCCTTGCCGATCGGCTTCGAGGACTCGCCCTGCCTGAAACTCCGACGCCTTCTGGCCGAGCCAGTCGAGCGGGTCGCCGACGACGGCCACGAAGGCGACTGAGCCGCCCAGGATGATCGCGACCAGCCCGGCGATCGCTACCCGGTCGGCGATCCGCCCCGCGCGCGCTGACGCAGGCAGTCGCACCTCGAGCAGCGAGGCGGCGACGCCAATGGCGAATGCCACGACGGTGCTGAGGATCGCGGCGTTCCCCGCCCGCCGGAGCTCGCCCCCGAGATCGTGGACGGGGGCCCCCCCGTTCGCGGCCTGGTAGAGGTCCGTCAGCGCCGGTAACACGAGCAGCGCCGGGAGCACCGCGAGCGCAAGCCAGGCGAGCCGTCGCGCTCGCTCGCGCGAGAACGCCACGTAGACGCAGAGCGCGGCTGCCCCGGCGATCATCGAACCTCGGCTCTGGCTGAGCATCCCCAGCGAGAGGCAGAGCGTCGCGGCGGCCAGGGCCGCGGCGCGGCCGAGCCAGAGGCCCTCGCGCCGTGCCGCGAGGCCCAGCGCCGGCCAGAGCGCGATCAAGAAGAACGCCGCGTTCGCGTTTCGGTAGCCGAGGGGGTACTCCAGCGTCCCGTCAGGCTCCAGGTAGTTGGCGGGATGATCGCCTCCGTGCATGCCGATCACCGCGACCGCTCCTCCGAACGCCCCGGCGACGGCCAGCGGCACCAGGGCGAGATGGCGGCGCTGCCCGATCAGGAGGGACAGCCACAGGCCGAGTCCGAAGGCGACCGCGTAGGCGAGGATCCGCTGGCCGTCGGCGATCGCGATGTCCGGCGCCGGGCTCCAGATCGCCGAGAGGGCGGCCCAGCACCCGAGGGCGATCGAGGCGCCGAGGGCGATCGCAACCGGCCGCGAGGCGCGCAGCCTCGCTCGCCATGGCGCGATCCAGGCGAGCAGCGCGAGCGTCGCGCACAGGGCGACCGTGCCGGGCAGCAGCACCGTGCCGAAGAATCCGCCCGCCTTCGCCCCCCACCACGAGAAGACGACCGTGAGCACGAGCAGCGGCAGCAGCGCGGCCGGCTCGAAGCGCACGGGCGCTCGAGCGCCGGGATCGCCGCCCGAAGCGTCGCTCGTGGCTCCGGGGGATGGTCGCACCGGCCTCAAGCTAGCGTCCCGCCGGGCGGAGGCGCGACCGACGGGCACGGGCCGGAGGTCGACCGATGCGTGTAGGACCATCTGCATCCCGTGGGCGACTCAACGCGCGAGCCGTTCGACCCCGGTGAGGCACCGGGCGAGGCCGACGAGCGGCTGCGCGAGCGCGTCGCCGCGGCGCGGACCTCGCTCGGCGAGATGCTGCGGGACGCCATCGAAAGGCTCGAGCAGCAGGAGCGGGCCGCGCTGCGAGCCGCCGAGGACCGGCTCAGCCGCGTGGCGGGGGAGCGGATCGATGATGCGCTCATGCGCCTCGGCATGGAGAAGGGACAGCTTCAAGCGGAGGTGGAGTCGCGCCTGGAGCGGGCGATCGAGCACCTCGCCGCCGAGGTCGGGGCCAAGATCGGCGCCGCGCAGGCGCAGCTCGAGGACGTCGCCGTCCGAAGGATCGGGCAGGCCGCGGAGACCCGCCAGGGGGGCGAGCGGTTCGAGGGGGCCGAAGAGGCGGCCATGGAGCGGATCGAACAGGCCATCCGCAGGGTGGAGGCGGCGACGGCGGAGCTCGGGGAGGCCGAGCGTCGCGTCCTCGGGATCGAAGAGCGGGCGACCCAGATGGAGAAGCGGGTGATCGAGGCCGCAGAGACCGCCGCCCGAGCGGCCGATTGGGAGGGGCGAATGGGCGCCGCAGCGCGCGTCGAGGCGGAGGCGGCTCGACGGATCAGCGACGCCGAGCGGCGCCTTCTCGGGCGCCTGGGCGAGTCGGGTGACGCGCCGCCCGGCGGCGGCGTCAGCTGAGCTCGGCGAACGAGCTGGCCGTGTCGCGCAGGCCGTCGACCAGGGCGGTCCGCGACCGCCAGCCGAGCTCGGAGGCCGCCAGGCCGCTGTCGATCGCGATCCTCTGGACCTCTCCCGCGCGCGGGGGCGCCATCTCCGGCTCGAAGGGCCGCTCGCATACGCTCCCGATCAGCTCCCCCAGCTCGAGAACGCTGGTCTCGACACCTGTGCCGACGTTGTAGGTCCCGTCCGCGTCCGACGCGGACGCCGCGATGAACGCCTCGACGACGTCGCGCACGTAGATGTAGTCGCGGGTCTGGTGGCCGTCGCCGAACACCCGCGGCGTCGCGCCGGTGAGCAGGGCGCCGCAGAAGATGGCGACGACCCCGGCCTCTCCGAGCGGGTCCTGCCGCGGTCCGTACACGTTGCCCAGCCGAAGCGCGGTGCCGGAGAGGCCCGTGGAGCCGCCCGTAGAGCGAGGTGTAGCCCTCCGCCGCGTACTTGCTCTGGCCGTATGGAGCGTCCGGCCGGCAGATGGCGCTCTCGTCCAGCGGAAGGTCTCGGCCCTGCACCCTCCCCATAGATCGCACCGCCGGTCGAGGCGAGGACGAACGCCGTGTCCCCAGCTCGCAGAGCCGCCTCGATCAGGTTCAGCGTCCCGGCGACGTTGACGTTCAGGTCGAAAATCGGATCCGCGACGGAGCGGCGGACGTCGATCTGTGCGGCGAGATGGAAGGCGACCTCCGGCCGCCGCTCCTGCGACCAGGTCGGCGATCGCGGCTGCGTCGGTGACGTCCGCCTCGACCAGCTCGGCGCCCGCGCCGATCGCGCCGGTCGAGGTTCTCCCGCCGTCCGCTCGAGAGGTTGTCCACCACGACGACGTCGTCGCCTCGCGCCACCAGCGCGTCGACCAGGTGCGAGCCGATGAATCCGGCTCCGCCGGTGACCAGGGCCTTCATGGGGCGGGCAGCTTAGTGGTCCGGGCGCGGCTTCGGATCGTCAGCGACGCAAACTCCCCACGGTGCGAGTTCAGGGGCCGGAGGCATCTGGGCCGATTGAAATGATCAGGTCCATGGCGAGCCCGGAGGCGGTCCACCTGCATGTGCACAGCGAGTACTCGCTGCTCGACGGCGCCTGCAAGATCAAGGCGATGGCAGCCAGGGCCGCCGAGCTCGGGATGCCCGCCCTCGGCCTGACCGACCACGGGGTCATGAACGGTGCGGTCGAGCACTACAAGGCCTGCAAGGCGAACGGGATCAAGCCGATCGTCGGCCTCGAGGCATACCTGGTGGATGACCGGCGCGCGGATGCTCCCCGCGAGCGAAACCACCTCACGCTGCTCGCGTCCAGCGAGTCCGGCTTTCGGAACCTCGTCGAAGCTGACGTCGCTGGGCTTCCTGGAGGGCTTCGCCCGCGGCAAGCCGAACGTCGATACCGAGCTCCTCGAGCGGCACTCGGACGGCGTCATCGCGCTCACGGGATGCCTTCAGTCGCGGTTCTGCCGCCGCCTGATCGAGGAGCGGCCCGCCGACGCCCGCAGCCACGTCGACGAGCTCCTCGGGATCTACGGCGCGGAAAACGTCTACTTCGAGATCCAGTCCAACGGGCTCACCGAGCAGGACAAGGCGAACGAGGGGATCGTCAAGGTCGCCGGCGAGCTGGGCCGCCCGCTCGTGGCCACGGCCGACGTCCACTACCTGCGCCGCGAGGACTACTCGAACCACGCGGCCCTGCTCTGCGTGCAGACGAAGTCCACCGTCGAGCAGCCGAAGCTGCGGTTCGAGACGAACGAGTTCTTCCTCAAGAGCCCCGCTGAGATGGCTGAATCGTTCGCCCAATGGCCGGGATCGGTCCAGACCACCCTCGAGATCGCCGAGCGCTGTGAGGTCGACCTCGAGCTCGGCCAACTGCTCCTGCCCAAGTTCCCGACGCCTGATGGCGAGGAGCCCGGGGAAATGCTCAGGCGCCTCGCCACCGACGGGCTTCGGCGCCGATACGGGGATCCGCCGCCGGCCGAGGCGATCGAGAGGCTCGAGTTCGAGCTCGGGGTGATCGGCGACATGGGGTTCGAGTCCTACTTCCTCATCGTCTGGGACTTCGTCAAGTTCGCGAAGGACAGCGGGATCGCGGTCGGCCCGGGTCGCGGCTCGGCCGCCGGCTCGATCGTCGCTTACTCCCTCAACATCACCGATCTCGATCCGCTCGCCAACGAGCTCCTCTTCGAGCGCTTCCTGAACCCGGCCCGAAAGTCCATGCCGGACATCGACATCGACTTCTCCGTGCGCGGCCGCGAGCGGGTGATCCGCTACGTGGCCGAGAAGTACGGGCGTGAGTCCGTCGCCCAGATCATCACCTTCGGCAAGATGGCCCCGAGGGCCGCGACCCGGGATGCCGCACGGGTGCTCGGCTTCGACTACGCGACCGGCGACCGGATCGCAAAGCAGATCCCGGAGCCCGTCATGGGGCGCAGCCCAAGCTTCGCCGACTGCCTCAAGGACGGCGAAGAGCTCAAGCGGACCTACGAGTCCGACGCCGACGCAAGGCAGATCGTCGATGTCGCGTGCGGGCTGGAGGGCATCGTCCGGAACAACTCGATCCACGCCGCCGCGGTGGTGATCGCCGACCGGCCGCTCGCCGAGATCGTCCCGCTGCAGCTCGCCGAGGACCGCACGGCGCCCGCCGAGAAGGGCGAGAACGGGAAGCCGGCGCGCTCCTACAAGATCGTGACCCAGTACTCGATGGGACCGATCGAGGAGATCGGCCTGCTGAAGATGGACTTCCTGGGGCTCCGGAACCTCGACGTGATCGAGGACGCGGTCGCGATCATCGAGCGCTCGCGCGGGGTGGAGGTCGAGATGGAGTCGATCCCCCTCGACGACGCGACGACCTTCGAGATGCTTGCCCGCGGCGACTCGGTCGGCGTGTTCCAGCTCGAGTCCGAGGGGATGCGCGAGGCGCTCAAGCAGATCCGACCGACCGAGTTCAACGACATCGTCGCGATCGGCGCCCTCTACCGGCCGGGCGCGATGCGGTTCATCCCCGACTACGCGCGGGGCAAGCGGGATCCGAACACCGTCCGTTATGCGGACGAGCGGCTCCGCCCGATCACGGAGGAGACCTACGGCTGCTGCATCTACCAGGAGCAGCTCATGGAGATCTCGAAGCAGCTGGGCGGCTTCAGCCCGGCCGAGGCGGACGACCTGCGCAAGGCGGTGGGCAAGAAGAAGCGCGACCTGATGGCGACGATGGAGGGCAAGTTCGTCGACGGGTGCGCCGCCTCGGGCACGGCGCCCGCGGTCGCCAAGGACCTGTGGTCGCTGATGACGGCAGCGGCCGACTACAGCTTCAACAAGTCGCACGCGGCCTGCTACGCGCTGATCTCCTACCGCACGGCCTATCTCAAGGCGAACTACCCGGCCGAGTACATGGCGGCTGTGATCTCGTCGGTGATGGCGACCAAGGACAAGGTCCCGTTCTTCGTCAACCGGTGCGAGGAGATGGGGATCGAGGTGCTGCCGCCCGACGTGAGCTCCTCGGACCACGGGTTCGTGGTCAGCGGCAAGTCGATCCGGTTCGGGCTCGACGCCGTCAAGAACGTGGGCCACGCGGCCGTCGAGGCCATCATCGCGGCCAGGGAGCGGGGTGGCCCTTTCGACTCCATCTGGGACGTCTGCGAGCGGGTGGATGCTCGGGCCGTGAACAAGCGGGCGGTGGAGTGCCTCATCAAGTGCGGTGCGCTCGACTCGACTCGGGACACCCGCAAGGGGATGCTGGAGGTCCTGTCCGCAGCGCAGGCGAGCGCCTCCAAGTCCCAGGAGGACGCCCGCAACGGCCAGGGATCGATCTTCGACCTGGGCGGTGGCCCCTCGACCGACGCGGCGCCCGTCGCTGGGCAGGGACTCGGCGCGCATCGGCCCTCGATCCCCACGGAGGAGTTCGAACAGCGTGAGCTGCTGCGCCTCGAGAAGGAGACGCTCGGCACGTTTCTCTCGGCGCATCCTCTCGGCGAGGTCCGGGATGCGCTCCGGGAGCGGGTGGATTGCTCGCTGGCGGACGTGGCCTCGAAGGAGGACGGCTCCTGGGTGACGGTCGGCGGGATCGTGAGCGAGTGCAAGCGGGTCCGGACTCGAAGCGGCGCCTACGTGATGTTCGCGACCCTCGACGACCTGGAGGGGAGGATCGAGCTGTTCGTTCGTGACGCCGCGGGCGAGGCGGCCGAGCAGATCGAGCTCGATCGGGTGATCCTTGTGCGCGGCCGGGTGGACCACAAGGGGCGCGGCGAGATGAGCCTCGTGGTCGCCGAGGCCGAGGCGTTCGAGCCCGGCGAGGACGAGGTGGCCGCGGCTCGGGCCAAGGCCAAGGCGCGCGATCCGGATCGGATCGTGCTCAAGGTCCGGGCCGCCGAGTTCGGGCCACGGCTGGTCGAGGAGCTGAAGTCGCTGTTCGAGTCGTTCCCGGGCAGGTGCGAGGTCCAGCTCGAGATGGAGACCCGCGAGGGGACGCGACGGCTGCGGTTCGGTGACGACTACTGCGTCACTCCCTCCGCCGCCCTGCGCGCCGAGCTAGACCAACTGCTCGGCCCGCGCGCGCTGGCGGCCTGAGCACGTCTAGACTTTCGCCATGCCGCTCACCAAGCCAGGCGAGTCAGGGGCAGCGGCCGGCGAGTGCCGACAGTGCCGCACGTTCTGCGATCGCCTGATCGAGCCGCGCGGTTGCCTGGAGCAGCGGTGCTCCTACCTCTACAGCTACGTCGACCCGTTTCGCGGCGGGCATCTACATGGGCTGCATGCGCAAGGTGTTCCGCGCCGAGATCGACCTCGCGATGTTCGAGGCCGAGGAGCGCAGGGGCGGCTACGGCGGCATCAAGATGACCGGCGACCCGCTTCCTCAGTGTCAATTCCGCGTCGAGCCCTCATACGAGCGCTCAGGCCCCGAGCACGAGTGCGTGAACCCCGGGTTCTTCGACGCCGGAGAGGGCCCGGAGCCGGCGTTCGACCTGCGCGACGCCCTGGCCTAGGAATAACTCCGCCGCCTCCTCCGCTCCCGCCCTGAATACCTTGCCCTCGCCTACGGCTCGGGCATTTCCATCTGCTCCCGCGTCCGGGGGCGGCGGGCTAGGGCCTGTTACGTGGCGGCAGGTCGTAATCGGCCGACGTGTGTCCCGTAGCGTCCGTCCTCCGGGCATGCATCGCCCGCAGTCTGGGGGCTGACCCTCATTGCCGCTGTTTCAGCCCTTCGCGGCGCAGGCGCCTGGCGAGCCTGACGTCGTTTCGGTCCGGGCCTTTGCCCTCCGGACCTCCGGTCTCGATCAGGGCCGGCAGGCCGTCGAACCGAGGTTCGGAGAGGAACGTTCGAAGGCCCTTGCGGCCGAGCTCGCCCCGGCCGAGGTTGGCGTGGCGATCGAGGTTGGCGCCCAGAGGCACCTTCGAGTCGTTGACGTGGACGCAGCGGAGCCGCCCGAGCCCGACCTTGGCGTGAAAGTCATCGAGAACCTCGCCGAGCTCGTCCGGCGAGTGGATCTCGAAGCCGGCTGCCAGCAGGTGACAGGAATCGAGGCAGGCGCCCAGCCGCTTGCCGCCGCCGGCGGCGTCGATGAGCTCGGCGAGCTCGTCGAAGTTTCGCCCCAGCGGCCCCTGGGTGCCCGCTGTGTTCTCGAGGAGGATCGGGCACCGCTCGGACCGCTCGAGCGCCTCGCGGATCACCTTGCCGGCGCGCTTCACCGAGGGCGCGTAGGGCTCCCCCTTTCGCGCGCCCGCGTGGAGCACGACTCCCTGCGCGCCGATCCCGTCGCCCACCGACAGCGCCTGCTCCAGCGAGGCGAGCGACTTGCGGCGGATCTCCGGCTCCTTCGTCGCGCAGTTGATCAGGTAGACCGCGTGAATGACGATCGCCTCGACCGGGGATCCCTCCATCGCCGCGCGGAAGGCCTCGAAGTCCGCGGGCGAGTAGGCGGTCGGTCGCCACATCCGCGGGCTCTGGTGAAAGATCTGGATGGCGTCGGAGTTGAGCTCCTCGCCGCGCTCGAGCGCGCGAGTCAGCCCGCCCGCCGTGGAGACGTGTGCGCCGATTAGCATCGGAAGCCCTCTTTCTACCGTGAACCCGCCTTCGTCGCCCCGCCTTCGCTTCGCCCCGTCTCCGACGGGTGCGCTCCACATCGGTGGCGCGCGGACGGCGCTCTACAACTGGTTGCTAGCGCGGCGGTCCGGCGGCGCCTTCGTCCTGCGGATCGAGGACACCGACCGCGAGCGCTCAACCCCGGAGAACACCGAGCAGATCCTGGATGCGCTGAGCTGGCTCGAGCTCGACTGGGACGAGGGTCCGGTGAGCCAGTACGAGCGTCGCGACCGCCACGTCCAGCGCCTGGCGGACCTCGTCGAGCGAGGGCACGCCTACTACGACCCGGCCACCGCTGCCGACGTTCGCACCTGGAAGGAGGCGCACGGCGGCGCGGGGTACCGGGGCGAGCGTCGCGAGGAGGCCGGAGCGGCGGTGCGCCTGCGGGTTCCCGATGAGGGGGACACCGTGGTGGACGACCTGATTCGTGGGCCGGTGCGATTCGCGAACGCCACCCAGGACGACTTCGTGATCGCCCGCGGGGACGGCACCCCCCTGTACAACCTCGCCGTCGCCGTCGACGACGCCGAGATGGAGATCACGGACGTCGTGCGCGGCGACGACCACCTCTCCAACACCCCCAAGCAGCTCCTCGTCCTCGCGGCGTTGGGGGCGCCGCCGCCCCGCTACGCCCACCTGCCGCTGCTGCACGGCCCGGACGGGCGAAAGCTCTCCAAGCGCGATCGCGCCGCATCCGTGCAGCAGCTCCGCGACCTCGGCTACCTCCCGGCCGCCGTCCGCAACTACCTGGCGCTCTTGGGGTGGGGGACGGAGGACGACACGACGATCCTCGCGACGGACGAGCTGGTGGAGCGGTTCTCAATCGAGCGGGTGGGCAAGTCGGCCGCCGTATTCGACGAGCGGAAGCTGCGATGGCTGAACGGGCGCTTCATGCGGAGCCTTCCTCTCGACGACTACGAGCATCGCGTTCTGGAGCACCTGCGGCGATACGCGCCGGAGGATGCCGTCGCGTTCGAGAGTGCCCCTGCGGACCGCCGGCGCGCGGCCTGCGAGATCGTTCGGGACAAGGCGCAAACCCTCGAAGAGGTCTGGCCCCTGATCCGGTTTCTGTTTGGCGAGCCCGCAACGGACCCGAAGGCCTGGCAGAAGGTGATGACGGGCGATGCCGCGTCGGCTCTGGCCGAGGCACTCGACGCGCTTCGCGGCGTCGACGGATTCGACGTCGGCGCGGTGGAGGCGGCGCTGGAGGCCTCGGTCGCGCACTCGGGCCGAAAGCCGAAGGACGTCTACCAGCCGATCCGGGTCGCGATCACGGGGACGACCGTGTCCCCGGGGATCTTCGACTCGCTCGCCGCGCTAGGGCGCGAGGCCTCGCTCGAGCGCATCGAGGCCGCCCTCTCCGAGCTGACCGGCTGACCCGTTCGAAGGTCGCTCACGCGTCGGTTCGCGCCGGCGACGCGGGCGTCGGCGCTAAATGCGCGGCGCCTGCGTGCCGATCATGAAGGGGGTAGGGATAGCTATGAGCCAGGTCGCCACCAAGCCACGCACCCGAAAGCCGACTCGCGCGTCGGGCAAGTCGGCCTCCGCCGCGCCCAGCAACGCCGACCGAAAGCGCGCGGATGCCAAGGCCCAGGCAACTGCCGAACGCCGGATCGGGCAGGGCGGACGCCGGCTCGCGGACGCTTTCGAAGCTGTCTCCAGCATGCCGGTGCTGGCGGAGTCGCGCCGGCGTCTGCTCGTCGCATGCGAGGGCGGGTCCTCCTCTACAGGGGATGCCGCGGACGCGATCGAATCCGATGCCGCCTTGGCGGTCGCGGTGTTGCGGGCGGCCAGCAGCGGACCCGGAAGCGAGGATGGCAGTGGGGTCCGCCAAGCAGTCGGGACCCTCAACCCGGCCGGCCTGCGGGCCGTCGCGGCCTCCCTCGAGAGCTACGACCCCTTCGATGCCCCGAGTCCGTGGGCCGAGCGACAGGAGCGCTTTCGCCGTCATGGCGTGGCGACCCGCCACGCGGCCGACCGGATCGCCGAGCTTGCCCGGCTGGCCGCCCGGGACGAGCTGGCGGTGGCTGCACTGCTCCACGACATCGGGCGCCGGGTGCTCGCCGAGCTGTACGGAGAGTTCGAGGTCGACGACCGCGACGCAACTCCCGAAGAGCGGATCCGCCGGGAGCGGCGCGAGCTCGGGATCGACCACGCCCTGGTCGGGGCGGTGCTGGTCCGTCGGTGGGGCATGCCGTCCAGCGTCGCCCTGGCGATCGAGCGCCACCACTCGCCTCAGGCCTCCGGACACGCCGCCGCGATCCGGCTGGCGGATCTCGTCGTCCACTACGCGAGCGGCGAGCCGGCCCCGCCGGAGACGATGGTCACCGGCGCGGCAGCGCTCGGCATCGACATGGACCGTTTGGCCCAGCTCGCATACGAGTTCCCGCATTCGAGCGCCCCGCGGAGGCGCTCCTCGGATCCATGCCCGCTCTCGGCTCGCGAGATCGACGCGCTCCGAGGACTGGCGGAGGGGAAGGTCTACAAGCAGATCGCGCACGAGCTCGACCTCTCGGTGAGCACGATCCGAACCCACCTCCACAACGTGTACCGCAAGATCGGGGCCGTCGATCGGGCGCAGGCCGTG
The DNA here is from genome assembly GCA_963772345.1 of uncultured bacterium. Taxonomy (GTDB): domain Bacteria; phylum Actinomycetota; class Thermoleophilia; order Solirubrobacterales; family 70-9; genus AC-56. The sequence continues at coordinate 58,535 of CAVYXB010000010.1, read as the reverse complement.
CTCACCGCCCGTGACCGCGGCTGGATCTAGGCCCTACTCGATCAGGCTGAATCGCAGGGCGATTGCGACGGCGTGGGCCCGGTCGCGAGCGCTCAGCCGGGCGAGGATCCCCTTCGTGTGCGTGCGAACGGTCTCGGCGCTCAGCCCGAGGCGCCTCGCGACGACGGCGGTGGACTGCCCATCCGCGTAGAGCTGGAGGATCTGGCGTTGGCGGCGAGTCAGCCCGGACCGCCCTCGGGCTCGCTCGCTCGCGGCCGGGTCCACGAAGCGCTCCGATTCCACCGCCGCGTCCACGGCCTCGCTGAGCGCCTCGACGGGGGAGCTCTTGACCACGTAGGCGGTCGCGCCCGCGCGGATCGCCTCGGTCGCGGCCTGCTGCTGGGCGTGCGGCCCGTGGGCGACGATCCCGATGCTCGGCTGCGCCTTGCGCAGCGCCTGGATCGCCCCCGTGCCACAGAGCTGGTCCTCGTCGTGGTTGTTTCGGCGGCAGATGTCCACCACGGCAACGTCGAAGTCGCCGATCGCGGTCAGGAGCTCGAGCGCGCCGTTGCCGTCCTCTGCCTCCTCGACCTCGTAGCGGTTGGCAAGGGCTTCGCGCACCCCCAGCCGTACGGTGGGGTGCGCGTCGATTACCAGGCAGCGTCGGTCCTCGTTCACTCTCTCTAATCCGGACTGGGGTTCCCGATGCGATACGGCCTCGTGCGCCCCGGTGCACGAAAATGACCAGTTCCGAGCCGGCCCGGTCGCATCGTAGCGGCGCGCCGCAGGAACGGTCGCGCCTTGGTCGGAAACAGCGAGCTTTTCCCGTCGCCGCCCCGTCCGATACAACAGGCGCACGATGATCTCGGTCACCTCCAAGTCCCGCTACGCCGTCGTCGGCCTCGCCGAGCTCGCCCGCTCGGGCGACCGGCCGGTCCCGATCGCCCAGATCGCCGAGCGCCGCCGCATGCCCGTGCAGTTCCTCGAGCAGCTGTTCACGACCCTGCGCCGCGACGGCTTCCTCCAGAGCCACCGGGGCGTCAAGGGCGGCTACACGCTCGCGCGCCCGCCGGAGGAGATCAACGTGCTCGAGGTCGTGCAGTCGCTGGACGGCAGGCTCGGCCAGGAGGGCAAGGAGGCCGGGGGGATCTGGGCTGATGGGGTCGAGGCTCTGCGCGACGTCTTCCGCTCCACGACGATCGCCGACATCGCCCGCCGCGAATCCGAGGAGGCCGGGGCGGGGATGTACCACATCTAGAAGGGGTGTCGGCGCAGAGCCTGCTGGAGGCGAGCAGGGGCAGGGCCGCCCTCGAAGGCTTCAAATATTGCCCGCCTCTCTCACCTCAAGCCCCGACGCGGGGGTGCCGATACGGACCAGGACTGGTGCCCCAGTGCTTCGCCCGAACAACCCCGAAGGAGGAGAGCGTGAAGCGAGGACTACTGCTGCTGGCGGCTGTTGTGAGCCTGGTCGCACTGACCGCAGGAAGCGCGGCTGCGGCCAAGGTCCACAAACAGATTCGCTACGTCCGCATTCAGGCGACCAACGGCTTCTACGTCGACAACGATCCGAGCGGTCCATCCGGGGGCGACCTGTTCGGCTCCACGGGCGACATGACCCACAACGGGGGCAAGGTCGGCAGCTTCTCCAGCTCCTGTGAGTCCTCATCCGCCGACGTGGGCCAGTGCGACACGACCTTCACCTGGAACAACGGCGATCGACTCCAGCTTGCCGGCGAGATCCGCATGCAGGAGCTGAACAACGAGCTGTCGATCGTCGGCGGCACGGGGAAGTACAAGAAAGCCCGAGGGGACGCGCGCCTGACCCGGTTGGACGATCAGGGCGCAGTCCAACGAGTCAGGCTGAGGATCATCCAGAGCCCGTAGGCGCCTGAAAGAAGTCGGCCCCGCGTAGGTCAGCGTCAAACCGTCAACGCACCCACCGGGGCCTTGGCATCTCCCCTTTGATGCCTCGTCGAGGATACGGCGGCTTCTTGAAGGGAGCCTGAAGGGTGCGCCGCGGCTCGTCTCTACTCCGAGAGGCCCGAGGCCTCGAGGGCTTCGCTCGAGTCGAGGTATTCCTCGACCCTGATGACCACGTTGTCCTGCGACATGGCGAGCGGGCCGCCGTCGTCAGACGATCCAGCGGGAGGAGGCTGCGAGGACGCCGAGAATGGCCACGGCGGCGGCCAGGATCCAGATGAGCGTGCCGGTGCCGACCAGCGAGACGAAGAGGATCAGCAGCGTCAGCGCGCCGATGACCATGAGCGGGAAACCAATCGACGTGGCCACGCCGACCTGCTTGATCGATCCGAAGCCGCTCGCGTGGCGTCGCCGGCTCACGTCGCCAGCATAGGCGACGAAGCCGCGCCGCTCAACGGATCCCGGCTACTGGTTGGCGCACTTGAGGCCGGCCTTGAAGGCGGCGTCGGTGACCGCCTTGGGAACCTGGCCCGAGATCGTCGCCTGGATCTGGGAGTCGGGAAGCGTTTTCTGAAGCTGGTCGAGAACGCAGTTCGCCTGCTGGCTGGTCAGGCCTTGCTTCTGGACCAGGTTGGTCCGCAGAGCGGTATCGAATGCCTGCCGGAGATCGCTCGTCGTGGACCCGCCGGGCGATGTGGTGGAGGGCGACGAGGTGCTCGTGGTCGGGATCGTGGCCGACGTGGTGGAGGTCGTGGGCGTCGTGGTGGCGCCGGTGGTGATCACGGTCGTCGTGCTCGAGTCTCCGCATGCCGCCAGTGCGATCGCCGCAGCGGAGAACAGCGCGCACGGCACCACGGCTCGGTACAGCCTGGATGCGAGCCGGGACCTGAGCATCGGTCGGAGAAACCCCCTTGAAGAACGGGATGCGCGACGAACGTGCCCGAGCCTATACCTTGGCTTCGACGTGGACGGACGGGCACGCACAAGCGAAAGCCGCCTCGCGATCGCCCAGCAGGCGTCGGAGACGGTCGGCGAGACGCCGCTGGTGGCGATGCGGAGGCTGGGCGAGCGGTCGGGCGCGGAGCTCGTGGCGAAGCTCGAGTACCTGAACCCCGGCGGCTCCGTGAAGGACCGCATCGGGGTGGCGATGATCGATGCGGCGGAGCGCGATGGCCTGATCGAGCCGGGCGGCTCGGTGATCGTCGAGCCAACGAGTGGCAACACCGGGATCGCCCTGGCGATGGTCTGCGCCGCCCGGGGATACGAGCTCGTGCTCACGCTGCCCGAGGGGATGACACGGGAGCGCACCTCGCTGCTTCGCACGTACGGCGCCGAGGTCCACGAGACGCCGTCTCTCGGCGGGATGAACGAGGCGGTGGAGCTCGCCGAGCAGATCGTCGCCGACCGAGGCGGATTCATGCCCCAGCAGTTCAACAACCCCGCGAACCCGGAGGTCCACCGACGCACGACCGCAGAGGAGATCTGGCGCGACCTGGACGGCGAGGTCGACTGCCTGGTGTGCGGGGTCGGCACCGGAGGGACGATCACCGGCGTGGGCCAGGTGCTCAAGGAGCGCCGGCCCAGCGTGCACGTGGTGGCCGTTGAGCCGGCGACGTCGGCGGTCCTCTCCGGAGGCCTGCCCGGCCCGCACAAGATCCAGGGCATCGGAGCGGGGTTCGTGCCCGAAGTGCTGGATCGGGACGTGATCGACGAGGTGATCGCCGTCGACGACGAGACCGCGCTCTCACGGGCGCGCGATGCGGCCCAGCGAGAGGGCCTCCTCGTCGGGATCTCGGCGGGCGCGGCCATCGAGGCCGCGGTGGAGCTCGGCGCCCGTCCGGAGCTGGCCGGCAAGCGGGTCGTCGTGATCGTCCCCGACTGCGGGGAGCGCTACATGTCGCTTCCGTTCTTTGCCCCGGAGTAAATAACTCCGCCGCCTCCTCCGATCCGCGCGTCCGCGCGGCGGCGGGCTAGGGCCTGTTACGTGGCGGCAGGTCGTGGTCGTTGCTCGGCGGCGACTGCGTCCCTAGCCCGTACGCTTTGGCAATGCCCGGCTTCGACACCCTGCGGCGAGTCGCCCGAGAGATCCGTGCGGACATCTCCTCGGCCCGAGAGCGCGATCCGGCCGCGCGCGGGGTGGGGAGCCTTGAGATCCTGATCAACTGGGGAGGGGTCCAGGCGATCCTCGCCCACCGGGTCGCGCACGCGCTCCACGAGGCGGGCGTGCCCGTGGCACCCATGGCCGTCGCCTACGCGAGCCGGGCGGTCACCGGGGTCGAGATTCATCCGGCGGCCGACATCGGCGAGGAGTTCTTCATCGACCACGGGTCCGGTGTCGTCATCGGCGAGACCGCCGAGATCGGCGATCGCGTGACTCTCTACCAGGGAGTGACGCTGGGCGGAACCGGATTCGCCCGCGGCAAGCGACATCCGACGGTGGAAAACGACGTCACCATCGGGTCCGGCGCCAAGCTCCTCGGCCCGGTCACCGTCGGCCAGCGCGCCAAGGTGGGAGCGAACACGGTCGTGGTCGAAGACGTCCCCGTAGATTCGACCGTGGTGGGCAACCCCGGCCACCCGGTCAAGGTGGACGGCCGCAGGGTGGAGGGGCCGGATACGGACTGGATCCATCTCCCCGACCCCGTGGCCGACGCGATCAGGGGGCTGGCGGAGCGGATCGCCGAGCTCGAGCGCCGGATCGCAGAGCTGGACGGGAAGGCGGCCGAGGGTGACGTTCACGAGCTGAGGTCGAGGCAAGGACCCTCTTCGGCGGGCGGCTGAGAGAGGTCGGCGGCCGTAGCTATGCTCGGCGAGTGGGCGCTGAGACCGAGCTGAAGCCGATCGCGCCGGGCGCGACGCAGGTCGAGCGCCTGCTCGCGGACCTCAATCCGCCGCAGCGCGAGGCGGTCACCCACGGCGAGGGCCCGCTGCTGGTGTTGGCGGGCGCAGGCTCGGGCAAGACCCGCGTCCTGACCTATCGGATCGCCTACCTGCTGGCAACCGGCCAGGCGCTTCCGTCCGAGGTGCTCGCGATCACCTTCACGAACAAGGCTGCCGCCGAGATGCGCGATCGGGTCGAGCGGCTCGTCGGAGGCGTCTCGCGCGTGATGTGGGTGATGACCTTCCATTCGGCCTGCGCGCGGATCCTGCGTGCCGACGCGCAGCGCCTGGGCTATCGCCGAGCCTTCACGATCTACGACGAGGCCGACTCGCTGCGGATGGTGAAGCGTTGCATCGAGGAGCTCGGCGTTGACCCGAAGCGCTTCCCGCCACGCGCCGTGCGCTCCCAGATCTCGAGCGCGAAGAACCAGCTCCTCGATGCGGAGGCCTATTCCAACCCCGCGGGCGACGAGGAGAGCGGGGAGGAGGTGGACGCGGGGCGCAGCTACTTCGAGCGCACCGTGGCCGACGTCTACAAGCTGTATGAGCGGCGGATGCTCGAGGCCAACGCGATGGACTTCGACGACCTCCTGGTGCGCACCGTGAACCTGCTCGAGCTCTTCGAGGACGTGCGCGAGCGCTACCGCCGCGCATTCCGCTGGGTCCTCGTGGACGAGTATCAGGACACCAACCGCGCGCAGTACCGGCTGTTGCAGCTCCTGTCGGAGGAGCACGGGAACCTGTTCGTGGTCGGGGACGACTTCCAGTCGATCTACTCGTTCAGGAACGCGGACATCCGCAACATCCTCGAGTTCGAGCGCGACTTCGCCGGCACCACCGCCGTCAAGCTCGAGCAGAACTACCGGTCCACCCAGACCATCCTCGACGCCGCCAACGGGATCATCTCCAACAACCGTGGCCAGAAGCCGAAGCGCCTCTGGACCGATGAGGGCCGGGGCGAGCCGGTGATCCTCGCCGAGTTCGACGACGAGCACGAGGAGGCGCGCTACGTGGCCGCCGAGATCGAGCGGCTGCAGAGCGATGAGGGGATCCCGAGGGACGAGATCGCGGTCTTCTACCGAGTCAACGCGCAGAGCCGTGTGCTGGAGGACACCCTGGTGCGGTTCGAGGTCCCCTATCAGGTGATCGGCGGCACGAAGTTCTACGAGCGGGCCGAGATCAAGGACGCGGTCGCCTACCTGAGCCTGCTCGCAAACCCGGCCGACGCCGTGTCTTTCGCCCGGATCGTCAACTCGCCGCGCCGAGGGATCGGAGAGACCACCCAGGCACGACTGCTCTCCCACGCCAACACCACGGGCCAGGAAATCTGGGAGGTCTTCTCGGAGCCGGAGCGGACACCCGGCCTCGGCGCCGCCGCCCTTCGTGCGGTGGCGAGGTTCGGGGAGCTCATGCGCGGCCTGCGCGAGCGTGCCGATTCGGTGAGTCCCTCGGCATCCGTGGCCGAGCTCCTGCGGGCGGTCCTGACGGAGAGCGGGTACCTGGATGCGCTCGGGGCCGAACGAACGATCGAGGCCGAGGGGAGGGCCGAGAACCTCGAGGAGCTGATCAGCGTGGCAGCCGAGTTCGACGCCAACCGCGAGCTCGAAGGGGAGGGCGAAGTGGGGCCACTCGAGGAGTTCCTGGCCCAGATCTCCCTGTACACGGAGCAGGACGCCCTCCAAGACGACGAACCCGTCTGCACCCTGATGACCCTGCACAACGCGAAAGGACTCGAGTACGGCGCGGTGTTCATCATCGGCTGCGAGGAGGGGGTGTTTCCCCACACGCGCTCGGTCGAGGAGGGCAACCTCGAGGAGGAGCGGCGGCTCTGCTACGTCGGCGTCACCCGCGCGAAGCAGCGGCTGTACATGAGCTTCGCGCGCCGGCGGACCCTGCACGGAGGCCGCGGCTACAACCTGCCCTCCCGCTTCATCGGCGAGATCCCGGAGGAGCTGGTCGAGCGTCAGGGCTCGACCTCGCCAACCGGATGGGCCGCCTCGGCGCTGGGGGGGAGTGCGGGGGCGCCCGAGCGGCGGGAGCCGCATGCGGTGCCGCTCGACTTCGAGGTCGGCGACGACGTCGTCCACGCCACCTTCGGGGAGGGAGTCGTGGTGGGCGTCGAGCCGGGCAACGTGCTGGTGGTCCGCTTCGCCACCGAGACCGCCGAGCGCAAGCTGATGGCTGACTACGCGCCCCTGCGAAGGGTGGGATAGGCGCTGCCCTCCGCCTCTCAGCCCACAGGCGGCGGGCGCAGATGAGCGCCACGGTCATCGACGGCAAGGCGGTCGCCGCCGAGGTGCGCAGGCGGGTCGCCGCCGAGGTGCGCGAGTTCGCGGCCGCGAACTCAGAGCGCGTTCCGGGCCTGGCCACCGTGCTCGTCGGCGACGACCCCGCGTCCCACGTGTACGTGAGCAACAAGCGAAAGAGCACGGAGGAGGTCGGGATGCGCTCGATCCATCACGGCCTGGACGCCTCAACTCCGCAGGGCGAGCTCCTGGAGCTGGTGAACACGCTGAATCGCGACGACGACGTGGACGGGATCCTGGTCCAGATTCCGCTGCCCGACCACATCGACCAGGACGCGGTGATCGCCACGATCGACCCGTCCAAGGACGTGGACGGGCTGACCGCCGGCAGCGCGGGACTGCTCGCCCAGGGGCGGCCGGGCCTCGTCTCCTGCACCCCCCAGGGGGTGATGGAGCTGCTCGCCCACGCCGGAGTGGATCCGGCCGGGGCCGAGGCGGTCGTGGTCGGCAGATCGATCCTCGTCGGCCGGCCGCTGGCGAGCCTGCTGCTCAACGCGAGCGCCACGGTGACGGTGTGCCACTCGCGCACTCGTGACCTGGCGGCAGCCTGCCGCCGCGCCGACATCCTGGTGGCCGCGGTCGGCTCGCCCGAGCTCGTCCGCGGCGACTGGGTCAAGCCCGGCGCCGCCGTGATCGACGTCGGCATGAATCGCACGGAGGAGGGGCTGGTGGGGGACGTGGACTTCGAGGCCGCCAGCGAGGTCGCGGGAGCGATCACCCCCGTCCCAGGCGGGGTGGGCCCGATGACGATCGCGATGCTGCTTCAGAACACGGTCCGGGCCGCCCGCGCGCGCCGAGCTTGAGTCGCGAAGGCTGCCTGTCGATAGGTGTTCCATCCGACGGATCTGCGATACAGGCAGCGCGCTGCGCGGACAGCCTGAGGGCGACGTTTCACCCTGCTCCCGCCGGAGTTGCGGCGCGAAATTGACCCAGAACAGAGGAAGTCACCCCTAAAAGAGGAGGGTCTATGGACTTCACCAGACTCAATCAGGGCGAGAAGGTCGCGGGTGTATCCGGGGTCCTCCTGATCCTGATCATGTTCATCTTCAACTGGTTCGGCCTCAAGGCCAGCGTGGGCGTGACCGGTATCTCGGTCGTCAACGCCGAGGTCGCGCGGAACGCGTGGGGCTCGTACGGCTTCATCGACATCGTCCTGTTCATCACGGCGCTCGCCGCGATCGGGCTGGCGTTGCTGGCCGCCTCGGAGGGCGACGTCGGACTGCCCGTGGCGGCGAGCGCGATCGTCGCCGGGCTGGGCATCCTCTCGGTGATCCTGGTGATCATCAGCATCATCAGCCCGCCCGACTTCGGCGTGGACGTCTCCGGCGTGGGAATCGACCACACGCGCAAGATCGGGGTCTGGCTGGGGTTGATCGCGTCTGCCGCGGTGGCGGTCGGGGGCTACCTGGCGATGCAGGAAGAGGGGACGTCCTTCGGCGACGAGGCCGGGCGCTTCGGCGGCGGCGCGGCGACGTCGGCGCGGGATCTCCGCCTCCTCCGCCGGCATCACCCCCCTCCTCCACCCCGCCTCCGTCCAACCCGCCCCCGCCCTCCAACCCGTAGAGCCGTTCGGGGCACCGGCCCCGACCAACTGGTGAGCGACGGCCGCCTCCGGGCGGCCGTCGTCCTGGATCACTCCGCCGAAAGCCTCGGCTCCGCCTCCGGTGTCGGCGGGTTGGGCCCGTACGTGGCGGCAGGTCGTACTCGCGCCTACCGCGACTTCGTCGCTAGCTGAGGCGGGAGGCCAGTCGGCCGGCGACCTGCGAGGCCATCGCGATGATCGTCATCATCGGGTTGACGCCGATCGAGCTCGGCAGCAGGCTGCCGTCCGCGACGTAGAGGCCCTCGGCTCCGTGCAGCGCTCCGTCGGTCCCAACCACGCCGCGGGTGGGATCCGCGTCCATCCGAGCAGTGCCCATGGGGTGGAAGGCCTCGAGGCGTAGGGCGGAGGGGCTGGGAGGCGAGGACTCGAGCTCCTCGATCTTGTTCCTCGCCAATGTGGGGATCCCGGCGAGCTGCGGATACACCTCGCTGGCCCCAGCCGCGTACAAGAGCTCCGCGGCGCGGGCGATCCCGTACACGAGGCGCGCTCCATCGTCCTCGGTGAGCCGGTAGGTCACCCTCAGGGACCCGTCGCGGGCGAGCCCGACCCTCCCGGTTGACCGGTCGGAGAGATGCACGCCCGTCGAGGCGATCCGGTCGTACGCGTGCACCCTCTCCTGGTGCTCGACTCCGGTTCCGGGAAGCCACTGCGCGCCGAAGGCAAGCGGCGTGAACGTCGCCTCGAGCAGGAGCCCGCGGTCCTCCCACTCGCGCACCGCGTAGCTCTGCATCACGCCCTCCCAGCCGCGGACCTCCTCCGCGAATCGTGCGCCCACCCAGCACGCCGGGTGGATGCGCAGATTGCGACCGAGCTCGGCGCTCGGCGAGCGAAACCCCGACCGCAGGAGCAGCTCCGGGGTGCCGAAGGCGCCGCCGGCGAGCACGACGGCCCGCTTCGCCCGGACGTGGAACGGTCGCGCTCTGCCGTTCACGCGGGCCACGCAGTTCAGGCCGCTGGCGCGGCCGCCCTCGAAGGCGATTCTGCGCACGTCGGTCTCGGCGCGCAGGCGCGCGCCGGCGGCGACGGCCCGCGGAAGGTACGAGACGTGCATCGCCTGCTTGGCATCCAGGCGGCAGCCGGCCGGGCAGGAGCTGCACTGATAGCAGCGGCCGGCATTCCTGCTCAGCGGCTCGTGCCGGACGCCGAGCGCCTCCGCGCCGTCGCGCAGGAGCTGTCCGTTTCGGCCCATGCGCTCGGGGTCCACCGGCTGGACGTGAAGCATCTCCTCGGCCGCCGCATAGTCGGTGTCCAGTTCCCCGGCCCACGCGATCCCGTGCTCGGATGCCCACCGGGCGAGGACCGCGTCGGGCGCCCGAAAGCACGTCCCCGAGTTGATCACGGTCGTTCCGCCGACCGCTCGCCCGACCGGGGTGGGGATCGAGGGACGGCCCTCGGCGATCGTCAGGCCCCCGTCCCGATAGAGCGCTTCGAGGGCGGCGAGCGGCTCCTCGGGGTAGCTGTGGCGGTCCAGGTGGCGGCCTGCCTCGAGCACAACGACATCCAGCCCCGCTTCGGCCAGGACGGTGGCCGTGACGGCGCCGCCGGCTCCCGACCCGACGATGGCAACGTCGCACTCCTCGGCTCCCATCGGCGCGCGGAGGTCACCCAATTCCGGGGGCCCGCCGTTCGAGAGGGGGGATCCGCGACCTCGCACCGCATCTCATATCCCACCGCAGCCTGGACGCGCCGGTCGTTTCCGTATCCCAATCCCGCCAGGACCTTGAGGAACAGCAGCAGGTCGGGCGCGAAGGGCAGGCTCGACCCCTCGAGCCGGCGCAGGAAGTCTTGGCGGGCGTCGAGGCTCGCGCGGCTGAAGCGCCAGGGGAACGGCAGCCAGTCGAGCGCGCGGAGCGCGAGTCGCACCTGCCGGACGTTGCGCTTGGGGAGCAGCGCGAGGAACCGGTCGACCGGTTCGGCGACGTCTACGGCGTCCGGGTTCACCGGGCTGCCCTTGCGCTCGGGCCCGGCGGCGGCCGGCAGCGCCCCGAAGCCCGGCGCCATCGCCTCCGCGAACGCGCGCAGGATTCGCAGCTCTCGGGCCCGGAGCCCCGACGCTTGCCGTTTCGCGGCGTGCAGCTCAGCGGCACCGAGCCCCGGTGGGGCCCTTCAAGACGGCGCCGCCGGCGCGCCGATCCGCCCGGCGACGGACCACAGGAGGAGCGAGACCCCGACGAGGAATCCGTCGACCAGGAAGTTGAGCAGGTAGATGAAGACGTCGGAGTCGAAGACGTAGAAGCCGAGCGCCGCCAATGAGGATGCGGTCTTGCCGGCGGCGAGCACGAGGAGGAAGGGGCGGTAGCGGACTACGTCGGCCTGCACGACCAGGCAGATGCCGGTGATCACGACCATGTAGGCGAACGCCAGAGCGAGCCAGAGCTTCTCCACCGTCTCCGGCGCGGTGGTGAAGCTGCCGATGTCGTCGCCGAGGTCGCTGATGACGTCGAGCACGCCGTTCGGCGCCGCGATGAAGAGGATCCCGACGACGGCGAAGCTGACCGCCAGCAGGCGGAGGTTTCCGACGACGAAGCGCTCGGCCCGTGCCCCGCTCACCGCCAGCCCGTCCGCGCCTCGCCCGCGTCAACCCCTCTGGAGAGCTCGGCGCTCACGGAGCGGGATCCTAACGGCCACCGGCCGATGGACCGCCGGGACCTAGAATCTGCCCGTGATCGATCGCGAGCAGGTCCTGCACGTGGCGCGGCTGGCGCGGCTGGCGCTCTCCGACGAGGAGATCGAGCGGATGTCGGGCGAGCTGCCCGCCATCCTCGAGCACGTGGAGCGGATGAACGAGCTCGAGCTGGAGGGTGTCGAGCCGACCTCCCACGTGGTGGCGCTGGTGAACGTCCTGCGGCCGGACGAGCCCCGGCCGAGCTGGGACCGCGAGCGGGTACTCGACGGCGCGCCCGAGCCCTCCGACGGAGCGTTTCGCGTACCGTCTCCGCAGGCGTGAGCGACGTGCTCGAGCTCACGGCCGCCCAGGCCGCCGGTCGGATCGCGGCCGGCGAGCTGAGCGCCGAGGAGTACGGAGCGGCCTGCGCCGATGCCGCAGCGGGCGACGACCTGAACGCCTACCTTTGGCGACAGGACGCCGACGCCCGCAGCTCGGCGGCGAACGGCGCCGGCGGCGAGACTCCGCTCCACGGGGTCCCGGTTGCGATCAAGGACCTCTTCTGCACCGAGGGCGTGCCGACCACCGCGGGCTCGAGGATCCTCGAGGGCTACAGCCCCCCGTACACCGCCACGGCCGTCCGAAGGCTCGAAGCCGCCGGCGCGCGGGTGCTCGGCAAGACCAACATGGACGAGTTCGGGATGGGCTCCTCGAACGAGAACTCCGGCTACGGGGCGGTCCGCAATCCCTGGGACCCGGAGCGAGTCCCGGGCGGGTCATCCGGCGGCTCCGCGGCCGCGGTCGCCGCGCGGCTCGCGCCATGCGCGATCGGCACCGACACCGGCGGATCGATCCGCCAGCCGGCCGCACTGTGCGGGATCGTCGGGCTGAAGCCGACCTATGGCGCGATCTCCCGCTACGGGATGATCGCCTTCGCCTCCTCGCTGGACCAGTGCGGGACCCTGACCCGGGACGTTACGGACGCAGCGCTGCTGCTGGGCGCGATGGAGGGGCGTGATCGCTGCGATTCAACCTCGGTGGGGATCGAAGGCGGGGTGGAGCTGCCCTCGCGCGAGGACCTGTCCGGGCTCCGCTTCGGCGTTCCGCGCGAGCTCTCTTCGGAGGCGGAGGGGATCGAGGCCGGGGTCGCGGCGGCCTTCGAGCGGGCGCTCGACACGATCCGCGAGCTTGGGGGCGAGGTCGACGAATGCGAGCTTCCTCACTCGTCCCATGGCCTGTCGGCCTACTACGTGATCGCCCCGGCCGAGGCTTCGGCAAACCTCGCCCGCTACGACGGCGTTCGCTACGGCCTCAGGTCCGACGGCGACGGCGACCTCGTGGACATGTACGAGCGCACCCGCGAGGCCGGCTTCGGCGCCGAGGTGAAGCGCCGCATCATGCTGGGCACCTACGCGCTCTCGTCCGGCTACTACGACGCCTACTACGGCCGCGCCCAGCGGGTGCGCACTCGGATCGTGGAGGACTTCGCCGGCGCCTTTGCGCGCTTCGACTTCCTGGTGACGCCCACCTCGCCGACGGTGGCTTTCGAGCTGGGCGCCAGGACGGCGGATCCGCTGGCGATGTACCTGTCCGACTACTGCACGGTTCCGATGTCGCTCGCGGGCATCCCGGCGATTTCCATTCCCGCCGGGCTGGCCGAGCCCGACGGGGGAGGGCCGGAGCTCCCTGTGGGCCTCCAGGTCGTGGCTCCCGCATTCGGGGAGTCGCGGCTCCTGGGCGCGGCATACGCCATCGAGCGCGGACTCGGGTTCAGCGCAAGGCCGAGCGGGGTGGCGGAAGCATGAGCGTGCCCGACGGATACGAGGCGGTGATCGGTCTCGAGATCCACGTCCAGCTGAGCACCCGTACGAAGATGTTCTGCGGTTGCGCCCTCTCCTTCGGCGACGAGCCCAACCTGCACACGTGTCCGATCTGCCTCGCCCATCCCGGGAGCCTGCCCGTCGTCAACGAGCAGGCGGTGCGTTACGGGCTTCAGATCGGCCTCGCCCTCGGCTGCGAGATCGCGCCGTGGTCGATCTTCCACCGCAAGAACTACTTCTACCCAGACAATCCGAAGGGCTACCAGATCAGCCAGTACGACATCCCACTTGCCAGCGCGGGGACGCTGGCCGGGGTACGTGTCCATCGCGTCCATCTCGAGGAGGACGCGGCGAAGATGGTCCACGTCGGTGAGTCGGGGCGCATCCACGGTTCGGCGTCCTCGCTGGTCGACTTCAATCGCGGTGGCACGCCGCTCGTGGAGATCGTCACCGAGCCGGACCTCCGCGATCCGGCGCAGGCGCGCGAGTGGGCGCAGCTGCTTCGGACCACCGTCAAGCAGCTCGGTGTCTCCGACGTGAACATGGAGGAGGGGAGCCTGCGCTGCGACGCCAACGTCTCGATTCGGCGAGCTGGGGACGAAGAGCTCGGAACGAAGACCGAGCTGAAGAACATGAACAGCTTCCGCTTCCTGGAGCGCGGGATCGCGGCCGAGCTGGAGCGCCAGGGGGATCTGGTGGAGGCCGGGGGAGAGGTGGCGCAGGAGACGTTCCACTTCGACCCTCGGACCGGCTCGCTCACACCCCTGCGCTCGAAGGAGTACGCGCACGACTACCGCTACTTCCCGGAGCCCGACCTCGTTCCCGCTGGCGCCCACCGAGGCGATGCTCCGCGAGGCCCGGGAAGCCCTGCCCGAGCTCCCCGACGAGCGCCGCCACAGATACGAGACCGAGCTCGGCGTGCCGGAGGTCACCGCGCGACAGCTCGCCTTCGACGCGGAGCTCGGCGAGTATTTCGAGCGCGCGGTCCAGGCTTCGGACGACTCGGCGCGGGCGCTCACGCCGCCGCGATCGCCAACTGGGTCACCGGGGAGCTGACCGCCCGGCTCCGCGAGTCCGGCGACGGGGAGACGGGCCCGGGCTCCTCGAAGGTGGCGCCCGATGCCCTGGCTCGGCTCGTCGAGATGGTCGAGACCAAGCAGGTGACGACCGGGGCCGCTCGCACGGTCCTCGCGGCCATGGTGGATCAGGGTGGGGATCCGGCGGAGATCGTCGAGCGTGAGGGACTGGGGCAGCTGTCGGACGAGGGCGAGCTCGAGGCAATCGTCGAACGGGCCATCGAGGCCGAGCCGGCCGCGGCGGAGAAGGTGCGGTCCGGCAACCCCAAGGCGATCGGGCCCATCGTCGGCGCCGTCATGCGCGAGACCAAGGGCAGGGCGGACGGCGGAGACGTCACGAAGCTGATTCGGGAGAAGCTGGGCGCCGCCTAGGCGCACGCCGTCCGCCCCGAGTGGGCGCGTCACAATTGGGGGCAATGGCCGGAGCCCCGTACGTCGTGATCGCGCTCACCTTCGGAATCGCCACGGGAGTGATCGGGCGGGCGAAGGGCGGCTCGTTCTTCATCTGGTTCCTGATCGGGACGGTGCTTCCGCTCATCGGCCTGGTCGCTGTGATCCTCCACCGACCGGAGACCGAGGAGCCCGAGCGCCGGTGCCCGCGGTGCGGCAAGGTCCACAAGCTGTACGTGCAGGTCTGTACCCGCTGCGGCGCCGACCTCTACCTGCCCGATCCCTCGGAGGTCCGCCAGCCGGGGGCTACCTGAGCCAGGTCCTGACGATGGCGTTCGCGAAGCCGATGCCGTAGCGCACGACGGCGGGCTTCTTCGAGTGGCCGTGGCGGCGGTTCGCGACCGTCACCGGCACCTCCTTGGCGGGGATGCCGCGCTTGATCGCCTCGATCAGGAACTCCGAGGTGTGGAACTGCTCCTGGCGCAGGACGAGCTGTGGCAGGACGTCGCTCCGTACGGCTCGATAGCCGTTCGAGCAGTCGCTGACCTTGGTCCGGGTGATCAGCGACACCATCCGGTTGAAGAACACGATCCCGAGCTCCCGCGCGTAGTGGTTCGGCTCGGCGTCGCCGAGCACCCGGGACCCGTGGGCGACGGCGACCTCGCCGGAGACCACCGGCTCGACGAGGCGCTCCATCTCGGAGGGCAGGTGCTGCCCGTCCGCGTCCAGGGTCACCACCACGGTCGCGCCGGAGTCGGCGAGGAGCCGGTAGCCGGTCCGCAGCGCCGCCCCCCCGCCGCGGTTGATGACGTGTCGCGCGACCACGGCGCCGTGCTGCGCCGCGATGTCGCCCGTGGCGTCCCGCGACCCGTCGTCGACAACGAGCACGGCGGTCTCCATCCCGCAGACGCGTGAGGGGATCCGATCCAGCACCCATCCGACGCTCTCGGCCTCGTTGTAGGCGGGCACGAGGACGCCGATGCGGTCCCGGAACTGCTCGGGGTGCCCGCTCGCCTTGAACTGCTCCCAGGCGAGGCCCTCGAGCACCGCCGAGAGCTCGCGCGTGATCCGCGACCCCTGCGCGAGGGCGCGGACCACCAGGAGGAACAGGATCAGGATCGCGAACACGGCGACCCCGACGATCCGGGTTCCATTCGAGCGCTTGAACGAGAAGGCGCTCAGGATCGTGTCGAGGAGCTCGGTTCCGGAGACGATCGCCAGGCCGAGCGCGATCACGAGCAGGATCAGCACGTCGGCGTTTCGAAGGGAGCGCCGGCGCCAGATCGCGAAGCCCGCGATGAGCACCGCGAGGCCCAGGCCGACCGCCCGGATCGCCGTCAGCTCCGGGGGCAGGAGATTCGCCTGCAAGATCGCGGATTCCACGGCCGCAAGAGAATAGATGGGGGGTCGGTCCGCTACCCTCGCGCGACCATGCGGATCCTGATCCTCGGGGGTGACGGATACCTCGGCTGGCCCACCGCGATGCGGCTTTCGGCACGCGGACACGAGGTCTCCGTCGTCGACAACTTCTCGCGGCGGCGCTGGCACGTCCAGCACTCGACCGACTCGCTGATTCCGATTCGACCGCTCGCCGAGCGGATCGACGCCTGGCGCGCGGTTTCGGGCAACGAGATCTTGAGCTTCGTGGGGAGCATCGAGGACGCCGAGTTCATCGACGCGGTGCTCACTGACACGGCGCCGGAGACGATCGTGCACTACGGCGAGCAGCCTTCGGCCCCGTTCTCGATGATCTCGCGCAAGCACGCCCTGGAGACCCAGCGGACGAACGTCCTCGGGACGCTCAACCTGCTGTTCGGGATCCGCGACAAGGTGCCCGACTGCCACCTCGTCAAGCTCGGAACGATGGGCGAATACGGGACGCCCGACATCGACATCGAGGAGGGGTTCATCGAGATCGAGCACAAGGGGCGAAAGGACACCCTTCCCGTTCCCGAAGATGCCCGGCTCGCTGTACCACCTCTCGAAGGTCCACGACTCCCACAACATCCACTTCGCTTGCCGCATCTGGGGCCTCCGCTCCACCGACCTGAACCAGGGCGTCGTCTACGGCGTCGAGACCGACGAGACGGCCCTCGATGAGCGCCTCGCGACGCGGTTCGACTACGACGAGGTGTTCGGCACCGTGCTCAACCGCTTCTGCGTCCAGGCGGTGATCGGGCACCCGCTCACCGTCTACGGGGAAGGGGGCCAGACGCGGGGCTTCCTCAACATCCGCGACACGCTTCAGTGCGTCGAGCTGGCGATCACGAATCCGCCGGAGCTCGGCGAGTACCGGGTCTTCAACCAGTTCACGGAGCAGTTCAGCGTCTCCGAGCTCGCCGAGCTCGTGAAGCGCAGCGCCGCCAAGGTTGGCTACGACGTGGAGATCCGCCGGTATCCCGAATCCGCGGGTCGAGGCCGAGCAGCACTACTACAACGCCGTGAACACGAAGCTCCTTGATCTGGGCCTCGAGCCGCACCATCTCGGCGAGGAGCTCGTCCGCTCGATGCTGGAGACGATCGAGCGGCACAAGGATCGGGTGATCGAGCGCGCGATCCTGCCCACGACCCAGTGGAAGCCGGGCGAGCTCGAGGTCCCGCAGATCGCGGCGCTCCGAGCGCCCCGCCCCGAATAACTACCCCGCCACGCGGACACCACCCGTTTGGGCTAGCGACGAAGTCGCGGAGCTGGCGCTTACGGCCTGCCGCCCGGTAACGGCCTTAACCCGCCGAAAACACAGGCCGAAGGCCGAGGCTTTCGGCGGAGTTATTCAGGTGTTGTTCTACACTCGGCTGCCCATGCGGGCCGCGGATGCATTGTGTGAAGCGCTGAAGGCCGAGGGCGTCGAATACGTCTTCGGGATCCCGGGCGGCGCGAACCTGCCGACCTACGACGCGATCTACGACGCCGACTTCACGCACATCCAGGCTCGCCACGAGCAGGGCGCCGGACACGCGGCCGAGGGCTACGCCAAGGCGTCGGGACGGGTCGGTGTGGCCTTCGCGACCTCCGGCCCGGGCGCGACCAACCTCGTAACGGCGATCACCGACGCCATGCTGGACTCGGTGCCGACGGTGTTCATCACCGGGCAGGTTCGCACCGACCTGATCGGCACCGATGGGTTCCAGGAGGCCGACGTGACCGGGATCACGCTGCCGATCGTCAAGCACTCGTTCCTGGTCACCGACCCCCGCCAGATCCCCGAGTACATCCACGCCGCCTTCCACATCGCCTCCACCGGGCGTCCCGGGCCCGTGCTGGTGGACGTTCCGCAGGACCTCTCCCGGGCCGACATCGACTACGAGCCGGCGGAGGGCCCCCCCGCGCTGCCCGGTTACAAACCCACGACCGAGGGCAACATCAAGCAGATCCGCCTGGCCGCGAAGGCACTCGCCAACGCGCAGCGCCCGGTGATCTACGCCGGCGGCGGGATCATCAACGCCAACGCGTCGGCCGAGCTGGTCGAGTTCGCCACCTCGGACAAGCTCCCGGTCACCCTGACGGTGATGGGCCTCGGGGCCTTCCCGGCTCCACACGACCAGTGGCTGGGGATGCTCGGCATGCACGGGACCCGGACCGCCAACTACGCGATGGACAACGCGGACCTGATCCTCGCGATCGGGGCGCGCTTCGACGATCGGATCACCGGCAAGCTGTCCGAGTTCGCGCCGCGGGCGAAGTTCGTCCACGTGGATGTCGACCCGGCCGAGATCTCCAAGAACGTCCCGGCCCACATCCCGATCGTCGGCGACGCCAAGGACGTGCTGCCGAAGCTGACCCGCGAGTACCGGGCGCTGAAGGCCGACTCGGCGAGGCTCGACGACTGGTGGAAGCAGATCCGGGCCTGGCAGGCCGAGTACCCGCTCGGCTACGAGGACTCCACCGACTCCGAGATCAAGCCCCAGTTCATGATCGAGGCGATGTACGAGGCCACCGAGGGCGAGGCGATCATCACCTCCGACGTGGGGCAGCACCAGATGTGGGCGGCGCAGTACTACCACTTCTCCGCGCCCGCGGCAGTGGATCAACTCGGGCGGCCTCGGCACGATGGGCTTCGGGCTCCCGGCGGCGATCGGGGCCAAGGTCGCGCAACCGGACCAGACCGTCGTCTGCCTGGCGGGCGACGGCAGCCTCGTCATGGTCTGCCAGGAGTTCGCCACGGCGGCCGTCCACGACATCCCGGTGAAGGTGTTCCTGATGAACAACGGCCACTTCGGCATGGTCCGCCAGTGGCAGGAGCTGTTCTGGGACGGGCGCTACTCGTCGGTGGAGATGGGCGACAGCCCCGATTGGGTCAAGCTGGCCGAGGCCTTCGGGTGGACCGGCATGCGCTGCGCGGACAAGCGCGAGCTGAAGGACACGATGCGCGCCGCCCTCGAGGCGGATGGCCCGGTCCTGCTCGACGTGCACGTCTCGAAGACCGAGAACTGCTACCCGATGATCCCGGCGGGAGCCGCCGCTCGGGACATGGTGGGCTGAGATGGAAGCCGGGACGCCGGAGCTCGTCAAGCTCGAGGACCTCGAGGCCGTCGCGCGCCCTCACGGGGCGAAAGCACGTCCTGTCGCTTCTGGTGGAGAACCGGCCGGGCGTCCTGGCGCGGATCGCCGGGCTGTTCAGCCGTCGAGGATTCAACATCGACACGCTCGCCGTCGGCCCGACGGACGATCCCGACGTCTCGCGCATCACGCTCACCCTGGACGGGGCGGTCCATCCCATCGACCAGGTCACCAAGCAGCTTCACAAGCTGGTCAACGTCCTCAAGATCCGCGACATGGAGCCGGATCAGACCATCTCGCGCGAGATGGCCCTGTTCCGCGTCCAGGCGACGGTGGAGAGCCGCGCCGAGATCATGCACTTCGCGGAGATCTTCAGGGCGAAGATCGTCGACGTTTCCCGGCGCACGCTGACCATCGAGGTCACCGGGTCGAACGAGAAGATCGACGCGTTCGAGCGGATGGTCCGCCCGCACGGGCTGATCGAGATGGCCCGCACCGGGGAAGTGGCGATCTCCCGCTCTCGCCCGGACCAATAAGGGGCTCGCCCAGAGGCATCGTTGAGTTGGCAGTCCATGGACACCAACGGCTCGATCTCCTCGACTGCCCTTGGTCGAACCCGCCGCCACAGCTCCCTACTCGATCCCGAAGCCGGCGACTGGCCGAGGCGGGTGAGCGCGACGGTTGGTGAGCGTGACGGTCCCGACCGAGTCGCCGATCCCAGCGCGGTCGGCTTTCGCCTCGCGGCTGGCCGGTGACCGCTGGTTCTGCTGGGAGCAGCCGGACCGTGACGGGTTCGCGATCGCGGCGCTCGGGAGTGCCCACGAGGTCGTCTCGCGGGGCCAGGGGCGATTCCGGGACGTGGTCGAGGCCTGCGAGCGGGTGGTACGCGACCGGATGGCCGCCGAGCCGGAGAGCCTGCCCGCGGGGGCCGGCCCCGTGTGGGTTGGCGGATTCGCATTCGCCCCCGACGGCGGCGGCGAGCCCCAGTGGTCCTCGTTCCCGCCGGCGCTCCTCGTCATGCCGGAGCTGATCCTCCACCGAGCGCACGGGCGCACCCACCTCACGCTGTGCGCGATCGCGGGCGCCGGGGCGAATCCGGAGAGCGTGCTGGCGCGTCTGGGCGCGCGGCTGGCGGCCCTGACCGAGGCACCGTTGCCGCTGGCGGACCCGCACCCGACGTCGGAGGTCCGGATCGCGAGCGTCCTGGCCCCGGAGCTCTTTGCGCGCAGCGTCGCCCTGGGCGTGGAGCGGATCCGCGCCGGGGAGCTCGACAAGGTGGTGCTGGCCCGCGAGGTCGTCGTCGAGGCGCCGAGAGCGCACGACCCTGCGGCGCTCTACGGGGCACTGCGCGAGGAGTTCCCGTCGTGCTTCTGCTTCTGTTGCGGCTCGCCCGAGGCCGCGTTCCTGGCGGCGAGCCCCGAGCTCTTGGTGCGGCGCGCGGGCGCGGGCGCGACGACGGTGGCGCTCGCGGGGTCGACGCGGCGGAGCGCCGACCCCTCCGTGGACGACCACCTCGGCGAGCAGCTCCTGCGCTCGGCCAAGAACCGCGGCGAGCACGACATCGTGGTGCGCAGGATCGAGCGGACGCTCGGCCGGCAGTCCGTCTGGGTCGAGGCGGCGCCCGAGCCCGGGCTGGTCAAGGTGGCGAACATCCAGCACCTGGCCACCCCCATCCACGCTCAGCTGTCGGAGCCTCGCTCGGCGGTGGAACTGGCCGCGACCCTGCACCCGACGCCGGCTGTCGGCGGGGAGCCTCGCGAGCGGGCGCTCGCGGTGATCGATCAGCTGGAGGGCCTCGACCGGGGCTGGTACGCGGGCCCGGTGGGATGGATGGACACCGCCGAGGACGGCGAGTTCTGCGTCGCGATTCGCTCGGCGCTCCTGCGCGACCGCACCGCCCACCTGTTCGCCGGCAACGGGATCGTCGCCGACTCCGAGCCGGAGGCCGAGCTCGCCGAGACCGAGGTCAAGCTCGGGGCGCTGCTGCCGGCGCTCGCCGGCTAGAGCGGCGCCTCCCTCAGCCCCCGCTCACCAGGTCGACCGCGGTCCCGTCCTGCCAGAGCGCCAGCTCGTCGGGGTCGGCGAACGGCGGGCCCGACGATCGCAGGCGCTCCACGTAAGCTCGCATCGCCCGCCTGGCGGCCGGCTGGGAAACCGTGGCCATGAACCACCTGCGCTCCTCGGCGAGACCGTCGGGCATCGGCTTGCTCCCGCCGTCGAGCACCGCGCGCTTGGCCGCGGCCACGGAGAGCGGCGCGCGGCGCGCCATCCGCTCAGCGGCCGCGCTCGCGACCTGGGCGAGCTCGGCGTCGGGCACCACGCGGTGGACGAGGCCGAGCTTGTACGCCTCCGTCGGGCTGAGGGCCCGAGCCTCGAGGACCATCTCCAGCGCGCGCGACGGTCCGAGGATCCGGGCAAGGCGTTGGGTCCCTCCGGCGCCGGGGCAGAACCCGAGGGTCATCTCGGGAAGGCCGAACCTGTCTGCGCCCTCGGCCATGTAGCGCAGGTCGCAGGCCAGCGACAGCTCGCAGCCGCCCGCGAGCGCCGGCCCGTTGATCGCCGCGATGAACACCTTGTCCATCCGCTGCATGCGCAGGAACGCGTCGTGGATCCTCTGGAGCTCCAGGAGGCCCGACGCCGGCGTCCGCTGAAGCGCCGACCGGGCGCCCGGAAGCCGCGCCACGCCGCTGATGGTCTGCAGGGAGGCGCCGGCGACGCCCGCGGACATGGCCCGCCCGACGCCCTCCGATCCCGCGAGGATCTCCTCGATGTCGTAGTGGGTGATGAAGATCCCCTCGGGCTTCCCCGTGAGGACGACGCTGCCCACGGATCGCTCCCCCTCGAGCGAGCCCAGCAGCTCGTCGAGCTCCGCGACCATCACGCGGTCCATGAAGTTGAGCGGCGGGTTGTCGAACCGCACGGTCAGGACTCGACCCTCCCGCTCGGTCTCGAATGTCCGTGGCATCTGGGTCTCCTCCTTGGTTGTCGATTCAGACGTCGCGCGGTACGCCGACGGCCTCGGCGACCCCGTGCGGCGATCCGCTCGTGGAGCTCGACGTTGCGTCGCCGATCGACTGGGATCTCGATCAGGCCCGTGTGCCCGCATGCCCGGTCGAGCTCGCCGAGGTCCTCCACGCGCGCATACGGGACACCGTGTGCGGCCGCGATCCTCTCCGGGTCGATCCCGAGCGGCGTTCCCAGCAGCGCCTCGAACTCGTCGCGGTCGATCTGCGCCGCCTGCGGCAGGAACTCGAAGATGCCACCGCCATCGTTGTTGAGGACGACGATCCGCACCGGGCCGTCGGTGTCGCGCAGGGCGGCGAGCCCGTTCATGTCGTGAAAGAGGCCGAGGTCGCCGGTGACGATCCACGTGGGGCGTCCGCTCGCGGCAGCTGCACCGAGCCCGGACGAGATCAGGCCATCGATCCCGTTTACCCCGCGGTTGCAGAGGAATCTCACCCTGGCGGCCCCATCCGGCACGAACCCCTCCTGGTCGCGGATCGGCATCGATGAGGCCGTGTAGACGAGATCGCCGTCGCGGTAGAGGCGAGAGAGCGCCGCGTGGGCGCCGGGCTCGGTCGCCTCGCCGACCGAGGCGAGCTCCGAGGCGATCGCGTCGCCGGCCCGGCGGCCTGCGGTCACCCACCCATCGCGCCAGTCCGCATCGCCGCCACGGAGCCGGGCCGCCAGCGCGGCGGCAACCGAGACGGAATCGGCGCGGACGATCGTCTCCGCGGCGTCGGTTGGGTCGTTCCAGCCGAAGGCCGGATCGACCACGACCTGCCGCAAGCCGGGCAGCGATGCCAGCCACAGCCGCAGGGCCTTGCTGGTCGGCATGTCGCCGAAGCGGATCACCACCTCGGGCTCGAGCTCGGCCGGGCGCAGGCGCGCGATCCAGTCGTACGGCCAGACGACGAGGTCGCGGGCGTGGCTGCCGAGCCGCACCTGCGACGTCGGCTCGGCGAGGATCGGGTATCCGGCGGCCGCAGCGAGCGCCGCCACGGGCGCCGCCAGGCGCTCATCCGGCTGGCGGCCGCAGACGATCAATCCCCGCGGGCATTCGCCAACGCGCTCGGCGAGCTCGTCCATCAGGGCCTCCTCGGCTGGCGGGATGGCCGGCGGCGACCGCCGAGAGCGGGCGCTCGCCGCGGCCCTCCAGGGCGAGCGGCGAGCTCGCCGTGACGTCGTCCGGACGGGGCTCGGGCCCGAGCGGGTCTCGGAAGGCGACGTTGAGCTGCACCGGGCCGGGCCGCGGCTCGCCGCGGGCCGCGGCGTAGGCCCGACAGGCCACGGAGCGGAAGTGGAGCAGCCCGGCATCGTCGGCCTCGTGGGTGCCGACCTCGCAGAACCAGCGCACGCGCCTCGCCGTACAGCTTCAGCTGGTCCATGGTCTGCCCCGCGCCGATCCCGCGCAGCTCCGGGGGCCGGTCGGCGGTCAGCGCGATCAGGGGCACGGCGGCCTCGTCCGCCTCGCAGACGGCTGGGTGGAGGTTGGCCGCTGCGGTTCCGGACGTGCACAGGGCCGCGGCCGGCCGGCCGCTCGACTGGGCTGCGCCGAGCGCGAAGAAGCCGGCGGAGCGCTCGTCGACGATGACCGTGACCTCGATCGCCGGCTGGCGCCACAGCGCGAGCGCCAGGGGCGTCGAGCGGGACCCGGGGGAGACCACCGCCCGGCGGACGCCGCAGCGCGCGAGTTCCTCGACCATCGCCGAGGCGAGCGCCGTGTTTCGGTTGGTGGCGTCCACCGGGCCGAACGGTACCCGGAGCTAGAGGCGGTGGCGCCCGAGAGCCTCCTCGTCGATCTCCACTCCCAGTCCGGGACCGTCCGGCAGCCGGAGGAACCCGTCCTGTACGTCGCACTCGACCGAGGCGATGGTGCCGTCGAACAGGAGCTGGGTCGCCAGGCCGTGGGCGACGGGGGCCAGGACCCGCTCGTCGCGGAGCGCCTGGACCGCGTGGGCCGCCGCGGCGATCCCCACCGGCCCGTCGAGGGCGCTCGACAGGTAGACGGGGAGCCGGCGCGGCGATTCGGCGCGTGGGATGGACGCCGCCCACCTTGACGAGCTTCGCGGTCGCAAGCTGGCAGGCCCCGGCGTCGACCGCACGGCTCGCGTCCTCGGGGCTCGCCACGCTCTCGTCCGCTGCGATGGGCACGGCGGTCTGGGATCGCACCGCGGCCAGGCCCTCGAGGTCCGCGCGCGGGCTGCTCCGCCAGCTCGAGCCCGTAGCGCTCCATCGCGGTCAGCCGCATCACCGCCTCCTCCGGCGACCAACTGCCGTTCGCATCGACCCTGATCCTCACCCGCGGGCCGGCCGTAGCGCGCACCGCCTCCACCTGGCCGACGTCCCCCTGCACCCCGACCTTGAGCTTGAAGGTCGAAAAGCCGCGCTCCAGCCAGCGCTCCGCGTCCGAGCCGACGGCGTTGGGCGGACCGGCCACCAGGGTCGCGTTGCACTCGACCGGCTGAGCGGAGCCGGCGCCGAGCAGCCGCCACAGCGGAATCCCTGCGAGCTTCGCGGCGAGGTCGAGTAAGGCGACCTCGATCGCCGCGGCCGCGGGCGCCGAGAGCCCGCTCGCGACCGGCGAAGCCGCAGCGGAAGCAGCCCCGCTCCGGCGTCGCTTCCGACCACTGCGGGCGCGACCGACTCACGGAGCTCACGGACCGTCGCCTCGCAGCGACGCCCCCCTCGCAGCGACAGCGGGACCGCCTCGCCGAGCCCCTCCGGCCCCACGTCGGTTCGCAGCCGCACCAGCACCATCTCGCGACGCTCGAGTCGCCCCCGCGCCGTCACGTAGGGCCGCTCGAACGGGAGCGAGTAGGGGATCGCCTCGAGGGAGGTGATCCGCATGGATCTCAGGCGGCGATCACCAGGCCGCCGGCGAGCAGCACGCTGAAGGCGGCCAGCAGCGCCCCGGTTCCGGCGAGGGCGCCATTCAGGGACGGTCCGTCCGTCCGGGTCATCACGGCCCGCAGCGGTCGACGGGCGAGCGGCGCCGCGCCCAGCGCGAGCAGGCCCCATGCCGACTCCCCGGTGGCCAGGAGGGTGACGGGCACCGCGATGAAGGCCGCTGCGACGAGCGCCGCATAGAGCTGACGGGTTCGCGGGCGGCCGATTCTCACGGCGAGCGTCCGCTTTCCGGCCCGTTGGTCGGTCTCGATGTCGCGCACGTTGTTCACGACGAGGATCGCGGTGACCAGGAACCCGACCGCCAGCGAGAGCCCGAAGGGCAGCCAGTCGAGCCGCTCGAGCTGGACGTAGTAGGACCCGTTGACGGCAACCACTCCGAAGAACAGGAACACGAAGAGCTCGCCGAGCCCCTCGTAGCCGTACGGCCGCGGCCCGCCCGTGTAGAGGACGCCCGCGAGGATGGACGCCACGCCGACGATCAGGATCACGATCCCGGCGACGGCGATCAGGTAGATCCCGGCGGCCACCGCGACGCCGAAGGCCACCCAGGTCGCCACCAGCACGCGGCGCGGGGCGACGAGGCCCGACGACGTGACCCGCACCGGCCCCAGCCGGTCGGCGCTATCCGCTCCGCGCCGCGCATCCGAGTAGTCATTCGAGAGGTTGGTGCCGACCTGGATGAAGATGCTGCCGATCAGGGCGGCGATGAAGGCGCCCGACCCTGATGTCGTTGCTCACGTCCACCGCGGCGGCCGTGCCGACGAGCACCGGAGCGACCGCCGCGGGCAGCGTGCGCGGCCGTGCCGCCATCAGCCAGAGTCTCACCGCCGACATGCTCCTCTACGCGTCCGCTGTCGTCGGGTTCGCAGGGCTCAGGGACGCTTCGGGAACTTCGAGAAGTCCGGGCGGCGGCCCTCGACGTAGGCGTTGCGGCCCTCCTGCCCCTCCTCGGTCATGTAGAAGAGGAGCGTCGCGTCGTGGGAGAGCTGCTGTAGGCCGGCGAGCCCGTCCTCGGCGGCGTTGAAGCTCGCCTTGAGTAGACGCAGCGAGAGGGGGAGAGGCTCGACATCTCCCGGCACCACGCGACGGTCTCCCGCTCGAGCTCCGCCACCGGGACGACCGCGTTGACGAGCCCCATGTCGAGGGCTTCGTCGGCTCCGTAGAGGCGGCAGAGGAACCAGATCTCCTTGGCGCGCTTCACGCCGACGTTCCGGGCGAGGAGCCCGGCGCCGAACCCGCCGTCGAAGCTGCCCACCCGGGGACCGGTCTGGCCGAAGCGGGCGTTGTCGGCCGCGATCGTCAGGTCGCAGACCAGGTGGAGGATGTGCCCGCCGCCCACCGCCCAGCCGGCGACCATGGCCACCACGGGCTTCGGGGTACGGCGGATCTGAACGTGGAGGTCGCCGACGTCGAGGCGCCCGACCCCCTGCTGCGCGACCTCGTCGTCCCCGATATAGCCGTCGTCTCCGCGGATCCGCTGGTCGCCGCCGGAGCAGAACGCCTCGTCGCCGGCCCCGGTGAAGATGATCGTCGACACCTCGAGGTCGTCCCGGGCGCGGGCGAATGCATCGCGCAGCTCCGCGATCGTCTGGGGCCGAAACGCGTTTCGGACCTCCGGCCGGTTGATGGTGATCTTGCCGATGCCCTCGCCCCGCTCGTAGCGGATGTCCTCGAAGTCGCGCGGCCGATCGCCAGTCGATCGGCGCGTAGAGCTCTTCCTCGGGAGGGGCGTCCTTGTGGCGCGTCGGCACGTTCGGGATTATCCCTGCGATGGCCTCGAAGGGCGAACGTCGATGATCCTGGACAACTGGCTCGCGCAGCGCGCGGAGACGAGCCCGGACCGCACCGCGCTCCTCGCCGGCGAGGCCGAGCTGAGCTACGCGGAGCTCGAGGCCGAGGCGACGAAGGCGGCGCGACGCCTGGCGGCGCAGGGAGTCCGCGCGGAGGCCTCGGTCGCCCTGACGAGGCCGGCGGGCGCGGAGTACGTCGTGCTCCTCCATGCCCTGATGAAGCTCGGCGCGGTCGCCTATCCCCTCAACCCCGGCCTCGCCCCGGTCGAGCTCACCGACCAGCTCGATCGCGCTAAGACCTGCCCTCGTCCTCGGCCCGGACGACCACCTGACGATGACCGAGGCCGATCTGCCGCTCCTGGGCGAGCACCACCTCGACGCGGTTCACTGCCGGATCCTGACCAGCGGGACCTCCGGGGAGGCGCGCGCGGTCGGGCCTCACCTACGGCAACCACCTCTGGAGCGCGGTCGGCTCGGCGTTCAACCTCGGTGTCGACCCCGGTGATCGCTGGCTTTGCTGTCTCCCGCTCTATCACGTCGCGGGCCTCGAGATCGTCCTTCGCTCCGTGATCTACGGCACCGGCGCGGTCGTCCAGGACGGCTTCGACGCCGAGAGGGTGGCGGCGTCACTCGAGCGGCAGGGGGTGACCCTCGTCTCCCTGGTGACGACCCAGCTCTCGCGCCTGCTCGAGGCCCGGGTGGACCTCTCGGGCCCTCGGGCGATCCTGGTGGGCGGCGGGCCCGTGCCCCGTGAGGTCCTCGAGGAGGCGATCGGGCGGGGTGCGAAGGTCGTCCAGACCTACGGGCTCACCGAGGCGGCCTCCCAGGTCACGACCCTCGCGCCCCAGGACGCCCGGCGCAAGCTCGGCTCGGCGGGCCGGCCGCTTCTGACGACCCACCTGCGGATCCAGGACGGAGAGATCCTGGTGCAGGGCCCTGTCGTGGCGCCGGGATGTGCGGACGAGGACGGCTGGCTGCACACCGGCGACCTCGGGACGCATCGACGACGAGGGGTTCCTCTACGTGGAGGACCGGCTGGGCGACGTGATCGTCTCCGGGGGCGAGAACGTCCTGCCTGCGGAGGTCGAGGAGGTACTGCTGAGCCACCCGCAGGTCGCCGACGCGGCGGCTGTCGGCCGAGCCGATCCAGACTGGCAGGAGGCGGTCGCGGCGGTGGTGGTCCTGCGAGCGGGCGCGGCCGTCGACGCGGAGGAGCTGCGGCGCCACTGCTCGGCGTCGCTCGCGCCCTACAAGGTTCCCGAAGCGGTTCGAATTCGTGTCCGAGCTGCCCCGCACCGCGTCGGGGAAGCTGATGCGGCGGGCACTTCGATGAGGAGGTAGTCGACATGGACCGCTCAGACGTCGCCAAATGGCTGGAGGCCTACGTCGAGGCCTGGAAGTCGTATGACCGCGCGCAGATCGAGGCGCTGTTCAGCGAGGACGTGCGCTACCGCTTCCACCCCGGCGACGAGCCCGTCGTGGGCCGCGACGCCGTAGCCGAGGCGTGGCTGGGGGAGGGCGACCACGCAGGCGCCCCGACGCGGGACGAGCCGGGCACCTACGACGCCGCTACGAGCCGTTCGCCGTCGACGGCGACGCGGCGGTGGCCACCGGCACGAGCACCTACGTCGCGGAGCCGGGTGGCGCCGTGGACGAGGTCTACGACAACTGCTTCGTGATGCGCTTCGACGGCGCGGGTCGCTGCCGCGAGTTCACCGAGTGGTACGTGAAGCGGCCGGCGTCGTAGAGTGCCGCGGATGAGCGACGAAGGAATCTTCTACGACGACGACGCCGACCTCTCCCTCCTGGAGGGCAAGACGATCGCGATCCTGGGCTACGGCTCGCAGGGCCACGCGCATGCCCTCAACCTGAGGGACTCGGGCTGCGAGGTCGTGGTCGGGCTTCGGTCCGGGTCGGCGAGCCGAGCCGAGGCGGAGGGGGAGGGGCTGACGGTGCTCGACGTCGGCGAGGCGGCCAGCCGCGGCAGCGTGGTGATGATCCTCCTGCCGGACGAGAAGCAGGCCGAGGTGTGGGAGCGGGAGATTCGCGACGGGATCGCCCCCGGCGACCTCCTGCTGTTCGCGCACGGCTTCTCCATCCACTTCGGCCAGATCGATCCTCCGCTCGGCGTCGACGTGGGCATGGTCGCGCCGAAGGGCCCGGGTCACCTGGTGCGTCGCCAGTTCGCCGAGGGCCGCGGCGTCCCATGCCTGATGGCGGTTCACCAGGACGCGACGGGTAACGCCCACGACCTCGTGCTGGCCTACGCGAAGGGGATCGGGGGCACCCGCGCCGGGGTGATCGAGACCACGTTCAAGGACGAGACCGAGACCGACCTCTTCGGCGAGCAGGCCGTGCTCTGCGGGGGGCTCACCGAGCTCGCTCGGGCCGGATTCGAGACCTTGGTGGAGGGGGGCTACGACCCTCGCCTCGCGTACTTCGAGTGCCTGCACGAGCTCAAGCTGATCGTCGATCTCATGTACGAGAAGGGCATTCAGGGCATGCGGGACTCGATCTCCAACACGGCCGAGTACGGCGACATGACCCGGGGCAAGCGCGTGATCGCCGAGGAGACACGCCAGGCGATGCGCCAGATCCTCGCGGACATCCAATCGGGCGAGTTCGCTCGCGAGTGGATCGCCGAGAACCGCGCCGGCGCCGAGAACTTCCAGCGCATGCGCGTCGGAGGCCGCGAACCATCCGGCGGAGAAGGTCGGCGGCGAGCTCCGCTCGATGATGCCCTGGATCCAGGGCGAGGACTGAGGCCCCAGCGGCCCACGCCTGGCAGGCACGCCCCGGCGTGCATCGCCGCGCCCAGCTGGACGAAAGTTGGTTGCGTCCGCCGATGGGCGTGAGATGATCGCGCCGCCGATAGGGAGCCGGCTCGCGCAGCGCGCCCGTTCCACGGCGCCCCCAACCGAATGGAGGACAGATGACCGAGACGCCCAGCGCGCCCGAGCCCACCGGACCGGGCGGTGCCGAGCCACCGGCGCCACCGCCTCCTCCATCGCCTCCGGCCTCGGCGCCGGCGACCGCCGGCGACTACCCGGTGTATCTCGACATCGAGCGCCAGGAGGAGTACAGCCGCTTCATGCCGCTGATCAAGTGGCTATTGGCGATCCCGCACTACCTGGTGCTGCTCGTGTTGGGAATCGGCGCGCTCGTCGTCGTGATCATCTCGTTCTTCGCGGTGCTCTTCACGGGGCGCTATCCGCGAGGGATGTTCGACTACATGGTGGGCGTCCACCGCTGGGCGCTCAGGGTCGTTGCGTACACCGACCTCATGGTCGATCCGTATCCACCCTTCACGCTGGCCGACGATCCGGACTACCCGGTTCAGTTCGACATCGAGTATCCGGAGCAGGTGAACCGCTGGCGTCCGCTGGTCCACTGGCTGCTGATCATTCCGTACGCGATCGTCGCGTACATCGTCTACTACCTCGGACGGATCCTGGTGTTCTTCGCCTTCTTCACGATCCTGTTCACGAAGACCTATCCGGAGGGGATGTTCAACATCGTCCAGATCAGCCTCAGGTGGCTCGCAAGGGCGAGCGCCTACGAGAACTGGATGGTCACCCGGTACCCGCCGTTCGTCTGGGACTGATCGGAATCTGACATACCCGCGGCGAGGCACTCGCGGCGGACGATGTCGCGCGAGAACGTCGCGATCAGGTCGTGTCACTGGGGTGGGATGACCGGTCGTGACGAGGCGCTCGAAGCCGCCGGGCTAGGGGAGTAGCGAGATACTGCGCGGGCGATGTCGCAGGAGAACGTGGAGACCGTTCGGCGGAGCCTCGATGCCTTCGTGCGCGAGGACTGGCCCGCCGTTCTGGCTGCCCTTGATCCCGGCGTTGAGGTCGACGACACCGACATCCCCGATGCCGACGAGTACCGAGGGCACGACGCTTTCTTCAAGTGGCTCGGCGACTGGAATGAAAGCTGGGAGAGCTCGCGCATGGAGGACGTCCGGATCCTCGACGGCGGTGCGGTGAAGGTGGTCGCCCTGTTCCGGCAGGTCGTCCGGGGTAAGGGAAGCGGCATCGAGCTGGACCGAGCAGACGCGATGGTCTTCGAGGTCCGCAACAGCATGATCGTGAAGCTCGGGTACTACAACGACCAGCGCCAAGCTCTCGAAGCCGCCGGGCTGCGGGAGTAGACGCCCGGCCGATCGAGTCAGCACGCCCCTGCTGGGAGTCCGGGCCGTGGCGCCCGCAGAGCGAGTGCGATACTGCCCGCGCCATGTCGCCGGAGCGCGACCACATTCCCGCGGAGGAGGAGACTTGTTCCTAGCAACGACGACGGTCCAGGATTTCGATCAGTTCTTGAGCGTCTTCTCGACGAAGGGAGCCGAGAAGCGCAAGCAGCACGGATCGAATGGCGCGACCGTCTTTCGCGATCCCAACGAGGACGACCGGGTCTGGGTTCTCTTCGACTGGGACGAGGAGGGCTTTCAGAGCTTCCTCTCCGACCCCGAGGTCCCACCGATCATCCAAGAGGCCGGGCACAAGAGCAGGCCCCAGCCGGCGCAGTTCGGTGGCCAGTACGACGCCTAAGACGCTGGACTGACTACGCGCCGGTGGCGAAGCGGACCGCCGAGGGCCCTCGCGCTAGCCCGGCCCGGGCGGCGCCGCGATTGCGAGATATCGATGCCATTCAGGGTCGCATTCGCCGGCCGCCTTGGTGACTGTCTCGAGCGCTTTCGAGATGTCAACTCCCGTTAGCTCGACCTGGTACTCGCGCACCTCGACCACGGCTATCTCGCCAAACCTCTCGCTGAGGCAAGCGAGGATCGCCTCCGCCCGCTTACCCGGCTCGATTACTGCGATCTCGATCACGGCTCCCATGTGGGGCAAGTCTATGAGGGACAGCGTCTTGCCTCCTACTCGCCGAGCCTCTTGATGATCAGCCGCTTGGGCCTGCCCCCGTTACTGAGCCCCAGCGCCGCCCACATCGAGCCAGGCAAAGGGCGGGATCAGATCCTTGATACCGCTTGGCGCAACCGGATCGCCTGCGGCGATGGCTTCGACACCGTTGCGGCGTGACGAAAGCGAAATCGCTCAGAACAGAACGCCCACGAGCACGAGCACCAGCACTATCGCTGCGACAACACCGATGATGCCGAGCACGAGGTACGCGACGGGCTGGCCCCAGTTGCTCCACCAAGTCTCGGATGTAGGCGGTTTGTCCGACATTTCGCCCGCCCAGTATCTCGCGAGGCGGGGCAGCGACGTGCCCCCAGCCCAGCGCTACCTGCGGGGCGACCCTCCCGGCGGTCATCTGGAAATGCGCATTCGTCAACTCGACCCTCCCCCCGGCGGACTAGTCCGAAAGGGGAGCCCGCCTTTTTGCCAGACGGCGCGCGGTGCTAGAACCCGATGCTGGATCGGAAACTGCCGCCGGAAGGAGACGTAATGCGCAAGCTCGGACTGCTGATCGTGGGGACGCTCGGGACTCTGGCGTTCACCGCGGGATCCTCGACGGCGCTCGCCGCGCATGCTGGGCCCACGTGCACGGGGACGCTCGCCTCCGGCAAGTACCACAAGCTCGTCGTCCCCGCCGGCGCTACCTGCGACGGGACCGAGGCAAACATCGAGGTCCGTGGCGGGGTTCGGGTTGGCGAGGGCGCGACCTTCATCCTCGGCAGCGAAGAGAGCTCGGACACCGGCACGATCCGCGGCGGGGTTCGCGCCAACGCCCCCGCGTCGCTCCAGCTGCACTTCGCGCATGTCAGCGGCGGCGTGAAGATGCGCGGCGGCCACGGGTTCTTCTCCACCGTCGAGGACAACGTGATTCACGGTGGCGCGAGGATCAACGGCTACTCCGGGTTCTGGCTCGGCTTCATCCGCAACAAGGTCCACGGCACCGTGAAGCTCAACAACAACGTCATGGACGACCCCGACGCGAACGAGTTCGTTACCAACATCATCAAGGGCAACCTCGCCTGCCACGGCAACTCGCCTGCCCCACAGATTGGCGATTCGGAGGGCCAGCCGAACGTTGTCACCGGTCGAAAGGTCGACCAGTGCGCCGGGCTTTGACGTTCCACGGATAGGCCGTTCTGCCGCGAAGCCTCGCAGCGAGAAGGGAGTCGCCATTGAGGCGGATTACGCTGATCGTCGGTATCGGGGCGCTTGCCGCGGGAGTGTTCGCCACGCTCGCATTGGCAAGCATCAAGCACTTCCAGGGACACGTAGACCAGGGCGGAAAGATCGCGTTC
This sequence comes from uncultured bacterium, assembly GCA_963772345.1. Lineage (GTDB taxonomy): Bacteria > Actinomycetota > Thermoleophilia > Solirubrobacterales > 70-9 > AC-56. The sequence goes on along the minus strand of CAVYXB010000010.1, from coordinate 25,541 downwards.
GATGCGAAGGTCGAGGACGGAAAGCCCAAGAAGGCCGGCGCTTTCAACGTCGGGCCAGTGCGGGTGAGCTGTGACGAGGGCAAGACGCCGCTGTCCGCCCGGATGGACGACTTCGTCCGCGTGAGGCATCGGAAGTTCCACACCGCCATCATCGGAGGCATCGCCGGGGTGGGCGGCAGGGTTTCCATCAGCGGCGAGTTCAACCGGAAGGGGAACAAGGCGCACGGGGAGTTCAAGGCAGTGAACGTCGACTTTGGCGGTCGTTCGAACTGCACGACCAGTGGTCCAAGGGATTGGACGGCGGAAAAGTGACGCCTGTCCGTAGACGCGGCGGAAAACCGAAGATGACCCTCGAAGCCGCCGGGCTGCGGGAGTAGGCGATGTCGCAGGAGAACGCTCGCCGAACCAGGCAGCCAATCGGAAGTAGGGTTGCGACTAAGACACCGAGCCTCGGTGGCTCGTAACGACGCGGCACGAGAGGAGATCCGTATGGCAGTTGTGGTCGTGAACGAAATCGAGGGTGGGAGCCAAGAGCTCTATGACCGCGTGAACCCCAAGGTCATGCCAGATGGCCTCCCCGACGGATGCCAGTTGCACATCGCCGGTCCCGTCGAGGGCGGATGGCGGGTCATCACGGTCTGGGAGTCCGAGGAGCGGTTCCAGCAGTTCCGGGAGGAAACGCTGATCCCGGCAATGCGTGAGGTAGACGAGGACAACCGCATCGCCCCGAATATCAGCGCGACCCCTGTCTACAGGCTGATCACTTCCTAACGCCCGCGAAGCCGGATCGCCGCGAGATCCAGGTCACAGCTAGGACGAGAGCGCCGTGGCCCTCGAAGCCGCCGGGCTTTCGGACTAGGCGATGTCGCAGGAGAACGTGGAGATCGTCCGGCGGGCCTTCGAGGCGGCAACGAGGAGGCCTGAGCCGGACGTCGAGACCCTGACCGCGCTAGCTCACCCAGAGCACGAGATGACCACCGACTACGGGGCGATGGGCGGCGATTCCTTCGTCGGCGTAGACGGCTTTCGCACGGCGCTCACCGAATTCGGTGTCGGCTGGGGGGAGTGGCACCAAAGGTTGGACGAGTTTCTCGAGGCCGATGATGACGCTGTTGTGGTCCTCGGGCACCTCGTCGCGCGAGGCCAAGCGAGCGATATCCCGGTCGAAGGGGATTGGGCGGCGCTCGTCAAGGTCCGCGAGGGCCAGTTGACCAGCACACGGTTCTTCCTCGATCGCGACGCGGCCCTCGAAGCCGCCGGGCTGCAGGAGTAGGACTACCCGGAGCGCTGCAGGTGCTCGCCGGTTAGGGTCGGCAGCGCCCGAGTGACCCCGGCTGACCTACTCGCCGAGCACCTTGATGATCAGCCGCTTGGGCCTGCGCCCGTCGAACTCGGTGTAGAAGACCTGCTGCCAGGGGCCGAGGTCGAGCCGGCCGTCCGTGACCGGCACGATGGCCTGGTGGTGGACAAGAAGGTTCTTGAGGTGGGCGTCGCCGTTGTCCTCGCCGCCGGCGTGGTGGCGGTAGTCGCCCGGGTCTGGTGAGAGCTCGCGGGCGACCTGGTTCGTCGGCTCCTTCCAGCTGGGAGGCGCCACCTTGTCCAGCCACTCGAGCGTGTCCTCGTGGAGCCCCGGCTCGTCGTCGTTCACCCAGACGCCCGCGGTGATGTGCATTGCCGACACGAGCGCCATTCCCTCGGCGATCCCTGCCTCGTCCACCGCGGCCTGAACGTCCTCGGTTATCCGCACGAACGCCCTGCGCTCCGGGATCTCGAACGTCTTGTAGACCGTGTGCGACTTCACCGGGCGCCCGCTCAGGCGCCGGGTGGCCCCGAGGGGCCGGCGCGGCTCGTCTCGCCCTCCGGGGCCCGTCCGTCGCGCCCCACGTAGCCGTCCTTGCCGCCGATGACCACGTAGACCGCGTCGCCATCGCCGACGTTGCGGACCTTCCGCACGGTGCCCGGGTCCACTCGAGCCGCGCAGCCCGGCTCGAGCCGATGGGGGCTCCCGTCACCGAACTCGATCTCGATCTCGCCGCGGTGCAGGAAGTAGAGCTCCTCCTGCTCGTCGTGGAAGTGGCGGCCGGTCTCATACCCGGGTGGGATGCAGATCGCGTTGATGCCGAAGGCGGTCACGCCCAGCGAGCGGCGGACCTTCCGGAAGCCGTACTCGTCGCCCATCTGGTCGATGTGGCCGACCGCGTATCCCTCGCCCTCGACGATGCCGTCGCTCATGCGATCAGATCCTATTCGGGCAGGCTGGAGAGGGGCTGGGTGGGGTCAACGTCCGGCTCGGATGTCGGCCTTACGTCCTGCCGCCCGGCAACGAGCGCCCTAACCCGCCGGCAGCGGACGCGAAGCGGAGCATGCCGGCGGAGTTATGTCGGCGGAGCTATGCTTCCGCGCCCCTCCCTATCCTCAATCACGTGCCCACCTCGCCCGACATCTTCGGCAAGCAGTACATCCTGACCGCGGGGCCGACGCCGCTGCCGCCAAGCGTCTCGGCGGTGATGGCGGAGCCGATCCTCTACCACCGCGCGCCGGCCTTCGTCGAGATCTACTCGAGGGTGCTGGAGCGGCTGCCGCGGGTCTTCCAGACGAGCAACGACGTGCTCTGCTTCGCCGCCACCGGGACGGGCGCCATGGAGTCGGCGGTCGCCAACCTCGTCGCTCCGGGGGAGCCGGCGATGGTCGCCTCGTGCGGCAAGTTCGGCGAGCGCTGGGGAGAGCTGTGCGACGCCTTCGGCGCCGACACCCAACGGATCGACTTCGAGTGGGGCGAGAAGGTGGACCCGGCGGCGCTCGACGAGGCGCTTGCTGCTCTGCCGCGCACACCGCGGGCGGTATTCGTCACCCAGTCCGAGACCTCGACCGGAGTGCTCAACGACATCCGGGCGCTCAACGACGTGGCGACGGGCCGCGGCTCCGTCCTCTGCGTGGACGCCGTCTCGGGCCTGGGTGCCGTCGACCTCCCGCAGGACGAGTGGGGGGTGGACGTGGTGGTCGCGGGTTCGCAGAAGTCGCTCATGTGCCCGCCGGGTCTCGCGTTCGCGTCCGTCTCCGATCGGGCGATGGCGCTCGCGGCGGAGCGCCCACAGGGCCGCTACTACCTCGACTGGCAGCGCACCGCCGCGGGGCAGGGTGAGGAGCCGCCGAACTCGGCCTTCACCCCTGCCGTGACGCTGTTTCGCGCCCTCGACGTGGCGCTCGACCTGCTGTTCGAGGAGGGCCTCGAGCAAGCGTTCGCCCGCCACGCGCTCCTCGCCATGGCGGCGCGGGCCGGGGTCGACGCGCTTGGGCTGGAGCGCTTCGGGCCGGAGGACGACAACGCGAACGTGGTGACCGTGGCACGCCTTCCCGACGACATCGACGGGGCCAAGGTGCCGAAGCTGATGCGGGACTCCTACGGCGTGACCATCGCCGGGGGCCAGGGCCACCTGAAGGGCAAGATCGCCAGGATCGCCCATTGCGGGTACTACGGGGCGTTCGACATCGTGATCGCCCTGACCGCGCTCGAGATGGCGCTTCGCGACCTCGGGCACGATGCCGAGCCGGGCGCCGGCGTGGCGGCAGCCCAGCGGGTGTTCGCCGAGGCGGGGACCGCCCCGACGCCGGTCGGCTAGCGGTGCGCCACTAGTGGCCGACGACAAGCCGAAGGTCCTCGTCAAGGAGAAGATCGCCGACTCTGGCGTCGAGCTCCTGCGCGAGGACTTCGACGTCGAGCTCGGCCTCGAGATGTCCGACGAGGAGCTTCGGGAGCGAATCGGCGAGTTCGACGGGATCGTCATTCGCTCCGCCACCAAGCTGGGCCCGGACCTGATCGAGCGCGGTTCGCAGCTCAAGGTCATCGGTCGGGCGGGAACCGGGGTCGACAACGTCGACGTGGACGCCGCGACCAAGCGCGGGGTGGTGGTCGTCAACGCGCCCGAGTCCAATTCGGTGGCCGCCGCCGAGCACACGCTGGCGCTGGCGCTGGCGCTCTGCCGGAACGTGCCACAGGCGCAGGCCTCGCTGCTCGACGGCGAGTGGGCTCGCTCGCGCTTTGCCGGCAACGAGCTCTACGGCAAGACGCTGGGCGTGATCGGCTTCGGGCGCATCGGCCAGCTCGTCGCCAAGCGGGCCCAGGCTTTCGAGATGGAGGTCGTCGCCTTCGACAAGTTCGTCGCCGCCGAGCGCTTCCGGGAGTTGGGGGTCGAGCGCGCGGAGACGACGGACCAGCTGTACGAGCGCGCGGACATCGTCACGATCCATCTGCCGAAGACGCCGGACACCGTCAACTGGATCGACGCCGAGGCGATCGCGCAGATGAAGGACGGGGTGCGCATCGTCAACTGCGCCCGGGGCGAGCTGGTCGACCTCGACGCCCTCGAGGCCGGCCTCGAGTCGGGCAAGGTCGGCGGGGCCGCCCTGGACGTCTTCCCGACGGAGCCCTTCACCGACCACGAGCTGTTCGGTCGCGAGAACGTCGTCGTCACGCCTCACCTCGGGGCCTCGACCGCGGAGGCGCAGGACCGCGCCGGGACGATCACCGCCGACCAGGTCCGGCGCGCACTGTCCGGCGGCGTGGTCACGAACGCCGTGAACATCGCGGCCGTCCGGCCCGAGGAGATGGAGGCGCTGGCGCCCTTTGTGCCGCTGTCCGAGAAGCTGGGCCGGCTGGCCCAGGGCCTCGGCAACGGGTCCGTGGACCGGATCGTCGCCGAGTTCCGGGGCCGGATCGCAGAGCACGACACGCGCCTCCTCGGCATTGCGGTGCTTGTGGGGATCCTCTCCGGGCATACCGAGGAGCAGGTCAACCTCGTCAACGCCCCGGCGCTGGCCGAGGAGCGCGGGATCGAGCTGACCGAGCTCAAAGACGCCGCCTCGGATGAGTTCACGGAGCTCGTCACGGTCCGACTCGAGTCCGGGGACGGCTCGGTGGAGGTCGCGGGCACCTCGGTCGGGCCTCGCAACCTGCCCCATCTGGTCCGGGTCTGGGGCGAGAGGTTCTACATGCCCTTCGCGGAGCACATCGTGGTCTTCCGCTACAAGGACCAGCCCGGGATGATCGGCCGCATCGGGACGATCTTCGGCGAGCGCGGCGTCAACATCGCCTCCGCGGCCGTCGGCGCCGAGGCGTCCGGTGACCAGGCCGTCCTGGCGCTCACCACCGACGCCGCCGTCCCGCAGGAGCTGCTCGAGCAGATCCTCCGCCTCGACGGGTTTCAGGCCGGCCGCGCGGTGGATCTCTGAGCAGAGGTCATCCTCCCCACCGGCCTTGGTCGGTAGAGGTAGGGTCCGCGCATGAGAGCGGTCGCCATCAGCCGACATGGGCCGCCGGAGGTGCTCGAGGTCCAGGAGCGCCCGGACCCGCCGGTGGGCCCTGGCGAGATTCGGATCGCGGTGAAGGCCTCCGGGATCAACTTCGCCGACACGCTCGCCCGCATCGGCCTGTACCCCGACGCGCCCAAGCCGCCGTGCGTCGTCGGTTACGAGGTCGCCGGCGAGATCGAGTCAGTGGGGGAGGGGGTGGAGTCCCACAAGGTCGGCGATCGAGTGATGGCGGGCACCCGGTTCAACGGCCAGGCCGAGCTGGTGACCGTCCCCGAGGCACAGGTCCTGCCGCTGCCCAAGAAGGTCTCGTTCGAGCAGGGCGCGGCGTTTCCGGTCAACTACGGGACGGCGTATGCGGCCCTGGTGATCATGGGCGGGCTCAGGGAGGGAGACCGCGTGCTGATCCATGCCGCCGCCGGCGGGGTGGGCATCTCGGCCACCCAGATCGCGAAGGGGATCGGCGCCGAGATCTTCGGGACGGCGTCAGGTTCGAAGCACGACGCGATCCGGGCGCAGGGCGTCGCACCACCCGATCGACTACAGAACCTCCGACTTCGAGCAGGAGGTCCGCCAGATCACGAACGGCGAGGGCGTGGACGTGATCATGGACGCCCTCGGCCCGACGTCGTTCCGCAAGGACTACCGCCTGCTTCGACCCGGCGGGCGCCTGATCATGTACGGGCTGTCCGAGGTCCAGAGCGGAACCGGCAAGCGGGACATCCCAGCCGCCGTGAGGAGCCTGGCGAAGATGCCGCTCGCGACGATGCCGTGGTGGAAGAGCCTCTCGATCATGAACGAGAACAAGGGCGTCTTCGGCCTCAACATGCTCCACTGGTGGGACGCCGAGGGCAGCATCGACAGGCTCGTCGACCCCCTCATGGCGGGTCTGGGCAAGGGAGACCTTGACCCCGTGGTCGCCGAGGCGTTCCCGTTCGACCGCGCCGCCGACGCGCACCGCATGATCGAGGAGCGGCGCAACGTCGGCAAGGTCGTGCTCGTTCCCTAGCTCGACGCCCGGCCTCCATCGTTACGCTGAGCGCGTGCTCGTCCCGCTCGTCGCCAGCATCGGGAGCCTCTACGACCGGGCGATCGTCGACACCGGCCGCCAGCCGGAGTTCCTGTTCTTCGTCGCCTTCCTCGTCACCTTCGGATTCATCCGCACCAGCGCCCACCTGATCCGGGCCCAGGTGAAGTGGTGGCCGGGGAACGTCGAGGTTGGCGGAACCCACATCCACCACCTGGTCTGGGGCATCGGCCTGATGATGATCTCCGGCTACGTGGGGGTCACGATCGCGCCGCCCTCTCCCTGGCACGAGATCGTGTCGGTCCTGTTCGGGGTGGGAATGGGCCTGGCCCTCGACGAGTTCGCGCTCTGGCTCGACCTCAAGGACGTGTACTGGAGCGACCAGGGGCGCAAGTCGATCGACGCGGTGATCGTCGCGGCGACGATCACCGGGATGGTGCTGGTCGGGTTCACGGCCTGGATCGATGTGGCGACCGAGGTCGAGGACGCGGTGTTCGCGATCGTGGGCGCATTCGGGGTCCTCACGATCGTGTTCGCGCTGGTCAACCTCGCGAAGGAGAAGTTCGCGATGGCGCTGATCGGCCTGTTCGTCCCGCCGGTGGGCCTCGTCGGCGCCTTCCGGCTCGGGCGGCCCCACTCTTTGTGGGCGCGGCTGTTCTATCGCGAGCGAGCGCAAGAAGACGCGTGCCCGCGAGCGGTTCACGAAGCCGAAGGTCCGAGGGCGAGCCGATCCGCAGCCCGCGACTGGTCAGTCCGCCGCCGGCTCGGGCTGAGCGGCCGCGCCGGATCCGGGCTGCGGCGACTCCGCCTCCCCGCCCGTCTCACGGCGCCACCTCAGGGTCTCGTCGATCAGGACGCCGATGGTGGCGGCGGTGGGAATCGCCAGCAGGGCGCCGAGGATGCCCGCCAGCTCGCCCCCGACCAGGATCGCGATGATGGCCACCGCCGGATGGACTCGGACGGCGTTCTTGTAGAGGAGCGGCTGGATCACCCGATCCTGAACCTGCTGGTAGACGACGAACAGCACCGCCCACACGATGAGCGCCTCGGGGAAGTTGTGGAACGCCGCGACGATCGCGACGAAGAAGCCACCCACCGTGAACCCGACCAGCGGGACGAGGTCCAGGAAGCCGACGATCACGCCCATCGTCACCGCGAGGTCGACGCCGAGCAGCTCGAGCGACAGCCAGGTGAAGACGCCCGCGGCGATCGCGAGGAGGAGGTTGACCGAGACGTAGGACTTGACCACGCCCGCGATCCGAGCGGCGATCCGGCGCCACCGGGTCGCGGCGTCGGGCTGCATCCGCGAGAGCAGCCGCTCGCCCTGCTGGCGGCCGTCGAGGAGCAGGAAGAAGGTCAGGGCCAGGATCGTGATCGCCGCCAGGAGGTGCTCGAGGATGCTGACCGTGATGGTCTGGACGTCGCTCGCGGCGCCGCCGAGCTTGGAGGGGATCGTCGATGCCTGCTGGGTGAGGGTGAGGGTGATGTTGTACTTGTGGTTCAGCTCCTGGAACTGCTGGTTCTGGTTGGCCCACTGCCGGAAGTCCCGCACGTAGCCGGGGACCTTCGATCCCAGGTGCTCGAACTCCTTGATGATCGGCGGGACCACCTGGAGGACCAGGAAGACGAAGAGCGCGAGCACGATGACGTAGACGACCAGGATCGCGAGCCAGCGCGGAAAGATCCGGTGCCCTCGTACCCGGAGGCTCTCGACCCGGTCGACCGCGGGGTTCATCGCCAGCGCGAGGAACAGCGCGGCGAACACCCACCTGATCTCGGTTCGGACGTGGAGGACGATGATCGCCAACAGGAGCGCGCCGGCGATCACCGCGAGCGAGATCGCGGCGACCTTGACTACGGCGCGGGCCTGGATCCGGGCGGCGTCCACGGAGGCTCTCCAGGGGTCAGGTTCAGCGCGTGCGCTAAAGTCCCTGCACTTCGATGACCCCGCAGCTCCACAGCCTGGCGCTCCTCCTTCTCCTCCCCCCGCGGGGGGATTAGCGCTGGGCGGCGCGAGAGCCGCGACTGACAAGGTCATCTGAGTTTCGACGAGAAGGAGGAAGGGCACATGAGCGGCCCCGGACCGGTACCCGACGAGAATCGGGTCCACATCTTCGACACCACGCTGAGGGACGGCGAGCAGTCGCCGGGCATCTCGCTGAACACGCAGGAGAAGGTCGAGATCGCCCAGCAGCTCGCGCGGCTGGGGGTGGACGTGATCGAGGCCGGATTCCCGATCACCTCGCCGGGCGACTTCGAGGCGGTGCAGGCCATCGCCCGCGAGGTCGAGGGCCCGGTGGTGTGCGGCCTGGCCCGCACGCACAAGGCGGACATCGACGCCGCCTGGGGAGCGATCAAGGAGTCGTCGCGCCCCCGCATCCACACCTTCATCTCGACCTCCGACATCCACATCGAGCATCAGCTGTCCTCGACGCGCGAGGACGTCAAGGGCCAGGCGCGGGCGGCCGTGACGCTCGCCAAGTCCTATTGCGAGGACGTCGAGTTCTCGCCGATGGACGCCACCCGAGCGGATCTCGAGTTCACCGCCGAGGTCTGCGCCGTCGCCGTCGCCGAGGGCGCCACCGTGATCAACATCCCCGACACGGTCGGCTACACGACGCCCCAGGAGTACCGCCAGTACTTCGAGCGCCTCTACGAGCTGGTTCCCGAGCTCCGGAGGGTGCGCGTTTCCGTCCATTGCCACGACGACCTGGGATTGGCGGTCGCCAACTCGTACGCGGGCGTTCTGGCCGGCGCGCGGCAGGTGGAGTGCGCCGTGAACGGGATCGGAGAGCGGGCCGGCAACTGCTCGCTGGAGGAGATCGTCGTGTTGCTGCGGACGCGCCGCGACGTGCACGGGCTCGACACCGGGGTGGACACGCGGGAGCTCGCCCGGACCAGCCGCATGATCTCGCGCTTCACCGGATACCAGGTGCCGCCGAACAAGGCGGTCGTCGGGCGGAACGCGTTCGCTCACGAGTCGGGCATCCATCAGGACGGGGTGCTGAAGGAGCGGACGACGTTCGAATGGATTTCGGCCGCCGAGGTCGGGGCGGAGCCGGAGCAGATCGTGCTGGGCAAGCACTCCGGTCGACACGCTCTGCGGGAAGCGCTGGAAAAGCTGGGATTCAAGGTCGAGGGCAACGCGCTGAACCAGGCGTTCTCCCGGTTCAAGGAGATCGCCGACAAGAAGAAGCAGGTCACCGCACTCGATCTGGAGGCGATCGTCTCCGAGCAGGTGCGCGAGAGCGCCCAGCGCTACGAGCTCGAGTGGTTCGAGGTCGAGGCGGGGTCGCGACGCGAGCCGCACGCGAAGGTGGCGGTCACGGCGCCATCCGGCACCGAAGCCGTCGGCGAGGGCGCGGGCGACGGCCCGGTTGACGCGATCTTCGGGGCGATCCAGAAGGCCGTCGACACCGAATGCGAGCTGCGCTCCTACACGGTCTCGGCCGTCACCGAGGGCGGCGATGCGCTCGGAGAGGTGACGGTGATGCTCCGCGCCCACGGCCGCCTCGCGAGCGGCCAGGGCGTCGCAACCGACATCCTCGAGGCTTCGGCGCGCGCCTACGTCCGCGCGCTCTCGAACGCGCTCGAGGGCGCCGCGGTGCGAGAGGCCGAGGAGGTCGCCGCGGAGGCGGCCTCCGAGCCCGCGACGCCTGGGCCGTGAGCCCTCGGCCGCCGCGGGCGGTCGCTAGACAAACGTACGTGATAACGTACAGCCGTGGCCGCGGTGGCGGAACGAAACGGGAGCTCGAGGCTCGGCTGCGAGCGTGGGGGCGCGCGTTCGCGCGCTCCGCGAGGCCATGGGCCTCTCGCTGCGTGACCTCGCGGAGCGGAGCGGCGTGTCCGCCCCGATGCTGTCGCAGGTCGAGCGCGGCGAGACGAGCCCCACGATCTCGGCGGCGCACGAAGATCGCCGCCGGGCTCGATCTCAGCCTCTCGCAGCTGCTTCGGCTCGACGAGTCCGGCCACGTGGTCGATCGTGCGCGGCGGCCGAGGGCGAAAGCACCGCCGCGGAGGCCATCGCGTCGAGGAGCTCACCCCGCCGCTGCCCGGCCAGCGCGCGGACGTCTCCCGCCACCGCCTCGACCCGGGCGCCGCAACGGGTGGGCCCGATGACCCGCCGCTGCACGAACCGGGGAGCCGGGAGACCGCCGTGGTGCTCGAGGGGACGGCCACCCTGGTCGCCGACGGCGAGCGTCACGAGCTGCACGCGGGCGACAGCGTCACCTTCGACGCCGACCTCCCGCACCACTTCGAGAACAATGGGAAGCAGCCGGCCGAGCTGCTCGCCGTCGTGGCCGCCGGCCTGAGGAGAAGCTGATGCCGAAGACGATGTTCGACAAGATCTGGGAGGCCCACGAGGTTGCCGACGGGCTCATCTACGTGGACCTTCACCTCGTCCACGAGGTGACGTCGCCGCAGGCGTTCGACGGGCTCCGTCTCGAGGGGCGCAAGGTTCGCAGGCCGGACAAGACGGTGGCCACCGCCGACCACAACGTCCCGACGGACGGCACCCCGACCGCGCGCCTGATCGCCGACGAGCTGTCGCGGGTGCAGGTCGAGACGCTGGAGCGAAACTGCGACGAGTTCGGAATCCCGATCTACTCCCTCGGGTCCGACCGGCAGGGCATCGTGCACGTGATCGGTCCGGAGCTCGGGCTCTCCCAGCCGGGCCTTGTGATCGTCTGCGGGGACAGCCACACGTCCACTCACGGCGCGTTCGGCGCGGTGGCCATGGGGATCGGGACATCGGAGGTCGAGCACGTGCTCGCCACTCAGTGCCTGGTTCAGAGGCGGCCGAAGACGATGCGGATCAACTACGACGGGGATCTGGGCCCCGGGGTCAGCGCGAAGGACCTGATCCTCGCGACGATCGGCCGGCTGGGCGTCGGCGGAATGGCCGGCCACGCCGTGGAGTACGCCGGGAGGACCATCCACGGGCTCTCGATGGAGAACCGGATGACGATCTGCAACATGACGATCGAGGGTGGCGGCCGCGCGGGCATGGTCTCGCCGGACGAGACGACCTTCGAGTGGATCCGACGGTCGCCCGGCGGCGCCGAAGGATCTGGACGCAGCCCTGGCCGAGTGGCGCGCGCTTCCCACCGACGACGGCGCCCGGTTCGATTCCGAGGTCGAGATCGACGCGTCCGCGATCTCCCCGATGGTCACGTGGGGCACCACCCCCGGGATGGTGGTCGCAGGTGACCGACGCGGTTCCCGAGCCCGCGAGCTGGGGAGAGGGCCCAGCCGACCGCGACGTGGCGGAGCGCGCTCTGGCCTACATGGCGCTCGAGCCCGGCACGCCGATGCGCGACATCGCTCTCGATCGCGTGTTCATCGGCTCGTGCACGAACTCGCGGATTCAGGATCTGCGCGAGGCGGCCGCGATGGTGGACGGGAGGCGAGTCGCCGGGTCGGTGCGGGCGATGGTCGTGCCCGGCTCGCAGCAGGTCAAGTCCCAGGCCGAGGACGAGGGCCTGGACGAGGTCTTCCAGTCGGCGGGCTTCGAGTGGCGCACGGCGGGCTGCTCGATGTGCCTCGGGATGAACCCCGACATCCTCGCCGAGGGCGAGCGGTGCGCGTCCACCTCCAACCGCAACTTCGAGGGCCGCCAGGGCAAGGGAGGGCGCACCCACCTGGTCAGCCCCGAGATGGCGGCGGCCGCGGCGATCGAGGGCCGCTTCGTGGACATCCGGGAGTGGCGATGAGAGCCCGTGTGACGTGATCGAGGGGAAGGTGTCGGTCCTCGATCGCGCCGACGTCGACACGGACCAGATCATCCCGAAGCAGTTCCTGAAGCGGGTCGAGCGCACCGGGTTCGGCGAGTTCCTGTTCTACGACTGGCTCCGCTCGGGCGAGATCGAGCTCGAGCCGAACCCGATCCTCGTGGCCGGCCGCAACTTCGGCTCGGGCTCGTCCCGGGAGCACGCCGTCTGGGCCCTCCAGGACTTCGGCTTCGAGGCGGTCGTGGCCCCATCCTTCGCCGACATCTTCTACGTGAACTGCACGAAGGTGGGGCTCCTGCCGGTGATCCTGGACGAGGAGCACTGCCGGGCGATCGCGAACGCGGGTGAGGCCCGGATCGACGCCGACGACGCGACGGTCACCTTCGCCGGCGGCGTGGTCGAGTTCGAGATCGACGAGGAGGTGAAGCACCGGCTTGTGCACGGGCTCGACGAGATCGGCCTGACGCTTCAAAGAGACAGCGAGATCGCGGCTTTCGAGGCCGGCGGCGGGGCGCGACCGGGGCCCCGTGACCACGGTCGCTGTGAGCGCGCGAACCGCGCGACTGGGACGCGGCCACCTATCACCGGGTCGCCGGGCCCCAGGAGGAGTGGGCGAGAGGGGTCATCGACCGGCTCGAGCTGAGCGGCGACGAGACTGTGCTCGACGCCGGGTGCGGAAGCGGCCGCGTGACCCGCCTGTTGTTCGAGCGGCTGCCGCGGGGTCGGGTGATCGGGGTCGACGCCTCGCCGTCGATGATCGCCAAGGCGCGCGAGTCGCTCGGGCGACTGACGTCGAGCTGATCGTCTCCGACCTGCTCGACCTCTCGCTGCCCGAGCCGGTCGACGTGGTCTTCTCGACCGCGACCTTCCACTGGATCCTGGATCACAGGCGCCTGTTCGAGCGCCTGCACGCGGCGCTCGTCCCCGGTGGCCGCATGGAGGCTCAGTGCGGCGGGATCGGAAACGTCGAGGACTTCCTCAACTCGATCGAGAGCGTCAACGGCGACGAGCGCTTCGCGCCCTACCTGCGGGGGATCACGAGCACGTGGAACTTCGCCTCCCCCGGCGACACGGAGATCCGCCTCACGGACGCCGGATTCGATTCCGTGCGGTGCTGGCTCGAGGATGCGCCCGTGCAGCCGCGAGGACCCGCGCGCGTTCATCGAGACCGTGTGTCTCGGCGCGCACCTGGACCGGCTGCCCTCAGGAGCTCCGGGCTGCCGTACATGGACGCGGTGCTCGAGGTCGTCCCGCGGCCGCTGACGCTCGACTACGTGCGGCTCAACATCTCGGCGAGCCGGCCGTGACGCGCGACGCGGATAGTCGCTGCTGCCCGGGGACGGCATCGGCCCCGAGATCGTCGCCGCCGCGCGGCGGCTGCTCGAGAGCCTCGGCGAGTTCGAATTCTCGGAGCTACCTGGTCGGCGGCGCCTCGATCGACGCCCACGGCGAGGCGCTCACGGACGAGGTGCTCGAGGCGTGCCGTGACGCGGACGCCGTCCTCCTCGGCGCGGTCGGGGGGCCCGAAGTGGGACACCACCGACCCGTCCGCTCCCCGCCCCGAGCAGGGCCTGCTCGGCCTCCGAAAGGGCCTGGGCCTCTATGCCAACCTCCGTCCGGTGCGCCCGAGCCCGGCGCTCGTCGGCGCCAGCCCGCTGCGCGCCGAGCGCATCGAGGGAACGGACCTGCTCGTGGTCCGCGAGTTGACGGGCGGGATCTACTTCGGGGACAGCGGCCGCGACGGCGAGCGTGGCCCACGACACCTGCGAGTACTCGGTCGCGGAGATCGAGCGCATCGCGCGAGTCGGCTTCGACGCCGCCCTGCGGCGTGCGAGCGGGGCCGGGCGAGCGCCTCGCGTCACCTCGGTCGACAAGGCGAACGTGCTCGAGACGTCACGGCTTTGGCGGGAGACGGTGACGCGCGTGGCCGAGGAGTACGGCGAGGTCGAGCTGGACCACATGCTGGTCGACAACGCGGCGATGCAGCTCGTCTCGAACCCTGCCCATTTCGACGTCCTGCTGACCGAGAACCTGTTCGGCGACGTCCTCAGCGACGAGTCGGCGATGCTGACCGGCTCGCTCGGGATGCTTCCGTCGGCGAGCCTCGCCGACTCCGGCCCGGGCTTGTTCGAGCCCGTCCACGGCTCCGCGCCCGACATCGCCGGCGAGGGCATCGCCAACCCGCTGGCGACCTTCCTGTCGGCGGCGATGATGCTTCGCCACGGTCTTGACCGGGCCGAGGAGGCGACCGCGATCGAAGCGGCGGTCGATTCGGTCCTGGAGCGCGGGATGCGGACGCGTGACCTCGCGAGCGACGGCGCCACGGCGCCGGTGGCGCCGGGAGTGCCGGAGCAGATCGAGGTCGGAACCGAGGAGATGACCCAGGCGGTGATCGAGGCTGTCGCCGCCTGAGCCGGTTTGGCGGGCGTCGGCCATTCCGGCATACTTTCCTGACCTGAGCGACCGGCGGCCAGCTGGACGGTCGCCCGATAGGAGAGGAAACCGTGGAGAAGTCTGAGTGGATCTGGATGAACGGCGAGCTCGTCCCCTGGGACGACGCCAAGGTCCACGTCCTCACCCATGGGCTCCACTATGGAACCGGCGTCTTCGAAGGGGTTCGCGCGTACGAGACCGACCGCGGCCCGGCGATCTTCCGGCACCGCGAGCATCTCGAACGGCTCAAGAAATCCGCGGAGCTCTACTACCTCGAGCTGCCCTACTCGCTCGAGAGCTGCGCGAGGCGACCCATGAGGTGATCCGCCGCAACGGCCTCGACAGCTGCTACATCCGACCGATCGCCTTTCGGGGCTATGGCGAGATGGGGCTCTACGCGCCGACGGCGCCCGTGGAGATGATCGATCGCCGTCTGGCCCTGGGGCGCCTACCTGGGCGAGGAGGGGAAGCGCAACGGCATCCGGGCGAAGGTCTCGTCGTGGCGGCGGATCTCGCCCGACAGCCTGATCCCTCACGCGAAGGCTTCCGGGCAGTATCTGAACTCGATCCTCGCCAAGACGGAGGCCGCCAAGGCCGGATACGACGAGGCGATTCTCCTCGACCAGAGCGGCGTCGTGTGCGAGGGCTCCGGCGAGAACGTCTTCCTCGTCCGAGAGGGCGAGCTGGTGACGCCGGGGCACACGGCCTCGATCCTCGACGGGATCAGCCGCAAGTCGGTGATCCAGATCGCCGAGGACCTCGGCTACACCGTGGTCGAAGCGCGACATCTCTCGATCCGAGCTGTACATCGCGGAGGAGGCGTTCCTCGTCGGAACCGCCGCCGAGCTGGTGCCCGTGCGCCAGATCGACGACCACGAGCTCGGCGAGCCGGGAGAGATCACCCGAGTCCTCGCCGGCAAGTACGAGGACGCCCTGCACGGGCGGGCTCAGGAGTACCTCGAATGGCTGGACATCGTCGAGCAACCGAGTAAAGTCACCTCCTGATCGTGCACGTTCTGTTCGAGGCAATCGGGCGAATTAGCGGCGCCGCAGCCGCCTAGCGGCTCGCGGCCGCGCGGCATCGCCGCGCCTCACCGGCCTTCACGGCCATCGCCCGTCCCTCGAACCAGAAAGGCATCGATTTGACACAGGTGAAGCTCTACGACACGACCTTGCGCGACGGCATGCAGGGCCAGGGGATGTCGCTCTCCGCGGCGGAGAAGGTCCGCATCGTCCAGGCGCTGGACCAGCTCGGCGTCCACTACGTCGAGGCCGGCTTTCCGAGCTCGAATCCCAAGGAGGCGGAGCTCTTCCGGCTGCTCGCCGGGGTCGAGCTGGAGGCGGCGACGGTCTGCGCCTTCGGGATGACCCGTCGCCGGGGCATCGCGGCCGAGGACGATCCGGCGCTGAACGAGCTGGCGGCGTGCTTCGCGCCCGTCTGCACCCTGGTGGGGAAGACCTGGTCGCTTCACCTCGACAAGGTCACCAAGGTGACGCGCGAGGAGAACCTCGGGATGATCACGGACTCGGTCTGCTTCCTTCGAGCCGAGGGCAAGCGCGTCGTGTACGACGCCGAGCACTTCTTCGACGCCTGGCGCGAGGACCCGGGCTACGCGCTCGAATGCCTGCGGGCGGCGGTTGCGGCCGGGGCCGAGAACGTCACCCTCTGCGACACGAACGGCTCGAGCCTCCCGCCGCAGGTCGCCGAGGCGACGGCCGCCGTGGTGGAGGCGCTCGGCGATCGAAGGCGGAGATCGGGATCCATACGCACAACGACAGCGAGTGCGCGGTCGCCAACTCGCTCGCCGCCGTGGAGGCGGGCGCGGGGCTTGTCCAGGGGACGATGAACGGCTACGGGGAGCGAACCGGCAACGCGAACCTGGTCTCGATCCTGCCCGCGCTGCAGCTCAAGATGGGCTACGACGTGCGTGCCTCCTGATCGGCTGCGGCGGCTCACCGAGACGTCGCACTTCGTCGACGAGCTGTGCAACCTGTCGCCGGACCCCGACCGGCCCGTACGTGGGCCGCAACGCCTTCGCCCACAAGGGCGGCATGCACGTCGCCGGGGTGAAGGCCGACGCGCGCACCTTCGAGCACATCTCGACCCGGAGCTGGTCGGCAACAGCCGCGACGTCCTGATCTCCGAGCTGTCGGGCACGCGGCTCCGTCGCTCAGCCGCGCCGAGGGCGCCGGGATCGACCTCGACGCCGACGCCGCGAAGCGCGCCGTCGAGCGGCTGAAGGAGCGCGAGCACCTCGGCTACCAGTACGAGGCGGCCGACGCCTCGTTCGAGCTCCTGCTGCGGCGCGAGGCGGGCGCCTACGAGCCCCTCTTCCGGCTCGAGGGCTTCCGGGTGATCACCGAGAAGCGCGCCGACGGCAAGGTCGAGACGGAGGCGACGATCAAGATCTGGGTGGACGGTCAGCCGCTACGTCCGCACCGCGGAGGGCAACGGCCCCGTCAACGCGCTCGACCGTGCGCTGCGCGAGGCGATCACCGAGCTCCATCCGCACCTGGCCGAGATCGAGCTGGTCAACTACAAGGTCAGGATCATGGACACGCACCACGGGACCGGCGCGGTCACGCGGGTTCTCCTGGACTCCTCGGACGGGCAGGACAGCTGGGGGTCGATCGGCGTCTCGGAGAACATCATCGAGGCCTCGTGGGAGGCTCTCGTCGACTCGCTCGAGTACGCCTTCCAGCCCGGAGGCCTGCCGGGTCCCCGCGCAGCCCGGCGCCGGACAGTCCGAGGCCAGCGACGAGCCGCGCGCCGGTGCCCGCCGCGGAGCGTGAGCCGAGCGCACGAGCCGATCCCGCTCGCGCGCCCCGACCTCGGGGCGCGCGAGGAGGAGCTGGTGCTCGAGGTTATCCGCTCGGGGAGGCTCTCGCTGGGCCCGGTGCTGGAGCGTTTCGAGCGCGAGTTCGCCGACTGGCTCGGGGTCGAGGACGCGGTGGCCGTCTCCTCGGGCACCGCGCGCCCTCCATCTCGGGGTTCGCGCGCTCGGCTGGGGACCCGGCGACGAGGTGATCACGCAGCCCGTTCAGCTTCGTCGCCTCGGCCAACTGCCTGCTGTACGAGGGCGCGACGCCGGTGTTCTGCGACATCGACCCGGTGACGCTCGACCTCGACCCGGCGGCGGCCGGCGCGGCGGTCGGCGAGCGCACCGGCGGGCTCCTGCCCGTGGACATCCTCGGCTACCCGGCGGCGATGCCGGAGCTCGAGCGGATCGCGGCCGAGCGCGGCCTGGGGCATGCTCGAGGACGCGTGCGAGGCCGCTCGGCGCCGTCGACTCCGAGGGCGTCCGTGTCGGCGCGCGCGGGCAACCTGGCCACCTTCGCCTTCTACGCCAACAAGCAGCTCACCACGGGCGAGGGGGGCATGATCGTCCCGTCCTCGCCCGAGATCGCCGCGCGGCTTCGCAGCGAGCGCAACCAGGGGCGGGCGCCGGACATGGGCTGGCTCGCGCACGAGCGGCTGGGCTTCAACTACCGGCTCACCGACCTCCAGGCGGCGATCGGGGTCGCGCAGCTCGAGCGCGCCGAACGAGCTGCTCGCCGCGCGCGCCCGCGTGGCCGGCCCTGTACACGCGAGCGCCTCGAGGCGATCGGGGGCAGCGCCGGCGGGCGAAGGCGACCCCGATGGACTCGTGCTGCCGTGTCGCCGACCGCGGCGCCGAGCGGCGCAGCTGGTTCATCTACCCGCTCCTGCTGCCCGCCGGGCGCCGATCGCGACGCCTGGTCGCCGAGCTCGCCGGGCAGGGGATCCAGGCGAAGGCCTACATGCCGTGCATCCACCTCCTGCCCGACTATCGCGAGCGCTTCGGCTTCGCGCGAGGGCCAGTTCCCGGTCGCCGAGGACGCCTCCGCGCGCCTGCTCGCGCTGCCGTTCTTCGGGGCGATGGGCGAGGAGCAGGTGGAGCGCGTCTGCGCTCGCGCCGAGGCGCTCGGTCGCAGGCGCTAGCGGCTCAGATCCGCCCCGTCTGCGGCCATCCAGCGCACGGTGCGCCGGATGCCCTCCTCCCAGGGCCTGAACTCCACCCCGAGCTCGGCTCGCGCCCTGGAGCTGTCGGCGCGCGCCTGCCAGAGGAGGAACGTGAGCTGGCCGGAGCCGAGGAGCGGGGGACGGCGGATCAGGCGCGAGAGCGCCTCGCCGGCCCGCGGCGAGCCCGCGCGCCAGCGGCACGGGCATGGTCGGGCGGCACCCAGCCTCGCCCGGCTTCGTCGACCGCCACCGAGAGCATCTCCCGCATCGTCGCGTAGCCGTCGGCGAGGATGTAGCGCTCCCCGGGCTCGCCCCGCTCGAACGCAGCGAGCTGGCCCGCCGCGACGTCGTCGACGTGGACGAGCGTCATCCCGCCGGGCGGCACGCCGGGCAGGCGGCGGCGGATCGCGTCGCGAATGGCCCGGTCCAGCCCCGTGCCCTGCCACGGCCCGGGCCCGTAGACCGAGGACGGGTTGACGATCACGACGTCGATGCCGTCCTCGGCCGTCGGCCAGCACGAGCTCCTCGGCGTGCTGCTTGGAGCGCTCGTAGGCGGTGCCCTTCGGATAGTCGGCGACGGCCGCCTCCGACACCGTGCCTCCCGGTCTCGGCATGGAAGACGTCGAAGGTCGAGGTGTGAACGACACGCGCTCACGCCGGCCTCGCGCGCGGCGGCGATCACGTTGCGCGGCTCCCTCGGCGTTCACCCGCTCGAAGATGCCCGGGTCGGCGAACCACTGCTCGAACAGGCCCATGCAGTTGAAGACGCCGTCGGCGCCCTCGGCCGCCCGGCGCAGGGAGTCCGGGTCGGTGACGTCGCCGCCGGCGAGCTCGACCCCGGCCGGGAGCAGCTCGCGTGCCTTGGCGACGTTCCGAACCAGCGCCACCACCTCGTCGCCGCGGTCCGACCAGCCTGCGGGCGACCGCGTTGCCCACCTTGCCGGTCGCTCCGGTGACCAGGAACCTCATCGACCGTCTCCGTCGGCTTCGAGGCTCACCGGCGCGCCAGCCTACCCGGTTCATACACTGGACCGCATGGCGCGCTTTCGCGACCCGCCCGACCCGCTCTTCGTGCGCCTGAACGCCTCGATCGGCTTCGATCGGCGGCTCGCCCCGTACGACATCGAGCAGTCGAGGGCGCACGCCCGCGCCCTGCACGCGGGCGGGGTCCTCGACGACGACGAGCTGGCAGCGGATCGAGGAGGGCCTGAGCGCCGTCGCGGACGAGGTCGAGGGCGGCTCGTTTCCGGTCGAGGACGGCGAGGAGGACATCCACATGGCGATCGAGCGCCGCCTGAGAGGTGATCGGCCCGCTCGGCGGCAAGCTCCACACCGGCCGGTCGCGGAACGACCAGGTGGCGACCGACGTCGCCCTCTACGTTCGCGACCACGCGCGCGCTGGCGCGGCGGCTGGCGGGCGCGCTGATGGAGCGCCTGCTGGAGCTCGCCGAGCGCCACGCCGACTGGCCGATGCCCGGCTACACGCACCTGCAGCGCGCCCAGCCGGTCTACCTCGGACACCACCTGCTCGCCTACTTCTGGATGCTCGGACGCGACGCGCAGCGGTTCGACGCGGCGCGAGCGGCGGCCGGCGAGCTGCCGCTCGGCTCCGGAGCGCTCGCCGGAGTCAACTGGGACCTCGATCGAGACGCGGTTGCGCGAGGACCTCGGCTTCGAGCTCGGTGACGGCCAACTCGGTCGACGCCGTCTCGAACCGCGATTTCGTGCTCGACTACCTCTCCGCGGCCTCGATCTGCGCGATGCACCTCTCGCGCCTCGGGGCCGAGGTGGTGCTGTGGTCGACCGACGAGTTCTCGTTCTGCGAGGTCGGCGAGGACTTCTCCTCGGGCTCGAGCATCATGCCGCAGAAGAAGAACCCCGACGCGGCCGAGCTCCTGCGGGCCAAGGCGCCGCGCATCTACGTCGAGCTTCCTGACCCTGGCCGGGGTCATGCACGGGCTCCCGCTCGCCTACTCGAAGGACCTGCAGGAGGACAAGGAGGCGCTGTTCGACGCGGTCGACAATCTCGAGCTCTGCCTCGAGGCGGCGGAGCGCATGCTCGAGGGGCTGAGCTTCGATCGCGAGCGCCTCGCCGAGGCGGCGGCGGACGAGTTCCCGGCGGCGACCGACGTCGCCGACCTGCTGGTACGCAAGGGCATGCCGTTCAGGGAGGCCCATGGCGTGGTCGGCGGCCTGGTGCGCGACGCCCTGGAGCAGGGCAAGCGCCCTCTCGGAGCTGACCCGGAACGACCTTCGCCGTCATTCGGAGCTGCTCGACGACTCCTACTACGAGGTGCTCGCCTCGGCTTCGTGGCTCGAGTCAAGTGCTCGGCGGGCGGGACCGCGTCGGCCCGGGTTGCCGAGCAGCTCGAGGCCGCCCGGGCGACCCTTGCCGAGCTGGCGGAGGAGGACAACCCGTGATCGGGACCGAGGCGCGGCGGGGCGCACCGCTCGACGTCGGGCTTCTTCGATCGCTCGGTCCACGAGGTGGCGCGCGACCTGGTCGGCTGCTCCCTGTCGTTCGACGGGGTCGGCGGAGTGATCGTCGAGACCGAGAGCTACGAGCGCGACGACCCGGCCTGCCACGCATTCGTCGGGCTCACGGCGCGAACCGCGCCGCTGTTCGGGCCGCCGGGCCGCGCCTACGTGTACCGCTCGTACGGGATCCATGCCTGTCTGAACTTCGTCTGCGAGCCCGAGGGCGGCCGCCGCCGCGGTGCTGATTCGGGCGCTCGAGCCACGCTGGGGCCTCGAGGAGATGCGCCGGCGGCGCGGCCGCGAGGCCATGCGAGAGCTGTGCTCGGGGCCCGGGAAGCTCACCGAGGCGCTAGGGATCGGGCTGGAGGTCAACCGGGCACCGCTCGACGCGGCCGCCGTTCGAGCTCCGCGGCCGGGACCGGGTGGCGCGAGGTGCGCGTGGAGACCGGCCCCGGATCGGGATCAGCCGCGCGACGGAGCTGCCGTGGCGCTTCTGCGCGGCGGAGAGCGAGTATCTGTCGCGGCCCGTGCCTGCGCGCCGCGCCCGGCTAGCCCGAGACCCCGCCCGTTGACGGAGCGCCGCCCGATGGCGCGCCGCCGCCGGCTCGAGGGCGGCGGGCTCGCGGGCTGCTGCGGCTGGGCGGGTGCCTGCGATGACGGCTGCTGGCCGGAGGGCGCGCTCTGTGAGGGAGCGGGGGCGGCGGTCGAGGGGGCCGGAGTGCTGCTCGGCGCGGTGGGAGCGCTGAGCGTCGGCGTGGTCGTCGTCGTCACGCTCCCGCCCTTGGGATGGTGCCCGGGGCGCTGAGCTGGTCGTAGGCGCTCACGATCTCGTTGAAGATCAGCGCCGGGATCGTGCCGCCGTCGACGGGCGCGCCGCCGTACTCGGTGAGCATGGGCTTCACGGAGTTGGCGTGGCCAACCCAGATTGCGACCGTGATGTTCTTGTCCGCGCCGACGAACCATGCGTCGCCGTTGTTCTCCGTCGTCCCGGTCTTGCCCCACTCGGACGGGTCGCCGGTGTAGGCGTTTCGCCCGTGCCGGATGTGACCACCGTGTGGAGGATCGTCCTCGCGGTTGCCGCCACGCCGGGCGGGACGACCTGCTTGGTCTCAACCTTGTCCTGGCCAGGATCGCCGCTCGTTCGTCTCGACCAGGTCGCCGTTCGGGTCCTGAACCTTTTGAATCCCGATCGGCCCGTCGGAGGAGTCCGCCATCGTCCCGCTGAGATCTGGCCGTTGTGCTGAATGGTCTGGTAGGCGTGAGCCATCTCGAGCGGGGAGACGCCCGGCCTCCAGCCCGCCGAGGATCAGCGCCGGGTTGTAGGGCTCGAAGGGGCCGCCGCCGACCGAGTACTTCACGTGGTTGGTGGTCGCGAGGCTCGTCTGGATCCCCATCTTGTTCGCGGTCGCCGCCACCGTCGGCGGGGCCGCCGGACAGCGACATCCCGAGCTGTGAGTACACCGAGTTGTCGGAGTAGGTGGTGGCGGTGGCGATCGACGCGCTCCCGAGGTACTCGTCGCCGTAGTTGTGCACCTTGAACAGCTCGCTCTCGACCTTCGGCTTGCCCTTCTTGGTCGGAACCTCCGCCTTGAAGGGGATCTCCTGCGGCGCCGACGTGAACACCTGGTCGGGGGAATGTCCCTGCTCCAGGGCGGTGACCAGGGTGAACGGCTTGAACGACGACCCCGGCTGCCGGTGGCCCTGCGTCGCGAGGTTGAAGGGCTGCTTGGAGTAGTCGGTGCCCCCGACCATGGCCTCGACGCCGCCGGTGACGTTGTTCAGTACCACGACCGCCGAGTTCAGGCCGACGCCGAGCGTCCGCCCGTCCGCGATCTGCTGCACCTCGTTCTGAAGGCGGAGGTTCAGGGTCGAGGTGACCTTGAGCCCGCCGCCGAACGCCTCACCGGCGCCGTACTTGTCAACGAGCTGCTGGCGAAGCCACGAGGTGAAGTACGGCGCCTTGGAGTCCTCGGACGGGGTCTGGATCTGGGAGGGCTTCGGGACGGGCTGGCGGGCGTACTGCGCGTACTCGTCCTGCGTGATGTAGCCCTGGTCCGCCATGTTCTGGAGGACCACGTTCCGGCGCGCGGCGGCGTCCTTGCGGGTTTATGCGGGGGTCGTAGGCGCTCGGGTTGGCGATCACCCCGGCGAGCATCGCCGCCTCCCAAGGCAGGAGGTCGGAGGCGCAGGCGGGGTTCGCCGTCCTGGCCGCAGCCGGGATGGTCCCAACCGAAGTACGTCTTGGCGGCCTCCTCGATCCCGTAGGCGCCCTCGCCGAAGTAGATCTCGTTCAGGTACTCCGTGAGGATCTTGTCCTTGTCCCAATGGCGCTCGAGCTGGTAGGCGAGCGCGGCCTCGCGGAGCTTCTCGAACACGGTCCGGCTGCCCTGTGCGCGGAGGGCGTTCTTGACGAACTGCTCCGTGATCGTGGAGGCGCCCTGGCTGGCGCCGGTGTGAAGGATGTCCTGAACCACCGCGCGGCCGATTCCCTGGAAGTCGACGCCGCGGTGCTCGTAGAAGCGCTGGTCCTCGATCGAGACGGTGGCCTCCTTCATCACGGGTGCGATGTCCCCGGAGTTGATGAGGATCCGGCCCTCGTTGTTGGTGAGGGTCGCGATCTTCTGGCCGTTGACGTCGTAGACCACCGAGTTCTGGGCGTTCGCGAACTGGGCGCGGTCCTCGAGCTGTGGGAGGTCGCTGGCGACCGCCATCATGATCCCGAAGATCCAGGAGACGAAGGCCAGCACGGACAGCCCCAAGAAGACGAGCGCGAAGCGCAGCTTCTTGAGCTTGGGCCGGTGCCGCGCGGGCCCGGACCCCGTCGGCGCCGGGGCAGCGGAGGCGGGCTCGCGAGGCGGGGCCGAGCCGTTCGATCCTCCGTTGACGCTGGCAAGCTGCGGCGGGCCGTCCGCGGACGTTCGAGCATCGGGCCGCTGGGCGTCGCGCGAACGACGCCTGGGGAGCCTAATCCTGGGGGGCATGCGGTCTCGCTGAAGTCGTGACCATGTGCGGAGGCTCGGCGGCGTGGGGCGCGAGCGGCGGAGCCGCCCGATGGAAAGATCACCCAAGGAAAGCACGGGGGACGGCGAATCCCGCCGAGCGAGCGCGTCAGTCTAGCATTGGCCCGGTGATGGATTCGGCAGTTGCCGACGACGCGCGACGGCTCCTGGACGGGGCCGTCGACGCGTTGCCCGAGGGCCGTCTCCAGCAGCAGCTGGCCGAGGGAACGCCCCTGCGGGTCAAGTTCGGGGTGGACCCGACGAGCCCCGACATCCATCTTGGCCACTGCGTCGTCCTGATGAAGCTGCGGGCCTTCCAGGATGCGGGCCACACGGTGGTTTTGATCATCGGGGACTACACGGCCAGGGTGGGCGACCCCAGCGGGCGCGACGCGACCAGGCCGATCCTTTCGCCCGACGAGCTCGAGGCCAATGCGCACACCTACGAGGAGCAGGCGTTCACGGTGCTCGATCGCGAGCGCACCGAGCTCCGCCACAACAGCGAATGGCTCGCGATGAAGAGCGACGAGCTCTTCGGGCTCATCCGCCGGTTCACCGTCGCGCGGCTCCTGGAGCGCGAGGACTTCACCCAGCGAATGCGACGGGATGAGCCGATCTCCGCGCTCGAGCTCCTGTACCCCGTCCTCCAGGGGTACGACTCGGTGGCCGTGAGGGCTGACGTCGAGCTGGGGGCCACCGACCAGAAGTTCAACCTGCTGTTCGCTCGCGACGTGCAGGGCTCGTTCGGCCTGCCCGAGCAGTCGATTCTCACGATGCCGATCCTGGTCGGCACCGACGGGACGCGCAAGATGAGCAAGACGTACGGGAACTATGTCGGGGTCACCGATCCGCCGGAGGAGATGTTCGGCAAGCTGATGAGCATCCCGGACGAGGCCATGGAGGAGTACTACCGGCTGCTGCTCTCCAGGCAGCTCGACCCCGCGGCGCACCCGGCCGAGGCGAAGCGCGAGCTGGCCCGGGCGCTGGTGGAGCGCTTCCACGACGCCGAGAAGGCGGCCGCCGCCGAAGCGAGGTTCGACCAGGTGCACGTCAGGGGCGAGCTCCCGGAGGACATCGAGGAGGCGGTCGTCCGCGCGGGAGGGCCCAACGGCGCGGTTCATCTGCCCGCGTTACTCGCCGAGCACTTCGGGCTCAGCCGCAGCGAGGCGCGCCGGCTCATCGAGCAGGGTGGCGTGCGGATCTCAGGGCGCGTCGTGGACGCCGGCATCCTCGACGTGCCGGCGGCGGAGCTCGACGGCGAGGTGCTGCAGGTGGGCAAGCGCCGTCATGCCCGGGTGCGCGTCGCCGGCGGGGCTTGACGGCGCCGCTAGACTGGTCTCTCGACCTGGAAGCCCGGCGCTCTTGCAGGGGGCCAGCGTCGGCCGATATACTCGATGGTCGCCTTCGAGGCGATGCGCGCCTGTCCGGAGAGTCCCTCCGAGCCGGCTCGTGACGGTCCTTGAAAACTGAGCAGCGCGCGAGCCGCGGGATCATGTCCCGGGGCTCGTGACCACGTCCGACCCGTCGCCCGCGGCCAATCGCTGCGCGCGACGGGCTATCAACCCTGTCATGTCGGCCGCCGT
>CAVYXB010000009.1:0-61346 GCA_963772345.1 uncultured bacterium | reverse complement strand
GCGCCGCCCGCCGAGCCCGAACGGACGCGCCGCGACAACCGTGACCCCGAGCAAGGCCGCCGCCAGGACGCACGGCAGGGTGTCGCCGGCCACGCTGGCCAGCGGCCCCACCGGCGACGCCGCCGACGACCTGGCCCGTCGCCCAGGCGATGTTGATCAACCCGGTCGCAAACCCCTGGTGGAGGCGGGTGTCCTCCGCCGCGTCGCTCAGCATTGCGAGCGCGGGCGTGAAGCACAAACCCGCGCCCACCGACATCGCGATCAGGATGGCGAAGACCACGCCGAGGGCCGACGCGGCCGGCAGCAGGGCCACCGGAGGAATGCTGATCAGCATCCCCAGCGCATACGGGCGAAGCCTCCCCACCCGGTCCGAGACCCGGCCGGCGGCGGGCGACAGGATCGCCTCGATGGCCGCCGCGGCGGTGAAGCCAGCGGCCACCAGGGCGGCCCCGCCGCCGAGCTCGTCGATTCGCAACGGTACGAGCACCTCGACGACGCCGAACATCGCCGACGGGGCCGCCACGTACCAAGTCGCCCGGAGGACCGGGGCACTTAGCATCGCGTCCTTGACCTCGCTCAACGGCTGCCGCTCGGTCCTCTTCGGCTCGGGAATCCGCAGCGCGACGAACGCCAGCGCGACCGTCACCACCAGGACGGAGGAGAAGATGACCTCGGTGCCGACGCTCGCGGCGAGAGCTCCGATCACCGGCCCCAAGAGCGACCCGGCGACCGCGACGCCGAGGATGTTCCCGATCACCGAGCCGCGACGCGTCTCCGGGCTGGACAGGATCACCCAGGTGAGCGCGCCGGCCCACGCGAGCGCTCCGGCGACCCCCTGGACGAAGCGGGCGATGTCGAGCAGCAGGACGTGGTGCGAGAAACCGAACGCGAGGCTCGCGAGTCCGAGGAGCAGGAGCCCGGACAGGAGCGCGCGGCGGGGACCGACGCTCGCGGCCACGAACCCGGACGGCAACGCGGCGATGAGCGTACCCGCCGCGTACGAGGCGGTCAGGATGCCGGCGCTCCCCTTGGAGAGCCCCAAGTCGTCCGCGTACATGGGCAGCAGCGGGGTGATCGCGGTGTAGAAGGCGACGTCCAGAAAGACGACGGCCGAGCCAAGCAGGAGGAGACGGCGCATCCATCCATCCTGCCAAGCCAGGTGCGAAGCACGATTTATCCCTGGTCCAGCCCGGCAAACCACCAAAATCCAGGCGGCATGCACGCGGACTCCAACCACGACGTCGCGATCGGCGCGGGCGCGGTCTTCGCCGGGTACCGGATCGAGTCCGAGATCGGCCGTGGCGGGATGGGCGTGGTCTACCGAGCCCATCACCTGGCGCTCGACCGCGAGTGCGCGCTGAAGCTGATCTCGCCGTCCCTCTCCAACGACCCGCGGTTCAGGGAGCGGTTCCAGAGGGAGTCCCGGCTGGCGGCGTCGCTGGAGCACCCGAACGTCGTGCAGGTGGACCACGCCGGCGACGAGGGCGGCATCCTGTATCTGGCGATGCGCCTGGTCGAGGGGAGCGACCTGCGCCGCATGGTCGAGGCCGAGGGACCCCTGGACCTGGGGCGGGCCGCCCGGTTGCTCGGCGGCGTTGCCGCGGGGCTCGACGCCGCGCATGCCCGTGGCCTGATCCATCGCGACGTCAAGCCCGCGAACGTCCTCGTCGAGACGGTCGGCGGCGGCGAGCGGGTCTTCCTCACGGACTTCGGCGTCAGCCGGACGACCGGCAAGGGCGGGACGGTCACCTCCTCGGGCGAGCTCCTCGGAAGCCCGGACTACATGGCCCCGGAGCAGATCGCGGGCGACCCAGTCGACCATCGGGCCGACATCTACGCGCTTGGATGCGTCCTTCACTTCGCGCTGACGGGACAGCCGCCGTTCCCGCGGGACAACGACATGGCGAAGCTCTTCGCCCATGGCAACGCGCCCCGGCCTCGGCCGTCGGAGGCTCTGCCCTCCCTGCCGGACGCCCTCGACCGCGTCGTCGCGCAGGCGATGGCGGTCGATCCCGGCGCAGCGCTACGAGAACGCGGGCCAACTCGCCGCGGACCTCGAGCGGGTCGTCCGCGGCGCCGAGCCGCTGGCCAGGGAGACGGTCGTTCGCCGGGAGCCGCTACCGGACCGGACGGTCACCCGACGTCTGGAGCGGCCGCGCCGCCGGCGAGGGCCGATGCTCCTCGCGGGTGCCGCCGCGATCGCCGCAGCTGCGGCGATCGTCGCGACAGTCTTGATCGTCGGCGACGGCGGCTCCTCTACCAGCCCGCAGCCCCATGCCGTCGACACGGTGAGCGTCGGCCGAGAGCCGACCCGTCTCGCGGTCGCCCCGTCCCGCCTCTGGATCGCAAGCACCGGTGCATCGGCCCTCTATGCGATCGACCTCGTGGACGACGGGCAGGCGCATGCGCCGGTTCCGACCGGCGGGCGCCCGATCTCCGTCGGCGTGGGCTTCCATTCGCTGTGGACCCTGAACAAGGGGTCGAACGCCCTGCTGCGGCTGAGCCCCCCGAAGGCTCCGATCGAGATCCCGGTGGGCTCCGACCCCACAGACGTCGCATTCGACGATCACTGGGTATGGGTTGTGAACCGCGACGACGCCACGGTCTCGCGGATCGACCCGGAGAAGAACTCGGTCGACGCCACGGTCAAGGTCGACCCCGGGCCGACCGCGATCGCGACGGGGGCTGGGGCCGTCTGGGTGACGAGCACAGTCGACCGATCGCTTTCCAAGATCGACCCGGGCCGCGCGAGCGTGGTCGGCAATCCGATCCCCGTCGGGCGCCATCCCAACCAGGTGACCGTGGGGCTGGGATATGTGTGGGTCACTGACCCGGCGACCGGCACGTTGACCAAGATCGGCCCGGAGGCGATGCACCCGGTCGGCGAGCCGATTGACGTCGGCGAGCGCCCGACCGCCGTGGCGACGGGTGTCGGCTACGTGTGGGTCGCGAACGGCGCCGACTCGACCATCAGCCGGATCGACCCGAGGAGCCGGACCGTGGCCGGGCCGCCGATCGGTGTCGGCCAGGACCCGGTGGACGTCATCGTCGGCAAGGGGGCGGTCTGGACCGCCAACTTCGGCGACTCGACCGTGACCCGAATCAGGCCGTGATCATCCGCCAAGGTCGCGCGGCGCGATCGTCCCGGTTCGAAGTGCGCGCTCCGCGAGGCGGACCCGCTTCTTGTTCTGCGGCAGGTCGCCCACCTCGAACCGCTCGAACAGGGCGCGAAGGTTCGCCTTCACGGCGTCGACGCTGAGGGCGACTTCGTCTGCGATCTGTCGGTTGGTGGCCGGGGTGGCGAACTCGCTCCCCCCGGCGAAGGGGCGGCAGAGCGCGATCAGCACCCGGCGCTGGGTCTCGGTCACCGGCGTGACGTCGGGGCCCCCCTTCGCGGCGATTGTCTCGTCCGCCCCGGCCTCGGCCGGCGCGCGGAAGAGGACGACGGTGTCCCCGAACTGGAGCGCGTCGCCATCCCGCAGGCGTCGCCGGCCCACGACGCGCTCGCCGTTGACGTACGAGCCGTTGCGAGAGAGCCCGTCGTCGGCGAGGGTCCACTCCTCCCCCACTCGCTCGAGCTCGGCGTGCACCCTGGAGACCTCGGGATCGAACTCGAGGCTCACGTCGGCAGCATCGCTTCGGCCCACGCTCAACCGACCTCGATCCTCCACGAGCCCATGAATCCGCTGGCGCCCCTCGGCGTCCCGGTAGACGAGGAACGGCGGGCCTCGCCGCTCAGCCTCGATTCTCTCCTTCAACTCGCCCGCGGTCTCCGCGGGCACGGGACCACGTGCCACGCGGTCAGGATAGGCACAGACATCACCCGACAAATGGTCCGCCCCTCGGCCCGCGAAGGGGATGACCCTGGGTGTCGACGCGAAACACCTCGTGGGCGAGGCTCTGCGCGCGCCGCTATCCGGCGGGAACCTCGCCCACTGCCAACGCCTACGCGGCCTGGGATGCGCCCGAGTAGCGGAGCGAGCCGGGCGTGGTGAGCGTCTCGCCCGTCTCGAGCAGCGTCTTCAGACCCGAGAGGATCATCGGCCAGCCGCCGTAGAGCTCCGGGTTGGCGTCCTCGGGGAGCTGGTCGTGGACGACCGTCAGCCGGCAGGCATCGTCCCCGACCGGCTCGATCTCCCAGGTCACCCTCGAGGTTCCGGCGGCCTTCACGTCGTCGCTCCAGAGCGCGTTGAAGCTCTGAACGAGCCGCCGCGGCGGCTCCACCTCGAGGTTCTCGCCCGAGGCGATGTCGATCACGCCGGGAACGGATGCCTCGTAGCTCGAGCCGGGCGCCCAGTCCGAGTGGGTCTCGACCCCGAAGCTGTACTGCGCCCGCTGCTTGGGATCGGTGATCGCCTCCCACAGGCGCTCGGGCGTGGTCTTGATGAAGATCTCGAACACCGCCACCGTGTCGGCGTCCGCGAGCCGGAATCCGGCCTCTGGCATCTTGCGCATCGTTTCCTCCTCGATCGATTGCTTGAGCCCGGTCAGCGTCGCGGCCCAGGGCTCGGCGTATTTGCTCACCCACCGGTCGTGGACGAGCCGGATCGGGACGGGGTTCAGGAAGTGGAGCTTCTCGCGCCCCCTCCGGCGGGTGGTGACGAGCCCCGCCTCCTCGAGCACCCGGAGGTGCTTCATGACGCCGAAGCGCGTCATCGGCAGTCGCCGCTCCAGCTCGGTCAGGGTCTGGCCGTCGCGCTGGTACAGCTCGTCGAGCAGGCCCCGCCGGGTCGGGTCGGAGAGCGCCTTGAACACCGCGTCCATGGGCTTGCATGATAGGTGACCTAATAGTCACATGTCAAGGGCCAACATGCCGGCCGGGCCGAGGAGCGTCATGGGCTACGCTTCCGACGGTCTTCATGGCGCCCACGGAAGGGGCACACGGCAGGGTCGGAACGCTCGCGGTCATCTCCTCGATGGCGGTGATGGTTCTCGCGTGCATCTATGCGAGCGCGGCGTCGGCGGGCACCGCCTCGCAGGTGCCCTTCACGGCGCGCGGAAGCGCCGAGCAGGTCGACGTCACGGGCGCCCACCACGGCCAGCGACTGAAGCTCGTAGACCGCCACGGCGACGTGGTCGACGTCCAGCGGGCCGGGTCGCTGGGCGGGATCGTCTTCCGCCACGTCCACCCCGGCGGCGGCTACCGAGTGCGCCAGGGCGGCGGCAGGGAGTCCCCATCGCTCCGGGTGCTCTCGAACCGGCCCGCTCCACCGAACACGAAGATCTACGACCAGACGCTGCCCGCCAGCGGCTACGGGTACCTGACCACGCGCGACGGGACCAAGCTCGCGATCGACGTCCACCTTCCGTCGGGCGGCGGCCCCTACCCCACCCTGATCGAGTACTCCGGGTATGGCTACGCCGATCCCAGTGGGGGTCAGAGCTCGATCGCGCAGATCGCCAACGCCCTCGGGTTCGCCGTAGTTGACGTCAACATGCGCGGCACCGGCTGCTCGGGCGGGGCCTTCGACTACTTCGAGCCGCTCCAGGGGCTGGACGGGTATGACGTAATCGAGACCGTGGCCCGCCAGCCCTGGGTGCTCCATCACAAGGTCGGGATGATGGGCGTCTCGTACGGCGGGATCAGCCAGCTCTTCGTCGGAGCGACGCGGCCTCCGGACCTCGCGGCGATCGCGCCGCTCTCAGTCATCGACAACACGCAGACGACGCTCTATCCCGGCGGGGTCCTGAACACCGGCTTCGCGCTCCAATGGGCGGAGGACCGCGTCCACGACGCGCTGCCCGCGTCGCCGACCGGCGGCCAGGCGTGGGCTTACGAGCGGATCCAGAACGGCGACACGACCTGCGAGTCGAATCAGGACCTGCACCCGGAGGCGGTCAACCTGATCCGGAAGATCCGGCGCAACAACTACTACCGCCCCAAGGTGGCCGATCCGCTCTCGCCCATCACCTTCGTCCACAAGATCCGAGCGCCCGTCTTCCTCGCCTGCCAGTGGACCGACGAGCAGACCGGGGGTCACTGCCCGGCACTGCCCTCCCACTTCACGGGCACCGATCGCAAGTGGTTCACCTTCACGAACGGGGCTCACATCGATTCCCTCGACCCCGCCACGTTCAACCGCTGGTACGACTTCCTCGAGCTCTACGTGGCGCGGCGAAAGCCGCAGCTGACGGCCGGGCAGAAGGCGCTGGCGCCGGTGATCTACCAGAGCGCGATGGGTATCTCCGGGGTCAACCTGCCGCCGGACCCGATCCAGCAGCAACCCAGCTACGACGCCGCTCGCTCCGCATTCCAGGCGCTGCCGCCGGTGCGGATCCTGTTTGACAACGGCGCCGGGGGATCGAAGGCAGGCGCCCCGTTCCCGGCCTTCGAGCGCTCGTTCAGCAGCTTCCCGGTGCCGCACACGCACGCGCGCTCCCTGTACCTCGGGGAGGGAGGTGAGCTCAAGTCCAGCAAGCGGTCCAAGGCGGGCGCCGAGGCCTTCACCTGGGATCCGTCAGCCCGGCCGCCGACCGACTTCACGGGTGACACCGGCTCGGGCCCGGGCGGCCTATGGACCGCGACCCCGCATTACCACTGGGCGCAGAGCCCCAGCGGCCGCGCGGTGTCATACATGAGCTCGCGCCTCGACTCGCAGACGACCGTCATCGGCGCCGGCTCGCTTCAGGCTTGGATCCGCTCCTCGGCTCGGAACGTCGATCTGCAGGCCACGGTGTCGGAGGTGCGACCGGACGGGAAGGAGACGTTCGTGCAGAGCGGATGGCTCCGGAGCAGCGGGCGCAAGCTCGACCACAAGAAGAGCACCCTGCTCGAGCCGGTTCTGAGCCTCCGGCGCTCCGATGCCGCCCCGCTACCGAAGGACCGCTGGGCAAAGGTGACGATCCCGCTCTACTACCAGGGGCACATCTACCGCAAGCACTCCCGGATCCGTGTGACGCTTTCCGCGGTCGGCGGCGACCAGCCGGTGTGGGCCTTCGACGAGGCCAAGCCCAACGGGACCGCTCGCGTGGCGGTCGCCCACTCTCGCCAGATGCCCTCCCGCCTCCTGCTCCCGGTGGTTCCCGGCATCCACACCGCCACCGCGCTCCCCCCGTGCCCGGGCCTTCGCGGCGAGCCGTGCCGCAACTACAAGCCGTTCATCAACCGCGAGGTCGGGGTTCGCTAGGAGCCGTCCCGGCAGCCGCGGCCGGCGCAGTGTTCGAGCCGA
Organism: uncultured bacterium; assembly: GCA_963772345.1. GTDB lineage: Bacteria > Actinomycetota > Thermoleophilia > Solirubrobacterales > 70-9 > AC-56. Next base: position 54,177 of record CAVYXB010000009.1, on the reverse strand, counting down.
TGAAGGCGCGCCGCCAGCGCGACCCGCAGCGATGAGTAGGCCGGATGGCTGACGATGTTCTGAAGCTCGAACGGGTCCTGCTTCAGGTCGTAGAGCTCCGGGTCCTCACCCCGGTTCTCGACGTAGATGTACCGCTGGGTTCGGATCGCGTCGAACCCGGGGCCCCACGCCTGCACTCCCGCAAGCTGGCCGGGCTCTCCGCTGCCGAAGGACCGCTGGGCGAAGGTGACGATCCCGCTCTACTACGAGGGCCACATCTACCGAAAGCACTCCCGGATCCGTGTGACGCTCTCCGCGGTGGGCGGCGACCAGCCCGTCTGGGCCTTCAGCGAGGCGAAGCCCAACGGGACCGCTCGCGGGGCGGTCGCGCACTCCCGCCAGATGCCCTCCCGCCTCCTGCTCCCGGTGGTTCCCGGCGTCCACACCGCCACTCCGCTTCCCCCGTGCCCGGGCCTTCGCGGCGAGCCGTGCCGCGACTACAAGCCGTTCGTCAACCGCGAGGTCGGGGTTCGCTAGGAACCATCCCGGCAGCTGCGAGTAGTTGACGAAGCTGTTCGTGAACGTCGCCCCATGCGCGCCGATCAGCGAGTTGACGCGCTCGCTTGACAGGTCTCGCCTCATCGGAATCGCGGACCCTAGCCCGCTGCCAATCGGCGCATGGCTGGACGGCATTCGGGGCGGTCGGTCAGGCGGTGTCCAGTGGATGTCCAGCGCAGGGTGCAGCCCAGCGCGGATCGCCGAAGCCGCGAGATACTGCGAGGGCGGTGTCGCAGGAGAACGTGGAGATCGTGCGACAGATTTACGACGGCTATTGGCGCCGACACGATCGAGCGATCTATGGGCCGCTCCTGCATCCAGATGTCGAACTTGTGCGAGCGTCCGCCGCACCCGAGCAGGCAACGAAGCACGGCATTGCCGAGCTAGAACGATGGAACGCCGAGTGGGAGACGGCGTTCGACGGATTCCAGATGCATCCGGAACGGTTCCGAAGCGCCGGTGATTCGGTCGTTGTGGTGGGCCATTCGATTGGCACCGTAGCCGGCACCGACACCGCGATGCGCGAGGCGTTCTCGGCCGTCTGGACGGTGAAGGACCGACTCGTTACCCGCATCCAGGCCTTCGGGTCCGAGGAGGAAGCCCTCGAAGCCGCCGGCCTGCGGGAGTAGGCGATGTCGCGCCCGATGTAGGGTTGGCCCACGATGGTCTCGACCGTTGCTGTAGGGACTGACGGCTCGCCCACGGCCAGCGAGGCTGTGGCGATGGCGGTCGAGCTGGCGCAGCGATTCAAAGCCAAGCTCGTTCTCCTCAGCGCTTTCAAGGACTCGCCGGGCGGCTCGCGACAGGGAACCGGTTCCGCGACCGAGCTTGAATGGACCTCCAGCAGCTCGGCGAGAGTTCAAGAGATCCTCTCCCGAACTGAGAACGAGGTGCGGCGGCAAGGAATCGACTGCGCGACCCGCGCCGACGCGGGCGATCCCGCTGACGTGCTGGTGCAGCTCGCGGTGGAGTGTGAAGCGGACCTCCTCGTGATCGGCAACAAGGGCATGGACCGGCGCGTGCTCGGGAGCGTGCCGAACACGGTCACGCACAAGGCCCCCTGCTCGGTCCTTGTGGTCAAGACGACCTGAGCCCAACTCACAGTTCCCTGCGATGGCTGACACCATTGCCCTTGAGCTCCCGGACCAGCCCGCGCTCGTGCGACGGGCGCGGTTCCTCGCGTGGCTCGGCCTGGTTGGCACGCCCTCGAGGCCGCAGTGGCGATCGGCGCGGGGATCGTCGCCAGGTCCATCGCCTGGTGGGCTTCGGCGCGAACTCGCTGGTCGAGTCGCTGGCCGGCATCACCGTCTTGTGGCGCTTTGTCGGTAGGGTCCCCTTGCGGGAGGATCACCGGATGCGACGAATCTTCATCGCGCCGCTCGTAGTCGGCACCCTGCTATCGGTGCTGGCGTGTTCCGCCTCCGCCTCGATCCGGTTCGTCAACCAGTGGGGAAGCGAGGGCACGGGCGACGGGCAGTTCCGAGGCCCCTTCGGGGTGGCCGTCGACTCCTCCGACAACGTCTATGTGATCGAGTACGACGGCGGCCGAGTCGACAAGTTCACGTCGTCAGGCACCTTCATCACTAGCTGGGGCGGATCCGGCTCGGGAGCCGGCCAGCTCGCCCACGCACAGGACATCGCCGTGGGGGCCTCGGACAACGTCTACGTGCTCGACACGGGGAACGACCGAGTCGAGGAGTTCACCTCCTCGGGGACGTTCATCCGCCAATGGGGAAGCTTAGGCTCCGGAGAGGGGCAGTTCGACCACCCAAACGGGATCGCCACCGACTCCGCCGGCAACGTCTATGTCACCGATAACGCCAACTACGGGAGGCTCCAGAAGTTCAACCCCACAGGAAACTTCCTCACCGCGTGGGACGACATCGAGCTCAACGATCTCGACGTCGCCATTGACTCCGCGGGCTATATCTACCTCGACGGCTCGTTCCCCGGACTTCACGGTGGCTACAACTCGATCGGCAAGTACGACCAGGCGGACAACTACCTCGCCACTGTGGGCGGCTTCAGCGGGGAGATCCCCGCCTCCGTGGCGACGGGTCCGTCGGGCGAGGTCGTCGCGGTGAGCAGGGGTGAACGCGCGCGCGAGTTCGTTCCCACGACCGGCTTCACCACGCAGTGGGGGGCCGGCGGCTCGGGCATCGGGGGGTTCGATAATCCCGCCGGCGTGGCCATCAACTCGACGGGCCGCATCTATGTAGCCGACACGGGAAACAACCGGATCCAGGTCTTCCGCCAGAGCACCGCGCTCCCCAACACGACGATCGCCGGCCCCCAGGGCACGATCGGCGACTCGACGCCCACCTTCAGGTTCTCCTCCCCGGATCTCGACGCGAGCTTCGCCTGCAAGCTGGACGCGGGCGACTACGAGCCCTGCCACTCACCCAGGAGGACCAACCCGCTGGCCAACGGAGGCCATACCTTCAGCGTTCGCGCCACGGATCCGAACGGCACCGACCCGACCCCGGCTGTTCACAGCTTCACCCTGCAGGCAACCGACTCGACCGCCGTGGGCGTCTCCGGCTCGACCCTTGTCGTCACCGCCGCACCAGGAGTGACGAACAACGTCAGGATCGCCCGCATTAACGCGTCGAGGCTTCGGGTGACCGATGGGGCGGCCGGTCTCTATTGGCATCGGGGCCCTTCCGGATCGAGCGTCAAGGTGGGAGCGCACTGCACCCGAACGGGCGTCTCCCGGGCTGAATGCCCCCTCGCGATGATCGACCGGATCAAGGTGACGGCGGGCGACAACGATGACGTTGTCCAGAACAGGACGGGCATCCCAAGCTCGCTGGCGGGCGGCGGGGGCTTCGACAGCGTGATTGGCGGCTCGGGGCCGGACACCCTGATCGGGGGTCCGAGCAGGGACTATCTGGCTGGCTCCAGCGGCAACGACCTGATCCTCGCGCACGACGGCGGCAACGACGGGGTCGACTGCGGGCCCGGGAGCGACAGGGCCGATCTCGACAAGCTCCCGAAGGATCCGAACTCCGCGGTCTCGGGCTGCGAGGCGAAGACCCGGCACTAATTGAACCCGTGAAGGAAGACGTCCTCGAGCAAATCGTCGACGACTACCTGAACTTTCAGGGCGAGCCTCCCGACATTCTCCTGCGACATCGCCCGCGCGGTATCTCGCGAGCGTGAGGGGCGCGGGGCCTAGGGAGGGTGAGCGACCGGATTCGAACCGGCGACCGCCTGGACCACAACCAGGAGCTCTACCAGCTGAGCTACGCTCACCGCGCCCCGTCAATGTAGCCCCTCGGGCAGGGCGCCAGTGAGACAGGATCACCGAACCCTGGATAGGGTGCATGCCATCGAACCGGAAGGAGCGGGGGAATGAAGCGCGTCGTGCTCGTTGCAGGGCTGGCCGGAGCGCTGGTCTGGGTTGCGGTAGCCGCGGGAGCCGTCAAGGACTACCGCGGGCCGGTCAAGCAGGGCGGTCACGTCACCTTTCAGACCAAGGTCAAGCGCGGGAAGACCAAGCGGGTGAAGAACTTCTTCTTCTTCAAGGTCAAGCTGTCCTGTGAGAACTCGCCCACCGGCGATCCGATCCCGATCAGCAACAAGAGCCCGATCAAACTTCCGATTCCCGCGATGAAGGTCAGGAACCGGAAGTTCCACGGCTCCTTCTACAAGGCCGAGTTCAAGACCCGCGGCGAAGTCGACGGCGAGTTCACCGACCACTACCGGACGGCCGAGGGGACCCTCAGGGTCCATGGCCGTCCGATCAATGGTTTCGGCAAGTGCGACACCGGCACGGTCGACTGGACCGCCTCGAAACAGTAGGACGCCGCTGAGCGCCTAGGCCGCGACCGGCAGCTCCGCCGGCGCCGGCTCCAGGGCGTGCTCGAGCACCTCGTCGATCGTCATCACGGGGTGGAAGCGCATCTGCTCGCGAACGTCCTCCGGGACGTCATCGAGATCGCCCCGGTTCCGCTCCGGGAGGATCACCTCCGAGAGGCCTGCGGCGTGCGCGGCCAGCACCTTCTGCTTGAGGCCCCCGATCGGCAGAACTCGACCTTGGAGCGTGATCTCGCCGGTCATCCCGACGTCGTGGCGGACCGGCCGCCCACTCAGCAGCGAGGCCAGCGCGGTCGTCATCGTGATCCCGGCGCTGGGGCCGTCCTTGGGGATCGCCCCAGCCGGAACGTGGACGTGGAACTGGTGACCGGCGAACGAGTCCTCGCCGATCCCCAACTGCTCGGCGCGGCTGCGGACGTAGGAGAGCGCGATCCGCGCCGACTCCTTCATGACGTCGCCGAGCTGTCCGGTCAGCACCAGGCCGTCCTCGCCAGGCATCGCCGTCGCCTCGATGAACAGGACGTCGCCGCCGGCGCCGGTCACCGACAGGCCCGTCGCGACGCCCGGGATCGCCGTCCGCTCGGCGGCCTCCTGGAAGAACCTCTGGCGGCCGAGCGCTCCGCGGAGGGCATCCACGTCGATGCGAACCGGGGCCTCGGTGGATCCCGAGGCCACGCCTGTGGCGGTCTTGCGGAGCATCTTGCCGAGCTCGCGCTCGAGGTTCCTCACTCCGGCCTCACGCGTGTACTCGGTGATCGCCGTACGGATCGCCTCGTCGTCGATCTCGACCTCGTCGTCGCGCAGCCCGTTTCGCTCGCGCTGGCGAGGCCACAGGTAGCCGCGCGCGATCGCGAGCTTCTCCTCGGTCGTGTAGCCGTCGAAGCGAACCACCTCCATCCGGTCGAGCAGCGGCGGTGGGATCGTCTCGGCCACGTTCGCCGTGGCGATGAAGAGAACGCCTGAGAGGTCGAGCTCGACATCCAGGTAGTGGTCGCGGAAGCTGTGGTTCTGCGCCGGGTCGAGGACCTCGAGCAGTGCCGCCGAGGGATCGCCGCGCCAGTCCGCGCCGACCTTGTCGACCTCGTCGAGCATGATCACCGGATTCATCGTCCCGGCGTCGCGCAGGGCCCGGACCAGGCGCCCCGGCAGGGCGCCGATGTAGGTGCGGCGGTGGCCGCGGATCTCGGCCTCGTCGCGAACGCCGCCCAGGGACATCCGGACGAACTCCCGTCCGGTCGCGCGGGCGATCGACTCGCCGATCGAGGTCTTGCCGGTCCCGGGCGGTCCGATCAGCGTCAGGATCGCCCCGGATCCGCGCTCGTCGGCGACGCCGCGATCAGCGCGCAGCTTGCGAACCGCGATGTATTCGGTGATCCGGTCCTTGACGTCCTCCAACCCGGCGTGGTCGGCATCCAGGACCTCGCGGGCGTGGTCGGGATCGAGCCGCTCCTCTGAGCGCTCGCCCCACGGCACGGCCAGGAGCCAGTCGAGATAGGTCCGGATCATGGAGGCCTCGCCCGACTCGCCCATCCGCTCCAGGCGCCCGAGCTCTCGCTCCGCCTGTTCGCGGACCTCGTCGGGCATTCCCGCTTCGGAGATCTGGCGCCGGTAGTCGTCGACGACGGAGCCCTCGTCCTCGCCGAGCTCCTTCCGGATCGAGTCGAGCTGCTTGCGCAGGAAGTAATCGCGCTGTTGCTTCTGAGCGCCCGATTCCACGTCGTCGCGGATCCGCCTGCGTACCTGGAGCTCCGCCAGGCGCTCCCGCTGGGCGGCGACCGCCTTCTCCAGGCGCTCGGTGACGTCCAGCGTCTCCAGCAGCTCGCGCTTTTGCTCGAAGCTCAGGTCGGGGGAGTAGCCCGCCGTGTCCGCCAGCGCCCCGGGCTCGACGATCGAGCGTAGGAACGCTCCGATTCGCGGGTCCGCTTCGCGTAGCTCGAGGATCTCCTCGACCACCGCGCGGTACTCGCGCGCGAGCTCGTCGGCGCCCTCCGAGCCGGAGTCGTCCTGATGCTCGGTCACCTCGACCCGCAGCTCGCCTTCCATGCCGGCGGCCGCGGGGCCGGCGACGCCGCGGTGAAGCCCCTCGAGGGTCACGGCCTGCGCGCCGCCAGGGATCTGCAGGCGCTCGGCGACACGGGCCACCGTGCCCACGGATGCGAAGTGCTCGTCGCTGCGCGGAACTAGGAAGACGCGCTCGGAGTCGCCAGCATCGATCGCGAGCGTTGCGCTCATGCCGGGAAAAACGACTGTGTCTTCGATCGGGATCAGAGTCAACGTTTCCATCGCGAGTCCTTTGGATTCGTTATCGGGCATATCGACTATAGTAACGAACAGTTATGGGATATAAGTGATTTGGAGCACATGAAGCCCGTCGAGACACCCGCGCGGACAGCCGCTCAGCCAGAGGCCGAGGCCGGAGACGCGACCCTCGACTCCGGCGTCGGGCTCCTGATCTTCCGCCTGGCGCGGGCCTCCGCATGGCGGCTCGGCCGAAGCCTCAGCGAGAGCGGGCTGAGGTGGCCGGAGTTCGCCGTCTTGCACCACCTCGACGCGCAGGGGCCGATCGCCCAGCGAGACCTGGCGATGGCGTTGCGGATCCAGCCGAGCAATCTCGTGGCGCTCCTCGATCAGCTGGAGGAGCGCGGGCTCCTGGGTCGCGCTCCCGACCCGGCCGACCGGCGCCGGCATCTTGTCGAGCTGACCCCGGAGGGGCGGCGGAACGTGAAGCGAGCCCGCGAGGCGACCAGACGGGCGGAGCACGAGCTGCTCGGTCCGCTCAGCGAGAGCGAGCGCCGCGCGTTTCGCGCCATGCTGGTCCGCCTCACGGCGCATACCTGCGACCGCCGGGCGCCCGGGCGAGGCCGGTGCTGAGCCCTCGAGTCGACGTCGACGGGCTGGATCGCCGCAGGCTGCTCAGCCTCTTTCGGCCCTATCACTGGCGCCTTGGATCGGTACTGGCTCTGATCCTGCTTTCGGCGGCGCTCGGGATGATCTCGCCGTTCCTGCTCCGCGCGGTGCTCGACCAGGCGATCCCCGAGGCGAACACAGGTCTGCTCGTGGCCCTGGTCGTCGGGATGATCGGGATCGCGGTCGCCACCGGGGCTCTCGGAGTGGCCCAGACGCTGCTCTCGAACACCGTTGGCCAGCGGGTGATGCACGACCTGCGGACGCAGGTGTACCGCCATCTCCAGCGCCTCTCACTGGCCTTCTTCACCCGCACCCGGACAGGCGAGATCCAGTCGCGGATCGCGAACGACATCGGCGGGGTTCAGAGCGTCGTCACCAGTACCGCCACCTCGATCGTCTCCAACGTCACCACGGTGCTCGCCGCCGCCGTGGCGATGTTCCTGCTCGACTGGCGGCTGGCGCTCTTCGCCTTGGGACTGCTGCCCTTCTTCGTCTGGCTGACGCGGCGGGTCGGCGCTGAGCGGCGCCGGATCACCGCCGACCGCCAGGGACAGCTCGCCGACATCTCGGCGCTGATCGAGGAGTCGCTCTCCGTCTCGGGCATCCTGCTCGGCAAGACGATGGGGCGCTCCGGCGAGCTCGCCGAGCGCTTCGAGCGCGAGTCGGCGGAGCTCGCGGACCTGGAGGTGCGCTCGCGGATGGCGGGCCGCTGGCGGATGGCTTCCGTGCAGATCGCCTTCGCCGCGATGCCGGCGCTCGTCTACCTCTTCGCCGGCCTCAGCATCGCCGGGGGCGCTCCGGCGATCACGATCGGGACCCTGGTCGCCTTCACCACGCTCCAGACGCGGATCTTCTTCCCGATCCAGTCGCTGCTCTCGGTCAGCGTCGACGTGCAAAGCTCACTGGCGCTGTTCGAGCGGGTGTTCGACTACCTCGACGAGCCGGTCGAGATCCGCGAGCGCCCCGGCGCGCCCCAGATTCCGCCGAGCGAGGTGCAGGGCGAGGTGACGTTCGACGGCGTCGGCTTCCGCTACGGGGCCGATTCCGACTGGACGCTGCGCGACGTCGACCTCACGGTGCCCGCCGGGACCACCCTCGCGCTCGTCGGCGAGACGGGGGCGGGCAAGACGACCTTCGCGTACCTGCTGGCGCGGCTCTATGACCCGGAGGAGGGCGCGGTCCGGATCGACGGGATCGACGTGCGCGATCTCTCCCTCCAGAGCCTCGCCGGAATTGTCGGCGTGGTGTCGCAGGAGACGTACCTGTTTCATGCCTCCGTGCGGGAGAACCTGCGCTTCGCGCGCCCGGATGCGACCGACGCCGAGGTCGAGGCGGCGGCGCGGGCGGCGCAGATCCACGACCTGGTCGCGTCGCTGCCGGAGGGCTACGACACGGTCGTCGGCGAGCGCGGCTACCGCTTCTCGGGCGGCGAGAAGCAGCGGATCGCGATCGCGCGCGCCGTCCTGCGCAACCCACCGGTGTTGATCCTCGACGAGGCGACCAGCGCCCTCGACGCCCACACGGAGCGCGCCGTGCAGAAGGCGCTCGACCGTCTCGCCGCAGGCCGGACGGTGATCGCGATCGCCCATCGGCTGTCCACAGTGCGACGCGCGGAGCAGATCGCGGTGCTGGAGGGCGGACGCGTCGCTGAGCTCGGAGGCCACGAGGACCTCCTCGAACTCGGCGACCGCTACGCGGCGATGGTGGACCTGCAGAGCCACGGCGAGGCGGTCGCGGCGTGATGCACGATCGTCGCCCTGCGCGCCTATCCTGACCGACAGGCCCCCGTAGCTCAGCTGGATAGAGCAGCTGCCTTCTAAGCAGCAGGTCGCAGGTTCGAGTCCTGCCGGGGGTGCTCGACGTTTGGCCTGCAAACGGCCTTTTCCTGCGCGTCGGACAGCGGCCCGCCCACTCCCACAAGATCAACTGTCGAGGCCTCCTCAAGTAGCCACGGGCGCGAGATACTGCGCGGGCGATGTCGCAGGAGAACGTGAAGATCGTGCTGAAGGATTTGGAGTACTGGAACCGGGGCGATATGGATGCGTTTGTTGGGTTGTGGGACGACGACGTGGTGCTCCGAGCCGCCGAGGGTTGGCCGGAGCGTGTCTATCGCGGAAAGGACGCAGTGCGCTCCTTCTATGAGGGCTTTGCGGAAACAGTGGGCCGCGACTCGGTGATCGAGGATCTGATCGATGCAGGTGACGTCGTGGTCACGCGAATGCGAGCGCACATGACCGGCGTGCAGTCGGGACTCGAGGGGGATATGCGGTTCACGCAGGTCACGACGTTCAGAAAGGGCAAGGTCGTGCTGGCCGAGTTCTTCTGGGATCACCAGGAAGCCCTCGAAGCCGCTGGGCTCTCGGAGTAGGCGATGCCGTTGACAAGGAGTGGCAGTGCCTACGAGCTGCGGCCAACCCCGAGGATCGGCCCGTGTTGCGGCGATCGCGGGGGCCATGGGGTGATCGGCCGATTGCGGGCGCTAGGGGTCGACCCTCGAGAATGAGGACAGATGGCCAGCATTGAGACCTGGGTCGCCGGCATCATCTCCCTGCTGCCGGCTCGCTACGAACACTACGAGGGTCGTGCCGACGCGGAGGCGCTCAGGGCGATTGTGCGGATGGTCTGGGCCGAGGGCAACGATTACGTCGGCGACGTTGACGCCTGGATCTCGACCGGCGCGGTGGCCCGCTTCGAGCTAACCGACGAGTGGCATCGTGAGTTAGATGAGGGAGGGCGATCGTGGTACCGAGCCTTCCATGCACTCGCCCTCTACGTGCAGCGGGCGGGCGTCCCCGACGACGCCGTCGAGGGCGTGCCCCTGTCCCCGCTCCTCGGGGCGGCGAAGGAGAGGTTGGACAGCGAGGGCGAAGGCGGGGGAGCGGGGCTCCGCCGGCGCTAGTACTCCAAGCCAGATCGCGAGGATCGACGAGTACGACCCGGTCGATGAAGCCCTCGAAGCCGCCGGGCTGCCTGAGTAACGAGATACTGCGTCTGCGATGTCGCAGGAGAACTTGGAGGCCACAAAACGCGGCAACGCGGCTCTCAACCGAGGTGACTTCGAAGGCCTCGGTGAACTCTTCGCACCGGATGCCGTGCTGGAGGACCGGCAGAACGCTCCGGATCAGCCCCTGCGGGTTGAGGGCGTCGAGGCGATCAAGGCAAATCTCACGCTCTGGGCCGATGCCTTCGACGAGCTGCACGTCGACATCGAGGAGTACATCGAGACCCCGAACGGGGTGGTCGGCGCGGCGCACTGGCAGGGACAAGGCAAGGCGAGCGGCATTTCGATAGATATCCGCCAGTTCGACCTGTACGAGTTCCGCGAGGGAAGGGTCGTCCGAGCGATCCTCGGCTTCCGCTCCAGAAGCGAAGCCCTCGAAGCCGCCGGGCTGCGGGAGTAGGCGATGTCGGAGGAGAACGTCACGAGGCTTCGGGAGTTCCTGGAAGGGTGGGATCCCAAAGCCGAGCTTGAGACATGGGAGCGGGGCGAAAGGGATGAGCTGCCCCTGTTTGACTCCGACATCGCGTACGACGACACCATCCTGCCCGACCATGTTGGCGAGACCTACCACGGCTACGAGGGTGTCGCCCGGGCAACGCAACGCTGGCTCGAACCGTTCGAGAGTCTCACGGTCAAGTTGGAGCGCATCCTCGGCACCGGCGACCGCCTTGTCTCAATCCACCACGTCCAGATGAAGGCCCGACACACAGGGATCGAGCTCGAAGGGCCTTTGGCCTACCTATGGACGTTTCGAGACGCAAAGGTCATTCACCTGAAGTCGTATGCGAATCCCGCGGAAGCCCTCGAAGCGGCCGGCCTCTCGGAGTAGGCGATGTCGCAGGAGAACGTGGAGATCGTGCGCCGCGTCATGGACGCCTGGAACCGCCAGGATGTCGAGGGCATCCTGGCCCTTGCAGACCCTGAGGTTGAGTATGTCAACGCCTCTACGGCGGTTGAACCTGGAACAAGACAAGGTCATGACGGACTTGCCGCTGTTGCCCGGGCACAGTGGGAGACCTTGCCTGGTGGCCGCCAGGAGATAGACCGGCTTCACGATCGGGGCGACGAGGTCATCAGCGCAGGTCGTGTTTCCCGCCTTATGCCTGGTGGTGACGCCCGGCTCGATACCCCGATTCTGCTTTCGTGGTCGATCCGGGACAGCAAGGTCATCAGAATCGAAATGCTCGGTACTGGTCCCGAGTTTCAGAAGGCCCTCGAAGCCGCCGGCCTCTCGGAGTAGGCGATGTCGCAGGAGAACCTCGAGGCGCGCCTTGACCCACGGCCGCCCGTGTGGTAGGCCACGCCTCACAAGAGGGTCGCCTCGTCGATCATGGGAGACCTTAGGAGGGACCCCCGAGAGGACATCTTGAAACGAATACTTATGAGCACCACGTTGGTCGCTGTCCTGGCGTTCTCCGTCACTGCCTTCGCGAGCACTACCAGGACTTACCAGGGCACCGCCGCGGGGGGAGCCGTGAGGTTCAAAGCGGTCGTGCACCACGGCGAGTTCCGGAGGGTGAAGGAATTCCATTGGGTCAACGTTCCGATCCAATGCGATGAGGGCCGCTTCGAGACGTCCGGGCACTTGCACCCAGGTCGCGTGAACGATCGCGGGAAGTTCAGGGTTTCATTCCCAGGGGGAAGGGTGAAAGGTAAGTTCTACGACGCCGGCAGGAAGGCGCGAGGCTTCATCCACGACGACGTGGGGCAGTTCCACCATTGCGGCAAGGTGCATTGGAGGGCGCACCGCGTCTGACGAAGCCCTCCAAGCCGCCGGGCTGCGGGAGTAGCGACGCTTAGTCCTCGGTCAGTAGCCGGTCCAGCTCCGCGTCCAGGTCGGTGTTTCCAGCCCTCGCCGACGCACGCAGCGCTCGCTCGAGCGCGATCTGTGCGCTGATTGAGCCGTCTCGTGCCGATTCGCTAAGCAGCTCGAGGACCTCGGCATGGGTGGCGATCGCGACCTGTTTTCTCTCATCGCTCATTTTCAGGTCCTTTCCTGATTTCCCGCTTCCTTACCCAGGTTGCCACCGGGCGGTCTGACGGTTCCTGCTCTCCGGTAGGACACCCTCCCCCTCCCGGGTAGCCTCGCTTCCGGGGTAGCGGTGGACGACTTCCGCAAGGCTCGCTGGTACGCGGTTCGCCCCGCGGGTAATCGCAAGCCAGCCACCTACCGCTGCCCGCTGTGCGGCGGCCTGCTTCCCGCCCTCAGCGACCATTTGTTGGTGCTGCCGGACGGCGACCCCTCGCGGCGTCGTCACGCGCATGCGAACTGCGTGGTCAGGGCACGACGCGCCGGGCGCCTGCAGCTGCCCGAGGAGGTCGAGCCGCTCCCTCCGGGACTGCACGCCCGCCTGCTGCGGCGGGGATGAAGGACCGGGCGTGCGCCCGTGGGTGCGCGCTCCTCGCCCGCTCGGGAGCTAGTCGCCGGACGGACGCCCTGGGCTCGGTGTCTTCGTGGGCTCTCCGGCCGGCTTCTCCGGCGCGGCGCCGGGCTGCTTGATCGCCTCGGCGGCGGCCTTCGCCTTGTCCTTCAGGCTGCCCTCGCCCTTGGCGACGTCCCTGAGCTCGCCGGCATCCTCCTTGACGCTGTCGGCACCGCCGCGCTTCTCGACCAGGTCCTTTGCCCGGTTCGTGAGTCTCTTCAAGTCCATGGCTCTCCTCGGTTGTCTGGTGGACCCAGGGTAGTCGTAGCCGTATGCGGTCGCGTCGCGCTCATGACCAGTGGCTAGACTCGCCGGGCCGGGGTGTGGCGAAGTCTGGTATCGCGTCCGCTTTGGGGGCGGAAGATCCCGGGTTCAAATCCCGGCACCCCGACCTCTAGCCCAGCGTCACGACCTACCGCTCTGACGCTAGGCTCGCGGCGCGATGCGAGTGGTCGTTGTCGGAGCAGGGATGGCCGGGCTGGCGGCCGCGGATGCGGCGCGCCACGCCGGAGCCGATGTCGTCGTCCTCGAGGCGCGTGATCGGATCGGCGGGCGCACCTGGACCGCGCCGCTTGGTCCGGGCTCGATCGACCTGGGCGGGGCCTGGGTCCACGACCCGGTGGGGAACCCGGTGGCCGAGGCTCTCGCCTCGGCGGGGATCCAGGCGAAGAACGATGGGCCCTATTTCTCCCGCATGGCCGTCTGGTCCGGCGAGTGGCTCGACGCCACCCACGCGACGGCGCTCCCCGCTGCCATCGGAGCCGACTGGGATCCCTCCGCGGCGGCGGCGGCCCTCCCCGACACCGATCGATTCGTCGACGGGGTCGAGTGGTACCTCGCCGACCGCGAGCTCAACGGACGGGTGGGCGAGCTGGTCAGGTTCGGCCTCCTCTGGATCATGGGGCCCTTGGTGACGGCGGGTCCGCCGGATCGAATCTCGCTCGCAGGTACGGCCGCCTATGCGGAGGCCGGCGGCGGCAACCTGGTGCCCGAGGGCGGATACCGGGCGCTGGTCGACCGGCTCGCGACGGACCTCGAAGTGCGCCTACGGGCTCCGGTCACCAGCATCGATCACGGCGGTGACGAGGTCGTGGTCCATTCGAACGGCGAGACCCTCGGATGCGATCGCGTGATCGCGACGGTCCCACTGGGCGTGCTGAAGGCCGGGACCCTGTCCTTCGATCCTCCCCTCGGTCCCGAACAGGCCGGCGCGGTGGAGCGACTGGCGATGGGGACGCTCGAGAAGATCGCCTTCCGCTTCTCGGAGCGGTTTTGGCCGGAGTCGCTATGGCAGATCACCCACGTCGCCGACGATCACTCGTTCCCCGTCTGGTTCGACTTCACCCGCCACGTCGAAGCCCCCACGCTGATCGCCCTCTACAACCCGACAGTCACCCCCGGCCTCGCCGAGCTCCCAGCCGAGCAGCGAGCGGAACCGGCGCTCGAGGCCCTGCGCAACATGTTCGGCTCCGTGCCCGACCCGGACGAGATCCTCATCACGGACTGGACGGGCGATCAGTGGGCACGCGGCTCCTACAGCTACATCCCGCTCGGCGCCACCGTCGAGGACATGGAGTCGCTCGCCGAGCCGGTCTCGGACCGGGTGTTCCTCGCGGGCGAGGCCACGGTGCCTGCCTCATATGGCACGGTGCACGCCGCCTTCTCCTCCGGCCTCCGGGCCGCGGCCCAGGCGCTTGGGGAACGACCCGAGCGCCTCTCCCTCGGTCCGGTCGCTGAACACTGGGCTGACGGTTGAGCAGCCGGCCCCAGGACCGCCGAGTCGCCGGCGGCATTTCATAGGGTTCCGCCGTGGCCGAGGTCAAGCCTTTCAGCTGCGCTCCACTACAACCTCAGCGCGGTCCCGGCGCTCGCGGACGTCACCGCGCCTCCCTACGACGTCATCGACGCCGACCAGCGCTCCGCACTCCTCGCCCGCTCTCCCTTCAACGTCGTCGAGCTCGACCTTCCCGAGGCCCCGCAGGGCCGCGATCCCTACGAGCACGCCGCAGAGACGCTCGAGGAGTGGACCCTCCAGGGCATCCTGGCCGCCGACCGCGAGCCCTCGATCTGGGCGCTCACCCAGGACTACACGGGTCCGGACGGCAACGCCTACACGCGCCGCGGCTTCCTGGCCCGCGTGCGCGTCACCGACTACGGCCCGGGCCTGATCCGCCCCCACGAGCGGACCCAGCCTGGCCCGAAGGAGGACCGCCTGCGGCTCACCCGCGCCACCCGCCACAACCTCTCCCCCATCTTCGCTCTTCATCCCGGGAGCGTGTGGGGCCAGCTCGAACCGCACCTCGTCGACGATCCCTGGGGCGAGGTGACCGACGCCGACGGCACCCTCCACCGCGTTTGGCGCATCGCCGACCCGGCTGTCCACGAGACTGTGGGCGCGGCGCTCGCGGACGCCGAGCTCCTGATCGCCGACGGCCACCACCGCTACGAGACCGCACGCACCTATGCAGACGAGGTCGGCGGCGACGGGCCGCACCGATACACGCTCGTCTGTCTGGTCTCGCTGGAGGACCCCGGCCTCACCGTCTTCGCCACTCACCGGCTCCTGCGCGACCTGGACAGGGACGCCCAGGAGCGCCTCGCCGCCGGCATTCGCGAGAGCTTCGACGTCGAGCAGGTCCCCGAGGACCGGCTGGATCCGGCCGACGGCGAAGGCCCCGGCGTCTTCGGCTACATCGACGCCCATTTCCGCCGTCCCTACCGCCTTCGGCTCAAGGACCCGGCCGCTATCGACCAGGCTCTCGCCAACAACTCGGACGCCTACCGCCGTCTCGATGCCGCGATCCTCGAGGAGCTGATCCTCAAGCGCACGCTCGGGATGAGTGACGACGACATCGCCGCCAAGCGCGGCCTCGGCTACGCAACCGGCGCCGCGGAGGCGTTGCGGCAGCTCGACGCCGGCAACTACGAGGCCGCCTTCCTCCTCCGCCCCACCCCAGTCGAGCAAGTCCGCGAGGTCGCGGCCGCGGGCGAGACGATGCCGCCCAAGTCCACCTACTTCTTCCCCAAGCTCCTCACCGGGATCGCCTTCAATCCCCTCAGCTGAGCCGCCCGCCTGCGTCCGCTAGGGTCGCACTCGGTGACCCGGATCTACACCAGGAAGGGCGACGACGGCAGCACGACCCTGTGGTACGGGGGCCGGGTGCCGAAGACGGACGCGCGCACCGAGGCGTACGGCTCGATCGACGAAGCGGGGGCGGCGCTCGGCGTCGCTCGCTCGCTCTGCGGGCCGGAAGACGCGGAGCTGGCCGCCGATCTCCTCCGCCTGCAGCGCGAGCTGTTCGTCGCCGGAGCGGAGCTCGCAACCGCCCCCGAGGCGGAGGGCCGGCTCGAGGACGGGGTCAGCCGGATCGCCGACGAGATGGTCGACGCGCTCGAGCCCATCATCGACCGCTACATGGACCGGGTCGACCTTCCCCCGCAGTTCGTGATCGCCGGCGGCACCACCCTGTCCGCCCAACTCGACGTCGCCCGCACCGCCATCCGCCGCGCCGAGCGCGCGCGTGGTCGCCCTGAAGGACGCCGACGGCCTGGCATCGATCGCCGTCCTGCGCTACCTCAATCGAGCCTCAGATCTCGCCTTCGCGATGGCGCGAGCCGCCGACGTGGACGACCCGGAGCTCTTCGAGGGACGCCACGCCGGGGACGGCGATGGTTAGGGTCGTCGCCCGGCGCCGCCAGGGCTATACCCACGAGGTCGAGATCCAGGGCGGCCACCGGCTCGTGATCGACGAGCCGACGGAGGCCGGCGGCGGCGACCAGGGCCCCTCCCCCACTCGCACCCTGGCGGCAGCGCTCGCCGCCTGCACCGCGATCACGATCGAGATGTACGCCGACCGCAAGGGGTGGGAGCTCGGCGACGTCGAGGTGGACGTCGAGATGGAGTACGGGCGGTCAGGCTCGCCCCAGTCCTTCGCGGTAACCCTGCATCTCCCGCGCGCGCTCTCCGAGGACCAGGCGGAGCGGCTCCGCGAGATCGCCGGCAAGTGCCCGGTCCACCGAGCGCTCACCGGCGAACAAGAGGTGACGATCACCGACCGCGTCGAGCTGGGCTAGGGCCCGAGTGGCCTCCCCGCGCTGATGGATCTCGGGCTCGAGGGCAGAGGTTGCGCGGTGACGGGCGCCAGCCGCGGGATCGGCCTCGAGGTCGCCCGCCGACTGTGCTCCGAGGGCGCCGGCGTGCTCCTCGTCGCGCGCACCGAGGATGCCGTGGAGGCGGCGGCCGCCGAGTGCGCTCGGGCGGGAGGCGCCGCCGCAGGCCTGGCGCTCGACGTCACCGCCCCGGACGCCGGCGAGCGCATCCTGGCGGCGACCGCGGAGCGCTTCGATCAACTCGACGTCCTCGTCAACAACGCCGGGACCGCCAAACGGCGCTCGCTCGACGAGGTTCCGGAGGAGGATTGGCAGGCGGCCTGGGAGCTGAACGTGCTGGGGCCGCTCGGGCGATGCGGGCCGCCGTCCCCGCCATGGCCGATCGCGGCTGGGGACGCATCGTCAACGTCTGCTCCTCCGCCGCCAAGCGGCCTTCGGGGATGACCCCTGAGTACTCGGTCACGAAGGCGGCGGAGCTCTCGCTCTCGCGCGTCTTCGCCGACGCCTACGCCCGGCAGGGCGTCCTCGTCAACGCCGTCTGCCCCGGCCCCACGAAGTCCGAGCTGTGGATGGAGCCCGGCGGCCTGCTCGACCAGTCCGCCGAGCTCGCGGGCAGCGGCCGCGAGGACGCCCTCGAGTCGGTCGGCGCCGGCCGTCCGATCGGCCGGCTCGCCGAGGTCTCCGAGATCGCGGACGCGATCGTCTTCCTGTGCTCGGAGCGGGCCTCCTACGTCGCCGGCGCGGCCTGGAGCGTCGACGGGGGCACCGTCCAGGTGATCATCTAGCCGCGATACTCCGCGGGTGGATGACCTCGCCGCCTCGCTGAGCAGCGCCCTGCTGACCCCCGAGGAGGCCCGAGCGATGCAGCGCTCCGGGCGGAACCGACGCGGCGGTCCTGCTGGCGATGTTCGGCCATCCCGACCGGCCGGGCCTCGTGTTCACCGAGCGCCGTCTCGACCTCCGCCGCCACCCCGGCGAGATCTCGTTTCCCGGTGGCCGCCAGGACTCTCCCGATGAGGACCTCGTCGCGACCGCCCTGCGCGAGGCCCACGAGGAGATCGGCCTCGAGCCGGCTCGAGTGGAGGTGGTTGGCGCCCTGCCCCCGGTCGGGACGTTCGTCACCGGCTACAAAGTCCACCCGTTCGTCGGACTGATCCCGGAGGACCTGCGGTTCGAGCCCAATCCGGACGAGGTCGCCTCCCTGCTCCTATTCCGGCTCGAGCAGCTGCGCGCCGGCTTCGCGATGCGGCGGCTGGTCCGCCGGGGGGTACCTGTTCCGCACCCCGACCTACGAGGTCGGGGAGCACATGATCTGGGGTGCAACGGCGCGGATCCTCGCCGACCTGTTCGAGCGGCTGGACGGAGCAGGCGAGCCCGGCGCTCTAGACGTCCTTCTCGATCGGGACGTTGACCAGGTTGCCCCACTCGGTCCACGAGCCGTCGTAGTTCTCCACGTCGTCCAGGCCGAGCAGCTCATGCAGCACGAACCACGTGTGCGCCGAGCGCTCGCCGATCCGGCAGTACGCGATCACCGGCGCGCCGTCCTGGATCACGCCCTTCGACGTGTAGAGCTCGCGCAGCTCGTCGGCGGACTTGAAGGTCCCGTCCTCGTTGACGGCCTGGGCCCACGGCACCGAGATGGCGCCGGGGATGTGGCCGGAGCGCTGCGCGCCCTCCTGCTCGTAGCCGGCCATCGCGATCAGCTCGCCGGAGAACTCCTGCGGGCTCCGGACATCGACCAGGCTGGTGCCCGCATCGAGCGCCTCGAGTACCTCCTCCCGGTGGGCGCGAATCGCCTCGTCGCCGGGCTTCGCCTCGAAGGTCGCCGGCGAATGGCTCGGCTCCTCGGTGGTGGTCTCGCGGCCCTCGGAGATCCACTTCTCGCGCGGGCCGTTCATCAGCCGCACCTTGTCGTGGCCGTAGTAGAGGAAGTACCAGTAGGTGTAGGCGGCGAACCAGTTGTTGCGATCGCCGTAGAGGACGATCGTGTGGTCGTTGGAGATGCCGCGGCTTCCCATCAGGCGCCCGAAGTCCTCCGGGCTCAGGAAGTCCCGCTTGACCTGGTCCTGCAGGTCGTTCCTCCAGTCGAAGCCGATCGCCCCGGGGATGTGGGCCTCCGCGTAGAGCGCAGGGTTCTCGTCGACCTCCACGATCCGGATCGAGTCGTCGTCCAGATGGTCGGCGACCCAGTCGGTGTCGACGAGCACGTCCTTCTCGTAGTCGGCCATCTCGCTACCTCCGTCTATTTCTATTCGCCTGAATTCCTATCCGAGTTTACGAGATTCCCTCTTCGTGCATTCGGCATGCGCCCCTCAGCCGTCGCCCCCGATCAGGCCCTCCGCGGCCGCCAGCATCGCCTCCGTCCACTCCTCCCAGTCGCCGGGGTCGCGGTCGACGAGAGCCACCGGAATGCGCCACCTCTCCCCGGCCGCCCGGACGATCTCGCTCCCTCGCTCGAGGTCCTCGAGCGGCACCGAGCCCGCTGCCTCGTACACGAACCCGCGCACCGGCGTGTCCACCAGCTTCTCGAGCACCCGCTCGAGTCGGGGGCCGTGGAGCGCGGCCACCGCGCCCCGCTCCCCGACCGCCGACCCCATCAGCCAGAACACGAGCGTCACGTCGCCCACGTGATCGAGGACGGAGGCGCCCTGGTCGGGGTCGGCGACCGCCGGCTCGAGCCCGGCCGCGAGAATGTCCTCGGCGGCCCCGGCGCTGCGCGTCGTCCCTCGCACCAGCCAGCCCGCCGCGACCAGGCGCCGCCCCAGCGCCTGACCTCGGCATCCGCAGCCGACGATCAGCGCCCGCGCCACGCCTCGCTCGGCGGCCGGCGCCTTCAACTCAGACGCCGAGCTCGTCCTCGAGCTCGTCGAGCCGTTCATCGTAGGAGCTTCGCTGGCGCTCGCGGATCGCCTGGTCCTCCTTCGCCATCCGAGAGGCGTCCTCCCGGGTCAGGTCCCGCTTGCCGCGGCGGCGCCGCATCTCGTTCTGCGCGGCGATCATCTGCTCGATGTCCTCAGTCTCCAGTCGAGCCTCGTCCTCGAACGAGCGCGTCGGGCGCCAGTCGACGAGATCCGCGCCGCTGCCCGGATAGGACCGGGCCAAGAGGACGAGGACGAGGACGATGAAGCCAACCATCGCCAGGCTTAGGAGAATGAAGTCCATGGACCTCGAAAACACCTTAGACGCTTTCGTCGTCGACGCGGTTCGGACGCCGATGGGGCGTTACCGCGGCTCCCTTGCCGGCGTGCGGCCGGACGACCTCGCCGCCCACGTGATCCGCACGGCGGTGGACCGAACCGGCATCGACCCGGCCGACGTGCGCGACGTGTACCTCGGCGCGGCGAACCAGGCCGGCGAGGACAACCGCGACGCCGCCCGGATGGCGTCGCTCCTGGCGGGCCTTCCGGTCGAGGTCCCCGGCGTGACCGTGAACAGGTTGTGCGCGTCGGGGCTCGAGGCCGTGAACCAGGCCTCACGAGCGCTGCGGCTCGGCGAGGGCGACCTCTACCTGGCGGGCGGCGCCGAGTCCATGAGCCGTGCGCCGTGGGTCGTCCCGAAGCCCGACGCCGGGCTGCCCCGCGGCCCGCAGACGATGCATGACACCTCGCTCGGCTGGCGCCTCGTCAACCCGCTCATGGCGGAGCGCTACTCCACGGAGTCCATGGGCGAGACGGCCGAGAACGTGGCGGAGCGCTACGGGATCCCCAGAGAGGAACAGGACCGGTTCGCACTCCAAAGCCACACCCGGGCCGTCGAGGCCGCGAAGGCGGGTCGGTTCGCCGACGAGCTGGTCTCGATCGAGGCGCCGTCCGCCGACGGCCGCGATGGACCCGTGATGGTGGAGGCCGACGAGGGGCCCCGCGCGGACACGTCGCTGGAGCGTCTCGCCCGGCTGCGACCCGCCTTCCGGAAGGGGGGCACGGTGACCGCCGGAAACGCATCCACCCTGAACGACGGCGCCGCCTGCCTGGTTCTGACCAACGCCGAGCGGGCGGAGGCGCTCGAGGCGCGCCCGCTCGCCCGCGTGGTCTCGATCGGCGTCGCGGGCGTCGATCCCGCCTACATGGGGATGGGGCCTGTGCCGGCGATCCGGCGGGCGCTCGACGGCGCCGGGCTGACGCTGGACGACATCGACCTGATCGAGATCAACGAGGCCTTCGCGGCCCAGGTGCTCGCCTGCGCCGGCGAGCTCGGGATCGAGGAGGAGCGCCTGAACGTCAACGGCGGGGCGATCGCTCTCGGCCATCCGCTGGGCTGCTCCGGTGCCCGCCTGCTGACGACGCTCGTCTGGGAGATGCGCCGCCGCGGGGTACGCCGCGGCGTCGCCGCGCTCTGCGTGGGCGTCGGCCAGGGAGTGGCGACGATCGTGGAGAACCCCGAGGCCGCCTAGGCCGAGCGGTCCTCGCGTCGAGCACGCGGCCGCGAACTCGACTCGGATAGCCTCGCGGACATGGCGACTAGCGAGCTGGCGAGCGTTGACGGCGTGATCTCGCCGACCGCCGCGGCGACCATCCCGCTGCCCGACGACGGGCTCTACCGGGGCGACGGGGTGTTCGAGGTGATCCGCCTCTACGCCGGCGAGCCGTTCGCGCTCTCCGAGCACCTCGACCGGCTCGAGCGCTCGGCGGCGATCATCGAGCTGCCGGTCGAGCGCGAGGCGATCGAGCGCGAGCTGGACGCTCTGCTTGCCGAGTTCGGGACCGGCGAGGCCCAGCTCCGGATCGTCCTCACCCGAGGCGGGCGGCGGATCCTGCTCACGGAGGTCCTTCCCGAACGGGGCACCTCCGCCCGCGTCGCGACGGTGACCTACTCGCCGACCGTGATCCTGACCGGCGTCAAGTCGCTGTCGTACGGGGCGAACATGCAGGCGACGCGGATCGCCCAGGCCCGTGGCGCCGACGAGGCGGTGCTCGTCCGTCCCGACGGCATCGTCCTGGAGGCCCCGACCTCCTCGATCTTCTGGGTCTCACCGGAGGGTGGCCTGAGAACGCCGGCGATCTCGACCGGCATCCTCGAGTCGATCACCCGCGCCCAGATCGTCCGGTCGCTCCACGTCGAGGAGGGGGAGTTCACCGTGGACGACCTCCTGGGGACGCGCGAGGCGTTCCTCGCCTCCACGGTGCGCGAGGTGCAGCCGGTGGCGGCGATCGACGGGCGCGAGCTCGAGACCCCGGGGCCGAGGACGACGGAGGCCGCCGAAACGTTCAGCCGCTCGCTGGAGCAGGCGCTCGCAACGTAGGCTCGACGCCGTGGACCTCCACCTAACCGACGAGCAGCAACTCATCCAGGAGACGGCGCGCGACTTCGCCGACAACGAGATCGTCCCCCAGCGCGCGCGAGAACGACCGCGCGGCCCGCTTCGACCGCGAGCTCGCGAGCCGGATGGGGGACATGGGCTATCTCGGCGCCCCGGTCGCCGAGGAATACGGGGGCCGGAGCCTCGACTACCTGAGCTACGGACTGATCGTCGAGGAGGTCGGTCGCGCCGATTCCTCGGCTCGCACCGTGGTCTCAGTGCAGACCTCCCTCGTGTGCGGCTCGATCGAGCGCTGGGGCACGGAGGAGCAGAAGCGACACTGGCTGCCGCGCCTGTGCTCGGGCGAGGCGCTGGGCTGCTTCGGGCTCACCGAGCCCGATGCCGGATCGGACCCATCTGCCATGCGCACCAGGGCGGAGCTCGTCGACGGCAAGTGGCGGATCAACGGGCAGAAGATGTGGATCTCGCTCGGCAACTACGCCGAGGTCGCGCTCGTCTTCGCGCAAACCGATCCCGAGAAGCGCCACCGCGGCATCGCCTGCTTCCTCGTGCCCACATCGACCGATGGCTTCTCCGCCCAGGAGATCCACGGCAAGCTCGGGCTGCGGGCCTCCGACACCGCCTCGCTGGGCTTCGACGGGGTCGAGGTCCCCGAGGACGCACTGCTGGGGGAGGTCGGCGACGGCTTCAAGATCGCGATGACGGCGCTCGACTCCGGGCGCTACTCGGTCGCCGCCGGGTGCGTCGGGATCTGCGAGGGATGCGTCCAGGCGTCGACCAAGTACGCGACCGAGCGCCGGCAGTTCGGGGTCCAGATCGCCAGCTTCCAGCTCGTCCAGGAGATGATCGCGGACATGGTCGTGCGCAGGGACGCTGCCCGCCTGCTCGTCAGGCGCGCCGGGCTCCTGAAGGACGAGGGCAAGCCGAACACGATGGAGACGTCGATCGCGAAGCTGTACGCGACCGAATCGGCGGTCGAGTGCGCGAACCTGGCGATCCAGGTGCACGGCGGCTCCGGCTACGTCGACGACTACCCGGTCGAGCGCTACCTTCGCGATGCCCGGGTGACCACCCTGTACGAGGGCACTTCTCAGATCCAGAAGCTGATCATCGGCCGCGAGGCCACGGGGGTCAACGCGATGACCCCCCTCCGCGCCGACCCGTGAGCTCGCTGGTCCAGACGCGCACCGATGACCACGTCGGCCTGTGCCGGCTGAACCGGCCCGATGCGCGCAACGCCCTATCGCCGGAGCTGATGGAGGAGCTCGCATCCGGGGTGGAGGGATTCGACGCCGACCCGGAGATCCGCTGCATCGTGATCGCGGGGTCCGACGAGGCGTTCGCGTCCGGGGCTGACATCGGGGCACTCCGCGAGCGAACGTTCGAGGAGTCGCTGAGGCATCCGTCGGCGGCCTTCTGGCGACGGCTGGCCGCCTGCAAGACGCCGCTGGTGGCGGCGGTCTCGGGCTTCGCGCTCGGCGGCGGCTGCGAGCTCGCGCTGGTCTGCGACCTCATCGTGGCCTCCGAGGCCGCCCAGCTCGGCCAGCCGGAGATCAATCTCGGGATCATCCCCGGGGGCGGCGGGACTCAGCGGCTCGCGCGGGTGATCGGAAAGCAGCGCGCAATGGAGCTGGTGCTGACGGGCCGTCGGATCGACGCAGCGGAGGCCCAGCGGCTCGGGCTGGTGAACGAGGTCGCCGCCCAGGGCGAATGGCTGGAGCGCGCCATGGAGCTGGCCCACCGGGTCGCGCGGCGGCCTCCGATCGCGGCCCGCCTTGCGAAGCAGGCCGTCCTGTCCGCCGAGGAGACGAGCCTTGCCGCCGGGCTCGAGCATGAGCGGCGCCTGTACGAGCTGGCGATGGCGACCGAGGACCGCATCGAGGGAATGGATGCGTTCCTGGAGAAGCGAAAGCCGGACTTCAAGGGCAGGTAGGGCACGCTCGCTGGCTTACCCGCCCTCTGGCGCCCCGAACACCTTGTGACGTAGGAAGGGGACCAGCGTGTTGAAGAACCGGTTCTTCGCCGGATCCGCCATCAACGGGTCGAGGTGGCTTTCCTCCGGATCGGCGTTGACCAGGCGTGACTGCGAGCGAGTGGTGCGAGAGCGGTCGATGAACCGCAGCGCCCCCCGAAGGACGCGGCCGCCGGTGAGGTCCGTCTGGAGCGCGTACAGCGGCAAGTCGACCTGGCGGGTATGGAAGAGCCGTAGTCCCAGGTAGCGCGCGACCGGGTTGTCGCGGAGCTGGTCCGCTCCGTTGGTGTCGATCGTCAGTCGTCGTGGGAAGTACCACTCGACCGAGTTCGAGGGCTCCTGGCCGAAGGTCCCTGCGAGCCGGTGCACCGGAGTGACGCCGCCGTTGACCCAGTCGCGCGGGTCTCCTGATGTCGCAAGCCGGCCGCCATTGATTTGAAGATCGGGATCCAGCGGAGACGTGTCGCGGTCGAACCCGTACCCGAGCAGCGCGCGATCGGTGACCGGGAACGGAGGATTGAGCTCCGGAGGCAGCAGGGGGAACCCCTGAAGCGCGGTCGCCGGCTCATGGGGCGCGAGACGCGCGTACAGCCCGCCGACCTCGGCGAACAAGCCAGCGCTCTCGGGGGGCAACCCGGGCCCAAGGAGCTGCGCGAATGGGTTTCCATCGCGCAGATCGCTGATCGCCTGCTTGGCCTGCGCGAGGTCATACGCATCGAAGCTGCCCAGCAGTCCGCCGTCGATGAGAACCATCCCGTCCAGATCCCGGTAACCCGCGCCGCCCCTGAAGTCCCAGGAGGCGTAGGCGAGAGTCAGCGATGCGCCGAGCGAGTGCCCGCCGAGGACCACGCTGCGCCCGCCCCTCCGGGCCTGCTCGACGACGGCATGCGCGTCGCGAAGTGCGACCTTCATCCCCCACGAGCGAGCGAACGCGAACTGGTTGGCGTCAAGGAACTGGAAGTGGTTGGCCGGCGTCCCGCCGTTCGCGATCCAGCCGAGGTAATAGTCGAACATGCCCTTGAGGGGGAC
This sequence comes from uncultured bacterium, assembly GCA_963772345.1. Classification (GTDB taxonomy): domain Bacteria; phylum Actinomycetota; class Thermoleophilia; order Solirubrobacterales; family 70-9; genus AC-56. The sequence continues at coordinate 29,122 of CAVYXB010000009.1, read as the reverse complement.
CCTCCCGTCGAGCGCCTTCGTGAACATCGTCGTGTCCTCGAGCGCCTGGGTGCGCCGGTCGATCGCCCAGACCTGGAGGTCGTCGAACCGCCGCTCCAGGTAGCGGGCGGTCAGCGTGAAGTCCCCCGCCCCGCCCTGCGTCCCGGGCATCAGGACGAGCACATGGCGGGCCGTGGGGGAGCCGAACTCGTGGACGAACACGCGATCGAACCTCGCGGGGCCGGGCCCGCCGGGGTCTTCATCGTGACGACCCTGTCTGCCACCGCGGGCGCGGGCAACACCAGACAGGCCGCCAGCGCCGCGATCAGCGGCCATCCGACCCGGACCATGCGACGAACCCCCTTCACCGTGACGTGGGCACTCTACGCATTGGCGATAAAACTGCCCCGTGATCGAGCGCGTCGCAGTCCTCGGAGCGGGGACCATGGGGGCCGGCATCGCCCAGCTCGCCTGCCTCGGGCGGTTTGACACCTACCTCCACGACCCAGCCCCGGCCGCGCTCCAGCGTGGTGCCGACGGGTTGCGCGAGGCGCTCTCCCGAGGGGCCGAGCGCGGGCGCTGGAGCGCGGGCGCCGCCGAGGCGGCGGCCGCCCGCCTCCGCGAGGCGCCACGCCTGGAGGACGTCGCGGACTGCGAGCTCCTGATCGAAGCCGCACCGGAGGACCTCGAGCTCAAGCGGAGCCTGTTCGCGAGGCTGGAGGAGGTCTGCGGCCCACACGCGATCCTCGCCACCAACACCTCCTCCCTGTCCGTGACCGCGATCGCGGCCGGAATCGAACGGCCCGACCGGGTGTGCGGGATGCACTTCTTCAACCCGCCCCCGCGGATGCGCCTGGTCGAAATCGTCGCCGGAGACGAGACATCCGAGGAGACGCTCGCCACCGCCACGGATGTCGCTCGGGCGATGAGCCGGGAACCGATCCGTGCGGCGGACGGGATCGGATTCGTCGCCAACCGAGCCGCGCGCCCGTTCATGCTCGAGGCCCTTCGGCTGCTGGGCCAGCGAATCTCCTCACACGACCAGATCGACCGCATCATGCGGATCGGCGGCGGCTTCCGGATGGGCCCGTTCGAGCTGGTGGACCTGGTGGGCGTCGACGTCAACTTCGAGGTCGCGAAGTCGTTCTGGGAGCAGAGCTTCCACGAGCCCCGCTGGCAGCCCCATCCAATCCAGGAGCGGATGGTCGCGGCGGGCCGCCTGGGCCGAAAGGCCGGCCGCGGGTACTACGACTACCGAGACGGGCCACACCGTCCCGATGACCCGTCAGCGCCGGAGCCGGATGGGCACGAGGAGCCGGTCGATGACCAGGACGCCGAGATCCAGCGAATCGACCGGAGCGGCTTCACGGCGCTCAGCCTCCTGGGCGGAAGCCTCGCGCGGTTGGACCCGGACGGCACCGCCGTGGGCTACGTCGCGCTCCCGTCGCCTCGCCGAGGCACGGCTGGTGGAGATCGTGTCTGGGCGAGCGACGACACCAGACGCCTTCGGCGAGGCCGAGCGCCACTTCACCCGCCTCGGGAAGCACGTCGAGCGCGTGGCGGCCGACGCTCCCGGCCTGGTCCTCGGCCGGATCCTCTGCCAGATCGTCAACGAGGCGCACTTCGCCGTCCAGGAGGGAGTGGGGACGGCCGAGGACGTCGACACGGCGATGCGCCTCGGCTTCAATTGGCCCCGCGGGCCCTTCGAATGGGCCGAGGCGATCGGGCCCGCCCGTGTCGTGGCGTGCCTCGACGCGCTATACGCCGAGCTGGGCGAGGAGCGATACCGGGTGTCCCCGGCACTGCGCCTCGCCGGGGCCGCCGCCTAGCGCGCTCCGTTGCCGGATGCCGGGCGCTCGATCGACCCGGAGTTGATGCCGCCATACACGAATGTTGGAACGACCGGCCACTGCCGCTTCCAGCTCGCCATCTCCGACGACGGGAAGACGTTCCGGTACCGGGGATCGCGCTTGTTGACATCGGCGAGCGCCTTCTCCTTCAGCATCGAGTCGTATTGATCGATCGAGTCCTCGAGCGTGTTCGAATTGAGGATCACCTCGCGGCCGAAGAACTCGGCGGTCTTTCGGACGCCGGGGATCTTCGACAGGTGCGGATGCCAGGAGTCCGCGGCGACCCCGTTCTCGGACGAGACCCACACGCCGTCCTCGGTGTTGATGCAGAGCGAGTGGTTGCCGTCGGTATGGCCCGGGGTCCAGACGAGCGCCACCCCCTTGCCCAGCTCGACGTCGCCGTCCACGAGGACGACGTTGTCGGTGATCAGGTCCTTGGTTCCCTCCTCCACGTACCAGGCCCACTGCATCGGGTGCAGCGACGCGAAGGTGTCCCACTCCTTGCGCTGCGCGATCAGCTTCGCGTTCGGGAACAAGGGCGCCCGCGGGGCCGCCTCGCCTGGAATCGGCTCCGTCGTCCCGAGCACGAACCTCAGGTCCTGGACGTGCAGGTGATCGAAGCTCACGTAGTCGACGTCCTCGGGGCGCAGCCCGATCTTGGCCAGCGCCTCGTCCGGGTGGTTCCAGATCGTGGCCAACACCTTGTATGAGAGGAACTCGCCGAGCTTCTCGATCTGTTGCGCGTAGTACGGCGCCTCGGCAGGCCCCTCTGGGACCGTCGGCTCGTAAGCGAGCGTCTTGAGCTGCCCGTCGAAGCCCTCGAACTGGATCACCTGGAGCCGGTTGATGATGTTGACGTACGGGTTCGGGCCCTTGGCCGCACCGCCGAACGCGAACTTGAGCGGGTAGCCGGCCGACGCGATGTCGACCGTTCGGACGGCGCGAACGCGATTCTCCGGGGTTGCAAACCTGGCCCGGAACTCGGAGGCGGCCTCCCGAATCGCCGCGGGCCGGTCCCCCCGAGGCCAGGTCTGGTTCGCCTCATCGAACTCCCCGAACGGGCTCAGCCCGACCTTCTCGACCTTGACCCTGGGAACCTCAGCTACTGCCATGGAGCACCTTCTTCGTCCGTTCGTTGACGGTCCGCGCCCAACTGTATCGGGGCACCATCCCCGTTTCTGGGCCGCCGCGAAGGTTCGCGGCGCCATCGCCGACAGCAGATAACCTCCGGAGGTCCTCACGGTGCCGTCATCAAGGACGAATCCACCGGTGCCCAGCCGCAGATCCCCCTTTCGCCGTACCGTCGCTCCGCTCGCGGGAGGCGCCGTGGCGCTCGCGCTGATGGCGGGGGCGACGAGCGCGCCGGGCGCAACGCCGCATCGTCTCCTTCCCGACATCGTCACGCTGCGCGTTCACTCGGACGACCTCAGGATCGAATCCTCCAAGGGCGACACCCTGCTGCGCCTCACCAACCGGGTGGCCAACAAGGGACACGGCCCGCTCGAGATCTATCCGAGCGCCAAGTCCCATGGCTGCGACGGCGACGCCGACCCGGACAACGATCGCAACGCAGTTCAACGCATCTTTCTCGACACCAGCGGTGATCGGGTCTTCGAGCGCAAGGCCGACACGGAATCGGAGCACTTCACCTTCGGCTGCGATCGGTACGACCCGCACGCCCACCACTGGGACGTGTTCAACCTCGCCCGGTACGCCCTGCTGCGGCGCCACAACGGCAGGACGGTGGCGAAGACCTCGAAGGTCGCGTTCTGCACCGTGGACAGCGACCCGGCCTTCCCGTGGCTGCGGGGCGCGCCGGAAGAGCCCTACTACCCGCAGGGCGGCTGCGACGAGAGCTCGACGCTGGGCGTCTCGGTGGGCTGGGCGGATGAGTACTACTACGGGCTGCCCGGCCAGGCCCTCGACATCACCGGGGTGAAGGCCGGCCGCTACTGCCTCGCGTCCACCGCCGACCCGGCGAACCTGCTTCGGGAGGCGAACAACTCGAACAACCGGCGCAGGACCCGGATCGAGCTACGGCCCGCCAAGCACGTCGTGAAGACGCTGCCGGGTCCCTGCCGGATCCGCCGCTAGCGCGAAGGGGGAGCCGCCTCGACGGGCTCTTCGGAAGCCTGACCGGCGCCGCCCGCCCAGTCGGCCTCTGGCGACGGTGGGGTGTCTCTCAGGTACCACTCCGCGTCGAGCGCGCCCATGCATCCGGTCCCCGCCGCCGTGACCGCCTGGCGGTAGGTGTGATCCACGAGGTCGCCGACCGCGAACACGCCGGCGAGATTCGTGCGGGTGGAGCCGTCGCGCGTCACGACATAGCCACCGTCGTCGACTTCAACCTGGTCGTGCACGAGCTCAGACCGAGGGGTGTGGCCGATCGCCACGAATGCGCCGCCCACCTCCATCTCCTCGACATCGCCGGTCTCCGCATTGCGAAGCCGGACCTTGGCGATCTTGCCGTCGTCGCCGGCGATGAACTCCTCCGGCACGTATGGCGTCTTGAGGCTGATGTTGTCCCGCTCGCGGGCGCGGTCGAGCATGATCTTCGAGGCGCGGAAGTCGTCACGGCGGTGGACGATCGCCAGGTCGGAGGCGAACTTCGAGACGAAGATCGAGTCCTCCATGGCCGAGTCGCCGCCACCGATGACGACGACCATCTCCCCCTTGAAGAAGGCGCCATCGCACACGCCGCAGGTCGAGACCCCGCGACCGGCCAGCTCGAGCTCGCCCGGGATCCCGAGTCGCTTTGGCTCGGCGCCCATCGCCAGGATCACGCTCTTCGCCAGGTGCTCCTCTTCCCCAACCCAGACCCGGTGAATGCCACCGTCGGAGAGCTCGATCCGAGTCGCGTCGTCACTGATGAACCGGGTGCCGAACCGCTCCGCCTGGGCACGGAAGTGCTGCATCAGCTCAGGCCCCATGATCCCCTCGGGGAAACCCGGATAGTTCTCGACCTCGGTCGTGTTCTGGAGCTGTCCGCCCCACTCGAAGCCCTCGATCACGAGCGGCTCGAGCTCGGCGCGTGCCGTGTACACGGCGGCCGTATAGCCGGCGCACGCCCCACCGACGATGATCACGTTCTCGATTCTTCTCTCGTTCACTTCCGCTCAGTCTCCCACCGGACGCTTCCGTATCGTCCCTTGACCATCATACTTTACTTTCTGAAGTAACGGGCTGGGCCGTGCCGGGGATCGACTCGGCGATCGTGTCCCCCATCGGCAACCTCGCGCGTTGCTCCTCCCAATGGGCGACGGTCTTGCGGAGCTGCAGGAAAGCCACGATCCCGGGCGGGATCGGCAGCCAGAACGCGATCAGCCTATAGGTGAGCACTGCGGCGAAGACGCTGGAGCTGGGCAGGTCGAAGAGGACGAAGGTGCCGATCAGCCCCGCGTCCACCGCGCCCACACCGCCCGGGGCGAACGGGAACAGGTTGGCCACCATCCCGACGAAGAACCCGACGACCACGACGCCGAGCGGGACGTGAACGCCGTAGGCGTGGAACGACGCCCAGAGGATGCCGATGTTCGCCGCCCAGAAACCGACTGCTCCAGCGAGGGCCATCCCCCCGCGTGAGGGATCGCGGACGAAGGCGATCGCCGTCCGGGTCCCGCTTGCCAGGGTCGCAGGGGCACTCGCCAGCCGCTTCGCCCAGCGCCTGAGCCGGTACCCCTCCGAGAAGGACTCGAGGCGACGCTCGAAGTCCTCCGGGATCAAGGCGATCAGGAGGAAGACGACGATCACCGCACCGGCGATCGCGGCCGGCACGATCGTAAGGCCGGCCGGGCTTTCGCCGCTGAGCACGCCGGTGCGCAAGAGCACGCCGAAGACGACCAGCGCCACCATGTAGACGGCGTAGAGCAGGACGAGGAAGGCGACCATGCGGCAGGCGGTTTGGCGCCGCGGCATTCCGGCCTTGCGAAGCGCCCAATAGGTGAGCACGATGCCGCCCGCCCCGCCCGCGGAGAACAGCCGTGTGGCCGCCAGCCCGGCCATCGTGATCTGGTACGACTCGCGCCATTCGAGGTGCAGGACGCGCTCCCCGACGACGCCCCGGAACAGCGCCACGTAGGAGAAGAACATGAGCACGGAGAACGCCACCGCGATGACGACCCAGATCGGAGTGGCATCGCCCAGCTTCGCGACCGCCCCCTGAATGCCGACGAGCTTCGGCAGGAGGATGTAGATCGCGCCGACGAGGAGGAGCACCACGACGAGCGTCTGCGCGATCCGCTTGGGGTCCGCGAAGAACGAAGGCTCCTCGCTCTCGTCCTCGTCTTCGACGAGGTCTCGATCGACCACCTGGGGGTCGCTCCCCATCCCCTCTAATACTTGCAGGCGCGTCAGCGGTTGGCGCCCGACGGGGTGTCAGGAATTAGCGATGCGCTCCAGGCGCTGAAGCCCCTCGCTGATCCGCAGGGCGAGGGGCTCGCCCAGAGGCTCGCCCCGCCTCACGAGGCACACGAGGGCGGCCCCGACGATCAGGTCGATCGCGTAGTGCTCGCCGAGGTAGACGAGCGCGAACCCGAGCGTCCCCGCGTAGGCGTAGCCGACGGCGCCTGCGAGCGCGCCGGTCTCGGCCAGCAGGATCGCGGCGAGGAGCGAGGTGGCGAAGTGGAGCGAAGGCATCGCCGCCCACGGGTTGCCCCCGAGCGACTGATAGAGCCTCGGCCAGGCTCGCCCCCAGGTGCCCTCCCCCACCTCGACCATGACCCGGCGTACGTGCCGGTGCTCGAGCGCGATCGACTCGGCATCGGCTCCACCGAGCTCCTCGGCCATCACCCCCTGCTCGGCGGCCCACCAGGGCGGCGCGGTCGGCACGGCGAAGTAGATGACGCAACCGAGGTTGTACGCGGCGGCCATCTGGCGCGCGGCCGCCGCGAAGCGGACGTTGCGCCTGACGAGGATCCACGTGAGCGCCAAATGGGGCTCGACGAACCACGCCCAGTGCGCGATCGCGAGGAAGCGGTCGAGCGCCGTGACCTCGCCGGGGCGGGAGAAGGCGCGCTGTAGGCGGATGTTGGGGAGCTCACCGAGGCCGATCGCGCGATCGGCGCGAATCGGGTACCGCACCCGCAGGCGACGCCGAAGACGTTCCGGATCGTCGTACGGCAGCTCGTGGATCACCGTGAACGCCCACATCTGAAGCGCGAACATCGCCGCGTCGCGCGCCTTGGTGCGCGGAACGAGCACCGCGAGAGCGAGCGGCCCGGCCGCAGCGGCCGCGGCCGTCACGGGCACCGGGATTCGAAGCCTGCGGCGCGCCAGGGGAATCAGCGCGGCCCCGGCGAGCGTCGCCACAGCCGCCGCCCGCACGAGGGGCTTGAGCGGGGAGCTTCGCGAGCGACGGCGACGTAGGCCCAAGGCGGGCGAGTATAGGAGCAGTCGGGCGGGGAGCGGAGGACGTCGCCGGAGTTGTTTGTTCCCCTTAGAATGCTCGCGCCTTGGCGCCCCGGACGACCAACACGAGGCCCGCCGCACGCTCGACTGCGTCCCCGGGGGCGAAGGGGCTCGCGATCATCCTGGCGCTCGTCGGCCTGGCCCTGATCCTGGCGGCGCCGGCAGATGCGAGCGTCCTGGGCCCCCGCGCCGGTCACTCGCCCAACGCCGACGACATCCGGACGGCCTACTGGGTTGCGATCGTCGTCGCGGCGCTCCTGATCCTGACCATCAACGCGTTCCTCGTGGTGGCGCTGGTTCGCTTTCGGGCTCGCCGGGGGCTTACCCCGAAGCGCCTGGCCGCCGGGCCCGGCGCCTTCCTGCGGCCGGCGGTGCCTCTGGCTGCGATCGCGATCGGCCTCTTCGTCTTCGGGATCGTGATCACGAGCGACGCCCGCGACGTGCAGCCGACGACGAGCCAGGGGCTGAACGCCAATCGACAACCTGGTCGCTCAGGCCGGCGGCATTACGGTCCCAGGCGACGCCAAGCCGCTCGAGATCAACGTCGTGGGCCAGCGGTGGCTGTGGCGATTCGACTACCCGCAGACGCTCAACCAGCCGCCGTACTCCACCTTCTCCTACAACGAGCTCGTCGTCCCCGTCCACACCACCGTGATCCTCCACATCACCTCGACGGACGTGGACCATCGCTGGTTCGTGCCCTGCGCTGGGCGGCCAGGTCGAGGCCGTCCCGGGCCACGAGTCCGATACCTGGTTCCGCGCGGACCGCACGGGCGTCTACCCCGGGCAATCCACCGCGTTCTCGGGCACCTCCTACGCCGTCATGCGCGCCTGGGTCAAGGTCGTGAGCCCGCAGCAGTACCAGCAGTTCATCAAGCAGAAGCGGCGTGAGATCGCGGCCGCGCAGGACTACGTGCAGAAGGCCGTGCAGCAAGGCGCCGCGACGGGGGCGGCAACGCCATGAGCCCTCCTACCGCAGTGGCCCCGGCCCGGCCTGAGGTCGTCACCGAGCAAGTGCCGCGGCGGCGACCCGGCTGGGTCGAGCGAGCCACGACCACCGACCACAAGTCGGTGGGGCTCCTCTACCTCGGCGCCGCCCTGTTCTTCGCCGCCATCGCGGTGGTCGGGCTCGTGCTGCTCCGAGTGCAGCTGATCGTCCCCGAGAACACCGCGATCCAGCCGCAGATCTTCAACCGCCTCATGTCCACATTCGGCGTGACCGTGGTGGTCCTGTTCGCGATCCCGCTTGCCCTCGGGCTGATCTCCTACGTCGTGCCGCTCCAGATCGGCTCGCGAGGGGTCGCCTTCCCGCGACTCAACCTGCTCTCGTTCTGGCTCTACCTGTTCGGGGCGGCGACGATCTACGGGAGCTTCCTGTATCGCCCCTCCGAGGCGGGGTTCGCGGCCCTGCCGCCGCTCTCCGAGAACATCTTCCTGAACACCCGCGGCGTCGACGCCTGGATCGTCGGGACCGCGCTCGCGGTGCTGGGATTCGTCTGCTTCTCGGTCAACCTCGTGGTCACGCTCCACAACATGCGGGCGCCCGGCATGGCCTGGCGCCGCGTGCCCCTGTTCACCTGGGCGGCCGGGATCATCGGATACCTGATGCTCGTCGTCGGCCCGGTCATGCTCGCCGCGCTGACCATGCTCTTCATCGACCGCCACTACGGCGGCGTGTTCTTCAACGCCGGCGAGGGAGGCGCGCCGCTTCTCTACGAGCATCTCGCGTGGTTCTTCTTCACCGGCGTCTACATGATGGTGGTGGTCTTCGCATCAGGGGTGATCTCCGACATCCTCCCCACCTTCGCCAGAAAGCCCCTGTTCAGCCATCGGGCGGCGATGCTCTGCATGCTCGCGATCGCCATCTTGGGCCCGCTCGCGTGGATGCAGAACATGTACACGGCTCCGATCGGGTTCAGCTTCGAGACCTTCGCGATGGTGTTCGCGCTCGCGCTCACGGTCCCGGTGGGGCTGCTGATCTTCAATTGGATCGCCACCCTGTGGGATGGGACGCTCCACATGCGGGCGGCCCCGCTGTTCGCGATCGGAGCGATCAGCGCCATCAGCGTGGGGCTCGCGCTCGAGCTCGCCTTCTCGGTGATCGCGGTCGGCTGGCAGCTCGACGACACCACCGCCGCCCAGGCGGCCACGACCGCGGTCTTCGTGGGCGGGATGGTCCTCGGCGGATTCGCGGCGCTCCACTACTGGTTCCCGAAGCTCACGGGGCGGATCATGGGCGAGGGCCTCGGAAAGGCGAGCCTCGGCCTCACGCTCCTCGGCCTGTACGTATACGTGCTGATGGCGTTCCTAGCCGGATTGAAGGCGCAGCCGGTGGACATCTACAAGTTCTTCGGCGACGCCGGCGTGGACGGCTTCAACCTCGTCGCCTCGATCGGGGCCTTCGTGCTCGCGATCGGCATCCTGCTCGAGCTCGGCAACGCCGCCTACAGCTACCGAAACGGCGTTCGCGCGGGACACGACCCGTGGCGCGGCACCACGCTCGAGTGGTTCACGCTCTCGCCGCCGCCGGAGCACAACTTCGACGCCGTCCCGGACGTGCGGAGCGCCGAGCCGCTGCACGACATTCGGCGGGCGATCGACGAGCGGACAGCGAGCTGGCGGCCACCCCCGCCGCCGACTGCAGCCCCGTCGCAACGAGCTTCCGAGCCAGGGGCGGTTGAGGTAGCCATGGAGGAGAGCGGCGGCGAGGGACCATCGGGTGGCGCCCCGGTAGCCTGACGGTGATGCACGGCGTCGCCCCTCGCGGCGAGGCAGGGGACCTCCTTCGCTTTCGCCGCCTCCTGACCGCGACCATCCTCGCCACTTTCGCCCTGATCGTCCTCGGCGGCGTGGTTCGCGTCAGCGACTCCGGGCTCGGCTGCGGCGCCGCCGGTAGCGGCACGCACGGCTGGCCTCTCTGCGGCGGTCGCTTCCTCCCGTTCCTCCAGGAGCACCAGGTGATCGAGTTCAGCCATCGTGTCGTCGCCACCCTGGTGGTGGTGCTGATCGTCGCCCTCGCGATCCAGGCCTTCCGGCGACTTCGCGACCGGCGCTGGCTGGTCCGAGGGACGGTGGCGGCCGGCGTTCTGGTGCTCGCGCAGGCGGTCCTCGGCGGCCTCACCGTCGAGCATGGCCTGCACACGGCCCTCGTCGCGGCGCACCTCGGGCTGGCGATGCTCCTCCTTGGGCTCTTGATCGGGCTCCGCCGAATCGCCGCGCCGGAGAGCAGCGCCGCGCCGGTGGACAGCTCACGCGCGCTGCGGGCGACCGCGGCCGCGGCGACCGTGCTCCTGCTCGCGACAATCGTGGCCGGCGGGTACGTGGCCGGCACGGAGGGCGAGGGAACGCCGGATCAACCGGTGCTAGGCGCCCATCTCGCCTGCGGCGAGCAGTTTCCGACCTGCCTCGACAAGTTCATGCCCTTCCAGTACGGGCGCCTCGTGGACATTCAGCTCACCCACAGGCTGTTCATGTACCTGACGACGATCGCGATCGTGGCGATGACGGCCGTGGCATGGCGGCGGCGGGTTCCAAACCGCGCCTTTCTCGTGGTCCCGCTCCTGCTGGTTTGCCAGATCCTGCTCGGCGCCCTGAACGTCTGGCTCGGCAAGCACCCCGGGCTGATCGTCGCCCACCTCACGCTGGCCACTATTCTCTGGGCCACCGTCGTGTACGCGGCCGCCTCGCTTGTGGAGGTGCCCGTCGGCGCCCGGAGAACGCTGCAGGATCCAGGTGCCACCGACACGCAGGCGGTCACGGCCTGACGAGCATGGAGAGCGCGACCAACACGGGTGACCTGGTGCGGACCCCGGCGATCGAGGGCGCGGCCACAGAGGGCGCCGCGCCCGCCCTGGGGCACGCCGCCCTGTCGTCGGCATCGCGTCGCCACGCCGGGGACGTTCTTCGCGACTACCTGGCGCTGACCAAGCCGCGAATCATCTCGCTGCTCCTCGTGACCACGGTCGGGGCGATGTTCGTGGCCGACCCCTCCGGCCCGGCCCTGACCACCATCCTGTGGACGGTCCTCGGCGGCTATCTGGCCGCCGGAGGCGCCGGGGCGATCAACCATTACCTCGAGCGGGAACGCGACGCGCGGATGACGCGAACGTGCGCGCGTCCGCTGGTCGCGGGGCGGATCGAGCCGCTTCATGGGCTCGCGTTCGGCATCGGCCTCGGGGCGCTGGCGACGGTTCAGCTCGCGATCACCGTCAACCCCTTGGCGGCCGCCCTGGCCCTCGCGGGGCTGCTCGGATACGTGGTCGTCTACACGTGGTGGCTGAAGCCGCTGACCCCACAGAACATCGTCATCGGCGGCGCCGCCGGCGCGGTCCCTCCGCTGGTCGGATGGGCGGCGGCAACCGGGGGGCTCACGCTCGACGCGCTGTACCCGTTCGCGATCGTCTTCCTGTGGACTCCGCCGCACTTCTGGGCGCTTTCGCTGCTGGTCAAGGACGACTACGACCGCGCCGGAATACCGATGCTGCCCGTTGCCCGTGGCGACCTCGTCACCCGCCGCCAGATCATGGCCTACGCGGTCGCCCTGGTCGCGTTCACCGTCGTCCCCTTCGCCACCGGCTTCTTCGGGGGCCTCTACCTCGCGGCAGCGCTCGTCCTCGGAGGTCGGTCTCATCGGTCTCGCCGCGCATTTGCTGCTGCGCCCGTCCCAGGCGGCGGCTGTCCGCCTCCACCTGGCCTCGCTCGCCTACCTGGCGCTGCTCTTCTGCGCGATGGCCGCCGACCGCGTCCTCGGCTGAGGTCGCGCGTGAGCCGGGCCCGCGGACGGTCGGGCTGCGCGCTGGGCAGCGCGAATCGAGGCCGGTCAAGCGGAGCCCGGGAGACTTTCCTGGTCAGAGACCGCTATTGGGTTCAGGGGCGATCCGGTTCCCTCGACGACCCTCAGCGGCGCGCCGACGAACAGGAACTCCCAGCGCTGCTCGCGCTCGCAGGCGACCGCGAGGTCCTCGAACTGAAGGTAGTCGAGCAAGTGCACGCCCATCGCGTTCAGCGCCAGGGCGTGGATCGGGAAGTCGATGCCCTCGGTGGTGCTCGGCGCGGTGTCGCTGTTGCCGTCTGACCCCAGCGCCGCCACCCGGCGCTCGGCCAGGAAGCGAGCCGTGGTCGGGTGCAGGCCCGCCTTCGCGCTCGCTGTGTCCCAGGGCTCCAGCTCCGCGCAGCGGCGCGCGTGCCCCGTGCGGACGACGAGGATGTCGCCCTCGGAGACCTCGACTCCCTGCTCGCGCTCGGCGCCCTCGAGGTCGTCGGTGAACACGTGCTCTCCGGGCTCCAGCCAGGGCACGCCGCGAAGGCGCGGCACGTCCAGCAACACGCCCCGCCCGACGAGTCCGTCCCTGAGCACCTCGATCGTCTCCAGGGCCGCGCCCGCTGAGGTCACGGAGCCGCTCGGCTTGCCGTTGTAGAGGCTCCGTCGAAGGCGACGTGACAGAGCGCGTCGATGTGGCTGTGTCCGTCGTTGTGGTAGTCGACACCGAGGTATTCCTTGGCGAAGCGGAGTGTTCCGGAGCCGATGTCGACGTCGCTCAGCATCGTCATCCAGTGGTCCGCCGGCTCGGGGTTGTCGAGGGCGTAGCGGGTGTTCAGCGGAAGGCTGAGGGTGATCGTCTCCCCCGTGCGCACGAGCCGCGCGGCGGCGGCCACCCTGTCGGGGGTCAAGTAGTTGAGGGCGCCGCGCTGATCGTCCTCACCCCAACGCCCCCAGTTCGAGACGCTGTCGAACAGCGCCTGGAAGTCGGCGGCGCTGACCGCGGCGTCGCCACCACTGTTCCCCGACGTGCTCCCCTTCCATCAACCTGTCTCCGAGGATCTCACAGAGTCGAACCTACATCGCCTCGCAACTGGGCCTCGTACGGCCCGCGTCCGGTCACGCAGGCTGCTCCACAGCGCGATGCGAGTGCCAGCGCCTCGCCGGGTGCCAGGTCCTTCGCCAGCCCGTACGTCAGACCTCCCGCGAACGAGTCGCCGGCCCCGTATGCGTCCACCGGTGGGCCGGGTAAAGGCGCAGCCGACCATCGACTGCTCGTTCCGTCGGCAGCCACCAGCATGCCGCCGCTCGCGCCGTCGGTTCGCGCCACCAGGCGAGGAGCCGGGTCGAGGTCCCCAGGGGCATATCGCTCGCCCGCATCGTTTGCGCTCGAAACCAGCACGTCGAGTTCGACGTCGGCCTCCCTGAGCGCGTCGAGGGCACGAACCGTCGAGACCAGTCTGCGGGCGGATCGCGCCGCTCGCGCCGCGCCCGGATCGCCGGCCGTCAGGTAAACCGCGTCGGCATCCCGGAGCTCCGACCAGGGAAGCGCGTCGGCAGCGTGTGGGCCCAGCCGGTCGCCGATCACCGTGATCGTGCGCTCCGCCCTCGCATCGAGGTAGACGAACGCTCGCCGCTGGGGCTCGGGACGCCACGCCGCCTCTACTCGGACACCCTTTGCCTCGAGCTCCGCCTTCGCCCGGTGTCCGCGATCGTCGTCGCCGAGCGCGGTCAAGAACAGGCAGTCGCCGGCGAGCCGGGCCAGCTGCACCGCAGCGACGGCGCCACCGCCCGCGGCCTCCTCCCACGCATCACGCACGTGCATGATCTCCCCGGGGGAGGGCACACGCTCCACGACGGCGAAGTCGATCCACTCAACGTGCCCGACGACTGCAACGCGCATGCCCGCTACTCGCCAGCCGGAGCGTCCGAGATCGTGACCGAGAAGGTCGCGCTGTAAGTGTCGCCCGGAGCCAGCAGGGGTAGGTCGTCACCACCCGTGACCAACGCGTTCGTCGGCGCCGTCATCGGCTCGAGTGCGATCACGTCATCGTCGGCCGGCGCGTACACCTGCGCGTAGGGATAGCCGGAGTCGAACCTGACCTCGATTCGACGCCCTCCTCCCGAAAGCGAGAGCGGGGCGGAGTCCTCTGGTGCGAGGTAGGCATCGTCGAATGTTCGCGAGCCGAGCGGTCCCGACGCAACCGTCACCCGCTCGCGCTCCCCGGTTGGGAGGCCTCGATCGTCCAAGACGAGGCGGTCGGCGACGGGGACCTCGACCTGCCAGTCGGAGCGAGCGACGCCGGGGAGGCTGAAGTAGGGGTGGTAGCCGAACGCGATCGGCACGGCGGCGTCAGCCGACGCGCGAACGGTCGTGGCGATCGTCAAGGTCGTTTCGCTCAAGGTCGCCTCGAGCGAGAGCTGATGGGGAAAGGGAAACGCGGCCACCAGCTCCTCATGGGCACCGAACTCGAAACCGGCAGCCAGCACGGCGCCGTCCCCTGTGGGCTCGTGACGCTCCACCCGCCAGCCGCCCGCGGCGGACAGGAGGCCGTGGATCGGCAGCCCGTTGGGATCGACGCTGAACGGGGCCGGCGGATCCAGGACCACGTCGCGGCCCGCCACCGTGAACCGCCGCTCGGACAGCCGATTGGCCCAGGGGTGAAGCAGCGGAATTCCCATCGTCCCGTGCTCGGCGACGTATGTACGCAGCCCGCCGCGCTGCCCCAGCAGCTCCTGGCCGCGGTGGCGGAGCGAGCACCCAACCATTCCGGCGTCCGGGACGAACGCCACCTCGACGCTCCCCCGTCCCCGGGCTCGCGAGCGTCAGGGCATCGAGGCCGTCCACGGTGCGCTGGCCGATCATCGACCCTGCGGTGCCTGCGCCTCCCCCTCCAACACGCTGCGCTGGGCGAGCGTGTACAGGAAGCCGAGCGCAGGCAGCACCACGACGACGGCGACCCCGAAGACGACCAGCACGGCGGTCATCGTGGCGCTCGCCCCCGCGCCCTCCTTGATCGTCAGCGTTTGAGGCAGGAGATACGGGAACTGGGCGACCCCCCAGCCCCAGATCACGGCCACTACGGCCCCCACGGCCAGCGGTCGGGTGCCGCGGCGCTCCCCCCGCCAGAGCAGGACGAGCACACCGAGCCCGAACAGCGCGGAAGCGATCACCAACGGCAGGCCCTCGCTCGTCAGGCCGTCGTAGATGTAGCGGGCGTCGGCCCGGTAGACGAAGATCCCGGCGACGGCGATCGCACCCGTCACCAATGCCGCGATCAGCGCGCGGGTCGCGAAGTAGCGCTCGAGGTCGGGATCCTTCGCTCGACGGGCGTCGCTGACCAGGAACACGGCCGAGAGGTAGGCGCCGGTGGCCACGAACAGGGCCCCCGTGAGCACGGAGACGAGGTTCAGCCAGCTGGTGACGGCGTCCCCGGCGGCGTTGCCCACCGGCACGTGCCCGGAGGCGATCGCGCCGACGACGGTGCCCATGAAGAAGGGGGTCAGGAGCGAGAAGAGCCCGAATAGACGCTCGGCGAGGCGCCGGTAGCGGAGCCGCCGGGCGAGCTTGTGGAACGCGAATCCGGAGCCCCGCAGGACGATCCCGAGGGCCGCGAGGCTCAGCGGGATGAACAGGGTGGACATGATCGACTCGAAGGCCACCGAGAACGCCGTCCACAGCACGACCAAGACGAAGATCAGCCAGACGTGGTTCGCCTCCCAGACCGGGCCGATCGCCCAGTCGACCAGGCCCCGCGCGCGCGCGCCTCGTTCGTCACTGCCGGCCAGCAGCGACCAGACCCCCGCGCCGAAGTCAGCACCGCCGAAGACCGCGTAGAGCGTCGCGCCGATCCACAGCACGCCGGCGACGGCGTCGGCGGTGCTCATTCCGCGCTCCCGACCGGCGGCGCGGGCTCTGGCGGCGGCACGGGCTCGCTGGGGCCATAAGGCACCTCGGCGTCGCCGATTTCCTCCGTACGCCAGCGGTGAGCCATCGTGCGCAGGATGAGCACGGTGGCTACCCCGAGTGCCGTGTAAAGGACCAAGGTGGCCGAGAAGGTGACCCAGACCCCGCTGGCTCCGGTCACGGCGTCCTTGGTGCGCATGACGTTGTAGACGACCCATGGCTGGCGACCGACCTCGGTCACGATCCAGCCGCACTCGAGCGCAACGATCGCGGCCACTCCCGAGGCGGCCGCGGCGCGCAGGAACCACGGCGTGCGTGGGATGTCGCGACGGCGCCACCAGGCCCAGCCCAGCCAGAGCCCCAGCAAGATGAGTACCGAGCAGATGCCGACCATCGCGTCGAAGGCCAAGTGGAGCATCGTGTTGGCCGGTGGGCGGTCGCTGGGCGGCACCGTGTCGAGCCCGGTGACCTTGGTGTTGGTGCTGAAACCAACCAGGAACGAGTCGAAGCCGGGGATCCCGATCCCTCCCTTGACGCCGATCGGACGTGCAGCGACCGCCCAGATACTCGGTCACGTCTCGTATGGGTGTGCTGCACGCACTCCATCGCCGCGAACTTGATCGGCTGGTCATCCGCGATCGCGCGGGCCGCGGTGTCCCCGACCGCGAACTGGATCGGCGTCGCGATCGATGCGACCGTGAGCGGGATCAAGAGCCCGAGCCGGTGGTGACGGTCCCGCCGTCCTCGCAGCATTCCAACCGCGTAGACCGACGCGACGAGGAACCCGGTGACCAGGTACGCCGCGAGGATCATGTGCGGCACCTCGTACGCGGTCGCCCGATTGAAGATCGCGTCGAGCGGCGCGACGTCGGTGACCTGCCCGTTGGAGGCGATCTTGAAGCCGTCCGGCTGGTTCATCCACGAGTTGACGGCGACGACCGAGAACGCGCCGCCAAGCCCCGCGATGACGACCGGGACGCCGGTCCAGAAGTGCGCCCACCCGGAGAGGCGCTTCCAACCGTAGATGTAGATCGCCATGAAGATCGCCTCGGTGAAGAAGAAGATGCCCTCGATCGCGAACGCCACCCCGAAGACCTCTCCGAAGCGGCCCGTGAACGCCGGCCACAGAAGGCCGAACTCGAACGACAGCACGGTGCCCGTGACGGCGCCCACGGCGATTGTCACGGCTGCGACCTTCGACCAGCGCTGCGCCAGCTCGAGCGCCACGGGGTCCTTGTGCCGCAGGCCCCTGTAGTTGGCGATCAGCATCAGCGCCGGGAACGCGACGCCGAGCGAGGCCAGGATGATGTGAAACCCGAGCGTGAACGCCATCTGGCTCCGCGCCGGAGCCAGCTGCGAGGAGACGGCGAGCAGGGTGGGAAGGTCGGGCACTTAGCAGGCGTCCTCGGTAGTCACCCGGGATCGATGATCTAATCAGGCTTTCCGGTCGCGTAGCATCGAAGCCAGAGCATGGAAAGCAACGCCGCCCACCCATCAGACGCCGACGGTGCACCAAGCCCTCACCGGGTCGTCGTCGTCGGAGGCGGCTTCGGCGGGCTCTTTGCCACCCGCTTCCTGAGGCGCGCCCCGGTCCAGGTGACCGCTCGTGGACCGGGTCAACCACCACCTCTTCCAGCCTCTCCTCTACCAGGTTGCGACAGGCATCCTCTCCGAGGGACAGATCGCTCCGCCGATACGCAGCGTCCTTCGGCCGCCAGCGCAACGTCGAGGTCGGGCTGGCGGAGGTGACCGCCTTCGACCTCGAGGCGCGAACGGTGACCGCCATGCGGCCCGATCGGGGATCCGGTCGACGATTCCCTACGACAGCCTGATCGTCGCCGCCGGCGCCGGCCAGTCCTACTTCGGTCACGACGAGTACTCGCACTGGGCGCCGGGAATGAAGACGATCGACGACGCTCTGGAGATCCGCGGGCGAATCCTCGGCGCGTTCGAGATGGCGGCGCTGGAGGAGGATCCCGAGAAGCGGCGGGAATGGCTCACGTTCGTCGTCGTCGGAGGCGGCCCGACGGGGGTGGAGATCGCCGGCCAGATCGGGGAGCTCTCGCGGCGGGTCCTGCCCAAGGACTTCCACACGATCGACTCACAGAGCGCTCGCGTGCTGCTGTTCGACGGAGGCAAGGAGATACTCGCCGGCTTCGGCGACCGCCTCTCCGCGAAGGCCGCGAAGGAGTTGGAACGTCAAGGGGTCGAGATACAGACCGGCAGCATCGTCACCAACGTCGACCGCCACGGCGTGGAGGTGAAGGGACAGGACGGCGAGGTCCAGCGCGTCGCCGCGCGGACCAAGGTCTGGGCCGCCGGCGTGCAGGCGTCGCCGCTGGCCAAGATGCTCGCCGACGCCACCGGCGCCGACTGCGACCGGGCCGGGCGGGTCGCCGTGCAGCCCGACTGCTCGCTGCCGGGCCATCCGGAGGTGTTCGCGATCGGCGACATGGCGGCGCTCGACGGGTTGCCCGGCGTCGCAGAGGTGGCCATGCAGCAGGGCATCCACGCCTCGAGGACGATCAAGCGGCGCCTGGACGGCGAGGCCTCGACGCCGTTCCGCTACCGCGACCTGGGCAGCATGGCGACGGTCTCGCGCTTCCGGGCGGTGGTGAGCTTCAAGGGAATCCGCGTGGCCGGATTCCTGGGATGGCTGATGTGGCTGTTCGTGCATCTCGCGTTCATGACCGGGTTCAGGAACAGGTTCACCACGATCCTCGGCTGGACGCTCAGCTTCATCGGCAGGGGGCGCAGCGAGCGAACCCTCACGTTCCAGCAGGTGGTCGGCAGGGTGGCGATCGAGGAGGCCGGGGGACGGCCGTTCCTCCTGAGCCTCACCTCCGACGAGCCGACCGACGAGGATTGAGCCCAGTCTCGCGGCACGCTGGCGCCGCCTGCGCCGGGCGGCCCGGCGATTCAGAGCCCGCTGAACCGCCAGGGTGCCGGAAGCTCCGACGACCATCATCAACACGTTCATGCCCAGTACCCCCAGGGCGCCCAGGGCCGACCCGAGCTCGCCGATTCCGGTCGCGACGCCGAGATAGGCGGCGGCCGGGATCGTGGTCACCGACACCGCCACCCCCACCGCCGCGCTGGCGCGAGTTTCGAGCGCCAGCATGCCGGCGATTCCCGCAACCAGGGCGACGGCGATCGTCTCGTGGTTGACGGTCGCGAGGCCCCCCAACGCGGTCGCCGCATCGGCCAGGTTGAAGCCGGAGGGGAGCAGATCGAGCTGGTCCTGGCAGAACGCCACCACCGTCGCGGCCAGGCAGGTCCCGGCCAGCCCGAGGACGAGCGTGACGAAGGCCTCGCCGATCAGCCGCGGGCTTCGGCCCACGACCCCGACGCTGATCGCGGTGATCGGCAGGAGGTCCGGACTGACGGCCATCGCGCCCACGATCGAGAATCGCGTTTCGCTCGATGACGCCGTAGGAGGCGATCACTCCGGCAACCAGCATCAGCGCGAAGTAGCGGCCGATCGGGCGGGCGTGGTGCCAGGCGGCGCTCAGCACGTCCGCCCAGACCAGGGTCGTCTCGGCCGCCCCGCCGACCATCTGGCCCACGGCCTCGACCCGGCTCAGCGTTATCCCCGATTCGGGTACGCCCAGACGGCCCAGCTCGTCCATGAGCGGATCGATGGCGTTCGGGCGTACCAGGCCGGCCACCAGGACATGCCCGGGCCGGGTCGCGCTCACGGCGCGGACGCGGCTGACGCCGTCCAGGCGCTCGAGCGACTCGGCGACCGCCGTCATGGTCGCCGACTCCCCGAACACCTCGAGCTGGATCATGGCCGCGAGCCTAGTAGGCCCACCCGATGGTCAGGTACGGGCCGCGGTCCCCGATCCGCTCGAGCAGGTGATCGCCGACCCGGAGCGCGTTGGCCATCGCCGTGAGCGCCGGATTGACGGCGCCGATGCTGGGGAAGAAGCTCGTGTCGACGACGTAGAGGTTGTCGAGCTCGTGCGCCTTGCAGTTGACGTCGAGCACCGAGCTGGCCGGGATCGGTGCCGAAGCGGCAGGTACCGGCCTGGTGCGCGCAGCCGGCGACCGGAATGTCGTTCTTCATGTAGGCGTGCTTGGTGAACAGGTGCTCGGAGTGCATGCCCAGGTGGCCGAGCATCGACTTGAGCTTGTCGTAGAGCCGCTTCTTCGCTTGGCGTTCGTCTCCGTGTAGCTGACGCGTGAGCTTGCCGTCGCGGCCGACGAGCGCGCGATTCTCGGGATGCGGCAGGTCCTCGGTCGAGAGCCAGAAGTCGACCGCGTGGCGCGCGACCCGCTCCAGCGTCCAATCGGGGGCCAGCTTCGTCTCCCCTGGCTTCTCGCCCCGGAACATCGGCGCCGACGACTTGCCGACCATCTGGATGTTGCCGAGCGGGTAGTCGAACTCGTCGCATCGCGAAGTAGAAGTCGTTCAGCCCGAGGGTCTTCTGGAAGACCGTCGGGTTCTCTTCCTTGGAGAGCGCCAGCACGGCCGATGAGTCGTGAAACATGAAGTTGCGACCGACCTGGTCGGAGCCGTTCGCGAGCCCATTCGGATGCTTGTCGCTCGCCGACAGCTGGAGCAGCTTGGCCGAGTTGGCCGCCCCGCAGGAGACGACGACGATGTCGCCGGCGAACGTCTCGGTCTTGTCCGTCCCGCTCGACGATGACCTCGGTGACGGCGGTGCCCGCGTCGTTGGTGTCGAGCCGGACGGCCTTCGCGTTGGTGAGCAGGGTGACGTTCGGATGCTCGAGCGCCGGCCGCACCGCGACCACCTCGGCATCGGACTTGGCGTGGACGAGGCATGGGAACCCGTCGCAGGTCGTTGCAGCGCACGCAGCGGCTGTAGGGCATGTTGCCCTCGTCGAGCATGATCCCGCAGGGGGCGTGGAAGGGGTGGTACCCCGCGGCCGCGAGATCGTCGGAGAGCTGCTGGATTCGGGGCTCGTGGGAGACCGCGGGGAAGGGATACGGCGCGCTTGCCGGTGGCTCGGTCGGGTCCTCGCCGCGCGCGCCGTGCACCTGGTAGAGCTGCTCCGCCTGCGTGTAGTAGGGCTCCAGCTCGTCGTAGCCGATCGGCCAGGCCGGCGAGACGCCATCGTGATGGCGCAGCTCGCCGAAGTCCTTCTCCCGCAGCCGGTAGAGCGCCGCGCCGTAGAGCTTCGTGGCGCCGCCCACGAAGTAGTGCACCTGCGGCTGAAACGCCTTGCCGTCCGCGTCGTACCAGGTCTCCGGCGACACGTACCGGTTCTCCACGAAGACATCCTCGGCGCACGCCAGTTCTGCGGCTCGCGAGGGAGCCAGTCGCCGCGCTCGAGCAGGAGGATCCGCTTGCCGGACGGCGGCGAGACGGTGGACGAGGGTGCCGCCGCCGGCGCCGCTCCCGATCACGATCACGTCGTAGGCGTCGCTCACGCTCCGATCTCCTTCAGCCGTTCCGCGAGGATGATTCGTGCTCCGGCCTCGATCAGGGCCAGATGCGAGAACGCCTGGGGAAAGTTCCCAAGATGACGCCCGGTGTCGGCGTCGAACTCCTCGGCGAAGAGCCCAAGCGGCGAGGCGACGCTGAGGAGCTTCTCCATCAGGTCGCGGGCCCGCTGCTCCTCGCCGACGACCGCCAGCGCCGAGACGAGCCAGAACGAGCAGATCAGGAAGCTTCCCTCCTTGCCGGACAGGCCGTCGTCGGTCTCGCCAGTGCGGTAGCGGAGCACGAAGCCGGCCTCTGTCAGGTCATCGGCGATCGCGTCGACGGACTTGCGCAGCCGCTCGTCGTCCCCGGGCAGAAAGCCGAAGATCGCCGCCAGCAGCGTTGAGGCGTCGAGGGCGTCTGTGTCGTAGTGCTGACGGAGGACGCCATCCTTGACGCCGTGGTCGAGGATGTCGGCCTTGATCTCGTCCGCAACCGAGCCCCACTCGGCCTCGAGCTTGGGTTCCCCGCCAATCGCGGCCAGCTTCGACGCTCGGTCGAGCGCCACCCAACACATGAGCTTCGATGACACGTAGTGCTGCGGCTTGCCACGAGCCTCCCAGATGCCCTGGTCAGGCTGCTTCCAGACCTCCGTTGCGCACTTCGCCTGCGTCTCGACGATCGGCCACAGGCGCCTCGGCAAGCGATCCGAGCGCCGTGTGTGGAGGAGAATGGAGTCGAGGACCGCGCCGAAGACGTCGTTCTGCCGCTGGTCGAAGGCGCCGTTGCCCACTCGCACCGGGCTGGCTCCCGCGTAGCCGGAGAGATCGTCCCGGGTCGACTCGGTGAGGTCGCGCCTGCCGTCGATCCCGTACATGATCTGCAGGGCGCCGTCCTCGTTGGGCTCCAGGTCCGCGACGAACTGCATGAACTCCTCGGCCTCCCAATCGAGGTTGAGGTAGTGCAGCGCCTGGAGCGTGAAGGTCGAGTCCCGCATCCAGGTGAAGCGGTAGTCCCAGTTTCGCTCCCCTCCCGGGGTCTCGGGTAGCGACGTCGTCGCCGCCGCGACGGTCGCACCGGTCGGCATGTAGGTCAGGCCCTTGATCGCGAGCGCCGAGCGCTGGATCGCCTCACGGAAGCGATGGTCGGGAATCCTTGCGCGGCCCATCCAGGCGCGCCAGTAGTTCGCCGTCGCAGCCAGCCGTTCGTTCGCCTCGTCGACGTTCTGGGGCGATGCGAGCTCCTCGGCCCATGACAGCGAGCAGTAGATCTGCTCGCCCTGGGTCAGGTCGTGACGGGCGCGAACCCAGTCGCCCTCCACGCCCAGCGCCAGGTCGCTCTTGAGGCGGATCGTCTGCCCGGCTCCCGTCGCGTCGGCGGTGTGGCGGTCGATCAGCGACCATTCGGCGGGCGTCCGCCCGTAGTCGAATACGGGCTCGCAGATCAGTTCGATCTCCACGGTCCCACCGATGCAGAGGACGGTGCGCACCAGCATGTGGTCGCCTTCCTCGTCGGTCGGCGGCCGGGTGTGGGGCGTGACCTCGTCCTCGTGGGTCCGCGGCCCCATCGTCAGCGCGTCGCGCACCATGATCCATCCGGTCGGCGTGTGCCAGGTGGTCAACAATGTGTTCGTCCCGGGCTCATAGATGCGCGCGTTCGGGACGTTGATCCCGAAGGGCGCGAGGCGGAAGTTGCCGCCTTGGCGGTCGAGCAGGGAGCCGAACACGCTCGGCGAGTCGAAGCTCGGCACGCAGAGCCAGTCGACCGCGCCGTCCGGGGCGACCAGAGCCCCGGTGTGGCAGTTGGAGAGGAACGCGTAGTCGGCGATCGGCGGGAACGGCGATGGCGCCGCGGCGCTCTGCGGCATGGCCTGGGCGCTCGCGCGGCTCCTGTCGCTTGCCGTCGCCCGCGGCGGGACGCTGCGCCTTCGCCTTCGTCGCCTTGGCGGGCTCTTTGGCCGAGCGCTTCTGCTTCTGGGGGCTCACGACGTCACCCACGGGCGTGCCACCCGCCGTGCCGGCACCAGCCTGTCGGCGGCCTTTGGGCCCCAGGTCCCTTCGCGTACGGCGTGGACCCGCGGCGGCTTCTCGAGCAGCGGGCCGCAGATCCGCCATGTCTCCTCGATGTTGTCCTGCCGGGTGAAGCGCGCGCTGTTGCCGACCATCGCGGCGTGCAGCAGCACCTCGTACGGGGTCGGGCCCTCGCCGCCCTCCTCGGCGAACTCCATGTCGAGGTTGATCGTGCTCGGGTCCGACCGTGTCCGCTGCGCTGCGCGTCGAGATGAGCAGCCGAATCCCGGTCGTCGGGTGGAGCCTGATCGACGAGCTGGTCCGGCTCGGGGGCCGCGCCGGCTGTTCGCGCCGTAGCCGAGGCGCGGCGGCTCCTTGAAGATCAGCCGCAGCTCCCTCTGCTCCACCGGGAGTTCCTTCCCCGCCCGGATGAAGAACGGCACCCCGGTCCAGCGCCAGTTGTCGATCTCGAAGCGCATCGCCGCGAAGGTCGCGGTTGTCGAGTCCTTCGCCACCCCCTTGATCCTCTCGATAGCCCTCGTACTGCCCGCGCACGTACTGCTTCGGGTCGGCCTTCGGCGATCGCCGAGAACAGACGCCGAACATCGCGTCCTTCAGCGCACGGGCGTCGCGGCCGGGCGGGCGGCTCCATCGCGCGGCCGCGACCACCTGCATCAGGTGGTTGACGACCACGTCGCGGAGGCGCCGACCGGGTCGTAGAAGCTGGCCACGGTCCGCGACCCCGAAGTCTCTCGGCCATCGTGATCTGGACGCAGGCGACGCTGTTGCGGTCCCAGACGGGCTCGAACATCGCGTTCGCGAACCGCAGGTAGAGGATCTCGACCAGGCCCATCTCGCCCGAGGAAGTGGTCGATCCGGTAGAGCTGATCCTCATGGATGTACTGGTGGATTTCGGCGGCGAGCTCGCGCGCGGATTCGAGGTCGTGACCGAACGGCTTCTCCACGACCACCCTCGCCGTCTTCGTCAGGCCCGCGCCGGCCAGCCCCTTGATCGTCATCCCGAAGAGGGACGGCGGGATCTCGAGGTAGAAGACCGGGGTCCTCGGCGCCCTTGATCTCGCTCGGCGACCCGCTCGTAGGTCTCGGCGTCCGAGAAGTCGCCCGGGACGTAGGAGAGGCGCTTGGCGAACCGATTGAAGACCTTCGGCGTCGGTCTTCTCGCCGGCAGGTCTCGATCGCCTTCCGGGCGTGCTCGCGGAGGTCCTCATCCGACCAGTCGTCGAACGCCACGCCGACGATCGGGCAGTCCAGCAGCCCCCGCGCCTCGAGCCGGTAGAGCGAGTTGAAGGTCATCACCTTCGCCAGGTCGCCCGTGATGCCGAAGACGACGAACACGTCGGCGGGCGGCCCGCCTTCGCTCGGCGCCCGGGCGGCCGTTCGGGATCCGGGCTTTGATGCCGTGGCCATCGCTCACCTCCTGTTTGCGCCAGTTCTCGATGTGTCTCAGACCCTGCCAGTCGGGCCGGGGCTAGCGGGCATCATCTCACCCCGGCCGTCCGCAGGGGTTGTGATAGAAGACCCCGCGAATGGATCGCAGGCTCGCGCAACGAAACCTCACGGCGGGGCTACTGGCCGCCGGGCTCGGCCTCCTCTTCTTCGGGCTGACCTTCTTCATCGCCGTCATCTACATCACGTGAGCGACGGCGGCCACATCCCCGAGCCCTCCGAGCTCGTGTATGTGCCGGGGCCCTCGTGGATGCCCGTGCTGATCGCCGCCGGCCTCGCCGGCGTCCTCATCGGCCTGTTCGCGGGCTGGCCCTACGCGGTCGCCGGCGGCATTCTGGCTCTGGCCGCACTGTGGAGGTGGATCCGGAGGACCGGCGATGAGGTCGGACGCCTGCCGGTCGAACAGCGCGTGAGCGCTGCGGTGCTTCCGGCGGTCCCCCTCCGCGAGCCCACCGACGATTCGTAGGCGGAACCGGATTCCGGGCGCGCCGCCCTAGGCGGCGGAGGCCTCGGTTTCGGGCGACGTCATTCCCGAGGTCGCCCCCTCGCTGGTCCAGACGCGCACGATGTCGCGCATCGAGAGGACGCCCACCAGCTCGCCTGACTCCACCACGACCAGGTGGCGGATGTGCCGCTTGGACATCTCCATCGCTGCGCGCTCGAGGCTCCAGTCGGGTGCCGCGCGCGATCAGCGTGGCGCTCATGTGGTCGCCGACTCGCTCCGAATCCGGGTCCTCCCCGCGCCCGAGCGAGTTGAGGATGTCGCGCTCGCTGATCATCCTGGGCCCCGGATACTCCTCGTCGATCACCACTCCCGCGCCCACCGACTTCTCGGTCATCAGCCTCGCGGCTTCGCGCAGAGTGTGACCCGGGCCGACGGTCAGGACCACCTTGGACATGCCTTCGCGAACTTCCATCCACTTTCCCCTTAGAACGACGCGTGAGCCAACAAAGTGCCTATTGACTCAAGCCTATCCAATGGTGGGAAAAGCGCCAAGTCGCCTCCGCCCGTCGCCTGACGCCGACGATAGGATTCCCGCCTCGTGGCGAGACGGACCCTCATCCCGCCGGCAGCGCTGTGGCGCGCGGCGCTCGCCCTCTCCGTGATCGCCGTCGCGGCGCTGGCCGGATGCGGGGCGTCGGAGAGCGGCAGCTTCGACCGTGGGCGCCAGTTGTTCGTCAGCAAGTGCGGGACGTGCCACACGATGAGCCAGGCCGCGACCACGGGCACGCAGGGCCCGGACCTCGACGCTGCCTTCGCCCAGGCCCGGGCGAACGGCATGGACGCCGACACGATCGCCGGCGTGGTCAAGGCCCAGGTGGACAACCCCCGGCCCAGTACCGACTGACCCGAGCGTCTCGATGCCTCCTCACATCGTCAGCGGAGACGACCTGGACGACGTCGCGACCTACGTCGGGGAGACCGCTGGGAATCCCGCGATCAAGCCGCCGACCTTCGCCGGCGGGCCCGGCGGGCAGGTCTTCGGCGAGAACGGCTGCGGCAGCTGTCACACGCTCGCTGCGGCGGGCACCACGGGGACCACGGGCCCGGACCTCGACAAGGTCCTGCCCGGGATGAGCGCCGCCGAGATCAAGCAGTCGATCACCGACCCGAGCGCGAAGATCACACCGGGCTATCCGCCCAACGTCATGCCCTCCACGTTCGGCCAGACGATCAGCCCGCAGGACCTGAACACGCTGATCAAGTTCCTTCAGCAGAACGCAGGCAAGTCGGGCAAGTAGGCCTAGGCCGTGGCCCCGGTGGCCGGGGTCCTCTCCTCCGTCTCCGTCTCGAGGTCCACGACCACGTGCGTGATCGGCAGCGGGACCTCCTCGCGTGCTCGCTCGACCACCCCCCGCTCCAGCCACTTCGAGCGGTTCGGCGGGTGGGTCGAGATGATCACCTCGTCGGCGGGGAAGTCCCGCAGCGCGTCCGCCAGCGAGGCGTTGGGCTCGTGGTGGTCGCCGACCTGGCCGCGGGCGCGAATCCCCGCTTCCGCCATGCGGCGCAGCGAGTCGTCCAGTCGCCGCCTGGCCTCCTCGAGTGCACCGTCGACGTCGGATGCCCAGTGCTCGACCCGGGAGCCGGTCAGTGCGGGGACAACGACGAGGATCTCGCTGCTCCGGCCCTTGCAGCGGTTCTGGATCTCGGCCAAGAGCGCCTGCCCGCCCACCGTCTCGTTGGCCATCACCAGCACCCGGTAGGTCGCATCCTCGCGGTGAGCCACCTCGGCACGCTCTCGCACCCTCCCCTGCGCTCCACGCCACAGCACCCCGATCCCGAGGCCAATCTCGGCGGCCAGCAGGGCGGCGCCCACCGCGGGGCGCGTCAACAGGGTGAGGGCGATCACCGCGCCGGCACCGATTCCGATGATCACCACCGCGCGAAACACGTCTTGCTCGGACCGCAGCGGGTTGTGCATCCCGGGCCCCTTTCTCGCGCCGCCCCGGATTATCGCGCTCATTTCCTTCCGCGCGGGTAACCTGTCGGCGATCCTGCTATTCCCGCCTCAGAATCACGAACGAGACGTCGCCGAGCTGGATCGTCAGCGAGCCGTCGTCGCGGCCGATCGCGCCGCCGAACAGCTCGCGGTCGAGGCTGAGGCCGGCGCTCTCCTCGCCGGCGTCGAAGCGCAGGAGGATTGCCTCGGTATCGGTCGGCTCGCCGCCGGTGGTCGAATAGCCGGCCCGCAGCCTCCCTCCGAACGTGGCCACGTGATGCGGACTCTCCCCCGCGTCGAGCACGTGCACCTCGACCCGCTCGCCCACCAGCGCGAGGACGGTGGCAAGGGCCTGCTCGTAGGTCAGGTCGCTCATCGTCGGGTCGTCGCCCATGCCCCCGACATCTTGCCGCTTCAGTCGGAGCTAGTGGCGCGCCGTGGCATCGCGTCCGCCCAGCGGACACGACGGGACTCAGTTGGCCACGCGCCCGCTAGGGGGTCACGGAAGCGCCGGCGACCAGCCGCTGGCCTTCGCGTGGTTCGTCGCCTGCTCCGAGCGGACCTGGAACTGGTACGTCGTGCCGGGCATCACGGTCGACGGGCAGATTGTTGAGGCCGAAGATCGCCTTGAACTGCGCCGTGTCGTTCTTCCAGATCTTCCAGGGCCCGGTCCCGACCTTGTAGCGGACGTCGAACGCCTTGCCGGTCTTGGTGCCCGAGTCGGCCCAGATCACCGTGAACGGGTTGCCCACCGGGGCGGGATTCTGGATGGGTGCGACCTTGACCACGCCGGCCATGCCCCCCGCCGGTGAGCCGTGGAGCTGGCAGTAGTAGTGGTAGCTGCCGGCCGAGGCGCTGATGCTGAAGTTGATCGGCCCGGAGGTGAGCCCGCCCGAGCGGAACAGCCCGGCGTCCTGCTGGATGTTGTGAGCCCCGCCGGATCCCGCGGCACGCTGCCAGTGGAAGCTCGTCCCGGTCTGGAACGCCCGCGCCGCGGGGGTTCCCGGGGTGAAGAAGTTGTCCTTGACCTGGATCTGGGTCACCGGTGCTCGCCCGAACGCGAGCGCTGGCAGCGCCAATCCCACAGCAATCGCCGCAATCGTCAGCCACCTACGCACCGTTCGCACCTCCCGCGCTCGCCAGTCTCAAGCTCGCCCAGACTACCGGTTCGGCATGCCGGAGGCTCGCTCCACCCCGAGCTGCAGCGCCGTCGCGCTCAGACGAAGACCCAGATGACCACCAACAGAACGAGGAGCAACACCACGATCCCCGGGATCACGATGGTCGCCCCCATCGGAAGCACCACTGAAGTCGCGGGTGCCATTTGCGTACGTGCTCGCCAGGAGGCCGACGGGAGGGGCTGCCCCCCGGCAGCCCCTCCTCGCTACGGCGAGACTCAGTCGAGCTGGAGCGCGTCCCCTTCGCAGGTTTGGCGGTGGCGCCCGGACCCCACCCGCTTCTCGACGAGCTTCAGCTTCAGCGCGGTCACGCCGTTGCCGGCGTGGGAATCCGGCCCCTCTGCCCCGAAGGCACCGCTCCGCCCGGTCTTCGCAACGTCGACCAGCCTGAACGCCGATTCGCCCTCGTAGCCATAGAACACCTTCACGGTTCGGTTCGGCACGCACTTCGGTGCGTTCGACTCCACGTGGCCCACGACGTAGTAGCTATCGATTCTGCTGCTCGTGAAGTCGAATCCGTCCACGAACAACTTGCTCGGGTGCGACGGCGCATGAGCGAGCGCCGTTCCAGCGCACATCATCGAAGCGACCGCCACAAGGGCGACCGACATCCGTTTCATTCCCCGACTCCTTTCGTAGTCCCTGTTGAGGGCTTGCACTCCGCGTGATTCGTGCAAGCAGTTGAAACCCTATCCCGCACGCGGCATACACGGCCGCAAGGCTGAAAACCGGGTGG